>CAYVGJ010000011.1:0-10960 GCA_964451165.1 uncultured bacterium
TTCGGAGATAATTGATAAAGATTCGTTCTTTTTGAAAAAAGAACCAAAAACTTTTTCTCTCAAAATGGGCATCCAAACGCAAACATAAGACAATCATTAATCACCAAAACTACCGCAAATCAACCTAAAACCATTCCGCACTCAATTCTGTGCCCGCGCAAAAAATCGCCGCACATCATCGATTGTTTGCCTTCAAGCTGAACTTCCAAAACCTCTATCGCGCCACCATCGCAAGCCACCACAAAACTATCTTTGCCGGCACAACATATTGTACCCGGTTCGTAATCGCCTATAATATCGATAGTTTTTACGGATAATATCTTTATCATCATTTTTGTTCCGTGCAGGCTAACATAAGTACGCGCGCCCGGTGCGGGCGACATGGCTCTAACAAGATTGTGTATCTCAAAGGAATCTTTGGACCAATCAATATTTGCCATCTCTGGTGTTATTTTGGTTGTGTATACCGCTCCCTCAGCCGGTTGGATTTGCATAGAAGGAATACCTTTTTCAAAAAGAGATATTGTATCGAACAACAATTGCGCGCCCACATGCGCGAGTTTATCGTGTAATGAACCGAAATTATCGTCCGGCGATATTTTTAATTCGCGTTTCATAATGATATCACCCGTATCCATGCCTTCGTCTATTCTGAATGTGGTGACACCGGTTATAGCATCTCCGTTAAGAAGCGCCGCCTGAATCGGTGACGGGCCCCTGTAATCAGGCAACAAAGATGCGTGTAGGTTTATACACCCTAAACGGGGTATATCGATAAATTGTTTTCTTAAAATTTTACCGTAAGCAACAACGATTATCAAATCCGGATTGATTTCTTTAAGCTCAGCTAAAAACCGGTCATCCGTTGCTTTAACAGGTTGTAAAACAGGAATATTATGTAATATGGCCGTCTTTTTTACCGGATTGGAGATAACTTTTTGCCCCCTGCCTGTTTTTTTGTCAGGCATGGTTACCACCGCACTGATCTTACAATGACGGCTGATAAGGTACTCAAGCGATATCGCGGCAAACTCGGGACTGCCGCAAAAAACGAGTTTCAGCATTCGCTCAGTCTCCATATCCGTTGGGATGAGAATATTTCCATTTCCATGCGGTCTCAATTATCTGTTCAAGAGTGATAAATCGCGGAATCCATCCCAGATCATGTTTTATTTTGTCTGATGAAGCGACTAAAACCGCCGGGTCACCGGCTCGCCTCCCGGATACTCTCGCGTTAATCGGTTTACCGGTCACAACTTTTGCCGCCTCGATAACTTCATTAACCGAAAACCCGTGTCCTATTCCGAGATTGTAAATCTCACACCCTCTTACGTTGAGCGCAAGGATATGCGCTAAGGCAAGATCGGTTACATGCACATAATCACGGATACACGTTCCGTCAGGCGTATCGTAATCGTTGCCAAACACATCTACATGATCCCTCTGCCCCGAAGCTACTTCAAGAACAATTGGAATTATATGCGTTTCCGGTGTATGGTCTTCGCCGAACATTTCGCTTGCTCCGCAAGCATTGAAATACCGCAAAGATACATATTCCATACCGTGGCACCGGTGAATCCATTTCAGGTATTTCTCAAAAACAAGTTTTGATTCGCCGTAAGTGTTGGTTGGCAAATTCGGATGCGATTCTTTTATCGGAATAGATGCAGGTTCGCCGTAAGTAGCCGCTGTTGAAGAAAAAATAAACTTTTTTATACCGCATTTGGCGGCTGTCGCGGCAAGCTCAAGGCCCGCGCAATTATTGTTTCTGAAATATTTAACAGGATCAACCATAGATTCGCCAACCTGGCTGTCCGCGGCGAAATGGAGTATATATTCTATGTTGTTTTCGCGAATAATGTTTTCGACAATAGCGGATGACGCTATATTCTCTATATAAAGTTTGGCGTTTGGGTGTACAGCCTTTTTGTGGCCCCTGTCGAGATTGTCTATAACCGCGACATTATGACCGTTATTGACAAGCAGTTCAACCGTTATACTGCCGATATAACCCGCTCCGCCGGTAACAAGGATATTCATCGGGGTGTTTCTCCTTTAATAGCTGAATTATTGTGATTTTAAAAGTTGATTCTATTGACGGATTTGAGTTTTGACAACCGTTTTTTGAGCAGCATTCTATGGACTGTTGACATTCTGTCTATAAACAATACTCCGTTTAGATGATCTATCTCGTGCTGGGCAACTCTGGCAAGAAGACCTTCGAACTTATCGACAATAAGTTTCCCCTCAGAATTGTAGTATTTCAGCTCAATAGATTCAGGCCTCTCTATATCCCCGTGAATATCGGGAAAACTCAGGCAACCTTCTTCAAAAACAGTATACTGTTCACTGTATCCGGTGATTTGCGGATTTATCAGGACTATTTTCCCGCAATCCTGTTCACGAGTATCTATCACAGCAAGCTGAATATTTAGCCCTACCTGCTGGGCGGCAAGCCCGATTCCGTTTGATTCGTACATCTTCTCGAACATATTATTTATAAGATCTTTGTAATCCGGGATCTTTTCAACAGGTATCTTTTCTCCCTGCCCGCGTAACACCGGATCCCCATAAATACGAATATCCATCAATATTATACGCTCCTTTTTAATGGATTATTTTTATCAAATATTAATATCAAATTCAATACCAATTATTCGTAGAATTTTAAAAAGGTGTCTATTTCCATATCGGTTACGTCGTAAGCAAGTTCTTTCAATTTTCGTTTAAGTTCATCGACTCCAACTTTTGGCGAATTTTGATCCGTAATTTTAGATTCTTTACCGGAGACCTTGTTTAGTTTTAATTTTTTTTGGCCTCTGTCAAGAACATATTCTAATCGGATCAACTCAATCTTCGGCAGGTTTAAAAGAGAGAGATTTCTTAAAAATTTAACGCTGAAACCAGTGGATAATACTATCGTAGCCGGTAAAACATCCGTATTTATTTCACAATCCGGATAAAGCGAGCACAATCCATCGAGAATACCGGAAACGAACTTGAATCTATCCGCTATTTCAATGAGATCGAACACGGTCTCATCCGAATAAACATTTATTATGACAATTCTTCCTGTTTCATCCACAGCAAGTATATCCGCGTGACCGAATTCCTTACTGCCAAAATGGGTATCCAGAATAGTCAAACTGTATTCAAGTTTTTCGAGTTCCCTGACTAGCGAATCATGAAAAACCGGCTTATTGTTAAAACAACTGTTATTATACTCCATCGCCTTCCCCTTAATAAGCAAGCTTTCGCGAGAGGATTTTATTATTTGGCTGAATTTTAGCATTATTTCTAATAGAGGTAAAGAAATTTTAATAAATAAATAGAGATAAACATACAAAAAATAATAAATCTTGTTCTTATTATTTTGAGGAACTTATGATGAACGGCAGGTGATACACAATCCTGTCGGCGATTTGATAAAAATCGGAACGGTTGCCGTTGTTATCCGGCGATACAGCCAATTCGGAAACGCCGTTTGATATTGTTCCCAGATAATGGGGGTTGGGCATCTCAAATCTGACAAGCGTGCCTGATATGGCGTTATATACTTTCATCCCCTCTGATATGGATCTTGTATCGTTAACTATAATGCCACACCAAAGGTTACGGTTCTGTTCGTATAATTTATGTAAATCCGCGTATATTCTCAACGCTTTTTCCGGCTGGGGTTTTGTGAAAAAAATCAGATGGAGTTTGTTTTCCGTGGAAATAAGGTCTTTTATGGTGTTTATTGTGAAATCGGTGATAAACACTTTTCTTACTCCGTCTATATAACGGCTTATCTGGGCATTCCACAAATGAGTTTTTCGGCCTATAAGAATAAGTGGCAAATCAAGGCCTGCCATTTTTAAATAATATATTTCCGCCTCATCACCGTCTTTGACAGAAGATACGGATTCCATTGCAGGCCCCAGAGTATCAACGAGCGATTTAATAACCTGATACCTGCCGACAACACAGGTTTTGTTGCCAAACCCAGTAAGCTCGAGCGCCACATTGAGTACCTGTGCGGCGATTTTCAGATCGTTATCGTAATGAACGATATATTGTATCAGCGGGTGAAACGTATGCGAGTTGAATATATACTTTATGTTTTCCGATTCCATGTTTTGAACATCACCGGTTAACCCTGACAGGTTGTCCGGCTGGGGAAGCGGTTCTTTATGACCGGTTTGTTTTTGCGGGTTGGATTCCGATTCGGATAAAAAGTAATGCGATATTTCTCTCAGATTTTTCACAATAGCGTCTCTTTGTTCCATAATCATTTCACCACCAATACGGAGTTGGACCCACCAAAAGGCGACTGGACTTTGATGGGATTATTCGGATCGGTTGTCCATTTACCGTCAATAACAAGTTTATACTGGTATAAACCGGGATTAAGCCTGATTATTTTGCTCCATACACCTTTATCGTCACGCTGAAAAATGTCTTCTTCGGCTGGTGTCCAGTTATTGAAATCACCGGCTACTTTTATTGATTTGGCGTCCGCCGCTTTTACGGTAAACAGAATACCGCCGTTAACAAATTTAGGTGAATAAATTTCAGGATGCCGGTTTTTCTCGTTGAGCGATTTTATAGCCAGTATAAGTTGTTGCACTTCAATACTTTTTTCTTCATTTATGATCTCATGTGCGAGATTCAGGTAATCCTGCGCCCCGCTACAGCCCGGATCGAATTCAAGCACAGGTTTACCGGACCCTACAGCTTCTTTCAGTTTGGAATTTAGGTTGATTTCCGATGAGAAAGTATTATCCTTGAAAATCTTGCGTATTTCCTGAAGTACATCTGTAGATACTTTAGTCCTTTTATCAACCAGAGTTGCGAGCGCTTTTATCCTGACGGTATGATTTAGTTTTTCGTTGATAAGAATAATAGTTTCCAGCAATTTTCCCAACCCGTGTAGCCCGAAATAACTGGAGTCTATAGGAATGATTACTTCCCTGCAGGCTCTAAGTGCGTTAAAGGTGAGAATACCTACACTCGGGGGAGTGTCTATGAGAATATAATCGTAATCGGTATTCATAGTGATTATCGCTTCGGCAAGACGGTCTTCCCGTTTTTCATGTCCCGAAAGTTTATGTTCCAACGCGCTCAACCTGATGTTTGACGGCGCCACATCTATAAACGGTGTTAATGAAATAATAACATCTTTCATAGATACTTCAGAGTTTTGATGGAGAACTTCATAAACGGTATTATCGATATCTTCAGTATCAAGCCCGATTCCGATGGAAGCGTGCCCTTGAGGATCCATATCAATAATAAGTACCTTTTTTCCCAACGCCGCCAGAGAAGCCGCCAAGTTTATGACAGTTGTTGTTTTCCCACACCCACCCTTTTGGTTAGCAACAGCGATAATCCGCATTAAATACTCCTTTTTTTCTGTTGCATTACACTTTTTGTGGTAAACTGTTTATAAGCGATAGAAGTCCCGCCAATTATCTGTCTGAATAATCTTAACCACTTATAAAATAATATTTTATATTAACTTTCCTCATTTAAGTCCTTGAAGAAATCCGTCGGATTTAGATTCTCAAGTTTAGTTTTAAAATCTTCCACTTCTTCCTGGCTGATCGGTTTTGGAACATTGGGGCATTTATCGAATACCCTTTTTGAAATGTAAATCTCAGCGCCGGTTCTGATAGCAATAGCAATCGCGTCGCTTGGCCTTGCGTCCACAATAATTTCTTTGCCGTTGGTTATAAGAGTCAATTCCGCGAAATAAGTATTATCTTTTAAATCGGTCACTACAACTTTTTTCAGATATATATTGAACGCGCCGAATAAGTTTACTATCAGATCGTGCGTAATTGGGCGGGGAAGTTCCATATTCTGAAGTTTGATCAAAATAGATTCCCCTTCACTTCTTCCTATAAATATAGGCAGGAGCCGTTTCCCATCAATATCTTCCAGCAAAATAACAAACTGGTTTGTTATGGGTAGAATCGCTACTTTATATAATCGCGCTCTCTTTTCGTCATCCATTATTTTACCTTATTGTAAGCAATACCAAAAGTCTACAGGAAATTTCAATTATTTTTTAAAATATTTTGTTCGACATAATCCAGAATGATCTTTTGCTCGTCCATTCCGATATCGACAAAACATATTCCCGCTTTTGTTTTATGTTCTTCGCGGGCCCACATCATTTTTCCGTTTACCTTAACAGGCTGATTGTTTATCATAAGGTCAAATTCAAGTATCAGTTTCTTTTTCTGGGCAAGTAGATCCTGTAAAAGATCGGATGACACATCCTCAAGTTTAACCTGCAGGCCGCCGCCGGACAAGTTCAATATTTCTGCCTTACCATAAAAAAGCTCTTCTTTTTTCAATGTCTTTTGAAGATAGACCTTATAACTTGATTTAAGTTCATAAGGAATTCGTTCAAATTCTCGTCTGTCAGGATGCATCATATCCTCCTTTTTTTGTTCAGGCAAAATATTTTCTGGCGGTAAACAACATTATATTATATGATACCGACAATAAAAAGAAATATTTTGCCTTTTGTCAATAATTATTTATATAAGTTTGAATTCATGCCTAAACTGAATGAAATGACCAATAATTTGGACACAAAATCCGTACCAGATAACCTATTAAAATTTTTTAATAAACTTCTGTTTTTTTTTGGGCAACAGCACTGGTGGCCTGCCGAGACCGAATTTGAGGTAATTATAGGAGCCATTTTAACCCAGAATACCGCATGGGCCAATGTTGAAAAAGCGATATCGGCGCTCAAGGAAAAATCTATGCTTACACCCGATAAACTCAGGGCTATGTCTCAAGACGAAATAGCGTCCTATATTAAACCTTCAGGTTACTTTAATCAGAAATCAAAAAAAATAAAGATTTTTCTCGATTTTTTTCACCAATCTTTCTCATCCGATATGGAGAAAATGCGAAATTGCGATTCGCAGCAGCTCAGAGAATCGCTTCTGAATCTATTCGGAATAGGGCGGGAAACAGCTGACAGTATTCTTTTGTATGCTTTAGGCAAACCGTATTTTGTGGTGGACGCATATACCCGGCGTATATTTTCTCGTCATAATTTTATCACGGAATCAGAGAACTACGAATCAATCCGGTCGTTTTTTGAACAAAATCTTGAACGCAACACGTATTTATACGAAGAATTCCATGCGCTTATTGTGAAAACCGGCAGTTTGTACTGCAAAAAGAAACCGCTGTGCGATATTTGTCCGTTGAAAGAATTTCTGTAATAACCGATAAAAACGATCTTTTTTAATTGCGTTTAGTTTTTTCGGAAATATTTTTCAATCTTGCTTTAGCTTCGGGTGCCATAGTTGATTGCGGAGCAACTTCAAGGGATTTTTCATAACATTTGATCGCTTCGTCAAGGTTACCCATTTCTTCGTAACAGATTCCAAGGCTCGTATACGCAAAAGGATGCTGAGGATCTTCTTTTATCGCGTCTTTTAAAAAACCTACCGCTTCCTGAATCTGATTTTTCAATCTCAGGGAATCGCCCAGATTATAGGCGCTCAAAGAATAATTGTTCTTTAACTGAAGAGCTTTGTGAAACTGTTCGATGGCGAGGTCGATTTCACCCATTTTCCTGTAGGTGATTCCCAGATTGTTATAAACCGACGGATCGGAATCGTTAATTTCGATGGCTTTTTGGAAATAATAAACAGCGTTGTTGTAATTTCCGACAGCAATATAGGTATTGGCTATGTCATAGAGAATATCAATGTCTTTCGGGTTATATTTAAGAGCTTTCTTATAAAGTTCAAGAGCGTTCTGGTACGCTCCGCCTGAATAGTAAATATTGCCGATATTGACATAAGCCAGATACATACGCGGGTTCAGGTTTATGGCGGATTGATAAGATGATATGGCGTTGCGTGATTTATCCAATTTTTCATAAATAGCGCCTTCGAGAAAATGCGAATCAGCGTAATTGGGGCATAAATCTATGGATATCGCCACATTATCGATAGCGTCGTAATATTTTTTCATAAAAAAATAGGCCACACTTAAATTATAGTAAGCCAGCGCGTTTTCCGGATCCGCCGCAATAAGTTGTTTTAATTTGACTATTGCCGGTTCGAATTTCGATTTGGAAATATCATCGGATGTTTCTTTGAGAATTTTCGCTGTTTGCGGATCGGCGAAATATTTGTTTATTGGGCTTTCGTTATCTTTTTCCGGCACGGAATTATTTTTTTCAGTAACCGGGGAGTTAACTTCAACCGACTCGTTATCTTTGATAAATTCATGTGTATGCTGAACAGCGGGTTGTTCAAAAAGCGATTTTTCTCTTTTATCCTGATCTTTAGGAACTTGAGCCGTACCATTGAAAACGTAAACGAAAGATACCATTATAAAAACCGCTATTGTTTGTTTATACATATCAGATTCCCCGTGATATTTTCATTGAACAGTAATCGCCACACATTGAACATACTCTATAATCGGCTGTTTTGCAAGATTCTTTACGATCACGAGCTTTTGCCGGGTCAAGAGAAAGGTTGAATTCGGTTTCCCAGTCGAAATCGGCTCTTGCTTTTGACAATTTGTTGTCGCGCTCGATAGTCCCTTTTTTCCCAAGAGCGAGATCAGCAGCGTGAGCGGCAATTTTTGAGGCGATCACACCTTCGCGCACATCGTTGGCGTCAGGCAACCCAAGGTGTTCCCTGGGTGTAACGTAACACAAAAATGACGCTCCGTAATATGCCGCGAGAGTCCCTCCAATGGCTCCGCAGATATGGTCGTAACCGGCGGCGATATCTGTTACCAGCGGCCCTAATACATAAAACGGTGTTTTACCTGCGAATTTTTTCTTCAGATCGAGGTTTTCTTTTATTTGGTTGAGAGGAATATGCCCGGGCCCTTCGATCATCACCTGAACTTTCGCCTCGCGTGTTTTTCGCGCGAGTTCGCCAAGCACTTCAAGTTCGCTGATCTGAGCTTTATCGGTTGCGTCGTTGATACATCCGGGGCGAAGCCCGTCGCCGAGGCTTACAGTAACATCGTATTGGGCGCAAACCTCAAGAATATCGTCGTAATATTTATACAGCGGGTTTTCGTTGCCTGTATTTTTTATGTAAGCAACAAGAGCCGCGCCTCCTCTGCTAACCACTCCCATAAGACGGTTTTCAATAAACGGAAGGTGCTCTTTCTTTATTCCCGAATGAATAGTAAAAAAATCGACTCCCTGTTGAGCCTGTTTCTTTATTATCTCTATATAGTTTTTTATAGTTAAATCTTTGCCGGATACCATCAGCTCGTATATCGGGACAGTTCCCACAGGGACAGTGGACACTTCCATAATTTTTTCCCGGATAGAGTTCAGGTCACCGCCTGTGCTTAAATCCATAACTGCATCGGCTCCGGCGTCGATAGCGCTTTTTAGTTTTACCAGCTCGTTTTCCAGTTCCGGATGCGCCTGTGAGGTACCGATATTGGCGTTGACTTTAGTTTTAAGTTCTTCGCCGACTGCAAGCGGTTTAATGTTGTGAATATTATTTTTAAGAATAACCGCTTCGCCTTTGGCAACGAGATCTTTCACATGATCCGCTTCAATGTTTTCATATTCCGAAACGAAAATCATTTCGGGTGTAATTGTTCCGTCTTGAGCCAAGCTTATTTGCGTAGGCATTATTTTCTCCTTAACTATCTTTTTTTATCTCAAATTGAAATGGTTTTTTTCGCAAAGAATGATCTTTCGGTTCCTGTATTTCCATCAGATTATCCAGCATCTGCAGTTTTTTAAGCCGTTTGTATATAAGCACCCACACACAATCGTTTTCCGGATAAACCTCGCACTTCTCGTTTGAGCTTCCTCCGCAAGGGCCGTTGAGCAATCCTTTGGCGCAACGTGTCAGCGGGCAAATACCGGCGGTTTTATTGAGTATACATTGTCCGCACATGGAACAGTTCTCGCTGAATTTGCCGAACCGCTGTACGTTTCCTAAAAACAACGTATCGAGCATGGAAAAAACAGGTTTATCATCATACAACGACGCTACAGCCTGAACACCTGCCCCGCATGAAAGAACAACTATTGCCGAAGACTGCACCATCTGTTCTTTGTGTTTGTTAAGTTCTTTTTTCACAAGTAAGTTATGACACGTTTCATCGGGGATTACCGAACCGGAAACTTCCTTACCGTTATTTCTTAAGAAAAGAGCGAAATCTTCTACTTCCGGTTCACCGCCTGTCTGGCATACTGTGGCACAGCTTCCACACCCAACGATGAAAATCACATGGTAACCCGCTAACAAACCCAGCAGTTCGTTTCTGTCTTTGGCTGAAGTTATTATCATTTTTAATTCTCCTGAGGAACCGACAATTTTCCGATTGTAGTATTTATCGCATGGGAAGCGGTTTGGTTGATTTTATCGTCAATAACATCCGCAAAAGTAATCGTGAAAGATTTATCCAATCGCTTCAGTGAAAACTCCTGTTTAAAAAATTCTTTTGTATCCGTTTGTTTTTTTTCTTCGTTACTCGAGTTGTTGTCCCCAAAAAAATCCGCCTGAAAAAACTCATCATTTGATAATTTAGATTTTGTCTGAGCCATAATGTTTAAATCAAGATCGGAATAGTCCACATGTTTGGAATTTTTATATTTATCCGAAGGATTTCTTCCGGTTCGCGTTTTCTTTTCCATTATCATATAACCTCTTTTGTATTAAACATCTGTAACCCTCAAAAGTCAAGTTTATTACACTTTTTTTTGATCATGTACCTGTTCAATAAGACATTAATAAACCCTGCCATGGCAACAACCGACCACGCTGCTTCCAGTACGACAAAGGGAATATACTTAATCATTAATGATGCCCAGCATGAGATAGCGGCTCCCGTGAAATTCATTAATGTATATGTTATTGTGTCCTGACGGATTATCTTAAATAAACTTAGAAAAAACGCCAGCAGCAGCAATCCTACCCCGAAACTTCCGATTAAAACCGACATATTA
>CAYVGJ010000011.1:11060-20328 GCA_964451165.1 uncultured bacterium
TACCTGATTTCAATCTTTTTTTTTATTTTCGGCTCTAATTTTTTTGTTCTATTGTGAATTAGTTTTCAATTCATCTAATAAATTTTTGGGCAAGGAGGATATATGCCTGCAAACAAATGGATTGCCCCGGATAAAGATGAACTCAACCGAATCCGCGAAGACGCTATGCGGTTAGCGGGTATAGGAGTTTATCGTTATGATTTTGGCGGATCCATCCTTTATATGGATAAAATCACGCTAAAAATATTGGAACTCGATGATATATACAGCGATCCTTGCGAACTGAAAGGATTAAAACTTTCGCAAATCATAGATCATATTGAACCGGAAGAAACTGTACGAAACCTTATCCGGGAAAAAAAATATGTTCGCGATTTGGAATATTCGTTCTGTACAAAAAAAGGTACGCGCAAATGGGTTTTATATAATTCACATATTCTTCACGATGATAATATCGGCGATTATATACATACCCATATACAAGATATAACCTCGCGAAAATCTATTGAGGAAACCTTAATCCAAGGCCAACAGCAACTCCGGCAGATAATCGATCATGTCCCTCACATGATATTCGCCAAAGACAAAACCGGAATGTTTTTGCTTGCTAATAAAGCAATAGCCGAATCTTACGGGACCACATCCGATAACATCGTTGGCAAAAAAGAACAGATTTTCAGTAAATACCCAAAGGAATTAAAGTATTACCAGCAAGCCGATAATGAGGTTATAAACAGCGGAAAGAGAAAATATATTCCATCGGAACGTTATCACGATTCCGATGGCAACCTGCATTTTCTTGAAACTACAAAAATACCTTTCAGATTCACAGGCAATGCGGAAAAAGCTGTTCTCGGTGTATCCATAGATATTACCGACAGGGTAAACGCTTTAAACGCTTTGAAATCAAGCGAGGCGAAATATCGCTCTTTATACGCAACAATGTCGGAAGGTATGGCGCTTCATAAGATGATTTATGATAAAACAACCAGTACAGCAAAAGATTACAGGATAATAGACGTAAACCCGGCTTACGAGAAAATTATAGGTATACCACGCAAAAAAGCTATAGGAAAACCGGCATCCAAACTATACGGAACCGAAAACCCTCCTTTCATGGAGATATATGAAAAAGTTGTCCGAACAAAGAAACCGGTATCGTTTGAGACATATTTCCAGCCTTTAGATAAATACCTGCAAATATCTGTATTTTCACCGGCAAAAGGCGAATTCGCCACCGTATTTACAGATATAACCGAACGCAAACGCATCGAAATCGAGCAGGAAAAACTGATAAAAAAACTTGAGGACAAAAACGCTGAGCTTGAAAGGTTCGCGTATTCCGTATCCCACGATTTAAAAAGCCCGCTCATTACAATAAAAGGGTTTTTAGAAATTCTTGAACACAATGCCATTAAAGGAAATATACTCGGTATGAGAACCGCTATGGATAGAATCTACATAGCGGCGGATAAAATGCACAAGCTTCTTGAAGAACTTCTTGAGTTGGCGCGCATCGGTTATCTCGTGAAACCTGTGGACGGAATATCATCCGATGAAGCAGTAAATGAGGCTATTCAACTTGTTCATGGGCGCCTTTTTAATAATAAAGTTAAGGTTTCTATTATGCCGGGAATGCCCGCTATAAAAGCTGACCCGAAAAGAATGGTTGAGGTTTTCCAAAACCTGATTGAAAACGCAGTTAAATTTATGGGTAATCAGGAAAACCCGCAAATAGATATAGGGTTTCAGATGAATAACGAATCAAATCCGGTATTTTTCGTGCATGATAACGGAATTGGAATCGAAACTCAGTTCCAGCATAAAATTTTCGGGTTGTTCGAAAAACTCGACTCAAAAATTGATGGAACAGGCATTGGCCTTGCCCTGACAAAACGAATTATCGAAACACACGGCGGAAAAATATGGGTCGAATCTGAAGGATCCGGTAAAGGTGCTACTTTTTATTTTACTATGATGCCGCATAATTCATAATTATGATAATTTATTAATTATTTTTTAAATTATATTTCAATATGGAGTCTAATTTCTTGGGATTTAAAATATTATATTTATTAATAACCGTTATTGTAATATAAATAACTCAAAGGGTACATGATAATGCAATTAATGGATGACAAAACCAATAAAATATATAGAAATATAATAAATGAATGGATTTTAAAAATACTCATACCGGCATCCATATCCATATTGCTTTTTGCCCTTCTTATTTTCGGTTACATGATTCCAAAAACGAGAACAATCATTCTTGACGAAAAGAAAACCGCGCTGAAAAATATAGTTTATTGCACTTGTTCATTAATTAACTCATATTATGACCAGGCGCAAAAAGGTATTTTAACTACTCAAGAAGCACAGGATCGAGTGCTTATGCGTATTAAAAATATCAAATACGGCAAAGAAAATAAAGATTACCTGTGGATTCACACTATTGATGGAAAAATGATTACGCATCCTTACGTTGAAATGCATAATAAAAATATATTAAATTATAAAGATGCAAAAGGGCAGAATGTATTTCGCAATATGAATACTATTGCCCAAAAGGATGGAGAAGGTTTCATCAATTATTACTGGCAATGGAAAGATCAACCTGAACGGATCGCGCCGAAATTATCATTTGTGCGGTTTTTTGAGCCATGGGGTTGGATAATCGGATCGGGCATATATACAGAAGATGTTCGCATAGAGATAAACACCCTTACCCAAAAAATGCTGAAGATGTGTATATTAATATCTTCTGTTCTATTTGCCCTATCTATCGCTATAACAGCACACAGCCTCATTATCGCCCGCAAAAAACAAAAAGCCGAAGAAGATTTCATAGAAATTGAGAAAAAATTCCGGCATATTGTTGAAAAAAGCCCGTTCCCATTGATTCAAATTGGAGATAAAGATAACATAGAGTATATCAACCCTAAAGTAACGGAGGTTTTAGGCTACGTTCTTGAGGAAATTCCGGATATGGCTGTATTCCTCGGTAAATTGTTTCCGGATAAAGAAGAAATTGATAATATCTTACGCATGTGGAAAGAGGATTCCGCAAATATCGATTTAAATAACTATTTCACAAGAGTATTTAATGTTAATTCCGCAAATAACGATTTAAAAAAAATAATATTTAGATTGATCAAATTACAGGGGAATAAAAAGATTTTGTTCATGGAGGATGTTACTGAACGTGATAAGGCGCAAAAACGAATCGCCCGACAGACAAAAGAACTCAAAAAGTCCAATATCGAGCTGGAACAATATGCTTTTATTGCCTCACATGACATGCAGGAACCGCTCCGGATTATATCCACTTATCTTCAAATGCTTGAAAAAGATCATAAAGGTAAACTTGATAAACAAGGCATCAAGTTTCTTGAAAGATCTATATTTTACGCCAACCGGATGCGGTTTTTGATGAGAGACCTTCTTACATTCTCGAGAATAAGAAAGAATATTATCAAAAAAGAATTGGTAAATATGCAATATGTTATGGATTCCGCATTAAAGAAAATCGATTATTTGATCCGTGAATCCACGGCGGTAATAAAATACAATACGCTTCCCGAAATCATGGCTTCGCCTGTTTTTATGGAACAACTTATGATCAATCTGATTACCAACAGTATCAAATTCAAATCCGATAAACCGCCGGAGATTAATATATACGTGGAAAAAAGAGAAAATTCCTGGCAATTCTCAATAACCGACAACGGAATCGGTATCGACCCGAAATTCGCCAAACGAGTGTTTCGAATGTTTGAACGCCTGAACCCGGCTTCGAATTACACAAGTACCGGTATCGGCCTTGCCGTAGCGAAAAAAATTATCGAATCATACGGTGGTAAAATCTGGGTTGTGTCCGAACCGGGCAAGGGTTCCACATTCAAATTCACCATTCCAACTCTGTAAATAAATCGAAACTAATGAAGCTTCAAATAGAAAACCTATAAAACATTTTTTCGGTAAAAGATACTAAATCCTTTGATCTATATTATAAAAATCGGTTTTGAATTACCCTCAAAATAAAAATTTGTTATTATTAAAAAATCAAAAACTGATAAGTCCAGGTGTTCCCAAAACAATAAGATATAAAACATAAACCGGTAATATTAAAGATGAGTATAAATCTAAATAACCAATTAGCGGGATTAATATTTATATATTTAACGAAAAAACAAACAATGTAAATAATGAAAAATATTTTAAAATTATATTATCATATTGAGTCTATATTAACGTAGTTTTTTACTATATCAAATATACAATTCAAAAGGGATTATTATATACAAATGCGGATTTTATCAGGCAAAAAGAATAAAATATATAAAAATACCATTTATGAATGGATACTAAAAATAGTAATACCTTCGGCAATATCCATATTTTTATTTGTGATTCTCATTTTCGGGTACATGATCCCAAGAACAAAAACAATCATTGTCAACGAAAAGAAAAACGCATTGAAAGATATTGTATCTTTCGCTTATACACTTGTTAATTCATACTATGATGAGGTTAGCAAGAATATATTAACTACCGAAGAAGCACAGAAAAACGTGCTGATTCGCCTTAAAAACATTAAATACGGCAAAGAACATAAAGATTATCTATGGGTTCATAAGATTGGTGGAACAGTCCTTATGCATCCCTATGTTCGATTTGAAGGTGAGAATGTATCGAATTATAGGGATTTAACAGGCCAGTATTTTGTTCGCGACATGATCAATCTCGTAAAAAAAGATGGCGAAGGATTCATAAATTATTACTGGCAATGGCAGGACCAACCTAAAAGGATCGGAGCGAAACTCTCATTTGTGCGTCTTTTTAAGCCATGGGGCTGGATAATCGGATCCGGTTTTTATACGGAAGATGTTCGGGTAGAGATAAACACTCTTACCAACAAAATGATGATGATGTGTTTGTTGATTACTTTTGTAATATTCGCTTTATCCATACCCATAACCGTAAATAGCTTTCTTATCGCCCGGAAAAAACGAAAAGCCGAAGAAGATTCTTTGGAAACCGAACGAAAATTCAGGCATATTGTTGAAAAATGCCCTTTTCCTCTTCTCCAGATTGGCAATGAAGATAAAATAGAGTATATCAACCCGAAAATAACGGAAGTTTTGGGTTATGTTCATGAAGATATACCCGACATGCTTGCATTGATCGATAAATTTTTCCCGGACAAAAATTACCACAGAAATGCCTTGAAGCTTTGGCAAGAAGATTCCGCGAATATCGATGTAAATGTTTTTTTCACAAGAATATTTTTTGTTAAATGTAAAAATAACGATTTAAAAAAATTCATTTTCAGATTAATTACATTTGAAGGAAATAAAAAGATTTTGTTCATGGAGGACATCACCGAGCGCGACAGGGCGCAAAAACGAATTGTTTCACAGACAAAAGAACTAAAACGATCCAATATCGAGCTGGAACAATACGCTTTTATCGCCTCGCATGATATGCAGGAACCACTACGTATTATATCTACTTACCTCCAGATGCTGGAAAAAGATTATAAAGGCAACCTTGATGAACAAGGCACCAAGTGTCTTGAAAGATCTATATTTTACGCTAACCGGATGCGGTTTTTGATGAGAGACCTCCTCACTTTCTCGAGAATAAAGAAGAAAATCATAAAAAAAGAACTGGTAAATATGCATAATATTATGGATTCAACACTAAGAAAAATCGATTATTTGATCCGTGAATCCACGGCAGTAATAAAATACAATACACTTCCCGAAATTATGGCTTCCCCTGTTTTTATGGAACAACTTATGATCAATCTGATTACCAACAGTATCAAATTCAAATCCGATAAACCGCCGGAGATTAATATATCCGCTGAAAAAAGAGGTAAATTCTGGCAATTCTCAATAAACGACAACGGAATCGGTATCGACCCGAAATTCGCCAAACACGTGTTTCGAATGTTTGAACGCCTGGACCCGGCATCGAATTACACAAGTACCGGTATCGGCCTTGCCGTAGCGAAAAAAATTGTCGAATCATACGGTGGGAAAATCTGGGTTGTATCCGAACCGGGCAAAGGTTCGATATTCAGGTTTACTATTCCGATTATAAACTAATCCGAAGCGCAATAAACCCTGTATAAAATAAGGATTAAAGATTGTTTTTTTCGCTAATTTGAGTCTGTTTTGTTGCGCAAACAATTTTTTTACATCTTAATACTTCTGAATAACTAATATTGCCTCATGTTATTGCCGCGAAAAGTATATTGTTTTATCGCAAATTGGTATTATAAACCGGCAGTATCATATAATGTGAGCCGGATCTGCAGGCCGGCTGAATTTGTGATCATGCGCGAGAAAATTACCGGCAATAAACCATCCAGAATTTTCTGTTGCCATGAGTTATCCACATCGGCAATAAACCAAGCCCGGTTATGCCCGCGAAAAACCTTTTTCACCTGTTTGATATCAGGCACATCCACTCGCTCTATATCGCCGATCCCGTAATAATCGAGAATTTTTCCTTTTGAGTAATCTACAGAATATAATACATCGCCCGGCATAGAATTTTCACGCATTATATACGCAACCTTATCCCAGGGGCGTTTTTGCAGGTTCCGATACAAATCTTTTAAAAAATAAGAGTTAAAACATAAAAGTATTGCCACTGAAAAAAATATCAGCCTTTGTCTGGAAACCCTGTTTATCCCTGAAGCAGTGATTATAAAAAACAACGGCAGGATCAACATCAAATACCTTTTGCCATCGTATAAAATCGGTTTAAAAAACGATACACCATACGACAAAATAAGCGGCGTAAAAAAGAATATAATCATAAATCCTGTGGTTTCAGTAAATTTCAACGACAAATCCAATTCCCTGTCTCGTATTCGCATACATAAAAATCCGGCAATAAAAAAAAGTATATATAACCCCACAGATAAAATTGTCCATAAACTGTTTATTTTGTAAAATAAACCTGTAGAAAAAGCGGCAAATAAATTAACAGGGAAATAAAGTGTCGGACATTCAAGCCACGATATCCTGGCGATTTTTAACTGCGATATAACCACAGGTACCCATGGAAAAAACGCCAACATAACAACAACCGCGCAAATTAACCAGATCCTGAACAAATCCCTGCGGTATATAGAAATATAAATCAATTGAGCGGGAATCAAAAATAAAAAAAAGTAATGCGTATATAAACCCAAAATCAGCAATAAACACGAAATAAACAAATACTTTTTTGACCCTTTTTGCACAAACATATTGAAAAAATACATTATTATTACAGACAACGCTCCTTCCATCATCACATTACGGGCTTCCTGAGCGTACCAGACAACATAAGGAGAAGCCATATAAAGAATTGAGGAAATTAACGCTGTTCGTTTCCCGTTAAGTGATTTTGCCAGTAAATACACTCCCGCCAACCCGGCAATTGCCCACACCACTGAAAACATACGCAGGTGTTCAATGCTTAAATACCTTCCATTGAGAGACCACCACCGCAAAAGAAGAAAATATACCGGCGGAGTATCCTCGTTTACTTTAACAAAACTGAAAAAAGCGCAAATGTCCGGGCAGGAAATATCCGATAACGTCAGCCATTCGTCGTTCCATATGCTTTCATTGCCTAATCGGAAAGTAAACAGAAAAACCGCTAACGACAAAAATATAAAAACAATGGAAATTTGTTTCAGCAATTTTATTGACATAAAGAATCCGGTATTAAAAAGGTTTGTAAATAAAATAATAAATCATGAAAAATTTTTCAACCGGTTTTCAGTCAATAAAAGATATCAATATAAAAATAAAAATTTAAAGAACCAATGCCAAAAACCCCCACCCGAATTATTTGATTCCGATTCCGATTCAGATTGAGATTCCGATTGAGAGTTAGCCGTCTGACCTGGAGGCAAACTGCCGTCCTGTCCCGGATTTGAAGGCTGTACCGTCTGCCCTGGAGGCAAACTGCCGTCCTGTCCCGGATTTGAAGGCTGTACCGTCTGCCCTGGAGGCAAACTGCCGTCCTGTCCCGGATTTGAAGTCGGATTTTCCGGCGGTACAGGATTTGTTTTATCATCTTCTATATTAACGCCGGATTCGATATCGTCATCGTAATACCAGTCAGGCAGATCCTGGTTGTTATTCAGGAATTTGGCGAGCCACCTGTATAATTTAATATCTTTTTTAGGGTCTTCGCCTTGATCAATTGCCTTGTCGACTTTATTCCTCAATGAAAGAAGTTTTTCTTCCAGCGATTCCGTATTCACTTTTATGTTTTCTCCGTATATATCGATTTTCTGGCCCGGAAGAAGTGATATTTCATTAACGCCCATATCAACGAGATTACCGTTTACCATTGTTTTGCCATTAAGAGGCGTTACGGCTATTTCGCCCGCAGTAACCCCGAATTTTGAAACCGGTTGATTATTTTCGTAACTGATGTTTATAACAAATGTTGTGCCCCTGACAGCCGCTATGGATGACGGTGTTACTATCTCAAGTGCTGATCCGGGTATAACATCAACAGTTACTGAACCCTGTTCGCCATCGGATACCTTTATTATACTGTAGAGCCTGCCATCTTCCATTCTAAACGATTGAACAAGCATCATCGATACACCCGATGAAGCGATTGTGCTTCCGTCTTCAAGAGTCATCGTGCCGCTGTCGCATATTTCGCCCGGTTTTACACGTACCTGATCCACTTTCACCTCTGCTACAGGGCCGTTTTTGGATGTACCGAGCGCGAAAATATTCATGGCGAATTTATCGTTTTTGTGGCGCGGGCATCCGATAAGGTATTGGCTATTGGTTATTTCTTTGCCGCGAAATACATAGAACTGGCTGTAACTGTCGCTGGATTCAAACTTATCCGCGGGGCAGACAAAAGATTGTTTGGAAGTAATATATGTTTTTAACTGGTCATGCAAAGTATTGTAAGGAAGCGAAAGCGGGTATTCCTTATGATCATTATAATAATTGGCTACGGCAAGCGATATCTGGCGCAGATTATTCATACAGATTGTCGAATAAGAAGATGCCCGGACATATTGCCCCACAGCTACTACAAGAGAAATAACAACCGCCGCTACAGCTATACATAAGAATAACTCTATCAGCGTAAACCCTGATTTCGACCGATATCTCATTTTTCCCCCTTACTTATTTTTATTTTTATCATCATCATCATCATCATCATTGCCATTGCCATTGCCATTGCCATTGCCATTGCCATTGCCATTGCCATTGCCATTGCC
>CAYVGJ010000011.1:20428-39087 GCA_964451165.1 uncultured bacterium
CGTTACCGTTACCGTTACCGTTACCTTGAGGCATATGAGTTGTTTGATTTTTTTGCCTATTTGCTTCCTGCATAATTTGAGGGTCAACCCATGGTGGCATAGATGAACCTCCTTCTGCATAATTCGAGATAAGTTGCCGTAAAACACACATTTCTTTTTTCATATCGCGTCCTTGTCTTAACCCGGCGCTGATTTTTTTCTGAAGCTGTATTACTTTTTGTTCTATGGCATCCTTGTTAACCTGATGTTTTGTTCCCTGTATATTGATTGATTCGCCCGGCAGAAGCGAAAGTTCTCTTTTACCGGCATCCGTCGGTGTACCGTCTGTAATATTCTTCCCTTTAAGGGGGAATACGGCTACTTCGCCTGCAGTTACTCCAATGTTGGTAACGGGCAGGTTATCTTCGTATCCGATCTGAACCAGAAATGTTGTGCCCCGAACAGCGGCTATGGCGGACGGAGTTACAATCTCAAGGCCGGAACCGGGTATAACATCCGCGGTTAACGATCCTGTTTCCCCATCAGGTACTTTTATTACGGTATACAGTTTGCCGTCTTCCATCCGGAAAGACTGGATCAACACCATCTCCACCCCCGACGACGATACAACCGATCCGTCTGCAAGTACCATTGACCCGCCTGTAATAGATTCACCGGGTTTGAGTTTAACGCTGTTTGTATAAACTTCAGCCACTCTCCCTGATTTTGCCGTACCTAAAGCGAATATGTTCATGGTAAATTTGGAATTCTTATGCCGTGGGCAACCGAGAAGGTATTCCGAACCGGAAGCGTCCTGCCCGCGGTATACATAAAACTCGCTGTAACTGTCAAACGATTCGTTTGTATCTTCAGGGCATACAAACGTTTTCTTTGATGTCAGATATGAAACGAGCTGATTCGGTAACGTATCATAGGGTAATGATACGGGGTATTCGCGGTAATCGTTGTAATAATTGGCTACAGCAATGGAAATCTGGCGCAGGTTGTTCATGCACAACGTCGAATACGATGATGAACGTACCTGTTTGGCTCCCGCCATAAGCAAAGTAACCACTATAACAAGTACAGCTACCGCAGAAATAACCTCTATTAATGTAAATCCTTTTCTCATTTTTTGCCCCGGATAAATTTCCATTTTTATTGCAATTACTTATATATTTTTATATATCGGTAATTTAGCGTTTCCGATTTAGGTTTTATTATTTTTTATCCGGTTTCTGAATTTGGCCGTTTTCGTTTATATATTGTGACATCCAGTTATAAAACGAAGTTTCACAGGCATGATCAACCTCTTTTTCTTCCATTTTGCCGATTTTGTTATGAAGATCGTCCAGATAATCGCTGAGGTCTTTCGGTTTCGGCATCGGCCTTTTTTTACCGGCTACGGTTATTTCCGTTCCGGCGGTACACAGCATTACCTGGCCTCCATTACCGTCTTTTACATAATTACCGTCATCTTCTTTCTCTGATCCGCTACTTATCGGATATACCGCAACCTCACCGGCGGTTACGCCGACTTTTGTTACCGGAGCGCCGTTATCATAGCTCAACGATACAATAAAGGTTGTTCCCCTTACGGCGGCTATAACCGATGGTGTAACGATCTCCAGGCGCGAACCGGGTATTACGTCACAGGTAACAGACCCCTGCTCGCCATCAAGTATCCTGATAACACTGTAAAGCGTACCGTCATCCATACGAAATGATTGCACAACCATAACTTTTGCTGAAGAAGCAGTAATCTTCGAACCGTCATCCAGTAATATTGTGCCTCCCGGTTCAACAACTTCACCGGGCACAATATTTACAGTATCTTTAAGGACAGGCGCGACAATCGCTTTTCTCGTTGAACCAAGCGAAAATACATTAATCGCCGATTTATTGTGCCTGTGACGCGGGCATCCGATTACATAACTTACATCATTTACCCTGGAACCACGATAAACATAAAACCGGCTGTAACTGTCCTGGTTCTCAAACCTGTCTTCAGGACATATGAAAATATTCTGATCATTCGTATACTTTTTCAACTCGTCTTTAAGCAGGTTTTCAGGCAACCCAGCGGGATAATCATTGAAATCATTGAAATATGAAGCTAACCCAAGCGATATCTGGCGAAGATTGTTAAGGCATATCGCAGAGTAAGAATACGTCCTGACATGTTTTGTTACACCAACTATAATCAATCCGATAATTATCAAAACAGAAACAGAAACCAAAACCTCTACAAGTGTAAATCCCCGAGCTTTATCTTTATTCATAAGTTTCCTCCCAGGTTTTATGTATAAATACAAATAAAAACCCGAGCCCTATATATATATCGTCATCGCATTTTATTACTTTAGTAATATTAAATCATTTTCATGAAAAATTTTCGTTTTTGTAAATTATATCAATATAAAGGAATCTTATTCTATTTTATAGTATTTATTTCTATTATTTTCTGTTTTCATATAGATAAATTATTCACTATGTGTATGAACAATAAATTCCCTTAAAATTACTTTTATAAAAATTTCAAACTGTGCTAAACTTTTTTCACTGTGATAAACGCTTCTGCAATATAAACGGAAAGGTTTTATGGTATGGACAATTTAAACGAGATGTTTGATCTTCAGAAAAATTTAAATAAACGTATCGGCGTAGATACGGACAATATGACCGACGAGGAGAGGATAAAGTGGATTCTAAATTATTCCCGGGCGTTGGGACAGGAACTCGCGGAGCTCATCGACAGTGTTCCGTGGAAATGGTGGGCAAAATATCAGAAATTCGATATCCAGAACGCCAGGATCGAAATAATCGATATGTTTCATTTTCTCATATCTCTCGCTCAGACAGCCGGATTAACCGCCGATGATGTTTTTGAGATTTACTCCAAGAAGAATAAAGTAAATCATCAGCGCCAGGATACCGGTTACAGAGAAAAAAACGAGGATGACAATAAGGCTATTTATTAATATAATTTTTTCTTCCGTGGTAACTACATTAATTAAGGCGTACCGTGATTTAACTGGCCGATGACAAAACAAAAAATAATTTGGATTAAAAAAAATTTCAAATAAAACCGGCATTATTATTCGTTATAGATATGTAAATTTAAATAAAGTATTTTTCCTATGATTGACAACGACAAAATTTTGTTTGCGAAAATATTAGCGGGTGATGAGGAAGCTGTGGAATCCGCCATACGGATGTGGCACGGCGGATTTGTAGGGTTTTTGTGCTCGATGGTAAATGAGGAAGACGCTCAGGATATCGCGCAGGACATATACCTGAAATTTATAAAGAACGTGCATAAATTGAATAATTTGCAACATGCCAAACGTTTTATTTATAAAAGCGGGTATAGAAAAGCGGTTGATTTTATACGAAGGCGAAATATTGCATCGAAAGTAATAAAGGATCTGGCTGAAAATATGCCTGTAACTCATGGCGTAATAGATAAGACGGTTAACGATACCCTGCAAAAAGGGCTCGATACGCTATCGGCGAAAGAAAGAGCGGTGATCAGCCTTCGGTTTGATTCGGGAATGACAACCAGAGAAACGGCTCAACATCTTGGAATACCTCAAGGTACAGTTTTATATCGTATCCACAGCGCGATGGGCAAATTGAGAAAATTTTTTAAGAAACAAGGATATGCGCAAGTAATGGAGGCTAAAGATGAGGCTCGATGATGAAAATATTATAAATATGATTAAAAAACGGGCAAAATCAAATCCAACACAATGGAAAGGTCTTAATGATAACATGAAAAGAGAAATTGGCAATATTCATTCACGTATAGTTATAAGAAAAACCGCTATTGGTATATCAGTTTTCTCACTGATTACTCTTTGCGCGGTGTTGTTTCTGACAGTAAACTATCGGTTGAGCGAAACACAGGTTGAGCAGAATCTCGCGCGAGTTTCAACCGTCGCTCCGGTAGAATCAACTGTTCAGGATAAGAACCTGAACTGGAGTTCGGATACCATTGATAAACTGGAATTGGAATTTGACCAGGCATTATTGAAAAATAAGCAGGGAACAGTGGAATATACCGAAAATATCAATGTGAATCCGCCTTCAGTAGACTCGAGAATTAATGAACTGGAAATAGAAATTTCAGCATTAATGGAACAACGGTTCTGGAATGTAAAATAAAACGAAGGAGATTATTAATGAAAAAAATTTGTGTAATAGTTTTGGTTATTATCATGGTTTCAATTTATTGTTCCGTATCGTTTGCCGGACAAGGTTGTTGCCAGTACGGCTCAAAAACAGCTGATGGGACAAAAACCAATCAGTCTTCATGTACCGGTGAAAAATCAGATTCGGGTGAGCAGGTTCAGCCCGCTGAAACCGATAACAATTAATATTTAACAATTATATTTATCAGGAGATTAATTATGAAAAGCTATCTGGCTTATATATGTACTATTTTTTTGCTTGCCGCGCAAACTTGTTTCGCGCAAATGGATCCGCCGGAAGAACCTGTGGATCTGCCGCCGGACAATAACGGCTCTCAGATGATGATGAGCAAAGGCAGAATGCGCCATAGAGGTGAATTCGGCGAAAGAATGAATAACCGCACCAACAAATATATCGAGGAGATGGAAAAATACCAGCCCGGCATAAAAACGGAATTCGATAAACTGAGAATAATAGCAGAAAAAAAACACGACAGGAAATGTATGCGGGATGTATTTGATGACGTTCATCTTATGTTCAGATTAGCAAAAGACAACAACGACATAAAAAAAGTTGTGTCTGAATCAACCAAACTTGAAATAGAATCTCTGCTACTTGCGGATAAGATTACATCGGCAAAAAAAACCGATGATGTGGAATCAATAAAAAAAGAACTCAAAGAAAAACTCGATGCCGCTTTTGAGAAAAAACAGGAACTACGCAAAATGAGGCTCGATCACCTGGAAAAAATGTTGCAGGAAACGAAAGATGAAGTTAAATTCCGTACGGAAAACAAAGACAAAATCATCGACCAGAGATATAACCAGTTAATTAACGCCGATTCTTCTATGGAATGGTAATAACCGACAGAACATCGCCAGTAGTAAATAAACCCCGATACTTTTATTAAAAAGTATCGGGGTTTCTGTATGCCTTCAAATAAAATTTATATAACATATAATTTGGGAGTGATTGTTATTTTTAATTACTTAATAGCTCATTGTTCTCTTTGTCATTTCCGCAAAAACAGTAATCCATGAGCAAAACCAACTGTATGTCAATGATATATATTGGTTCTAAAATATATTTCGCAGTAATATTTTAAGAAAAACCAGTGTTTATATTTATTTACCGGTTTAATCTGTCTATGCAATGACATGAAATAATATTAGTTATGCGGAGAGCTTAATTTATATTTCCTCAAAAAAGATCGATCTATGTTTGAATACTATTGACATGGAAAAAATTTAGTTTAGAGTTATAAGCGATGAAAAGGTATTTAAATCCTTCATCTCAAACCAAAAAAATCAAATAACGATTGCTATTCTCAATACTTTGTTTGCTGTCTTATAATGCTTTTTCATCAATCCGGACTTTCTTTAGTTAAATCATTACTGAAAATTATAAATACAGGGGATAACGAATGAAAAAGTTGATGGTTTGTTGCGGTTTGGTTTACTCATTGATAAATTGCTTAAGCGCAAATAGTGCGTCTTTAATTATAACCGGATCTGATGCTCATTTGGGGTATACGTCTATTTACAAACCTTTTTACTCAACACCTGACGAATGGTTAACAAGCGAATTTAACGATCCGTCCAGCGGTATGAAAATAAAAAACGAGGTCAACTATTCTTTTGAGTTCAACGAAACATTCCGTTCGTTTTGTGATTTCAATTTGCAAACCTGGTATAATATAGGCGCTCCAGTATCAAGTATAACCAGAATAATTTTCAGAACGCCTGTAATAATCTGGGATGAAGGTACATCCATAAACTTTTATGCACGTACAAGTTCGGTTTCATCAGCCGAAAACGGTACCGTTGATTTCTCAGATGACCATGAATCGGATGTAACCGCGATACTAACTGAAATCCAGTACGAATCAAACCGGACAGAACTTGTGGTCGAGATAACCGATGCGGCGCAACTAAATCTATTCAAGTCAGATATTTCTGCCAGCAAAAGTTATACCGGTGTATCAATGCGTGTTTATAACGAGAGTAATGTAATAACTTCCAACAGCGATATCCCTGCGGATGTCTATAAAGAAGTTCTGCTCGATACTTATAACCCGCAACGCACAAGCCTTGAGATACAGTTCAATTTCAATCAGGTTCCTGAACCTGTATCGTTGATTCTTCTTTTGTTGGCGGGAATTACAACAGGAATATGGAAAATGAGAAAAAATGAATTAAATAATCGCCTGTAATAAGAAAACTGGATGCGAAGCATCCTTACAAAAAGTTTTTGGTTCTTTTTTCAAAAAGAAAAATGTTTTTTGCTTTTATTACAGGAGAATAATCAAACAAAATTCGTATCCTGTTTTCATTGAGTTGTCCAAAATATGAATCAGAAAATAATTATTCCTTATTTTTATTTAATTATATTATACTTTCTTCCGAATTTATTAATATCATAAAATAGGTTTATCTAATTTAATCGAATTCCAAAAAGATTTTTTATGCTTAAAGAAAAATATGTCCCATATTATTTAACGAATATATTTCTCGACGCCATGGTGGCTATATTGTCACTGGCAATCGCATATTACTTGCGCGGATGGATGTTTATTCTCGATATGGAGTATGATTTCCTCCCTTTTGCTATACCCGGACTGTATCGGTTTAGCCATTATTCGTGGCTATTGCCGATAATGATACCTCTATGGCCCGTTCTTATGGATATAAACGGCGCGTATTCATCGATGAGATTCGACGACCTGAAAAAAGTCTGCTGGATTATATTCAAGACCGTAGCCCAGGCTACAATCCTTCTGATTCTATTTATGTTTTTATTTAAAATCGAGGAAATATCCAGAACATTTATTATTACCATAGCCGCAGTAAGTTTCGTGTTGTTGTTGTTAAAAGAACTTATGGTTCGGGTTTATTTCCATTACAAAAACAAAGGCGAAAGCGGGTTCAGAAACATACTCGTTATCGGTAAAGGCGAAGAGTGCCTGAAAATAATAAAAGCCCTCAACCATTATTCATTCTGGGGACTCAGGATAAAGGGTATTGTATCTACCTGCGAGGATGATAAAGATAACCTGACGGTTCCGGGAATCCCTGTTATCGGTAAACTAACAGATATATCCGAGATACTTGTTAAGAATCATATTGACGAAGTTATATTTACCAGCCATCCCATAGAGATTAAAACCATGCAGAATATATTGGAAGAATGCGAAGAATTAGGCATAAAAAGCCTGATCCCGCTCAATTATTTTGATTTGAAGATAGCTAAAACCGAATTCGAGCATTTGCATAATATTCCCATTCTGGCTTACACAACTACTTCCACAAATGTTATGGACCTGTTTTTCAAATACCTGTTGGACAGGATAATCGCGTTTTTAATTATAATAATGATATCTCCCGTTATGGTGACAATAGCTCTGATTATAAAATTTACATCGAAAGGCCCTATCCTTTTCCGTCAGGTAAGAAGCGGCCTTTACGGCAGGCCTTTTGTATTTTATAAATTCCGGTCAATGTATATTGACGCTGAAGAGAAACTGAAGGAACTTCAGAAATTCAATGAAATGGAAGGGCCGGTGTTTAAAATGAAAAACGACCCGCGTGTAACTCCATTCGGGAGGTTTATACGCAAAACCAGCCTGGATGAACTTCCCCAGCTTTTTAACGTTCTCAAAGGCGAGATGAGTCTTGTCGGCCCGCGCCCACCGCTACCAAAGGAAGTCGAGCAATATAAACGCTGGCAAAGACGAAAACTGAGTATGAAACCCGGTATCACTTGTGTATGGCAAGTATCCGGCAGAAATGAAATTACCGATTTCGACCAGTGGATGAAACTTGATTTATGGTACATTGACAACTGGTCGTTATGGCTTGATTTTAATCTTTTGTTTAGAACAGTTTATGTGGTTTTGACAATGCAAGGCGCTCGATAATCCGGTCTCATTTTTTACAATACGGCAAATAGAATATATCCCGATAAATCTTAAAAATTATTCGGTATTATAATATATATTTATATTATTTTTTAAATTTTTTTTGGTTTAATGTATCAAATAACTGTCTATTTCGCGGCAGATACGAAAATATTTTATCAAGATTTTTTTGCAAAAATTTTACTATTACGTATAATCTTAAAAATAGACTTAATTTTAGTTATGAAATTATGCTGTAATTATTTTAACGAAAGGATCTAATTCATGTTCGAATTGAAAAAGAGAAAACCCGCGGTATTGTTTGGTACAATAATACTGGCTTTTATTTTACAAATACCTTTTGTATCTGCCGAAAATAAACCGGAACCGAAAAAAGAAGATAAAAACATATACCAGCAGTTGGAACTTTTCTCTACTGTTGTCAACAAAGTACTCAAAGGATATGTCGATGAGGTAACCGCCAAAGACCTGATATACGGCGCGCTCAAAGGGATGTTAAACGGACTTGATCCGCACAGCCAGTTTATGGATCCGGAAGCTTATAAGGAAATGCGGGTTGACACAGAAGGCCAGTTCGGAGGCCTGGGTATAGAAATTTCCATGCAGGACAATATCCTCACCGTGATATCCCCTATTGAAGGAACCCCTGCGGATAAAGCCGGTATTAAACCGCTGGATAAAATAATAAAAATTGATGGCAAGTCTACCAAAAACATGAACCTGACCGACGCGGTAAAAACTCTGAGAGGAAAACCGGGTTCGAAAGTCACGCTCACTGTTTTGCGTCACGAACCGAACGAGTTGATCGATATCGTCGTAACCAGAGACATAATAAAAATTCAAAGCGTGAAAGATACAAAAATGGTAGCCGATACTGTCGGTTATGTCAAACTGACTCAATTCCAGGAAAAAACTTCCGATGAACTCATAAAAGCTCTCAAGGAACTCGACAAAAAAGGAATGAAAGCTCTTGTTCTTGACCTTCGCAACAATCCGGGCGGCCTTTTGAACGAAGCTGTAGCAGTATCAGAGATATTCTTAGGCGACGGTAAACTCGTTGTATCTACAAAAGGAAGGATACCGAACCAGAATAAAGAATACCGTTCTTCAGGCGCCGCGCCGTATCCGGGCATAGTTTTAGCTGTCCTTATTAACAAGGGAAGCGCCAGCGGATCAGAGATTGTCGCCGGCGCGATAAAAGACTGGAGACGAGGCATAATCATTGGCACCACATCGTTTGGCAAAGGATCGGTTCAAAGCGTACTCCCTCTTCAGGATGGATCGGCTCTCCGGTTGACTACTGCCCGATACTATACTCCCAGCGGAGTAAGCATACATGAAATAGGCGTAAAACCCGATATCGAAATAGAATACAAAAAACCCGCGGAATCAAAAGAGGATAAAAAAGACGCCGACGAAAAAGCTGAAGAAGTTTTTGAGGAATCTAAACCGCAGGAAAAAGATAACGAGTCTAAAACTATAGAGGAAAAGTATCCGGTTATAGATGACAACCAGCTGAGTTGCGCCATCGATGTTGTTAAAGGAATAATGATCTATAAAGAAAAGGATAAAGCGCCGGCTATCACGGAAACTAAAAAAGAACCAAAAAAAGAGAAAAAAAAATAATAAATTGAATTTTATCTATTAAAAACAGGTTGTTGTGTTGTGAAGAAACCAAGTGTATTCCTTAATTGCCTGATAGTCTTTATAATTAGTGTAACAGTTCTATTTATAAATGGATGCGCACGAAAAATTGTAAGTTTTACCGATTTGTCACAGAATTCACAACAACAGATTGTTTTTGTAATGACAAAAATCGGGCTCAAAAAAGAGTTTCAGTTCAATCCGGTATATAAAGAAAACTTTTCCAACAACACCCGGTGGATAACCCTTTCCTGTGAATACCGGATCCCCCCTAACCTTGACTGGAATACCACTCTGGCTGAGATAGACAGGTTTATGAAACTCAACAACTACCAGGTTGTTGTAAAAAATATAGATAAGGCGCCGCCGGAAAATATCGCGGTTGTATCCATAAGCAAAAACAATTTGTGTATCATGGAATGTACAATCCGCCAGAAAATTATCGCGCGGATAGCTTTTGTGATAGATGATCTCGGGCATAATACCCACGCTCTTTATTACGCGACTCAAATTAACCGTCCGATAACTTACGCTGTGCTTCCTAATATGTTGAAATCAAAGAAACTGGCGGAGATTTTCAGCAGGCGGGGCGATATAATTATCCTTCACCAGCCGATGATGTCCAACCATGGTTACGACCCGGGGCCCGGAGCGATATTGCCCGATATGACCAGAGATCAGATAATCGAAACGATCCGCAAAAATTTTGAGGCTGTACCGAATGTGCGGGGTATGAATAATCACATGGGATCGCTGATTACCACAAATCCTGATAAAATGAGAGTGATTTTACAATATTTACGTGAAAGAAACGCTTTTTTCCTGGATAGTTTCACTTCAAAAAGCGTAAGCATTAAAGTCGCACGGGATTTGCAGTTTCCTGTTTACAAACGCGACGTATTTATAGATAATACCCACGACCGTAGCGCGATATACCATCAGATAGACAAATTGTGCAATAAAGCAGTATCCAAAAGTCACGCTATCGGCATAGGCCATTTTTATCCGCTTACAATGCAGTGTATACTTGAGAAAATCCCTGATATTGAGCGGCAGGGAATAAAACTTGTTTATGTATGTGAGCTTCCACGAGAACAATGATAATTTTAGGAATCGAAACTTCATGCGATGAAACAGCCGCGGCTATCGTAAGGGATGGGCGTGAAACGCTGTCTAATATAGTTGCCTCGCAGGACGATCTGCACAGCAAATACGGCGGTGTCGTGCCTGAACTCGCCTCAAGGCGTCATGTGGAAGTAATTGATGAAATCGTCAGTAGAGCCGTAAAAGGTATCGGCATGAGTTTCGGTGAAATCGATTTGATCGCCGTAACTCAAGGACCGGGACTTTCGGGTTCGCTTATTATCGGGGTATCTTTCGCACAGGCGTTGTCGTTGCGTTATAACATACCGGTAGTTGGAGTAAATCATCTTGAAGGACATCTTATGTCCGCTCTGATAGATAAACCGTCTATAAAATACCCCGTTATGGGGTTAATTGTATCCGGCGGGCATACTATTCTGGTAAAAATGGATGATTTTAATCATTATACCGTTGTCGGGCGTACAATGGATGACGCCGCCGGCGAGGCGTTCGATAAAGTCGCCATGATGATGGGGCTCGGATATCCTGGCGGACCTTTGGTAAGCAAACTGGCAAAAAAAGGAAATCCGCACGCGATAAAGTTTCCGCGGGGTATGTTGCGCAACCGTAATTTCGATTTTAGTTTTTCAGGATTAAAGACAGCTGTATTATATAAGTTAAAATCTGAAACACATCCTATACCTGAAAACCGTCAGGCGGATATCGCGGCATCTTTTGAGGAATCTGTGGTTGATGTTCTGGTGAAAAAAACTGTCAGAGCGGCGCAAAATTATGGTGTGCCAGCAATAACCATCGGTGGCGGTGTTGCGCGCAATCAGCTTCTTCGACAACGGTTTGAACAGGCAGGAAAAAAACACGGGCTTCAGGTTTTGTTGCCCGAACCGCAATTATGCACCGACAACGCTGTGATGATCGCGGCGTTGGGGTATCATCATTCCAGCCAGGGTTCGCTATCCACGCAGAAATCGATTGAGGTTAAACCGAATATGCCGTTATCGCAAATCAACTAAAAAAAGGTTGCTAAACATCCGCAAAAAAATTTCCGTAAATATGCAAAGACTGGTATACAGGCTAAACAATAACCTAATCCTTTTTACCAAGATTTTTTTCTTTGCTCGACGCTAACCTGTGGTTCAGGAAAAACACTCCGCATCCCAAAAGTATCACATATAGCGGATCAGGCACAGTAGCCGCAGGCGAACCTTCCTCCGCAAAATCGCCGTAAACTCCCCAACTTCTGCCGTCCTGGTTAGCGCTTTGCCAGATAACCATCTTATTTGGTACCGTCATATGCAAGTGAGGGATTCTGTTGATAACCGTTCTTTACGTGTGAATAACGAACTCGGATCCCATTTTCGCACCGTTTTCGCCGATGAGCCAAGCATATACACAACCACTATCTCCTTGTACTTCACAATATCATGTGATCAGATAATTCAAACCGTCAGACGCTATACTTGGGTCGCTTTGGCTACTTGATGTATATAAAAATGGTTATTTAATTTACAACATTTGTCACATAATTATATTAATTTACGCATATTCTTGTAATACAGAATAATACGGTGTTATTTATTTATAATAAATGAGTATTACAATGACATATATCTGATATTGGATTAGTCTCCGGCTCCTGCGGTTTTTTGATTGAATAAGTTCATGTATTGTAATATCCTCATAATATATTATAAAATTAAGTAGTGATCTATTAATAACCGGGTGATCATAAAAAAATTGTTTCATTGATGCCTGGCTTACAAATTTATTACAAAATGGTTGCGCAATATTATCGGTTAATTATCTGTAAAAGGATGGTAACAAATGACTGAAACTTTCGAGATAGTAAACGAGCAGGGCGAATTTTTAGGATACGCAACGCGCCGGGAATGTCACGGTAACCCGTCTTTGATTCACCAGACGGTTCATGTTCTTGTATTTGATAAAAACAGTAATTTATGGATGCAGAAACGGTCGCCCGAAAAAGATATTCAGCCGGGTAAATGGGATACTTCCGTTGGCGGGCATATGGCTGTCGGCGAAACACCTGTCGAGTCGGCTTTGCGCGAAATGAAAGAAGAAATAGGTCTCGATTTGAACACAGATGAACTGAAATTCTGCTACACATATTTGATGCGCAACGAAATCGAGTCTGAACTTGTACGGACATATTATTGCGTAATAGACAACAACGTAAAAATCAATTTTAACCGCGAGGAGATAACCGAAGGGATGTTCTGGGATCGCCGGGATATCGAATCTGCACTGGGCAGAAACATTTTCACGCCCAATTTTGAGGAAGAATGGATGCGGTTTAAACAAACAAAAATATTATTTTAAGAAAAGGGAAAAAACCCTGAATCCAACCGGGGAAAATCAAATATTTTAACAGGGGGTGTAAAATGGAATTCGTAAAAGAAGATTTTTTGCGGTTAAAATCGGGATATTACGATATACCTGTGTTGATATCGCGTCCTGAAGGAGAAGATAATCCACCCATAATAATTTTCTGTCACGGATTCGGAGGTAATAAAACGGAAAAAAACCGGATGTTTTTCCGGTTGGCTTCGAAATTGAACAAAAAAGGGTTTACCACTATCCGGTTCGATTTTTCCGGGTTTGGCGACAGCCCTGCACCGTCTACCGCCTTCAGTTTATCTCAAGCTGTGCTTGATCTGGAATCGGTGTTTGTGTATCTGAACAAAAACACTTACGGCGACCCTTCAAGAATAGGCGTTGTCGCATACAGCCTTGGCGGGCTTGTGTGCGCTAAAGCTTTAGGCGACAGGTTGCCGATAAAATTCGCGTGCATGATATCCGCTGTGGAACATTTCTCCCCTCCTGAAGAAGATCATAAATCTCCAAAAAGATGTACCGATACCTCATTCTGGTTTCGCGGTTACGAAATATCGACCGATTTTATTGAGGAACTGATGAGTTTCAAAGGAGCTGAAGCGATAAGAAATAAACAGATCCCGATAAAATTTATTCACGGTTCGGCAGATCAGACAGTAAACCTTACGCATCTTGTAAATTATTTCAGCGCGTTAAGCACACGCGATTACCCGCCGGTAATAATCGATGGAGCCGATCATTATTATATGAAAGACAACCACCAGCGACAACTTGACGACGCTGTGATTAGTTTTGCCTGCGCTATGAAAAATATTGTGCAGTAGCTAATTAAAAACAATGAATACAAAAAGGTTTTTTCTTTTTGAAAAAAGAAACAAAAACTTTTTCTTAAGATGCTCCGCATCCTGTTTAATAGATTTTAGTGATGCAACACAATCCGGTATTATAATTTTTTCCTGAGATAAATACCCAACACAGAACACCCCAGCAAAATCATAGATACCGGTTCAGGCACCGTCGATTGCGAAAACATCGTTCCGTATACACCCCAGCCGCTTTTGTCCTGGCCCGAACTTGCCCATGTTAGGAAATAATTGCTTCCGTCGGACGCGGCTACGGGAATCCGCTGATCGCTGGTTGTATATTTGTTGATAAGAAACTCGTCACTGATAAAATTACCGTATATATCTATCGCTCTGCCGAATATGCCATAGCCCGATAAATCCTGGTACTGGCTTTCCCATGTAATAAAATAGTTCAATCCGTCAAAAATTACATTGGCATTCTGCTGATTGTTCATCGTGAACTGATTTACCTGAAATTCCGAACCGATGAACGATCCGTCCGAACCGTTTATAAATTGGGCGAAAATACCGTTGTTATTGGCGTCTATACTGTTCCAAGCAACCAGATAATCGATGCCATTGGTCGCGACACTCGGAGTAGTTTGATTGCCTGCTGTATATGTATTAATTTTGAATTCGGTAGATTTTGGCGAACCGTCCAAATACAAAAACCTGCCGTAGATGCCGGCGTAACTGCCATCCTGACCGGAAGTTTCCGGAGCGTTTTCCACAGGCGCACTTGTCCATGTTATAAGGTAATTCGATTTATTTGTAGCGATGGAAGGATTCACCTGATCGCCGGTAACAGTAGTATTTATTCTAAATGAGGTTGTACCCATTGGATTGCCTGCATTATCCACAAAACGGCCTGATATCTCATGCCTATCGGCAAAATAGTATACTCCATCGGCATATGTAACAAGGTATTTGGTACCGTCGTAAGCAGTGTTGCTTCCCCATTGCGAAGCGTAAGTACTTGGGTTAATCATTTTCTCCGATGACAATGGCGTCCCATTACTTGAATATACACGTCCATACACCTCGCTATATCCAAGAGGCATATCCCATGTAACAAAAAAGTTCGAACCATCGGTGGTTACATATGGGCTATCCTGACTACCCGAAGTACTCTCGTTTATTAAAAACTCATTTCCGATAGCCGTACCGTTTTTTGAATATATCTGTCCGTATATGCCTGTCCCGCTTCCATCCTGGCCGTTACTGCGCCAAGCGACAAAATAAACCGAACCGTTACACGCTATCGCGGGAGCATACTGGTCTGAAGTTGTATATGTATTAATCCGAGATTCCGGCGGAATCTGATATGTTGATGCTGAAATCATGTTTATCGCTATTAAACTGCAGAATAAGATTACTGTTAATTTTAAAATACAAGTCGGTTTCATCTGGCATCTCCATTTCGGTTGCTAAGCGGTAAATAATTGTAATTATTTGAGCATTATATATATATCTAATATAAACTATAAAATCCAATTTGTAAACAGCAGGAATAAAAATTTCATCACTACCCATCCGATTATTTTTAAATCACGGGTTGAGATTTTTTTTTCGCTGATTAGTCGCTATTTTTTTGTATTCGTTTCGTAAATGTTTTCTTGCGTCTACGGGTATAAACAACCGGATATTTTAAAATATAACTTTTCTATTGAGCATGTTTCATAAGAAACCATGATTTTTATTGATAATACCATATTAATTTAATAGACTACATATATGAAATATAATGACACCATCTATAATCATAATAATCCATAAAAAAATATGAAACATAAAAAATAACATCACTGTTAATGTTTAATGTATTAAATCGTGAAAATATAAATGATATTGAGTAATTATTTATTATGGCAAAACGGACTCTAAATTTAATTCTTATGGTTTGCAGGTTTATTTTGGTTATAATACAGGAAAACCTCTAACAAGGAGATTTGGTTATGGTAATTTTTGTGAGGTTAATAGGATTATTATCAGTAATAGCAGGTATAATTTTTATAATAGATACCGACCGTATGAAAAAAGTCGCCGCTTTTTTCCTTGAAGGGAACAGATTCTATTTCGCGGGAGTTATCCGGATACTGGTCGGGATACTTTTTCTTATGGCAGCGTCTCAATGCAAGTTTCCATGGGTAATTATAATATTGGGCGCAGTCATACTCATAGCGGGCATATCTATTTTCAGCATGGGGATCGAAAAGGTAAAGGATATTGTTACATGGATTTATACTAAACCGAATCTATTTTTGAGAGTCTTATGCCTGTTATCGATTATTCTGGGTGGAATTATCCTTTATTGCGCTTAACAGGAATTGGGGTGTTTCCCTGATAAATGAACCTTATTCTGGCTGAAATAATTATGATAATTCACTTTATCTGGATTGTCTTTATGATCGTTGGTTTTATTCTGACATTTTTAGCGGTAATCGGAATTTTTTTTCTCAAATCAAAAAAAAGGTTTTGGAATAAATTTCTGCGTAACTGGTGTTTATTTCGCACACTCCATGCACTGGGGATTGTTTTTGTCGCGGTTATGGCAATAATCGGCCAATACTGCCCGTTGACAAATCTTGAAGGTTACCTGCGGTTTTCAAATGCACAAATATATCCTGAAGGGTTTATCATACATTTTCTTGAAAAGATTATTTATCCTGCGGTGAATCCATTATATATTTTGGCGCCGACATATTTTATCGCGGTTTTCTCAATACTTGCTTATATGATTTTACCGCCCAATAAAACCGTTCGATTTGTCAGGAAAATTTTATGCCGGTAAAATAATAACTTTTTTCCCCTAAATTATATATGGTCGGCAAGGATGAAAGTTTATATATAAATCAAAAATATACTACGTTATAAATCATGCGATATACAAATAGTTAATTAATTACACAAAAAAGTATAAATAATAATCATATTTTGTTGAATCAGCTTGTAATATACGATAGAATCGATGATAAATAATAACATATAATAGAATAATGGTAAATCTATGCGAAAATTATCGGCACGCGCGGAGTCAGCGTTTATAAAACCTTTTCTTGCAATGGAGATTTTAGAGCGGGCAAAACAGCTCCAGCAACAAGGACGTAAAGTATACCGCATGGAAGTAGGCGAACCTGATTTCAAAACACCGGAAGTAGTGGTCGATGCGGCAATCGACGCGCTCAGAAGCGGAGAGACAAAATATAGTTCGACTCTCGGAATCCTGCCTTTGCGTGAAGCGCTTGTTTCGCGTTATAAATCGGAGTACGGCGTGGAAATCTCAACAGATCAGATAATAATCACTTCCGGCTCATCAGCGGCAATGATGCTTTTGTTTTCGCTTCTTTTTGACCCGGGGGATGAAGTGCTTTTACCCGATCCGTATTATGCCTGTTACCCAAATTTTCTGAAACTATACGGGGTGAACATAAAATATATCCCGTTATATCCTGAAAACCAGTTCAGGCTTACTGTGGACGACGTAAAAAAAGCCGTTAGTGATAAAACAAAAGCGATTATAATTAATTCTCCCGCCAACCCGACAGGACAGCTGTGCCCTGATGAGGTTTTTGAGTTTCTCGCCGGAGAAAATATCACAATTATATCCGACGAGATATATCATGGGCTCATTTACGGCGGAAAACATGCCCGGTCTTCTCTTGAATTTACTGAAAATACCTTTGTGATAAGCGGATTTTCAAAATTGTTCGCCATGACCGGATGGCGCCTCGGATACATCATTGCGCCTCTTGACTGGATGAAACTTCTAAAACATGGACAGCAGAACTTTTTTATCGCCGCAAATACCTTTGTACAATTTGGGGCTTTGGCGGCGTTATCACATTCACAGTCGATAACAGATAACGTTGTATCTGTTTTTGAGCACAGAAGAGAAATCCTACTTGGCGAATTGGAACATATTGGTATAAAAACTGCTTATAAACCGGATGGAGCGTTTTATCTGCTGGTAGATTTTAAACAGTATAACGATGACTCACTCGCTTTGGCAATGGATATTCTCGAAAAAACAGGTGTCGCTTTGACTCCTGGATTAGATTTCGGCAACCAGGTGAAAACATATCTCAGGTTTTCGTATGCCGCGTCGGTTCCCGATATTATTGGTGCGATAAAACTGCTGAAAGGCTATTTGGATCAAATAAAGTAAACTGGAGGGAAAAAAATGAGTTCAACAGAATCGGAAAAAAGAGGTTTTACAAGGTTTTCAAAAAATTTTGGTTTAACATTCCATGAAATCGATTTATATCAGGAACTCAGTTTATCCCGAAAAAAAGCCAGCGAACTATCCGCTCAAACAGTCAATATCTCCGCCGGTGGAGCTCTGATTGAGTCAACAAAAACATATCCTGAAAAAACTTTGCTTAATCTGACACTGGATATGCCTGAATGGGAAAAATATAAAAATTCGTTTTTCTCAAGCAGAATTGTATTGCCGTGCCCCCCGTTATCGGTTACGGCTCAGGTTGTGCGAAATGAACACGCTCCATCAGCCTGCAAAAGGTTTGCCGTTAGGTTTGTCGGCATGGATCCTATTCGTCAGAAAGCCATTGACAATATGCTGAAAGATTTTTCAAAGAGAGCTAATGGTTAAACTATAATATAACATG
>CAYVGJ010000011.1:39187-59124 GCA_964451165.1 uncultured bacterium
AATATGCCGGCTTGAGCAAACCAAGTTGTCGAGCAGTATTATTTATTTAATCTTTTTCTGTAAATGAACCCGAATAAAGTGGCGAAACCGCATAACAACATCGCGCCCGGTTCAGGAACAGAAGCGGTAATATTGTCTATATCAAGGTTTCCCTGAGCGACAAAATCGTTTCCGGTCTGTAAAACGAGCAAATTGATTTTCTGAACTTCAGTCAGAATCGGACGTGCCCATGCTCTATCTGGATCTCTTAATTCTGAAGCGAACCCGAAGAGCATTGTCTGCCAGCCTTGCGATGCATCCGGAATATCGAGCAAGTTCGCGTCAAGAAGCCTGAAATTCGAAATTAAAGGGTTACCTGCTACAGTTACAGGAATTCCTTCCGTATCCATAACAGGAGCGACTATTTCGATAGAAAGGACACCGGCAACAGCGGCCGCTAAAGTTGATCTGAGATCAACAGTTAAACTTGCGCCTGTCAAATCCAGCACAGGGCTGAAACTGTTGTCTCTTGCCATTCCGAATGATACCCACGCCGGAGGAACTCCGCCTGAAGGCGAATTAAAATCCAGGCTAAGGTAATTTCCGCGTCCATCTCCATCATTCAAAAATTGAGCGCTGTCGCTTACATATTCCAGTCCGAATATATCCCATGAACTTGTGAAAGCGGGATCATTAATTCCTGTATATGCGTTGAAAGTCTCCTGAAACTTAATTGTCGCGTTACTTTGCGATACTGCGATTCCTGTGAGGGCTACTACAGCCGCCAATGCTAAAAGTTTTTTCATATTCCTTCATCTCCTTTGTTAGGTTTTGCTCAACTAAAATATAATCAGATATCATTATCTAATATAATTCTAAACCACATATTTTATTATGTCAATACAACAAGAAAAATTTTTATATATTTAAACAATTTTTTTTTAAAAAAATAACACGAAATTTAAAAATATTTTTTTTTGTTGTTAGGAATGGATTTTTATTAAGATATAGTTGATAAAATTGTTTTTATTATATAACATTTTTCATATTGATATACAAAAAAACACAATACACATTAATTCCAGTGATAAAATATCTATTTAAATACAAACCAGAGCAAATAAAAGACATTGCAATATAGGATCTTTTTGTATTTGTTTGTTAGATGAGCAGTTACAAATAAACAACAAGTATCCGCCACCGTTTATGGATAGTAAACAGTTTGTTATTTATTTTGCTCAATGATTTCCATGATTTTATTTAAATCAGGCGGAAGTTCATAAGGCATATTGGCGTATTTGCAATCGATTCCCTCAAGTTTTTGCTGATGATACTGAACCTTAAATCCGGTGAACTTCAGGCCATGAGCAGTTGAAATAACCACGGTTTTCTGGTTTTTACCGATAATACCTTTATTTACCATTTTGATAAGCACAGCGAGCGCTACTCCGGTATGCGGGCAATTGAACATTCCCGTCTGATCGCCCAGAGCGGAAGCGTTGGCAAGTTCCTCTTCAGTTGCCTGTTCAACAATCCCGTCAAAAAGTTTGAGTGTTTTGATCGCTTTATGAACACTTACAGGATTTCCGATTTGAATAGCGCTTGCAAGAGTTTTTTGCGCTTTTACCGGATCAAACACCTTATAATCCTTCAGATAAGACAAATACAGCGGATTTGCCTGAGCCGATTGTGCCAACACTATCCTCGGTAACCTGTCTATCAGCCCAAGCGATTTCATCATCATAAACCCATTTCCAAGAGCAGATACATTACCAAGATTACCACCGGGGATTATCACCCAGTCGGGAACTTCCCAATCGAACTGCTGGCAGATTTCTATGCTGATGGTTTTCTGGCCTTCGATCCTGAGCGAATTCATCGAATTGGCAAGATAAATCGACTCGACTTTAGTCAGTTTCTTTATTATATCCATGCACCCGTCAAAATCTGTTTCAAGAGAAAACACTTTTGCCCCGTTGGATATCGGCTGGATAAGCTGGGCAGTGGAAATCTTGTTTTTCGGCAGAAGCACTATAGACGGTATTCCCGCCGCGGCGCAATAAGCCGAAAGCGCCGCCGACGTATCTCCGGTGGATGCGCAGGCAACCGCTTTTATCGGTTTGCCTTCGGATATCATCTGTTTTACCTGCGATACAAGTACCGTCATACCAAGATCTTTAAACGATCCGGTATGGCTATTGCCGCATAATTTTATCCACAGGTCATCAAGCCCTATCATATTGCCAAAGCGTTGCGCCCAGAACAAATTAGTATGCCCTTCGTATAACGATACCACATTCTTATTATCTATTTCCGGCAAAACCCATTCTTTTTTACCCCAGATCGACGATCCGTACGGCCATTGCGATGTACGTATCCGGCTGTCGAACAGATCGCGCCATTGTTGCGCGGATTTATCTTTGAGCGCCGGGATATCGTGGGTCACTTCCAGAAGCGACCCGCATTTTCTGCATTCATATACGATATCATTCAGCGGGTATGTTTCACCACAATTTTCATTAAAACACTGGAACCAGGCTTTATATGACATAACATAACCTTTCCGGATTAATTTATTCCAAATTGTTTTTTATTTTCAATGTATTAAAATCTTCATGGATAAAATAAAAATATAAATTAAAAAAAAATAAAATGCAAATTTTCTCTTTAAATTTTTAGTCTAATATTAAACATTCCGTTATAGTGAAAAATCTAAATTTTATAATTTATTTAAGATTAAATATAACAATAACAATAATTAAGGAGATGATGACATGAGAGAATTTCTATATTTAGCTTTTATTGCCATATTGCTTTCTTTACCGTTGTTTACCGACGCGGAAAACATAAAGAGACAAAACATGTGCCCGGTTATGGGAAGAGAAATTGATAAATCTTTATATGTAGACAAAGGCAATAAGAGGATCTATGTTTGTTGCGCAGGGTGCAAGGAGGAAGTTAAAAATAATTTCGATAAATACGCGGCACAGCTTGAAAATGAAGGTTACAACCTTAATCCAGATAAAAACAAAAAATAATCCGCTACGCACCACGCGATAATTATGAACGGATACTCTCTTTTGGTGTTCTAATTTTAGTGGTGTTAGATAAAACATTAAATCGCTTTATAAAGCGAAAAATGGATTAGTCCCATACCCCCCAGAAAGAAACTGTTATTATGTCTGCTCTCCTTGGCATAATAACAGTTTCTTGGTTTTATGCAAATTCACAGTTAATATTATAATTTTATTGTTTTTGTAACAAGCTTATCTTTTAGATTTTAATTACTCGCAATTCTCTATTCGCAAATCAAATGGAATATCTGATCCGATATAATAATTCATAAAAAATATACATAATTCGATATAGCGATTCGATTATTTCATAACAAAAAGAACATAGAGTTAGCTATATTGAGTTGTATTCATTATAAATGTGGTTAGTTTTACCCCTAAAATAAATCAGCATAATCAAATTTAGACACTTTTGCTTTATTAAAAAACGATAACTTTTATCAGCTACTCATTTGCCATTCAAGGATTTATATGATATACTAAAAAAGCAGTCCGGATATATATTCTTGGAAATGATATCGTATAAACCATAGATAAAAGGATATAATTCATGAAAAAACGCTGTTTTACTCTTGCGATCGGTCTGGCGATAATTAATTTTTCTGCATCGATATTATATTCAGCACCTGTAACGAACGGATTGGTTGCATACTGGCAATTTGAGCAAAACACAATAGATTCATCAGGAAGAGGCCATAGCGGAACACTTTACGGTAACGCCGGGTATACCGCTACATCTGCGCCGAATCTCGGGTATTCTCTGCACCTTGACGGCAATTATGATTATATGAGCGTCGCAGACCACAGTGATTTTGATTTTACCAGTACCAATTCGTTTTCGGTTACTATGTGGATTAACCCTACCGCCGTGAATGTTGGGTGGAAGATGCTGTTTAATAAATGGGTATGGGGTGTTGGATCCCAGAGGGCATATGATTTCAGGCTTGAAAACGATGATTTGTTTTTAAGCGTAAACTCAAGCTGGTCAACTATTCCATCAACTGTAATAGCCGGCCAATGGCAACAGGTAGCCTTCACTTACGACAACACATATGTTAAAGCATATCTCAACGGAACGTATCAGGGACAATGGGAAAGAAGCGGGCCTCTGGAATCCAATGATACTCACCTTCTCATTGGAGCCGCTAACTATAATACTATCAACTCTGTATACGAACTCTGGCATTATGATGGCTTTATGGACGAAATAAAATTTTTTAGTAGAGCTCTGAGCAATTCAGAAATTAATCAGGAATACAATTATGTTCTCAACGAACTCGGGGCAGATTCAAATACGGTACCCGAACCATTGACTGTTATATCGTTAATGTTTTCTCTGATCGCGTTTATCAGAAAATTAAAACGATAATATTTAATATATAAAGTATTGCGCATAATAAATAAAATATTATGAACAAAACGTGTAACCTATGCCTGAATAATCCGATCAGCTGTGTGTGAGCTCAAATTTGACAATAATTGTTTATATGGTATATTTAGAATATATAGAGTTCATGTATAAATATCATAACTACTTTATTGGGAAAGGTAAATAGATGATAAGAAGGTTATGTACGACAATACTTATGGTTAGTCTTATAATTGTTTTGGCTGTTAGCGCATCAGTGAAGGCGTCAGTTATAAACCTCGGAACTTTAGGCGGTAACTACAGCAGAGCATACGGCATAAATAATTCAGGCCAGATTACAGGAGTGGCAAAAAACAGTTCCGGCAGTGACCGCATCTTTTTCTGGTCAAACGGGACAATGATAAATACCGGATATTCTGTTGGAAACACTCCGGGATCTTACAGTGTATTTGATCTGGATGATAACGGTAACATAGTTGGCGGTTATAAGTCTTCAACTCCATATCCAGGTACTGAATATTATTTCTGGAACGCGTGCGTATTAAAGAATAACGGCGGGAGCTGGTCTTATAAAACGCTACCGCATAATTCATGGGGATCGACTTTTGATGTTAGTTCCTCAGGTAAGATTGTCGGTTATGATGCCATATACGGTGCTGATTATCAAGGTGTCGTGTGGACACCCGACGCGAATTTTAATTACTCCGCTTCATTTGTAGTCAATACGTACGGAAGAGGGATTAATAGTTCCAATCATATTGTTGGCGAAACATTTACAAATACATTAGGTACATTGAGCAATTATAGTTACCGGTATTGGTCAAACTGGGGCGGTACATCTGTTGTTATACCCGGCGCATGGTATAACAATAGTCCGGGAGGTGTAAGGGATATCAGTGATTCCGATGAGATTATCGGATCCACAACCTATTCCAATGCTGTAGTGTGGAGAAACCCATACGATACGAATCCGGTTAATCTGGGATCCGGGTTTGCATCAAAAATCAATGATAACGGCACAATCATTATCGGTAACGATGGAAGCGATATTGTCCTCTGGATAAAAAACGGCGCCGACTGGAGCGACTTTATTCGGATCGACAGTCTGAATGCTTTAGTTAACGACGCGACATGGTATCTCGGAGGTGTTACTGATGTCAACAATCTCGGGCAGGTTGTCGGATGGGGCACTTACAATGGAGAAACACGAGCGTTTTTGATTAACGATGTAGCTGGTCTTCTCGGTTCTCCTGTGCCGGAACCTCACACTGTTATTCTGTTGTTTTTAGGCACGTCGGAATTAATTCGGAGAAAAATAAAAAGGTAAAAAATAAAGATATTGCCTTTATTTTAACAGATACATTCATATATTCGGTTTTGCAGGTTATTTTATACTGAACCACTTTCAGGAAAATCAGGATGGTTAAATACGCGCGGGCAATAAAGATAAATGCCTTTACTCGTTTGTCATTCTTAACGGATCGATTATTCTTTAATAATATAATATACAAATATTAGCATCAGTATTAGTGTGAAAAAATAGTATATGGAGGTTAAGATGAGAGGAACGAAAAAGGTATTTGGATATATAGCCGTAATTATGTTTATGGCAACTGGAATAAGCTATGCGGCGCCATTGGCGTTTGATGACGGTATCTTCGCGGTTAACGGCAATAACGCAACGGATTACTGGGCTGTTGTCGGTGACGCGGGTAATAATCCGGATAGCAGATATTACCCCTATTGTGGCGCGGTAGCTTACGAGTACGCAATAGGAAAATATGAAGTAACGAACGCCCAGTACGCGGCATTTCTTAACGCTGTCGCGGGAACATCGGATCCGCACAGTTTGTACAATAGCAATATGAATATTACAAAAACTGGATCGATATATACCCCCGTTGCAAATATGGAGAACAAACCGGTGGTATATGTGAGCTGGAACGACGCCGCGCGGTTTGTGAACTGGCTCAATAATGGAGCGAAAAACGATCCGTTGTCAACGGAAACAGGAACATATACGATGTCCCTCGGCGGGTCTTTGATAACGCGAAATGAAGGAGCGGGGTACTGGTTGCCCAGTGAAGATGAATGGTATAAAGCGGCATACTATAAGGGTGGTGGAACAAACGCGGGGTACTGGGATTTTGCCACACAAAGCGATACTTTAACCACCGACGACGCCAACTATAATAATTCTGTCGGTTCAGCAACGGATGTCGGTGCATATGATATCGAGAGTTATTACGGCACATACGATCAGTCAGGCAATGTATGGGAATGGAACGAGACAAAATTTAGCGACTGGAACCGCGGGCTTCGAGGCGGTTCGTATGGTGGGTATTCGGAGATATATCAGAGCGCTTTTTGCCGTTCGCACTATTCCATTGGAGACCAATGGCTTGATATTGGTTTCCGAATAGCGAGTTCATATCCGTATTATGATGATGGCGGAGCAACAGTTCCTGAACCTGCGAGTATCGGGCTTGTTGCGATTAGCCTTATCGGGTTTGTGTATCGCCGTAGAGCAAGAGTTTAGTTTAGAATTACATATTTATTCTTTACAAAGCCCGCTTGAGCGGGCTTTGTTCTTTTATTAAATCATACAAAAAAAGATGAGTAGCATCGTGAGAAAAAGTTTTTGTTTCTTTTTTCAAAAAGAAAGAAATCTTTTATTTTTATAATCAATTCGCGGCGCCTATTCGGCGGTAGATAAAGTTGGACAAAATTTCCTGGTAAATGCGCTGGAGCTCTGAGAATTTGACATTGCATCTGAGCCCTTCAGTATTAACAACATCGCATTCAAGGTTGAGAGTATACTCATTCAGTTTCAGGTTTATTTTAAGCCTGTCGTTTTTCTGGATAGTCCCCATGTAGTTATCTGTAGACTGGATAAACGCCATCCCGCCTAAGCTGATATCAATTAACGAAGCGCTCAAAACAGTGTTCATTTTCGGATCGACGAATTTCAGTTCCACAACATCCTCAACCAGTGGACGGACACGTACATAGTTGCGTTCCGGATGCTGGTTCATAAACGTATCCATGGCGCCTTTTATTTTCTGGAGCAGTATCTTATCGTCTATCGGTTTAAGGAAATAACCCATCGTACCGATACTTGCCGCTTTGAGTACTTTATCCCTGCTTGTATTTGAGGTTACAATCAGAATCGGTATGGTTCGGTATGTGCTTTTTATCCATTCAAGAAGCGGAAATGTGTCTTCTTTATCGATAGTTATGTCGGAAATAATTATATCGATACGCTCATTTTTAAGAATATCTTTTATCTCGTTAATGTCGCTTGAGGAAAAAACAGCAGATACTATTCCTGAATTTGATTCAGCAAGTTTTTTGTAGGAATTTTTCGATTTGTCTATACTTAATACATTATACATTTTGCTCAATCAATCTGTGTTATTTTGATTCTCACCTTTTAGTCTTAATAAATTAACAAAATTATGAGCCGCCCTCACAGGTTCGGGTAATTTAAATTGTCGGCATAAATCGAGAATAAGATTAATACTTTCTTCAAAATCAGCTCTATGGCCCGGCGATACAAAAACCGGTTTGGTTCTGTCTTTTGTACATAAAGCCGCCGCAATGTTTCTATTTTTATATTTAAGATACGTAAAATCGCCTCGTTTCTTTGAAGGATATGCTCCTTCACCAACCAGTTTGGATTTGGCAACACCGATTGCCGGTATATCCAGAATCAATCCCATATGGCTGGCAATACCCAAAAACCTCGGATGCGCTATCCCCTGACCGTCAAAAAGTATAATATCCGGTTTCAAAATCAGTTCGCGCAAACATCTAAGCAGGCTTTCTCCTTCACGAAAACTCAACAGCCCAGGAATATAAGGGAATTTCGCCTCCATTACGCACGATCGTTTTTCAATAACCGACAGTTCCGGATAATGCATCAGCACAACTCCGGCATACATCATGTTTGTATGTTTGCTGTAAGATACATCTGCTCCGCCGATTATTTTTATATCGCGCGGGAGTTTTTCAATCCTCACTTTATCGGCAAACCGGTTTTGGAGTTTAACCGCTTCTCCCGGCGCCAGGTTCCAGTGGACATAATCATTGTCGAATACATTCATAATCAGAAAACTCCGCCGATACTGGCATTAAGGACGGATCTGCCTTCAATACAATAAATTCCGCAAACCAAAAGGAGACTGTGATATATGAATAAAACATATATAATAAAAAAAATTTTGATTCAAGAAAAATCTGGTCAAAAAATATAAAAAGGTTCATAACGTAGGAAAAAACTTAAAACTGAAATAACCAAAGGTTCTGCGGATATCTCGTGATGGAGATTTTGATAAATTACGGTTTATTCGAATTATATCAGACATATTCGTATTTGACAGACTCGATATTCTCCATCGCGATAAGTTCATCAAGGATATCTTCGCTAATAATTTTATAGCCGAATTTCAACTGGATTCTGTACTGAATAAGGTTTTTTGTTTTATCTTTGGAGATATCTGCGTCGATAAAATCCGCACCGTGTTTGATGCATGTTTCTTTTATTTTGCCGAGCATACTTTCCAAAGTGGATGTGTTTACACATAATATTATAAACGATTCCGACGGGATAAGCCTGTCAATGTTCATAACAAGCACAAGAAAACATACTCCCGCGGTAATCATGGCAACAAAATAGTTGCCCAGCCCAACACTTATTCCGATAGCGGAAGTGAGCCATAATCCCGCGGCAGTAGTTACACCTCGCACATTGATTGTGCCTGTTCGGATGATTGTGCCCGCACCGATAAACCCCATGCCGGTCATTATCCCCGCAGCAAGCCTCAACGGGTCGAACCGGTAGAAACTGAATGTATCCGCGTGGGTATTAAGATTAGTTGATATTACCATAAGTATGCATGAGGCAAGACAAACCAGAATATGTGTGCGCAACCCGGCGATCCTGCCGTGCCGTTGGCGTTCAAGCCCCAAAACAGTGGCGAGTATAACTGAAACAACTATTTTTTTAACTATTTCTATCACAGACGGATCCAGCATAATAAATCTCCAGTCCGGTTTCAGTGGTTTTCGGAATAAACTTTATTCCCAAAAAATATTTTTAAAACCGCAATTCCGCATAACCCAAAAATTATGGTGAATATCAAAGTCGCTATATGGATGGCAAACCCGGTAAGTATAGCGGTATGTTTGCTAAACCCTAATATCAAAAAGCCTACAGCCCAGCCTGCTTCCTGTGTACCGAACCCTGCGATTCCTTTTATCGGCAGAAGAATAATCGGCACAAGTATGGAAGACAGGAAAATAATCTCGAAATACGTTACTTTAACTCCCGCGCTTTCCATAACAATCCAGTAAAAAACATACAGGCTGTTCATCGCAAGAGCAGAAAAGAGAAGCCCGCCGGTAACCCTTTTGAAAGAATGAGTTTTTCGCATCGCACAGGTCAGTTCAGATAAAACATATTTTATTTTGTTTATCATTTTACCGAAAAACCCAGTATGTTTTTTAGCCGAAAAAGCGGATTTTCCTAACCTGATAAGAAAAAAGTAAAACAAAACAAGCAGTATCAACGCAAACACCGTGGCGTAAACATAAACTTTGATTTTCAAAAATACTTTTTCTCTCAGAAAAAAGCAGGATATAAGGAATAAAACCATTATCACCCCGAAATCGGATATCCGCGCGAGAATAAGCGAACTTGTACTTTCCGCCAACCGTATATTGGCGTTTTTTTTGAGCAGATATAGATACACGAATTCGCCCAGATTAGCCGGAAACAACTGGTTGCACATATTGTGTATTGTATGGATCACAGTAAGTTTTTTTATTGTTATTGTTTTGTCGGCGAGAAAAAATCTAAACCGTGTTGCCCTGAACAAATAACATATAAAATAAGGGATAACCGAGAATGCGGCGAACTTAAAATCGAGATTCCTTATTAGTTCGGCGGTATCTTTTATGGATATATTTTTAATCAGAATAATAAGAAGCCCGGCGGTTAAAATCGCTGAAAAAACGATTTTCAGGATATCTTTTCCAGAAACCACTGTTTTTTTTGTTTTTTCTTGCGCGGGCATAATGATTTCGCTCCGGTTGTTCAGCTCAGTCCCTTGAGGCGTTAAGCGATTTGTTGTAATCCATATCCAGCCATATTCCCAGGCACAGCGACTGGAACCCGAACCCAATAAGCAATGTAAACAGGATCGCTGTCGGAACGGAGATCACGTCTCTGGTTAGTTTGACATACAGCATCATTGCACCAAGGATACCACCAAGTAATGTAAATATTATACCACCAAATAGAAAGAAAATTAACGGATGAAAATCACGGACAGCGTATTTTTCCCATAACCTGTAAAAGAAGAGTCTCACGAACAGGCATGATACTTTAGGTATGTATGAACGCAGTTTTATTCCGCTTACTTCTTCGCCGTAAACGGGTTTTACGGTAACATCGGCTACCTTGAAATTGAAAATGTTCAGGCGTGTTAAAATATCCACAGGGTATCCGTATCCGGGGTACATTTTGGATATATCGATAACTTCAAGCGCCTTTTTTGTGATGGCGGTATACCCACACACAGGATCGATCACGTGCCAGTAACCGGAGGCGAACTTGGATAACAGCGACAAAAGCGCGTTTCCGTAGAACCTGTACGTCGGCATTACTTTGGCAACATCTTTGACCAGAAGCCGAATCCCTTTGACGTAATCGGCTTTGCCGGATACTATCGGTTCGAGAACGGCGGGAAGGTCGGCAGGGTCCATCTGGGCGTCGCCTGCCATTACGACGGCGATGTCCATATTGAGCTCAACGCTTTTCAGGTACCCGTCGATGAGAGTTTTTCCCACTCCCGTATTCTTCAGGTGATTAATCAGGATCACGCGCGAATCTTTTTTCTGGTAATCCTCTACTAATTTCTGGGTTTTGTCTTTTGAACAATCGTTTACCACAATAATCTTGTCTATAAATTCCGGCATTGTGGATATTGTTTTTATTATAAGTCTCTCTTCGTTGTGCGCCGGCACAACTACCGACACGGTTTTGCTTCCGTACATGATGTTGAGCTCCTTTTCAGTTGGTATATTAATTTATTTTATTTCGTATATCATGACACCTTTATTCGCGTATTTCAGCTCAAACATATCAGGTGTTTCCTCCGCCCACTTTTGCTGGGGTGGAAACTTATCGGTAAACTTCATACTGAAATTCGCTCCAGTGTATTCGGGCATTGTCTGAAAAAACAGGTAATCCACTGATTTATTTTTTATTTCCTTGATCAATAACTCTTTTTCTTTTGATTTGAGAAATATTATGTTGTTGCTCAAATCGATATTATACAACGGAAACACGTAAACACAATCAATATATCCGATATTATCTGCGCGAGTGTTTTCGCTAATCCATTTCCAGCCCTGGTTAAGGTCTTGATTAACAAGCAAAACGCCGTACCCGTAATCGGTATCGTAGTAATGTTTATCGACAAAAGGTTTAACTGAATAAACAAATAAGAAAAACATTAATAAAAAAATCATTATAGATATCGCCTTGCAAAATTTTAATTTCATAAACAATTCGGCAAACCATACCGCTTTTCGCAAATAACCCTTTAGCGTAAAAATTGAGATAAACACAGCAAAAACCGAAGATACAACAAATATATAAGGCCAGTATCGGGTATATTTCATTATTGAAACAGCAATATTTATAAAAAATACACACATTGTGGCAAAATAGAAGAACCTGTTTTGCGCAAGATACCCCATCCACAAATAAACCAGTATGAAAACCGGAAAACCGTACCTTATTGTGTAAGGCAACATCGCGGTGGACGGCAACGACAAGAAGAAAACCAGCGAAAGAGATGTCATTATAAACAAAACAAATTTCGGGTTTTTCAATATCGGTTCCGATTTCATTTTAAACAAGCACGATAAAATATAACAGGCCATATATCCACATGCGAATATCAAAAGGAAATATCCAGGTCCGAAAAGCGGAACATACCAATCACACGCGTGTGTGAAAACATAACTCATGTTTTTTAGAAGTGTCGCTGACTGAATAGCATCGAGGTACTCCTGGTTTAACCCCAAGTACAAATCGGATTTCGTGCACAACGGTATACCGAAAAGATTGATTTTCGCCGGAAACAGAGGGTTACCGGTTAAAATGAAATTTCTGATATACCAGTAAATTCCACAAACAAGAGCAATACCGGAAAACGTTATTAACCCAGTAATTTGCGTTTTACGTTTTGCTTTAGAAATGAAAACAGCATGAAAAACAGCTAACGTTAGGGCGATTAACCAATATATCCCGCTGTATCTCATGCCGATTCCAAATCCGGCCGACACTGCGCACGGGATCAGGTTTTTGTATTCCCTTGTTTTATATAATCTGACCAGGAAATAGACTGCTAATATATAAAAGTACATTGGAACAAAATCGTTATTTTCAGCAACAGCGTTTGAGATGTAAAAAGGAATCGTAAAAATAAAAAATCCGAACATGATCAGCCAGTCCGACCGCAAAGAAAGGTTTTTGCCTATACCGATCGCGGTAATAATAGTCACTATCAGGATAGTGGGTTGGATAAAACTAATGAAATAAGCGCTTTTTAGAAAATACATTATCCAGAAGACAATCAAATACGTACCGCATGGATAATACCTGACATCAACATTTGCGTATTGCCAGATACCTATACCACCGTTTTTTATCCACTCGACAACCGATGGAAGATAAAAATAAAGTGAATCGTATTGTTCCGGCGGATAGCGCATTGCGTTCAGGTAAATCACCACACCTAAAAGCAAACAACTCATCGCGGTAAACGAAATCAGTATAATTCTAAACCAATCCGGTTTAAAATTTAATATACGGGAAAACTCAGGGAATTGGCACACCGGTTTCAGGTATTTAAGATGCAAAAAACCTGCTGTAATACCACTCACGGTAAAAAATACGTAAATAAACCGGATATCCATAGCGTGCACTGAACCCAAAGCCAACGAAAAAAAGTTGATCAGGATAAAAACCAACCCGGAAAACTGAATTACGAGATCAAGCCGTGTATCGGGCTTAAACCCGAACCGGCTTACCAAATACGAAATATAGATTATTATTCCATTAATATAAAACAAGTTAAAGACTCGCGGAAATAAACTATTCATCTTCAGCAACCTTTTTTGATTAGTTTCCAAGATTAATTTATTTTTTTACCGCGCCTGATTTTTTATAGCGAAAACCGATACTCCCTGATTGCGGAAAACTTCCTCGTAATTTTTTTCCTGTGCCCACATTTGTTGAGGAGGGAACTTATAAACAAAAACATTTATTCCGTTTATCCATTCGCGTCGAGATTGGAAAAACAGGTAATCAACATCATTGGTATCAATATTTTTATAGAAATTCAGTTTGTTATTATCATAAACAGAAACAATCTCATTACTGAAATCAGTATTAAAAAGCGGGTACAGATATGAGTTATCCACAATCCCGATTTTTTTGCCTTTTACATTCTCGTCAAGCCATTTCCATCCATCATTAAGATATTGGTCGATAAGTACATAACCATCTTCCGGATCAAACCTGTACGCGGAAACAATATTGGAAATGCCCATAATCGCCACTATGAGGATCAACGTGTTTACCGCCATAAAAACGGATTTTCGTTTGGCGATATAATCCATAATTTTATCCAATAAATTAATTAATCCGTATTTCGAGTACAAAGCAGTTATACAAATACCCGCGATAAACGCCAGCGGAATAATTACAACCACATATTTTGTATACATTGACAATCCGTATACTATATTTGCGGAAAAAAGAATAAGCAGAATCCATGATAAAATTTTGTTTCTGTAAAAAATCAGAGGTATAATAGAAACAAGAAACACAATTATATGGAATCCATACCTAATATTGGAATTTGTTCTTAATGTAGCAGGAATAGTTGTCAACAACACAGCTCCTGCTAGTATTATTGTAAATAAGATTGTTTGATCGTCAATTGTCCGTTTCCATGCAGATTTAATCAGAAACCATAAAATATAAAGTATCGATATGCCTGCCAAAAAATACATTATACCGAACACAGGAAAATACCAATCCAAAGATTTTGTCAGTAAATAATCCGGATGTTGCAGTATAGATGACGAATTAACTTTTTCCATAAACACATAATTTACTTTCGAATACAGATCGTTTGGCGTGAAAAATTTAACACCCGCTATTTTTAATTTCGCCGGAAATATGAAATTACCTGTAAGAATGAGATTTCTGATATACCAGTAACTTCCCCATAACCCAACTCCACAAAACCAGGCAAAAACAGCTATGAATTTTCTTTTTATATCTGCTTTAAATACCGACAATATCATTCCCGCACTCAATGCCAGACACCAATGAAGCCCGCTGTATTTTATTCCGAGTACACACCCTGTTGCCGCAGAAGCGGTAAACAAATATCGAATTAAGTTCGTTTTATTAAATACCAGAATGAAATAAACCGCTACCGAAAAAAAATATAAAGTTCCTATATCGTTATTTTCCTTGACGGATAAACTTATTGTAAAAAGCATACAAACCATTGATATGCAAAAAGCAAAAAATAAAACGCCGGATACGCCAAGTTTTCGGGCTATGGCATATAAATTAGCGACCGAAAAAATAAGGAACAATGGCTGGATAATCCATATAAGAAAATCGCTTTTTAATATTAATACAAGCCAGTAATGAAAAATAAAAAATCCGCACGGATAATATTTGGCGTCGATCATCGCTTCTTTCCAAACGGATAAACCTCCTGTTTTTAACCAGTTAACCATTGTCGGCAGATAAAAATACATAACGTCATAATCGATCGGAGGGTATCTCATGGAATTCCATGTTATGAGCAGAAGAGTAAGAATACCCGAGACCGCAAAAAAAACAACGAAGAAAATTTCCGGTTTTGGTATATTTTTGGGTACTTTATTGTCTTTTATCGTATGTTTTATTTTAATTTTGAAGTTAATAAATATAAGAAGACACAGAAGTATCGTAAAAAAAATATTTAAAACCATAGTTTTCATCATAAACATTGAACCAAAAAAAATCGCGGTACCAGTAATTAAGATGGCAGACAGCCCGAAAAACTGAACCGCAAAATCCAGACGGGTAGCGGGTTTAAGCCAGAATCTGCACAGCAGATAGGAAAGATAAAATATAATTCCATTCAGATAGAATAAATCAAAAACCCGGAAAAACAAAGTTTTCATAACAAAAAACCTTTTTGGATAATCCTAATAAAAAGCGTAATATAATAGATATATTACAAAAAGTCAATTCGTAAATAAACATAATTGTTTATCGGCAATTCTCGGATATACTTGAAACGGTAAAAATAATGAATTAGTGAAGCGGATTTGTCAGTTCTTTATTTCAACTTGCGTCCCGATAGGAATCAAATCAAACAGTTCTATCACATCTTTGTTTTTCATTCTTATGCATCCGTGCGAGGCAGGTGTTCCAATCAATCCTTCTTCAGATGTCCCATGAATATAAATGTTTCTCAGGTAGGAATCTATGCCGTTACCTTTATTAATCCCATCCTCAGTTCCTTCCAGCCACAAAATACGCGATGTGACAAGGTCTTTGCCGGTTTCTTCAGCTTTGATGCTGATCTCGGCGATTTTTTTTGTGTTTTCCCTGCTTTTAAAAATAGTGTTTATCGGCGCTCCAGCTCCGAATTTTTCACGGACCTTATGTTTCCCAAGAGGTGTCTTGTTACTGCCGGACTCATTGCCTACACCATACTTCGATGTAGATACCGGATACTCTTTCCAGATTTGGTTATCCCGCATCACATACAATTTCTGTTCGGATATCTTTGTCTCTATATATATATTCATTTTATTCTTCGCTTTTTTGTTGGTATGTTTCTTTTTTACCGCGCAAAAAACCGATCCGGCTGAAACAAAAAACGATATTAGAACCGCGACAATCAGCATATATTTTATCGATCTCAAAAAAATATCTCCTCATCATTATTAATTTTTCACAAAAAACAGGACAATTATTATCTCATAACCATAAAATTCAGGCAATAAAAAATTCCCTTCTTTGATTATTTCATATATTTTATTATATATTTATATAATATCATAATTACACGAGCCTGCTTATCATACTGAATAATTATTTTTACCGCCATTTTATTCATTTTTTTATAAATTGATTTTTCCGTATTTTTAAAAATTCTGCTATTATGTTTTTTTTATTTGGGGATATTATGTTTATTTACATTACTATTTTTTTGGTTTCGTTTACGATAGCGTTATCGGGATCGCTTATGCCGGGGCCATTGTTCGCGGCAACAGTGTGTTTGACTACGCGCCACGGGTTTATCGCCGGGCCGATGCTTATGGCAGGACACGCGATAAGCGAAGCGGTTATGGTAGCGCTGATAGTCGCCGGGACGGATCAGTTCATAAACAACCCGTTTGTAATAAAGGGAATTTCAGGTGTTGGAGCGGTTATCCTTATTTATTTCGGCATAAATATGGTCAGGTCGGCCCGCGGATTGTGCCTTGAGTCGGATTGCCTTCAATCGAAATCCGCAAACCTCGTTTTTGAGGGGATAACCTTGAGCATTGCTAACCCGTACTGGTCTATCTGGTGGCTGACCATCGGGTTGGGATTTGTTTTAGGCGCGAGAAAAACCGGGGTTATAGCGGTGGCTGTATTTTTCATCGGGCATATTCTCGCGGATATTTTATGGTATTGTTCTGTAGCCTATGCGGTTTCAAAAAGCCGTAAATTTATATCTGACAAGGTATACCGTACTATAATAATTATCTGCGGGGTATCGCTTATCGTATTTGGGATTTATTTCGGGTTGTCCGCCTTTTCCGAATAAAAAAATTTTTGGTCTTTATCATTAAATAATTGACTCCAATTTTTATTTTTTATATTATGATTTGTCCTTTATGAAAGGATATTATCCGCGGGGCGTAGCGCAGCCCGGTTAGCGCACCTGCCTTGGGAGCAGGGAGTCGGAGGTTCGAATCCTCTCGCCCCGATTTTTATTACCCGCTTGGATTGCCTGCGAAACCTTTAAGTTTTCCTGTTATAAAATATGTCATCACGAGGAGTTTTGCGAAAACAAAACGACGTGGTGATCTAAAAACCATCTGATCTGAGATTGCCACGTTTCCTCTGGAACCTCGCAATGACAGGATAGAAAATTCTTTTTCAACAATCCCAAATTTTCAATATGATAAATCCAGAATGACTTCTAAAGAAATCGCTAAAATATTACATATTTCACACGGTACCGTAGAAATATAGCAAAATAATACACTACTAAAACTGGAAATAGTAAACAAGAATATCAATTTGTCAATTTTCCTTAATACCTGAAATTGCTTCATATTAAATATCTTATCTCTACCCGATAGCTTTAATTACATTACATATAAAAAATATATAAATAATATATATAAAATATATATGTTTATATACCGATTATTTAAAGAAGCAGGGGAATAAAGGTATTTGTATCTTACAAAATCGGCTTGCGGAGTATAAATATGGGAAAAGATCTTTTTTAAGGAGACAAACAATGAATTTCAAAAATTTAAAATTACGCAACAAGTTGCTCATCGGATTCGGGGGGTTATTGCTTTTAAGTCTGGCTATCGGATTTATTGCGTTTCAGAAAAGCAATACATACGCGCAAATATCCGAAGACTGCATGTATAACCTGAACATAACCCGGTTTCTGCTGGAAAAACAAACAGATCACCTAAAATGGGCGGGGAAAGTAGCGGATTTGTTTTTAAATAATGAAAATGAACTCAATGTCCAGATAGACGGCACAAAATGCGCGTTCGGAAAATGGTATTATGAATTTACCCGGTCGGCCGATTTTGCAAAGTTGCCCGATAACATAAAATCCACGCTTTTGTCCGTTGAAGAACCGCACAGGAAACTGCATGATTCCGCAAAGCTTATTAAACAACAATGGGAACAAAATAATGCCGGCGTTTATACGAAATGCCTGAGTATCTACCGTGAAGACTCACAGGTTTTGTTGGCGGCGATTATGGAGAAATTTAATGAAGTGTTCAGCCAATTCGACGAACATAACGCAAAATTAAAGGAAAACAAGGATAAATCGCTTGCTTCAATGAGAGTATCCATAATAACCATTCTGATAAGCGCGATAATTTTAGGGGTATTTCTTGCATGTTTTACGGCGGGATTAATCGCAAAACCCCTAAATAAAATAGTGGCTAATTTAAAAATCCTCGCGAACGCCGAAGGCGATCTTACAAAACGCATCGAACTGAACCAGGCCGACGAGATGGGCGACCTGGCAAAATATGTTAATAAAGTGCTGGATATATTCGGGGAAATTGTTAGAAATATTATGGAAACCGCTAAGGAAGTGGGCTCCGGATGCGAACAGGTCGGTTTAAATTCGGGAAAAATATTGGACGGTTCCGAACAGCTCGCGTCATCCGCGCAGGAAACCTCAAGCGCGGTAATGGAAATTCATAGAAGCATTCAGGAAGTATTAAAAAGCGTTGATTTGCAGACATCGTCGGTGACTGAGACATCATCGTCAGTAGAGGAAATGTCAAGAAATATAAAACAGGTGTTTTCCAACATACAATCCCAAGCTTCGGCGGTAAACGAATCTACCGCCGCGGTTGAAAAGATGGTTAGTTCAATCAAGCAGATTGCGCAAAACTCGGATAAAGTTACCGAAATAGCTAAAGAAACAAGCCGCAAAGCGGATGAAGGAAGCGAAGCGGTAAAAGAGACCGTCAACGGGATGCAGGAGATCGCCGCAAGTTCAGATAAGATAAACAATATTATAGGCGTGATTACCGGTATCGCGTCGCAGACTAATCTTTTAGCGTTAAACGCCGCCATTGAAGCAGCGCGGGCAGGCGATGCGGGCAAAGGGTTTGCAGTAGTTGCCGATGAAGTCCGAAATCTTGCCGAACAATCCGCACAGGCGGCTAAAGAGATCACATCGCTGATTAAAGACGCTAACGCCAAAGCACAAAAAGGTGTTCAGCTTACCCAGAGAGTCGATTCGGTTATTGGCGATATGATTGGCGCAGTAAGTAATGTGGGGCAATTGATCGAAGAGGTCAATGTATCCGCCAACGAACAGAAAAAAGGAGCTGAAGAAATAGCTGAAGCAATGGAAAACGTAAACCGGATAACCCAACAAACACTGGCATCAATGGAAGAACAGGAAAAAGGCACGCAGGAAATATCCAAAGCCATGCAGGATTTGGCTAAGGTTTCTGAGGAGATTAACGCCGCCATGAACGAACAGGCAAGCGGGTCTGAGCAGATAAGCAAATCCGTCGATGAAGTCAGCCGGGTTGCCGGCGAAAATGAGTCCGGCGCCAAACAGAGCGTTACGGTTGCTGATAATCTCATACAGCAATCGCGCAAACTCAATTCCATAGTTAATAAGTTCAAGATATAAAAACGGACGGTT
>CAYVGJ010000011.1:59224-62412 GCA_964451165.1 uncultured bacterium
ATCGCGCAAACTCAATTCCATAGTTAATAAGTTCAAGATATAAAAACGGACGGTTGCAATTAATCTTGTATACAAAAAAAGAATTATACGGCAGGTTGTTTCAAATGAGCGCCTTTTGAATTAAAATTCTTATTATTTGAAAAGTATTTATGAATTTGACCTATCGATTGAACCGCATAGCCGGAGCTTACCCGCCCGACTATTCTGCTAAATAAGCAAATACACTGTTTTGAATGTGCGCAAATTAATGTAGCGTCTACTTTGATTGCTTTCTTGATCTCAAATCCTGCTGACTCTATCTGCGATTGAGTATTTCAAACAATGAATCCCACTTCGGCTGGATAAGGTTGTGAAAAAGTACAAATGTTGTCGCATCTGGTACATCTTCTTCAAACAAACCTGCAAAAATCCACTCAAAAAAATCAGGACTTTTTCAGCGCTCTCAACCTGTTTCATATCGCAAGGGCGACTTTTGTCTATGCACAAGTTTATCATTGGATTATCATGATACTTATAAAATTATTTGTGGATTTTTTTGCGAATTAATTGTGATATGGCAATTCCCAATAGGCATAGAGTCATCGGTTCAGGAATGATGGTTCTATCGGCATAGTTATTGTATAAGACAAAACCGCGTGTATATCCGTCAGAGTTTGTGCCGTAACCGACAATATCTCCGTAATCATTGATTGCATAGGCAGTAACCAACCGCCAACCGGCAGGAAGATTTGTTAACTCATTTAGATTATGCATACCTTCGTTATCGTAAACAAAAGCGCAACGATCATATTCTGAATCGTCTGCCCATCCAACAACAACTCCTGAATTATTTATTCCATAAGCATAACTCTTGTATCCACCCAACGTACCAAGATTATGCATTGTACCATCGTATAAAAACGCGCGTGCTCTATTATAAGGATATGATTCCGAGTATCCAACAACAACTCCTGCGTCGTTGATATCATAAGCGATGCTTTCATCTCCCCCTAAAGTACCGAGATCTATCATTTTTTCATACGCATATAGAAAAGCATGTGTATCCCCGTCTACATTATCCGCTTCACCAACCACATATCCGCAATCATTGATTGCGTAAGCCCTGCTGGTTGCTCCTCCTAAAGTACCCAAATTGTAAAAAATACCATTATTTTTAATCAGTATAGCAGAGCTATTTGAAAAACCAACGATTTCTTTAGAGTTATTGATATCTTCAGCATAACTCCAAATTCCTCCAAAATATTCAAAATATTCATGAATATCTACCATATTATAATTATGATACAGGAACGCGTGCGCACGATTTGAAACATACGTATACCCAACAACGTAATCTTCTTCATTTATTCCGTAAGCGGAATTATAATAACCGTCCAAAGTACCAAGATCACGCATTGTTTCACCGTCAAACAAGAAAGGATGGTCTTCATATGAATTTACGTATGCTAATCCAACTACATGTCCGATATTGTTTATGTCGTAAGCATAGCTAGCGTTACCGCCAAATGTTCCCAATTCCAGAAACCTATACTGTGAGCTCATTACATTTGAACTTAAGAATAGAATTAATATTGATGAAATAATAAAAATATTTTTTTTCATATATCTTTCCAGATAATTTTACAAAACTTTATTTACCTATTCCAAATATAACATATAATATAATATCCGCAATGCCAATAATCCATCTGAACTGACGATCCCTCGTTTTTTGAAGGTTTCAGAGTGATTCAAGCAATGAAAAATTGTTTTGCGACTCAAAAACAAATCTGAACTAAAAGATGCTTATTTTTGTTGGGTTGTGCCGGATAAAAAATAAAATCAACCTTAATTTACAAAATTCACTCCCGATAATAATGCTTGATCACACCCCCAACGTCAATTCGCATTTAATATCCTCCTGTCTATTCGTTTACAATATGTTGCCAAACCTAAGCTTAATAATATTATTGATAAAGGTTCCGGAATTGTATTTTCAGGTTCATCAGGAATTGATGGAAATCCTTCCCACCCGTAAGGAACGAAAGCGACATCCATAGAATATAACCAGTTAGTTGAATGGCTTGAATCAGTATAGAGTCCGCCTAAAGCAGTTGATGTTCCATTATTTGTAAGATACTTTGAACCCGATTGGTAATTTGTATAAATTTGGTTGGAAGATGATATTGGCAAAGGTTCTACAGCAATATAACCATTTTTTGGCGCACTGTACCCATACATTTTTACTACAGAATAAGATCCTGGATCAGTGACAGTATTATATATATCCAAATACGGAACTATACCATGGTTACTGTGAACATACAGCATATTGTTGGTGATATGTCCCAGTTCAGTATTATAGTTAACACTGAATTCCATTTCTCGAAAATAATATTCGGTTGAATATTTTACAAGTGAATCATAATTATCTCCGTCCCCGCTAATTTTAAATAAATTTCTTAAGGATGCGTCACCAACAAACAGCTCCCCTGTAAAACCGGGAGTGGGAATGTTAAAAGCCAATGCTTGAGGTTGAAATGTTGTTGCGGCTTCATAATTATTATAGTCATCTAAGGTAAATACAACTTCCATATCAGGATTGGATACATCCGAAGAATTTAAATCAATTCTAATAATCCCTTGTGTACCGGTTTTTAAACTGGAACATCCCAAATAAATATAGTTTGACGTTCCGTCATAGATATCACATTCAATATCATAAACATAACTTGAGGAATTTAACAGCGATCCAGCTGAAACAATATCCCATGAATTTTTCATAACCAGGTTATCTTCTTCATAACCAAATTCATAAATATAATCATGTGTCCCAACAAACATACGGTCTACATAACCATTCTTATATCCGAATGTTATTCTACTATTACCGGTGTATCTATCCATATAAAATGTATTGTCCGGCATAGTATACATAAGTGTCTCATTATTTGCGGAATCGACCTTATAAATTCTGTCATTTCTATCGTTGTTTACTGTCCAACCATATAAAAGATACGCGTCACCAGACTGAAATGTTGTAGCTGAAAACGCAAATTCAGAACATAGTAAAATCACCATAATATTAGCCAAAAAAAGTATCTTTTTTTTCATTATTAATCTCCCGTTACTATTACATATACTTTTATTCCAAATTGATTTTATCTATTGTTAATGGATCGGAAGATATAACTAATCTTTTCCGTAAT
>CAYVGJ010000011.1:62512-70654 GCA_964451165.1 uncultured bacterium
ATTGATTTTATCTATTGTTAATGGATCGGAAGATATAACTAATCTTTTCCGTAATAATATATTATTATAACATATTTTAGAGATATTGTCAAATATTGTGTTTTGGGATTGAAGATCTCCCGTTTTTCAATAAGTTCATCATAATGCTTCTCAAACTTACTGTATTTCGAGGACAAAATTAGAGGGTTAAATGATTTTAGCTGTACCCTGTTAGATCACATGATAAATTTATTCCAGTCACAGATTCATTATCCAAGTGCTTAGCATGTACAACAGCGCCCTTTTCTATATCTTATTACTTGTACAAAATCGTCTGCGATATGCAAGCAAACCGATTGCTGACCCGCAGAGCATATACAGCGATAACGGCTCGGAAACGGCAACAGGATTTTCAGACATGTTATAGTCGACTTCAATATATGTAATGTTATGATATGAATACGTTGCCTTTATCATTGACACCGCCATGCTTGCCGGACTGGAAGAACATATACCTGCCCAGCAGGCGTTCATAGCGTTTGGTTTACCTGATTCATCGTATGTGCATTCAATTAATACTGCTGTGGGGAACACCAGTGAATTTGTCTTACTGCCCTAATGACTTTTTCATCGTTTTTACCTTTCGGGATACTCTTTATCAGTGGTTGACCGAATAAAAGCGTGAAACATCATCATCATGAGATATTGTATCCCTTGATGGATTTCCCTGTAAAAGATTGTTTTATTTATATTCTTCCCGCATTGGATGTCATTCCTGCGTAGTCAGAAATAATTCCAAAAAAGATGGGTACGGACAGATTAGTTAATCATCTTTTTTAGCAGACACGCTACAGCCATGATAAGAGACACTATGGTCGCAGGTTCGGGAATAGCCGAAACCGGCGCGGGCGGCGGTGTATAATCGATAGTCAACATCGGACGGTCCGTAGCAGTACCAGTGTTATCAGAGTACCATGTCACGTAGTATACAGTACTGGAGCTAAACATATAAAAACCATAGTTTTCGTAATCTTTATCGGAATACCCCTGGAACGCGGTAGTTACATTGAAATCATACGGACCGGCTGCCTTCTGGTCAAACGATGTGACCCGTGTTTTGGTATACGCGACGCCCGCCGCGCCTTCGGATGTGAAGCTATTATAGGTTACAGTGTTTTCTGCCCAATCGGTCAACACGCGATACACTGCTTGTGGTTTTGCGACTGAACTATTGACCTGTTTAACCGTAAGGGTAATGATTGCGGAATTAATGGTTGATCCGTACGGTATCTGAAATTCGTCCGATCCGAAAACATTCGGAAAACTCAGAAGCACCTGATACGTCCACACGCCTGCATACATCTGCGCCAAATTTCCATAATTTCTTTCTTTCTGAGAGGTCGTAAGGCTACTGATATAGGTGGCATAGGTTTCCGAAACATAGCCTTTGCCGTCGTCTTGCCTATAGGTAACTTCCACCGAATAAGCCGGTACCGCAACTACAAAACAAACAATGGCAAATAGATAGCTAAACAGTCTTCTCATTAATATCTCCCAACAATTTACAATTATTATTACACCTACAAAACAAGCTTAAAATTACCTATATGAATAAGTATACCACATAAATGTTGTTCTGTCCAAAAGATTTACATAATATTACTGATGATCCCCCGCTTTCTTGATGATTTCATAGCGATTCAAGCAGTGAAAAATGGCTGATTTCAAACAAAGTTAACTGGTTGCAACAAGATTTAGGAATAGCTTTTCTATTTATCATAAAGTAGGTTAGCAAATAACTTACACCCTCCATTATAGCGTATAAACTAAACCGTTTGATACCATTGGCTCTTTTGGCGAATGTAAGTATGTGTCTCGACATCAATCCGCAAAAACTTTGCAACCCGACTTTACCCGCGCTTATCAAGACTAAAGTTGTAAGGTTCTGTAGTTTTACCCACGACCTGACTCGAATGTTCTCCAGATCAAATTCCTGTTTTCTAAACCGGATTATCTCCTCGACTGTCCATCGCAAGAAATATCCTTTTACCACTATATTTAATTTTTTACGGCTACCGCACGCCAGATTGGTCAAAAAGATGGCTCGGAATTATCGCCGGCACCAATCCGCTTGATCCCGAATCTAAGTTTAAAATCAATCGAATAATCCCGCGAACCACCATGAAAAGAATAATCCGATAAGTCATACATATTCTTTATTTTTTATTTTTTTTGTAACTTTTATATTTGTTTATTTTCTTAATATATGTTAATTTTACTCTTTACTTGGAGAGTAATTTCATGAAAACGATATATTTGATTAAAGATCTGGCACAGATAACCGGATTATCGATATACACGATAAAATACTATCTTAAAATAGGGTTAATTACTGAATTCGGCAGGAGTCCGAGCACTAATTTCCGCTATTTTGATGATTCCTCGGTAAATAGACTGCATTTGATCCGCCAATTGCGAAATGAAGGAAAACCGCTAAAAACAATCAAACTGATTTTAAATGAGGCGAAAACCACGGCAAACAAATGAGTTATTACCAGTATTTAAATTTGACTCACGAACCGTTTTCGACAAGCCCCGATCCGGCTTTTCTGTACCGGTCGACTCCGCACATATCGGCTTTGCAGAGGGTGGAAATCGCTATCCGACTGCGCAGAGGGCTGGTTGTCATTATGGGCGATGTAGGTACCGGAAAAACGACTTTGAGCCGGGCACTTCTGCAGAATTTTCATAACGACGACAAATATTTATTTCACATGATACTTGATCCGCAATACAAATCGGAATTTCAGTTTCTGGCGTCGTTGTGCCGTATGTTCAAGGTAAAACCGAAGTTCAGGTCGACGCTTGATTATCGTGAAGCAATAGAACAGTTTCTCTTTAAAAAAGGTGTGGAGGAGAACAAAACTATTGTGTTAATGATAGACGAAGGGCAAAAACTTACACCATCGTTTCTTGAAATTTTAAGGATTTTGTTGAATTACGAGACAAATGAATATAAGCTATTGCAATTAATAATATTCGCGCAGATGGAACTGTTGCCGAAAATCGTAAAAATCAAGAATTTTATGGACAGGATTTGTTTAAAATACATCCTAAACCCACTGGATGAACGTGAAACAACAGAGATGATCAGGCACAGGCTCAAACAAGCAGGCTATAACGCATCTGCCGACTTGTTTACTCAACAGGCAATAAAGCGCATATATGAACACACAAAAGGATATCCGAGGCGCATAATCCATTTATGCCATAACGCGCTCGAGTATCTTATCATGTTTGATAAAAAAGTTGTCGATGAATCACTGATAGATAATCTTATTGAGAGTGATAACGAGGTAAACCTTTATGCATGATGATATGTCGCCGGAAGAAAAATTATTGCGGCTCATAAAAGGGTCAGGAAAACCGGATACCGGTGATAAACCGCCTGAAAATACTGATCAAGATAAAAAAAAGCAATTATCCGATCAAGATGCCGGAAAAGAAATCAACGGCAATAACACCTCTTCGGATAATGAGCCTGCGCGTGAAAATATACCTGAGCCAACACCACCTGCACCCGAACAACAGGACCAAACCGTTCATAAAGATACCCACAAACCTGTAAAACCTGTTTTGACTTTCGATCAAACTACTCCGGACAAATCAAAACCCGAGGTTCCAAAACAAGAACCAGTAACCGTACAAACCAGCTCAAAACCCATTGAACCAACACCCGAACAACCTGTTTCCGCGCCTGAAAAGCCGGTTTCGGATAAACCGTCGAAAAAAGATCCGGATAAATCAAAGAGAAAAAATAAGTTATTGTTTCTCGCCAATCTTACCGGAATTATCATTCACGGGTTTAACGCGTTTAACTTTTTTATGCTTATATGTCTTTTCGCAATAATAGCTTTTACAGTGTGGAACCTGAAGATGCGGCCTGCAGATAAAATATTGATTCCTGAAATTGAGACGCCTGCGGATAACGATGGGAAAACGCCTCAAGTTCAACCGGAACCGAAACCGTTTCCATATTTTGCCGAAGAACTTACAAAAAAGAACCTGTTTCGCCTTGTGGCTCCTCCTCCGCCGCCTCCGCCAAAAGGAGAGAAAAAAGAACCGGAAAAACCGAAAATCAAGATAGAATCTTTAACCCAAAACCTTGTTCTGCAAGGAATTGTATTTGATATAGGCCCCCCCCAGGCAATCATATACGACAAAAAAGAAAACAAAACATTGTTTGTGGGTAACGGCACAATGATAAACGAGGTTAAAGTAAAAGAAATCAAACGAAGCAAAGTAATTCTTGAATATGAAGATCAAAAACAGGAACTCACTTTTTAATAAGGAAAGGATCCCCGAAATGATGTATATCAGATTGAAGGGTTTTTGGGTTTTTATCTCAATTATACTGGTAATGTCTATTCTGATTTTTAAACATATTGTGTTTGCCCAGCCTGTGCCTCCGCCAGATAAACCCGATCCTTCCTCAAAAGCAAAAGAAGGCATGGAATATATGCGCAAAGCTCAGGAAAAGGTTTTTAGCGGTGCCCAGACAAAAAAGTTTTTGTCCGAAAAAGCGGCTTCGGAATCAGCACAGAAAATATCGCTGGAATTGCGCAACATAAACGTGGTCGACGTGTTAAAAATCCTGTCGCAAACCGGCGGGATAAACATTGTCGCCGGTCCGAGTGTGCGGGGTAACACAACCATATTCCTGCAGGACGTAAACGTTTGGGACGCACTGAGAATCATCCTTGAGATAAACGGGTTAGCATATATTCAGGACGGCGAGATCCTGAAAGTCATATCCGAGAAAGAGTACCAGGATATATACGGGGTTCCTTTTCACGATACCACTCTGACACGGATATTCAGGCTAAAATATGCCAAAGCCGAAGACGTGAACACAGCTCTCAACAATGTCAAAAGCACCAAAGGAAAAGTGATCATCGACGACCGTACAAACACCCTGATCGTACTTGAGACACCCGACGCAATGAAATCCGTTGCCAAAGTCGTTGAGGAACTCGACAAAGAGGTACAAACCAGAGTATACCAGCTTAAATATACCACTCCAACGGTAATTGAGGAACTCGCAAAAGAAATAATCACCAAAAAAGGGTTGATCCAGACAGATCCGCTTACAAACAAGATAATTATTACCGATACAGTTGAAACACTGGAATTTATAGAGAAAATTATCGCGGAATACGACAAAAAACCGTATACCGATACCGTTACATATTATTTAAAATTCGCTACTTATGAGGATGTTGAGCCGAAAGTCAAGGATCTGCTCACCAAAGATGTCGGAATTGTCATCAGCGACAAACGCACAAACGCCCTTGTAATAACCGATTACCCTGACAAAATACAGGATATTATCGAAGTGGTTAAATCTCTCGATACCATTCATAAAGAAGTTCTTATCGACTGCAAGATAATTACCGTGTCGCTTAACGACGATTATTCTATGGGTATTGATTTCCAGAAATATTTCGGTACGGAAAACCTGATCAATGTCCATGAGAATCTGGGAGCAACAGAAGCCACTACAGGCGGTATATTCTCTTTCAAAAAAGAGGAAGATTTGACCGCCGTGATAAATGCGCTGAAAAAGATCGGCAAAACCAAACTTTTGTCTGAACCGCGCCTTACCGTAATGAACAATGAGGAAGCGCAGATACAGGTTGGTTCCGATGAACCGTTTGTAACAAGTTCAAGCACGCTGAATACCGCTACCACATCGGTAGCCGAAGACGTCCAGTTCATTGAAGTCGGCGTGTTGTTGAGCGTAACACCCACGATAAACGATCACGGTTATGTGACTATGAAAATCAAACCTGAAGTCAGCCAGGTAAGAGAAAAAATTTATACTGCTCAATCCAACCAGATTCCCGTTGTGGAAACATCCCAGCTTGAAACAACTGTTATGGTTAAAGACGGATACACAATTGTGCTTGGCGGGCTTGTGAAAGATAAACATTCAAAAACAGAACAGAAAATACCTGTTCTGGGAAGCATCCCGTTTTTAGGAATCCCGTTTAGAAATAACACTACAGAGATGGTTCAGCAAGAACTGCTGATTTTCCTGACACCTAAAATCATATCCGGTGAAAAGAATATGTTCGAACCGCAATACTCAAAAGCGGCTTCACGTGAATTTATGCATCAACTCCATAAAGATGAAGTAAAAGCCGAGAATAATTACATCGATTATCTGCGCAACGAGAAAATTGAGGAAAAGACCAACGCCATAAAAGCACGCGTAAACGATCTGGAACACCAGCTCAAGATCCGCAAGGAAATTGAGGAACAGCAGAAGAAAAAGAAGATGTTCGGATTATTTTAACCCAAATGGTTTGATTGCGTTTAATTTCTTTCAAAAAACAGGATGCGAAGCATCCGCAGAAAAAGTTTTTGTTTCTTTTTTCAAAAAGAAAAATGGTTTTTGTTTTTATTATTTGAACATCCATAGTTCATCATCGGTGATGTATTACCCTCTTTACAAAAACGGCAAAAAAGATCCCGCGTTTGAAATAAATAATACGCATTGAATAAAAAAGTATTATATCGATTGTTCTGCTAAACGGGTAGCCAAGTTTAAATTCCGTTTCAGCACAGGAGTTTTCCAGTTCCCTTTAATGACTGTCTGGTATGACGGCTGGTATTTTGAGAACACAATAAAAATCTTAGATGGATCCATTTGCGCCAGAGTATCGGCGATATTGATTAAATCGGTTATAAGTTCGGGGTTTTCGCGGATAACTCTGTTGAGAATAATCAGGGCGTTTCCAAAAACGGCGGTATTTTCATCGCCCTGGACATAGTTTTTCTTGAGGAAATCGACCGTATCCCTATCGGAAGATTCAAGAGCGGAGCAAATGACGGCGCGATCGATAAACTTTCGTGTTTCTTCCTTAACGAGATTTGAACTAAACACCGATTCGAGAACCATCATAAGTTTGCCGTTGTTAACCGCTACGGATATTTCTTTTCTGAACTTTTCCTGAGTTACCCCCTGCATAATCTCATGGGCGATAACAGTAAAAGCACTTCTTGAACCGCGAAGCAAAACAGTTACAGGAACACCAGATTTACGTTCGAATTGAGCAGTAAAAACATCTCCCTGTGATTTCAAAAACGATGAAAGTTCTCCCGGGTAACCTTTGATTAACCCCGTAACAAAGTTCCTGTAATCGTTCATATTCTCTTGCGCGGGAATGCGGTTAAATAATCCGCCGAGAACGAACCCTGATTCCGCTCTGAGCTCAAATCCAATTGGAAGTTCGTCGGCGGTTCCGAAAACGGCTGTTTTTTCATCAGCGGTCAGGTTTTCAGGCAATATCATGCCGTTTATTACGCCAAACGCCAAACCGAACTGGGTTTCTGTAATATCGCCTTTTTCAAAAGCGAGTTCCAGAGAATCAAAATAATTTTGTCGGTCGAAAATATCAGCTGTTCTTGAAACAGGTTTTGCCGACATAATGAGGTTGTTTACCGCGTTGCTAATATTTGCCGGAGGCATTTTATTCACCGCGATTTCCGCAATCGGTTTTCCGTGCCACCATGACGGGTCGGTCTGGATCATATAAGCAAGTATATAAGGAAACGCGCCGAATATATTTTCGGCAAATGAGGTGTTCAGCCCTGAAATCAGTTTATTCGCCGCATCAAAATTTTTGCGCAGTATATGGCTCTGTATTTCGGTTCCTATCTTTATCAGTATCCGTGCCGAATTAGGGTTAACACCCATTTGCAGAAACCCGATATAGCCGAATGTATCTTCGCGCTCCAGCGGTTCGGCTTTATAGTCAGGCACTGGTTTGAGGGCGGATATACCTGCCAGCGGGTATATCTCATTTATATAAAACAGGTTGAGCGACCCGGAATCCCAATCTTTTTTAAGCTGGTTGTTAAAGTTATCGATCCATTTATGCCCGAATATAGTGGCGAGTTTAGCGATAAACGGCGCGGTAAACTTTTTGTGTTTTGAGTAAATCGATGCTATTTCATCGGTATTGCCTCGAGCCAGCTCGATTTGTTCATTAGTATGAAAATAAGCGAGTTTCAAAAGGTTTATCAGAACATACGGGTTTTCGGGATCTATCTGCATGGCAATGCCGATGTTGCGCATCGCGCCGGGTATGCCGTCCA
>CAYVGJ010000011.1:70754-78169 GCA_964451165.1 uncultured bacterium
TGCAAAAACGATTTACCGTCCGGAGATTCGTATTCGATCAGCGCTACCCCGGAATCGATTCCGAACTGTCGGGCAATGAGAGTGAATAGTTTGGAAAATCCGAGACAATTGGCGCTTTGCGTCTCAAAAATTCCGCGCAGATGCTGTATATCCTGCTGAGGTTTGATATTTTCGGCGATCAAAGTCGCCAACCATTGAGATACTTGTTTCTCCAGTTCCGATTTCGCTTCCGATGATGGCATTTCCCGCAGGTAATTACAGATATCTCGCTGTATCTGTTTTATATCAACCGATCTGGAAGCTATTTGCGAACCTGTGACAAACGGTTTTATTTTTTCGGGTAGCTGGCTGAAATTCCATTGATCTTTATCAAACTGACCGTTTATCCATGATGTCAATACCGAATCGATTTTTTCCAGTTCTGTGTGGACACTGTTGATAGAGTAATTCAGAAACTCGCGTATAACAAAGTTCTGCATCCGGAACTTAAACTGGTTCAAATCAACTGCGTCATCGAAAGCGAGCCGCTCGATTTTAGCCGATAGTTGCGCCGGTAATTCATAACCGGTAAACGAATCGACCGCGGCGGCGAGTTTCAGCGCGTAATTTTTTCCTTCAGTCATTCTCGGCAGATTATTCGTTTTTAAAAATTCGATTCCGTCGTGTGTTAACTCGAGTTTGGCTGTTGCCATGTATAAATCGTATAAGTTGACTTGCTGTAAAATAGTATATCCGAGAACAAAAAGAGGGTTTTTGCGTTCGTTATCGGGCAATTGACCGGCGATAGATATCAGTTTATCCCCTATAGCTCTCATGTAATTGACCAATTGAAGGTCACGGATGTGGGCATAATCTTCATCGTGCAATATATGAGATATTTCATGCGGAAGCGACAACCAGAACATGGTTCGTGAAATGTTCTCGTTGAAATAACATACATTATCCACCGTAACCGCTGTTTTACCTTGCAAAAGAGGGTTTTCCGCGGGCACACTCTGTATTGAAACGGTTATACCGTGTTCGCTGAGAGTTTTTCTGGCAAGCGCAAGTGTTTGCCTGCTTTCGCCGATAGTTTTATCTTTTGTTTGCACCCGGTTTAATTCCAGATAAGCCGAATACCATGCACCATTATTGTATATTGAGGCAAAATCTTGTATTGCCAGCGAAGGATTTAGCGGTAAAGTGAGTTGAGAATCAAAAGGATATTGGTTTATTGCGGCGGACGCTCGTTTGTGAAAATCGTCTTCATCTTCGCCCTGATTCTCCATTTGCGCAAGCCATGAGTTTACCAGCCTGTCATAAAGCGACACTATATTGTCAGCAAAATCATCATCGCTTGAGTAATACCCCTTAAATTGAGATACCGCTTTCAAGACAGAAATTTTGTCACACCTGATTATCTGCCCGATAATAAATAACTTATCACTATTTGACAGAGGCAGTCCCCTGTCGATATTCATCTTTATCTGCCCGAATTTCTCAACCGCTTCGGATATGCTTAATTTCACGGCCCGTGTTATTGCGAGTTCATCTACATTTATATTGGAATCGAGTATTTGAGTTTCCAGATCAACCAGTTCTTTGGCTTTGTCTTCTGTCAGGATCATATAATCAGGGTTATTCTGGCTTTTCATAAACCCTAATTTTGTATAAAACTCAACAGATTCCCTGCGTGATTTAAGAACGATCGCGCCTTTATATCCCTGCTCGATGCTCATCATAACCGCTTTTTTAATAAGCGCGGTTCCTATTCCGTCGATTCCTTCGTGTTTTGCTTGACTGCACGATTCGATAAAATAGATTTCGGCGGCATCGATGTCTTCTTTCATTTCAACTGCCATCAATCCAAGTACTCTGCCTGTTGGAGATACAGCTTTATAAATAATATTCTCGTCATCGGCGATATCGTCCCAGATACTTGCAGGGAAAACTCTTTCAACACCGTATGAGAACCATTGCTCAACGTCGTTTTTTGTTGCTTCGTTAATAATAAACGCGGGCATGACGCCTTCGCCTTTATAATCGAATTTGCGCTGGTTTACCAACTCATCGAGAAACTCTATGTATAACCCGTTAGACTGATTGTTATCGTCTTTACCCATAATATAAGCGAGATTAAAAAATCCCTGCGGATCCCAGAATAGAAGTTCTCTGGCGGTACTTATCCCGGCAAAGCCGATGATGGATTTTATGCTCTTATAATCGATGTTCTCTTTTAAAAGTTCCCTGCGGTTAAACGGCGAATAATTCTGCATGAGTTCATCAATGGCATCTATGCCGAACAGCTCGGCGAGAATCATAAGTTTTTGTTTTTCCTCAATAGTTACTGTATAGGGTTTTGCCTCGTTCTTGGATTTGGCTGTGGCTGAATTGTGAATCAATTCGTGCGCTTTATCTGCCTCGAGTACCAAAGTCGGCGTGGGCGAACCCGGAAAAAGTTTCTTAAACCCGATATCGGAATAAAAAATTTCCGCTTCAGTTACGGGAAAAAGGATTACCCTTCCGTCAAACCCGCTATCGATACTTTTTCTTACCATTTCTTTCATTAATTCTTTGCCGATACTTTGTTTTCTGGCTGTGCGGCAAACTTCGAACGAATGTACCGCGATGGCATTCTTATCCGTGTTTGCCACACCGGAGAGAAGCCCGAGAATTTTACCTTCCGGTGATACCGCTTTTATGAAAATAGTCTCCTCTTTGAAGATAGAAACCCAGTTGTGCATACTCAAATCGCGATCAATATCATCCTGCATCCATTGGATAAGGTCTTCTTTTGCCGCAGGCTCAACAGTAAATTCAGGTACCGCGTTAGGCGCGTTGAAAACCTCGTTCAACGATTTCGCCCGGTCGAAATCCGATTGCGACCAGATACGGATATCACAATCAGGCATTGTCACTTTCTCCATCGTTTCCTGAAAATTCGCAAAACCGATTGATTTTTCATCCGAAGGCGATACAGTAATTACAAACTTCCGGGATTGATTGCCAGAAATGGTTACAGGCACAGCTAACGTTTTCTGGTAATATAAATGGTTCCCGTAATCGAACCGTATTTGATTCAGCGCTAACCTGAAACTCTGGATACGCGACTCGATTTCATCTTCCGATAAAATACCTTGCTCAATAAGGCTACGTGAATTCGCAATAAGAATTTTATTCAGTTTGGCAAGCCATTCGTTCTGGCGCCTGGCAAAAACTTCTCTCAACCGCGACATCGACATTTTCGCGATATCTTCCTGTTTATACTGAGCTAAAACACTTGTGAAAATTATCCATTTCGCTTTCAATATGGCTTTATTTTCAGGATAAATCAGGTTATTGAAATTCGACGACGGCATAAGCATGCCTGTTATACCGCCAAGCATCGTGTCTAAAGGAGATAAGGCATTGAGCATCACCGAATCGTATTCGGATTCGAGTTTAGGTGGAGTTACCGGCGATAAAACCACATACGATATATCCCGTTTTTTAAATATTTCAGCCAACCCGTCAGCATGAAACCCGCCGGATATGATAACCGCTGTTTTCCCTTTTAGCTTTTTATTCATCAGCAGGGTCGTTTCAGCCATGGACTCATCGCGTTTTATCGCGTGCTCGTAAAAGTTGCCCGCAAGGTTTAGCAGAAGGAGAATATCTCTTTTGCCCACCGATTGCGAGTCCGGTGAAAAAAGATTTTCGACAAACGATATAAACTCGTTTTCGTTATTCCTGAAAAATACGTATTCCGACCGGGACGCTCCAAGCGAGATCATCTTCCGTATGACAGCTATTTTCCTGAAATCCGAGAATAAACGCCGTTTGCTTTCGGAAAAATTCAGTTTCCGTATAATTTCCTCAACAATTGAATTCAGCTCAACATTCAGATCCGGTTCTTTGATCTCACTGGATATATCGATGGCTTTCTCGATCCTTGCCAGCTGGGTATTCTCGCCAATAGCAATATTGTTTGCACTCAAACACCGGATTATAATCCCATAGAATGTTTGAGCTGGTATTTTGCCTATGGAATATTCCATATCCGCTTTCAGTACCGGTGCAAACTCATCATCAGGCAGAATATTTTTGAGTTTTTTCATTACAGCGTATTTTTCGCATTCAAGAGCGTTTGAGTCTATTTTCGCCTGAATATCGGATGTTTCGCAGACCATCCTAAACTGAACCAATTTATTCGTATTGAGCAAAACTTTTTCGCAAACCATTTTTATATATTCGCAAAATTCTATACATGATATTGATCCGGTCAAAAAGTAAGAGTATTTCTGTAGAAAATCGAATTCATTTCTCTGTAATCTGTTTTTGTTGGAATTCACAAGAGCGGTTTCGGATTCATCAATTATTTTGAGCGAATTATCTTTGATCTCGCTCAAATCGTTCTGGAGACGCAGGTAAAATTCGGCGTTTTTGCGGTACAGTTGAGCGTCATCGATACCGTATATCAAAATATTTTTATCGGATACTATAGAATAATATTCCACACCGGATAAATATCCATTTTTTAATAAATAATGCGCAACAGAATCTCGTATATTCGCATCAGGGTATGATGCGCTAAACGATGTATCCAGCCATCCGCTTGTTCCCTCAAGGCCGATAAAGCTTAACTTGAGATTAATGTTATCGCTAAGAAGATCGTTGAGCAGAATACTGTAATTTTTCTGAACCGGGTAATTACAGTGTAAATCTTTAACTGTAATTACAGTTATATCGGATAACCCTTCATACCAGTCTGTTATCCTGAACAGTCCCTGCCCGGCATTGTGTTTTAAATAATCAACCGCAGATTTTTCGCCGGCATGTTTCTCAATCGCCACGCAAGGCAAACTTAACGCGGCAATCACCGCAAATTTAAAAATGAAATTTATTATTGTTCTCATAACACCCGCATTTTAAATATTTATTTTTACAAGGGCATATTATCGCCATTATATCATATTAATATACAATAGGATACGATATTTATGACATTTGAGTATTCATCTTTTTTATAAATTTTACAAATATTAATCATAATGATTATTTATCTGTATTGATTTATATATTTATTTAAACACTAATGATATATCGATATTATTTTATTCCATATTACATATTGCGTTATATATGAGCGTTTAAATATGGACTGAAAAATGCTAACAAAAGTATGATTATTCATGAAAAATATTTATAAGTTTCCTGTGGTAAAATAAGGTTTCCGGGTGGTAAAATATGATAATTTTTTTCAATGAGAAAAAAGAACGCTGTTTTCGTGAAAATGAAATATTTATTTAATGAAGAGGGATTTTTATAATGACAGATTATATCACATGGCATGCTTTGAGCATAGAAGATACCTTGAAAAACCTAAATTCGGTTCCTTCCGGGTTATCAGACGGCGAAGCGGTAAATCGATTATCGGAATATGGGCCCAATGAGCTTATCGAGCAGAAGAAACGCAAACCATGGCAAATATTTTTCGAGCAGTTGACTTCAACAATGGTGTTAATCTTGATAGGCGCTTCGGTATTATCTATTTTTCTCGGATCATACAAGGATGCTTCAGCAATACTCGCGATAGTTATATTATTCTCAATATTGGGATTTATACAGGATTACCGGGCGGAAAAAGCGATGGCCGCCTTAAAAAAACTCGCTGTACCTTTTGTGAGAGTGAAAAGATCCGGGAAAATAATAGAGGTTCCCGCTGTACAATTAGTTCCCGGAGATGAAATCCTGGTGGAAGCAGGCAATATTGTCCCGGCGGATTGCAGATTAATCGAGGGAGTAAACCTAAAGGTTCAGGAATCCGCGTTGACCGGCGAATCCGAACCGGTTGAAAAAGACGCCGGCATAATCTGCACCGAAGAGACAGCTCTTGCCGAAAGGTGCAACTCAATATTCATGGGAACGATAGTTACACAGGGCAGAGGCAAAGCCGTTGTCGTTTCTACCGGTATGAAAACCGAACTCGGCAAAATCGCCTCAATCCTGCAGGCTGTAAAACAGGAACCGACACCATTGCAAAGACGACTCGACAAACTCGGCAAAGCTCTCGCTCTGTTTGGGATACTCATATCTGTCATTATTATTATTCTCGGGATTCTTAGAGGTGAATCGATTGTTTTGCTACTACTTGCCGGAATAAGCGTTGCCGTAGCGGTAATTCCCGAAGGATTGCCTGCTGTGGTAACCATAACTTTAGCTATCGGCGCCCAGAGAATGCTCAAGCGAAAATCGCTGATAAGAAAACTTCCGGCGGTGGAATCTCTCGGTTCGGTTACCGTTATCTGTTCGGACAAAACAGGCACATTGACTCAGAACAAAATGACTGTGGTTGAGGTCAATACAATAAAAGAAGAAATAGATTTCACCAAAAACAAGAACGCGGATAAATGTTCCCTGATACTGACTGTAGCTTCGTTATGCAACGATGCCCGGTTGGACGGCAAAGGCGGATTTATCGGAGATCCTACTGAAGGAGCGCTTGTTGTAGCCGCGCACGAAATCGGCATAGATAAGGATAATTGCGATAAAGTGTTGCCCCGAACGGCTGAAATACCGTTTGATTCCGTGAGGAAACGGATGTCATCGATCCATAAAATAAACGATACCGCGGTATTAAAAGCTATGGGGTTAAACACGGATTCAGCTTACATCTCGTTTATCAAAGGATCTGTTGACGGTATCCTCGGCATTTCCGGAAAAGTGTTTATTGACGGCAGGGAAACCGATCTTACCGCGACTCTCAGACAGCAGATTACCGATTCGAACGAACAATCCGCCTCAAAAGGCAAACGCGTGCTCGGAATGGCATACAAGAAACTTGATTCTCCACACGCAAACGCCCACGATGTGGAAACCGATGTTGTTTTTATAGGTATGGTGAGCATGATCGACCCGCCGAGATCCGAGGTAAAATACGCTGTCGCAGAATGTAAAGAGGCTGGAATAACACCCGTAATGATAACCGGCGACCATCCGTTAACAGCAAACTATATCGCATCCGATCTTGGAATAACCGATCACAGGAGAATCCTGACCGGGACCGAACTTGATAAGATGAGTTTTGATGAACTTGAGGAGATTGTCGAAGAGATCTCCGTATTCGCAAGGGTATCTCCCGAACATAAACTAAAGATAGTAGAACTGCTCCAGAAAAAAGGCCATATTGTCGCCATGACCGGAGACGGAGTTAACGACGCCCCGGCACTCAAAAAAGCGGATATCGGAATCGCTATGGGAATTACCGGCACAGACGTTAGCAAAGAAGCTTCCGATATGGTATTGCTCGACGACAACTTCAGCACCATCGTAAACGCTGTCGAAGAAGGTAGAATCGTATATGACAACATTAAGAAATTCGTTAAGTTCTCTGTTGCGGGAAATATCGGCAAAGTGCTGGTTATGCTTGCCGGTTCGTTTGTGTGGACTGCGTTGCC
>CAYVGJ010000011.1:78269-98429 GCA_964451165.1 uncultured bacterium
ATGATATTCATGACAATCGCTTTCTGCCAGGTATGGCAGGTTTTGGCGGTCAGGTCTGAGAACGACCCCTCTTTTTCAAGCAGTTTCCTGCACAACAAAACAATGGCGGTTATGGTGATTTCGGTTATTGTTCTGCAATTATGCTCATGGTGGATACCATCACTGAAAGGGTTTTTGAGGATTTATCCGATATCTTATTCGGATATTCTAATATCGGTGGCATGTTCGTCCATTATCTTTATTTTCATCGAGTTACAAAAAATTGTGCGATCCGGCGGAAAACAAAGGTAACCCACGGATTCCGTATCGGGGTTTCGCGAAAGCTGGGAGTATGTAAACTTAATCTCGTTGCCGTTCCTTTTTTATGTCATTTCCTCTAAGGCGGTAATCCGGATACAGAACTAACAATATTTCAATTTGATATATTATTTTCAGAATATATTTTGCGATAATATTATAAGAAAACCAATGATTATATTTACCATCATAATAAAAATATAAAAATCAAACGCGAACCGGCATGAGCCAGCGGATTATATCATCCGCAAACCCGAGATCTTTCATGTCAAACTCAAGTGTGTGTTCGCAACCGGGATATGTTTTGGTCAGGTTACGGCCGCAGGTGAAATATTTTTCAAAATACTGTTTTGTCTGATGGTTATCGATAATCCTGTCGTCTCTGGCGAGAAGAAGAAGAGCCGCAAGGGCTGTTTCTTTCGGCGGAACCAGCGCTAATTTGTCTATTTTGTTTGAATTAAAGAAAAACCGCGCGGTACACTTGCGCAACGTATACGGATCATCATTGATATACCTGCGCCATCTTTGATCGCGGGTAAAATAATCCGCGCCCGGTATGGGTATGGTAAAAAAACCTTTTCCGCCGTTGAAAACCTGGTTCGCGGCAATTTTCAGTTTACCCGAAATCCCGAATCCGAGTTTAGATATTATACCGGGTGTTACAAATATTATTTTATTCAGCCATGGATAATCCCCGAGACATATTTTAACCGCGAGTTTGGCGCCCCATGATATCGCCATCAGAGTTGTGTTTACTCCGCATTGGAAATAACCTGCCGTTGCCTCGATATCGTTTATAAGATCCTGCCATGACGGGGTATCTCCCCTATTTTGCGTATTCAGCCCTGAACCGCGCCTGTCGGGGAAAATAACCCTGAACCCTGCTTGCGCGAGTTTTCGTGACGATCTGATATACCAGCCCGAATGGCTCTGAATCCCGTGAAGGCATATTATATCCGATACAGGGTCAGCGGGTGAAAATACCCTGCAGGCTGTCTCGTACCCGTCCCGGCATTTAATTTTTACTATTTTCTCATCGATGGCAATCATATTTGTATCGTTTCAACAGCAAGGCATTTGACTTTTTGCGGATCGACATCTATGCCTATACCGCTTTTGCGGATCAAATCCGCTTTCCCTTTAAAGCCGAACGTAATATCTTCCCCGCAAACATTTTGGGCGAGCAAAAATTTGTCAAACGACCCTTCAAGGTATTTTAGTGTCGGGCACAATGCCGCCATATGCCGTCCCGCCGCCGACAAAATAGCCGTTTCACCCACCTGGCAACTCAGCTGAACGGGAATATTTTCTTTTCGTGCAATATCGAATATCTCAAGGGCGTTCAATACACCGCCGGTTTTCGGCAGTTTGACACAGAAAACATCGCAGGTTTTGTCCGTAGCGAATTGTTTTGCCTGCTCTATTGTGCATAACGATTCGTCAAATATTATTTTCACATCCGCGATTTTCTTGAACTGATTGTTCAGCTCAAGCATATCTTTCATAAACGGCTGTTCCACCCCGCAGACTTTGTATTTGTCCAGATACGGCGCGATATTTTTCGCGTAATCCATATCCCATGCTTCGTTTGCGTCAACCCGAAGCCCTGTTTGGCGGGATAAGATCAGTCTTGTCAACTTGAGCCTTTTTATATCCGCAGGCAAATTTTTTTCAAGTTTGAGTTTGACATGTTTAAACCCGAACAACAGCATTTTCAGAGCGCTCACAACAGTTTTTATGCCGTCGCCCAACCCGATAGCTCCGCCGTAAAAAAACGGGCCTTCTGAAAAAACCTTCGCATTTGAGATATTATCCGCCAGATACCGGTAAAGGGGTTGTCCGGATTCTTTGGCGAGAAGATCGAGCAGCGCCAGCTCAATGGCGCAACGCGCACAGTTTCTACCGTTAAGTTCACTGCCGGACAAAACGGATTTAATATCGTCAACAGACCTTATATCCGCTCCGATCAATTGTGGAATAAAGCGGTTATAGAATGTCATCGTACCGTCGAGCGTCTCGCCGGTTACGTATTCGCGCGGTATGGTTTCGCCCCATCCGGATATACCGTTGTCGCTGTCGATGCGCACGATGATATTCTCGGCAAACACCCGTTGCGCGCTTGCGTGTTTAAATTTATGGCGCAGAGGTATTTTTATCCTGTATACGGATACCTTTCTCAATTTCATTTATCAGAATTTGTACTCCTTGTTGGCACGGTCGAAATCGTGGTCGGTTAGTCCGTTATTGAAAGAGAGGTTTCTGAAAGTGTATACTTCAATAACCTCGCTTTTATTTTTTGTTTTGTTCCATTCGTAAAAGATACATTTTGTAGGAAGAAGAAACTCTTTATCTATGTATGTTACGGATCTCTGGCAATAATATTGTTTCTTTTCTTTCGGCACTTCCGTCTCAAGTACCCAGCAGGGACGGTTATCTATCTTGTCCTCGCCATGATACCTTACGGTAAGTTCTTTATTGCTGTACGCAGTGTTTATATCGCGGATATATTTATCGATTATGTATCCGATACCGAATTCAAGAACTGAATGGCGGTTGTTGAGCATCGCCAGCGATCCTGTCGGGTCGATCTCGAAAGTCGGCAGGAACACGTTTGCCAGTCCAGATACGTGAACGATTACTTTATTGTTGTATTTACCGCTGGCGTATATGAGTTCCCATCCTTTGTTCGGGCCTTCTATCCATTGCATATACAGGTCAAACGGTTTGCGGAACTTTATTTTGAAAGTTTCGGGTTTCTGGAGGTTTTCTTTTATTTTTTCCTGTCTTTCAAACACACCGGTATAATCGTATATCCTGCTGTATTTCTCCGCACACAAATTGAATATGTTTTTCGTAACCTCATTTATCTTTGACGGGTTTGTGAGCAAAGATACATCTACAGAAGGTATATTTTCAACAACAATCCCTTCCAATTTTCTTTTTTCCGCGATTTTTTTATCGAAAAACAAAGAATCGATTTTCCTGTTTGCCTGAATATTGGTGTACTTTACGTTTTCAATAACCGATTGTGACGGCCCAAATAGGGTTATTTCACGCGGTATAGATGTTTTATCATTGACTATCAGGCTGATAGAATTGACTTTTTTACCTTCAAGATCTACCGGTTTGATAAAACTTATCATGTATTGGGCAATCTGTGTCTCTTCCATTTTTTTCGAGCCTTTGAACTCCCATTTCATGTTATTTTTATTCTGTTCGCACAAAGGAATGATTACGTTGTACAAAAAAGAAAGACTGCTGCCGGGGATTGATACTGCACACCCGTCGATTAGAAATTCACCGTTAGCCGATATTTTATATTCGCGCGGGTATAAAAATATTCTATCCACAAGCCCGTCAACAAATACAAATTCACGCAGAATACCGGATTTATCCTTAAAAGAAATAAGAAAATGTTCCGGTTTAAGATGAGTTATTTCCATATCGGGCAATTCTTTGGGTTCCATTTGTTCGCCTGATATGGTTTGCCTGGTTACAATACATGAATAGTCATTGATCTGCGAATAATTTTTCATGCTGTCGGAAAACATTGACCACAAAAGGGAGTCGTTTTCCATTATCGATTCTTTCGCATGGATACCCGATACCGGAACAAACAATATAGCGGCGAAAATCAGTTTCAGGAAACTTCTCATAAGTTTTTTCCATGTAAAGATTAGAATTTAATCAATCCGAATCTGTATTTTCCGTTGTTCGGGTCGAAATCTTTATCGGTTAAACCCTGATTAATTTTAACATTTTTGTAATAATATGCTTCTTCAAGGTTATAATCCCAGTTATAAGATATGACTCTGATGGGAATACCTGTTTCCTTGTCAATGTTTACGATACTTAAGTAACAGGAATACTGGTCTTTATTAGGGAGCCGTCTTCCGATAACGATAGTATCTTTGCCGTCAAGGTTTTCGGATCCGAGATAAAATGAGCTGAGTTCGTTGTTCGATTTTGCGAGTTCATATTGGGCAATCAGGCTGTTTATCATGTTGCCGATACCGGAACGGGTAATCGGGTGTTTGTTGTTGTTCATCGCAAGCGGATCGGTGGGTGATAACCACTTGGATATCGGAAACAGCGAAATCGCTCCGCCCAAATGCGCTATAAGTTTGTTGTTGTTTTTGCCGTCAACATAGATTACTTCTTTTCCGGAATCGGGAGTAATCCATTTATAGTATATCGCAAAAGGTTTTTTGAATTTGGTATATATCTGTTCCTCAACGGGGAATTTATCGCCGAACCTTTGTTTTTTTATGAATATGGCGGTATAGTCGTTTACCTTTTCAAATTTCGCCTGCGCCTGTTTTAAAATATCTAACGGGTCGGCAGGTGATTGTGATTGTGTTTGTGTTTGTTCACAAAATCCTGTTTGGGATATAGCAAACAATAAACATAACAATAAACCGATTAACGTTTTTGATTGCGATTTGGGCATAAAAAACTCCTTTTTTATAACTTTTTCATTATTTTTTCGCCGTTATCATGTGATAAATACCAAGGGGTTCCCGGGATACGTTCACTATTTTAAATCCCGTCTGGTTTAACAACGAAATTACATGATCTTTTGACCTATAATTTAGATGAAGGTTAAAAACTTTTCTTAAAAAAGGATCGATTCCATGTACCGGCTCGATACTGTGAGTATATACCGAGCCGTCTTCAGCCAGGTTGTGGTATCCGACTTTAAGAATTTCAAGCACCTGATCGTCAGTGAGATACTCGATTATACCGATCAGTTTTAAAATATGGGCGTTTTCAGGGATGTATTGTTCCAAATGGATGGCGTTTCCTTTAATAAACTTCACTCTGTCCGCGAGCCCCATATTGGCGGCTATTTCCATACCGGGTTCAATTGTTTTTTCGTCAAGATCGACAAAATACCCGTAGACATTTTTTAAATCCGATGCCGCCATTGCTTCAAGAGCGTTTACCGCCAGTCCAGCGCCTATACCTACAATGAGTATTTTATTTTTCCCCTTATAAGTATGAATGAGTTTCGTTAATTCCGCTGTGGCGAGTTTTTTCCGGTTGCGCAACCCTACGGGAAACGAGCCGAGTTTAAGAACGATTGTATCGATAATGTCTTTTGCCGGTTTGTTGTCGTAACAAATCTGCATGGAAACCCAGCTTCCCGGTGATATGAGCGATTCCTGAGCGAGTTCGCTTTTGCTTCCTTTGAGCACGTTTTTGAGTAGTTGCGGTGGAAGAATATGGTTTATGAACGGATTAAATATCGTCTTTTTCAGAAGTTTGCCGATAAAATGGAAATCCTCGTATTCTATTCCATCAATAATTACTTTAGCCATAAAAACCTCTTTTCTGATTGATATTAAACCTTCACCTCAGACAAAATCTCAAAATTTTTATGGTAATCGGTCTGGGGAGAAAGATAAATATGTTTATACTGCTCGCTTCGTCCTCCTGAGATAGAAATTTTCTCATTTTTAATTTTATCAAAAGATCCGTTTTTTACAACAATTATGACGGGTGTGCCAAGACGCAGAGTATCTCTTTTGTTCATATACTCGCAGTTAAGTTTTTTCAGATTCTCATCGAAACCGAAGATAAATTTTCGGGTGTCGATTGTGTTAATCCAGTCGTTGTTTTCCAGAATAATTCCGTAATACGGTATTTTATCCCAACAGGGCGATACAGTAAACTCCTGAAGTTTTATGTTCATTGATACGGCAGTTTCTTTTACCGCATTTATTATCTGGTACTCGGATACCTTTTCTCCGGTTAAAGACGATATATGTTTGCCTTTGTTTAAAAAACTTATTACCGGTGTATTTTCATAATAACCCTCCGCGCGAACCAGATCGTTTATGTCATAGCGGAAAAATCCGGCTGAATTAGTAAGAATTATGTAATAATTGTTACCGGGTTTCAATTGATGCGCAAGCAATGTCCGCATCGGTTTGCCGGGGTTATAATCTTCTTCAGGAACGAATTCGAAAAAGTGGCTCGATATATCAAGCACTCCGCCACTGCCGTTATCGGTGTTCGGGATACTCATTCGCCCTTCCGAAGCAATCAAGCCGAGGTCTCTGACGGCAATATCGCCGTAATACGGCGCCAGCATTTCTATATAATGGCTCAAAACACCGCCTTTCCATGTAGCGACGAATTGCAAATTACCCCATATCTTTTCCGGATACAAATTCCCGTTCAATCCGGCTATTTCCTCAAGCTGTTTTGCGCGCGCTGGGTTTTTCAGAATTTTTTTGCCCAGCGAATTTTTATTTCTGTTTATTATATCCGATTTAAAATAAAAGGTTCCGTCATGGATATCCTTTATGATCTGTTCTTTATATTTATCTGTAAAACAGGCGAGTTTAATCAGGGTACTGGGATTGGCTGTTGTGATAAATCCTATGTCCGGTTCCGCGCAGGCAATACGAAGCAGAGTATAATATTTTTCTTCTGCATCTGGAATCGAAAATACCCAGTACGGCATAATATAAAGGTTTCTCGCCAGCAGTTTCTGTGTTGCCGCCACAAGCCCTGAAATTGAACCGCATGGAACCCCGAGTTCAGTTTTCGATTCGTCGTATGGTGAAACTATTGTGAGAATCTTATACCTTAAAAAATCCGGGTGATCGATAAACGCCTGCAATCCCCATAAAAATGACGATTTTTTATATTCTTTAAGAAACCGTTTGGTTACAGGTATATATTTACAGCTGTCTGTAGTACCGCTTGTCAGGGCAAACATGATTATTTTCTGTCCCGGATTGAATAACGCGGATGGATCACCGTTTTTTACCTTTTCGACATATGGTTTCAGGTCTTCATATGAATGAATGGGAACAGCATTTCTAAACTCATCGACTGTTTTTATGGATTGGAATCCGTACTTTTTGCCGAACTCGGATTTAGCCGATGCTTTTAGTTTCGCCATCAGGTTTCTGTTCTGGACATTAATGGGATCAGATATATCCTCAAGGTACTTTTTAAATGCTTTCCCCGCTTCGAATGATAATAGTTTAAAGAGCAGGCTGTGTAAATTGTATCGGTCAAATATGGACATGTCAGATATATTTCTTAAAAAATTCCGTTACTTTGTTCTTATATTCTATCGGTTCTATTAAAACAGACTCGTTATGCCTTGCTTTAGGTATAACCCAGAAAAGTTTCGGCGACCGTGCCATCTCATATAACCGTTTTGCCTGATGTACTGAAATGTAATTATCTTTCTCACCGTGAATAAAAAATACAGGCACATCATTCATTTTTCTCAAAGCTTTTCCGATAGAAGGAAGTCTTTCTTTAAGAATCAGTTGCGCGCAAAATAAAGATATGCCGGTAAGAAAACGGTTCAAAAACAGCGGTATTTTTTTTATCGGCAGGAAAATGGATACCCATTTCGTTATATAATCATTGAGCGTCTCCGAAGTAGCAAAACAGCTGTCAGCCACAATGGCTTTTATCAGGCCGGTTTTTTTCGCCGCACAGATACCTATACCGCTTCCACGTGAAATACCTAGCAGTCCGATTTTATTCATATCTACGTCAGAACGGGTTCGCAAATAATCCATTGCACCAGCAATATCATACATTTCGAAATTGGTTACCCATTGATTGGGCGAGTACCCGTTTTTATTTCCGCTGTTGCCATGGCCCCTAAAATCAAAGGTAAGCACATTATAACCAGCAGGAGGCAAAAAATACGCGTATTTATGCCATGAACCCCATCCAGCACCGACCTCATGACAGAATATTATGGTTTCTCCTTTATTTTCTTTGCCGTAAACAAAATAGCCGGTTATAGGTATCCCGTCTTTTGAGGCAAACTTAATTTTCTCACCTTCGATTTCAGGCGATTCTTCCCTTGCCGTAGATATATTTATTTTAAAAAAGATATCGATTACTATCCGCATTGCCCAGATAGTAAGGCTGATAAATATTATTACCGGCACTGATAATATAGCGATTAAAAAAATTATGACAAATTTCATCGATTTCTCTTACCGTTAAATTTTTTTTTAAAATTATCCATAAAAAGACAAAAATGGCAACATTTCTTTGCGCCTGATAACATAATATGAAAGGTTTAATTGCCGTTTTCGTATTTACGGACGATAAGAGCTACATTTTGCCCGCCGAATCCGAAAGAATTGGATAACGCAATGTCAACTTTCTGGTTACGGCTGGTATTGGGTACGTAATCCAGGTCGCATTGCGGATCGGGATCCTGATAATTTATTGTGGGCGGTATGATAGAATCACGCATAGCCAGCATACATGTTATCAGTTCAACCGCTCCCGCAGCTGCTATAAGGTGTCCGAGCATAGATTTTATTGAACTGACAGGTACTTTATAAGCGTAATCCCCGAATACCTGTTTTATAGCGGACGTCTCAACGGTATCGTTTACGTTTGTGGATGTACCGTGCGCGTTTATATAATTAATATCCTCAACGGCAATTCCCGCGGTTTCAATAGCCATGTTCATCGCGGCTATGGCTCCGCGCCCGTCAGGATGTGCATCGGTTATACGATACGCGTCGGCGGATGTTCCGTAACCGATGATTTCGCCCAGGATTTTCGCTCCGCGTTTCAACGCGTGTTCAAGATCTTCCAGAATAAGGATACCCGCTCCTTCACCAAGCACAAACCCGTCGCGTTTTATATCAAACGGTTTGCTCGCCTGCTGGGGTATATCGTTCTGGGTAGATAACGCGGTAAGCAGATTAAACCCGACTACACCCAACGGGTGAATCATCGAATGCGAACCGCCGGTAACCATAATATCGGCATTGCCCCTTTTTATGGTCCACCACGCTTCGCCAATCGCCTGACTGCTCGCGGCGCAGGCGGTTAAACAATTCGAATTCGGGCCGTATACCCCGAATGAATTAGAAATATGAACAGACGGCCGGTTGGAATCGTGCTCAAATTCGCGTATCGGGTTCAATACATTCATTCCAACCTGAAGAAACTTGTTTATGTCCACTCTGTCGCCGTCCCATGATTCCATAATATCGCGTACAAAACCGTCGAAATCGAACTCACCTTCACCGGAACCAAGATAAACGCCCATTCTGCGACGGTTTATCGATTCAAGATCAATTCCAGCGTTTTCCAGAGCCATTTTCGCGGTGACAAGGGCAAACTGAGAATGTTTGCCAAGATATCTAAACTCGTGATTTTTATCGTGCCACAGTTCATCAAAATCGAAATTCTTAATTTCACCGGCTATTTGTGTATGAAACGATGCGCAATCGAATGAGGTTATCCGTCCAACTCCCGATTTGCCTGCCTTTAGGCCTTCCCACGTTGTATCCATCCCTATTCCAAGGGGAGTAATCATTTCCATACCTGTTACTACTACACGTCGGTCCATATATAAATCCCTCAAGATTCGAATTTCTTCACAACTAACGCGGCGCCCTGGCCGGAAAAATCAAATGTATTTACAAGCGCTATATTTACTTCATGATCCCTGCTTTTGCCGGGTACATAATCCAGATCACACTTCGGATCGGGTTCAGCTAAAAACATAGTTGGAGCAATTTTGTTCTCGTTAATCGCCATAAGAGCAGTTGCCAGATTGACGCTCCCTGTCGCCGCTCCAACATACCCGACCATGGAACTTATTGAACTGACAGGTATGGAATAAGCGTAATCACCGAATGCTTTTTTGTAGGCTAAACTTTCCGACAAATCACCAACCACGCTGGAACATCCATGTCCGGAAATATAATCTATATCAGTCGGCGCGATTCCGGCATCCTCAATCGCGCTTGATATCGCTATCGATTCGATAAACGCGCGTTTTTCCGGGTCTTTCTCACGAAACGCCGCTCCCGCTGACGATCCATACCCGATTATCTCACCATATATTTTCGCGCCCCGCTCAAGAGCGTGGCTCAAACTCTCTATCACAAAAATTCCCGCCGCTTCACCGGGTATCAGACCCGACCGGCGTTTATCGTACGGGCAATAGAAATTCTCTATTTTTCCGTTCTGTTCGCTGAACAATCCAAGCATTTTATATTTTAAGATATCCAACGGATGCGTTCTGCAATCCGCACCCCCGCAGAAATATACTTTCGCGTTCTGGCGCTCTATTATCCGTGACGCCTCTCCTATTGCCTGAAGCCCTGCGGATGAAGCGGTTGTAGGCGTATTACTCGGAGCCTGTGCATTATAAATTATAGATATATGTGAGGCAAGCATATTCGGAAGCTGTTTAAGCAACCACAACGGGAACAGGATCTGCATAGCTTCCTTGCCGAAATCGGATATGTCGAACTTACCATTTTTTGCTGAACCGGCTATGGATAATCCAAGCTCGTTTATGTCGGCGTGAATCATTCCCGCGCCGATAGTCACTCCGACTTGTGTCGGGTCTTCGGATTCAATATTAATACCCGCATCCTCGATAGCAAGTTTAGCCGCACCGACAGCTATCTGCATATCCCTCGACATAACTTTAAGCGATTTTCTTTGTGCGACAAAAGATTTCGGATCGAAATCCTTTATTATCCCCGCTAATATAGGGTCGGTCTCACCCGAATAATCGGTAAAATCTATATAATCAATTCCATGATTGGATGAAATAGCATTATTCCAGAAACAATCAATCCCAATTCCAATAGGAGTGATCATTCCCATACCTGTTACGACTACTCTCTGGTTATCATTTCTTTTCATCTGCGACAGAATAAACCCGTAATTAATTGTTATCCAGTTTCAGTCCCAAAGCCGCGAGAAGATCACTCGCGAATATAAAATCTTTTCCTATTTTTTTTGGGGATCCGTTATTGCCATTGGGATTTTCAAGCCCTACAAACATTATGTACGCCTGGGCAATAACTTTATCACCGACAGAAGTCTGCGCTTTTACTCTGCAGCCCTCTTCCCTTAAATCGTCTACCCATGCCTGCATAATCATCTGGTCACCAGGTATGACAATATCATTAAATGTTACTTTTTCAATTTTTGCAAGAAAAATCTGTCTTTTAAAACCAAGACTATATCCAGCCAGAATCCCTCCGGTCTGTGCCATTGCCTCTATAATCAGGGTATTTGGCATTATCGGATAGTTGGGAAACTGATCATGGATATGATCCTCGCCCAGAGTAACATTTTTTATTGTTTTAGCGTAAGATCCTTTTTCTAATTCAAGAAACCGGTCTACAAGTATCCAGCGCATGTTTTATCTATTCTCTTAACTATTTTCGTGATATAATTTTTCTGAATTATACAATAATAATACATTATGTCAATATATTTTAACCGCTATCGCCTGCGCAACGGCATAATGCCCGCAAAATCCCGATACCGCGAATACACCGGCGATACTTCTCGAATCCGAAATTATCTTCAATTTTCCGGATATCTTTATTTGCTGACTGTACTTTAAATCACCGGAAATTTCCACATCATGCCATGATACACCTTCCTGCCAGCCTGTGCCGCAGGCTTTTAAGACCGATTCCTTCATAGCGAATATCCGGCTTATATAAATATATTTACCGGGTGTGCGCGAAACTAACCGCGCGGCATGTAACTCATTTTCCGTCAAAAGTTTCTCAAGAACACCCGGATTTCTCTCAACTATTTTCCGGATACGGCTTATTTCAATTAAATCTATGCCCACAGCGGATATATTATGCATAAACAGATAATCCATCCGCGATATCAAAATTTTTATTGTAAAATCAATTTAGTTTTGTTGCTACGTAATTAACAAGAGTCTCCACGGTGAATAAATCGGCGAAATTGTTTACGTTTGGATCTTTTGAAAATTTCTCTATATCAAGATGAGGCATATTTTTTCTTAATTCATCGAGCCCGCTTGGAGTAACTTTTCCGTCTTTTACATATTCCGGATTAGATAGAATGTGTTCGGGAAACAACCCGCCGCGCGGTATTTTTATCCCGAAAGTTTTCTCAAGACGAAAAACAATATCGAGAAAATCGATTGATTCCGCACCGAGATCGCCGGTTAAAGTGGAATCGATACTGACTTCCTCTTCATCAACGCCAAGAGCCTCAACCAGACAATTAGTTACCTTGCTGTAAACTTCCTCCTTGTTCACCAAAAAACCCTCCTTAATATTATTTTAATTTTAGTTAGATTCCTATACCTAAAGTAATACCGCCATCAATTTTAATTATTTCACCCGTAATATAAGAAGCCTGATCCGAAGCCAGAAACTGAACAAGCCCAGCAACCTCATCCGTATTGCCAAACCTGCCCGCCGGAATTTGAGACAGAATCTGTTTGCTTGCCATTCCCCTGACCAGATCGCTCATATCGGTTTCAATCATACCCGGGGCGATAGCGTTTACTGTAATCCCTTTTTGAGCTACCTCAAGAGCAAGAACTTTTGTGAACGAATTAATCGCTCCTTTGGACGCGGAATAAGAAACCTGCCCGCGCCTTCCGTTATCAGCGGATACGGACGATATGTTTATAATCCGCCCTTTTTTCTGCATCATCATATAAGGAAGAACCGCTTTAGATAAAAACACCGCTCCCTCGAGGTTTGTGGATATAACTTTATCCCAGTCCGATTCGTCCAGGCTCATCAGCAACCCGTCTCTTGTAACACCGGCATTATTGACAAGTATATCGACGGTACCCCATTTATCTACCGTCTGCTCAACTATTTTTTCGCAATCCGCTCTCTGGGAAATATCCGCCTGAATTAATAATGCTTCTCCGCCGGAAATATTTATATCGTTAGCTACGGCGTTTGCCGCGTCCTGATTATGACAATAATTCACCGCAACTTTCGCGCCCTGCGCACCGAATTTTGCGGCGATAGCGTGCCCAATACCCCTTGAAGCACCAGTAACTATAACTACTTTACCGGCAAAACTCATATTTGCGCTCCTTTATGATTATATGTATCCGAATTGTAAAACCTATACCCGCCAAGATCGGAAAAAGATCTCCTCGCGGATTCAATTAACGCCATATCGTTTGCCTCAAGCGATTTGTCACGCGATTTAAGATTAAAAAACTTTAATTCAAACTGAACCGCAACAACCACCTGGCCCGCAACCAGCCCCACACCTTTGAAAGAAGCGGTATCATCCCCGATATCTTTCAATGTGATATCAACCTCAAGAGTATCTCCGGGAACAACAAACCTTCCATATTTAACATTCCTGGCTTCCGATAACACAATCATAGAAAAAGAAAAGTTTTTACGTATCCTGACAAGCCAGCTTGCCGCCTGAACCATAGACTCAATCATAAGCACTCCGGGCATTACCGGATACCCGGGGAAATGATCCGCGAGGTACTCTTCGCCCAGAGACAGGTTTTTCACCGCCCTGATTCTATCATGGCAATTGCATTCAATTATTTTATCAATCAGAGTGAATTTCATTTTTACTTAATAATAAGAGTTCGTTAACCCGTTTTAAAAATTTAAAAGGGTAATAATATTCACTTTGGGATTTTGAGTCAATAATAATTATTATATTATACAACAAACCCCGTATAACAAAACAATATTGTATCATTTTCGCGTGTAACCGGCAATTATTTCAGGTTAAGTACATTTGACTTGCGCTGATATTTCTGTGCAGGTTGCGGCATATTGTAAACCGGTTCTTCCGATTCCATAGAAGCGCCTTTCTGATGCGGTGTAAGCTGAATCGTTATTAAAGTCTTTGAAAACAGACCGCCGGTTTTCTCGGTTATCACCATGCATGTTTCGTTCTCTTTAACAAACTGCTGGATATTTTTATCGTAATCTATGAGTTTCACTTCTTCCCACTGGTATCCCTGCATTGTGTTCTGGTAAAACATTGATATTTCGTCGATTTTCGCTTTTCCTTTGTATCTGAGCAAAGCTATTCTCGACTGGCCGTCTTTAAACGCGTACGATTGATCACGTACCAACTTAAAACCTTTAGGTACAGGTATATCGCTAAATGTTAAATCGTTGGATACAGTATAACCGCCGCCGGAATATTCCTGAGGTATCTGTGCCTGTTTTTTGTTTTTCGCACATCCGGTTGTGCTTAATACAGTGTATGCCGCTAACGCTAACGCGGCGCAAATTAGTCCAGATTTGATTAATTTTTTCATGTAACCCTCCATTTTGTATTTAACTTTAATCTGAAACACCGATTTTTACCGAATAGTTTTCCTCAACATTATTTTTTACCAGAGTGAAATTGACTTTGTCGAGATTCCCGAAACTTCCTTCATAATAACCACAATAACAACCTCTGGATGTTTCCGTCATAGGTATTTTAACAAGGTTGCCGATAGAAAAATAAGCGCGTTTTTCACTGTCTCCTATAAGTACCAGATATAATGAATCCTGTCCAGATTCTTTTTTCTTCATTACAGCGCACGCGGTTATTATCAATGGCGCAATAGTGTCGGTTTGAAATGTATCTATGAACGGTTGAGCAAGGTTTCTTGAAAGCTCATTGGATAACTGGTACAAATACGATTTCTGCATACCTGTGATGGGCGTTACCGCCGCCTGGACGTATCCGGTGGGGATTCTGGTTAACCCTGAACTTTTCTTTTCTCCCTTGCTGACTTCAATTATAGTGTTTCCCGAAAAGGTATCGGCCATTTTTATTGTCGCCTCAACTTCAACCGATGATTCCACAACCGCGTAAACCCTGTTCCATTTATTTACTTTGCCCCAGATTACAGTATTGGAACTGAAAATCTCGCCGAACCTGCGCGGGTTGGAACTCATCAAAGCGTCAATCTGGCTTTGCGATGTTATGTTGTTGCGTTTAAGTAGAGAATCAACCACCGACAGTTCCATTATATCGAGATTGGATTCCTTCAGGTTTGCCGTAAACAGTTTGCGGATCAGATCGGCTCCTTCGCGCATCTCTTCGTTCTCTGCGGAAAACGGCAGTACAGCCACTTTCAGAGGATATGCACGTCTCGCGGCATCGGTTTTTTTCAGCTCCATTTTTCGGGCACAACCGGATGAGAGAATCGACGCTGATATTATTATAGGAACAAAAAGAATAAATGGTTTTCTGATAAATGATTTCATTTGACAACCACCTCCACCGGCCCTGCCGGTTTGCTGGAATTACCTGAAAAATCATAGGCGATTATCTGATATGTATACGTTTTTGCATCGGGATCGATGATTTTATCCTCAAAATAAGGTGTTTTTGTTACAAGAACCTGCTTAAATTCGGGATCCCGGTTTTTCGATCGGTATACGGTATAATGGCTGATCTCTTTTGCGATGAAACCCCATTTTAATTTTACAAGCTGGGTTTCTGATTTGAATTCGGCGTTCAATGATACGGTATCCGGCAACAGTTTCGCTTTGCATGAGAATACCGGATCGGAAAACTTTATTGATTCCATACCAAACCTGTTTTTAAGTTTGGCGGCAATAATCTGGCGTTCTGCCTCGTCGCCGTAATTAATCCAGTAACAACCACGGTAGTTTCCGGGCGATATTTCTTCCATGGGGATATTGGTTTTCCATGTGCCGATATCGAATGCGGCTTTCATACCCGGCGACCCTTGCATTGAGATGGATATTTTGTCGCCCGGCAACAGAGTTTTTGTCGCCAGGTTTTTTTCCTCAATATAAACCATATTAATCAGCGGCATCCGGCTCGAACCAACTGTTTTCTGACCTTCGTCCGGTATGGAATCGACTACTTTGCGCGAGAATTCCTCGGCTACCTTGATAAACGACATTTCTTTTTTCGCGTTTTGGATCTGCGATTCTATTAAATCCATTACCTGGCTTGATTTGTATATTACCCCGCCTTTTTCCGATTCATAATGGTCCACCGACCAGAGCGATTGCCCTGTTTTTGTGCTGTACATATTCAGTTTACCGCTGAGAATCGTGTGCGAATATACACCTCCGGTAAAATTGCTTACCCTCTCTATTTCACCCATGATTACCGCGTCCGCTTTGAGCAGTTCGCCGAGTTTATAATATGGCGTATCATATAACTGGCGCACGTTTTTTATTCCTGAATCTACCAGTACCGCATCAACATAAGCAGGATCCATATCGGTATAACTCAAAGTGGAAAAAAATTTATAGAAAACTTTGCGCAGAATCTCGCATCCGACTTGTTCAGTTGACGGTTCAACTTCTCTTGATACAGCGCGCCCGATATAAAAATTGTCGCCGGGTTTTTTCGCGTATTTAAATGGAAGTACCGCCACAACTTTCGGGGCATTTTGCGTGAAATTATCGGCTACCTTACAATCGACAGGCACATCGACAAACGGTATTTTATAAATTTTTTCGATTTCACGCGCGACTTTTTTTTCTCCGCCTGCGCAACCGCATAGGAAAATCAGGGCAATACAAACTGTGATCAGGTGAAATTCAGATGAATTCCTCATTTACTTTACCGTAATTTTGCCGTTAATGTTTATGTTTGACCCGCAAATTATGTAATCGAACTCACCGCTGTGGTCAAAAAAGTAGCCGGCTACCATACCGGGAACCAGGATTCTGTATGTGGACAAATTATCCTCGGTTTTCGTGAAATTGATAGTCAGGGGATGCGGGCTTATTTCATATGGATAATTCCGGATTATTATCTGGATCGGGTCGCGGTAAACACCGTTACACCATATAACCGCTTCGCCTCTGGTTATAACCAGGTTCTTTTTGCCGATAATCGAGTTATCTTTAACTACAATCAGGTTTGATTCCGCATGTGATTTTCCCGCCGTGAATGAAGGCGACGCAAAAAAAGCCATAATCATCGCGAATACAATAAAGGTAATGGATTTTACAGTCATTAATTCACCTGAAGAAAAAAATAAATTGATTCATCGATTCCGATTTATCACTAAATTATGGTCAAGTGTATCATGCTGTCAATAAAAATAAATTCGGTTTGTTTTATTTTATAACTGATACTATCAATAGATACTCTAACTCATCGGATATTATATATTGATATATTGAAGAGTAAATGCCGATTATATTTTATAATGTATAAGATTATTCTCAAAACAACCTTTTTGATGAGCTTAAAAATGTTGACATGATAAAGGTAAAAATACTAATATTGCTTTCAGGAGGATCAAGTGGCACTACAATTTGAGCAAATACAAAAACAAACACAACAACTGGCAATGACGCCTCAGATGAAACAGGCGATCCAGTTGCTTCAGCTTCCGCTTCTGGAGCTACAGAACATGATTGAACAGGAACTGGTGACCAATCCTGTACTTGAAGAAACACAGAAACCGGAAGAACCAAAGGCGGAAGAAGAAACCATTGGCGCGACCGATACGGAAGAGCTCGATTTCAAAGAAGAATTCGACCGGTTGGCACAACTTGATGATGAATGGCGCGATTATTTTCGTCAGAGCGGTAGTTACAACAAATATTCCGAAGAAGACGAGGAAAAACGCCAGTTCCTCGAAAATTCCATTACCCGATCGGAAACAATTCAGGACCACTTGATTAACCAGCTTAATATAATGTCTCACACAGAAGAAGAAAAAGTTATCGGCGAACTGATTATCGGCAATATTGACGATAACGGGTACCTGAAATCTCCTTTGGAGGAAATTGCGTTACAGGCAAAAACCACTACAGAAAATGTGGAAACCGTATTAAAGCTGATTCAGGATTTTCATCCCATCGGAGTAGGAGCGCGCAACCTGAAAGAATGTCTGCTTATACAAATCAGGCGCCTTGGCAAATCCGGTTCAATCGCCGAGAGAATCGTTGAGGATTACCTTGATGATCTGGGCAGAAAAAAGTATCCTCTTATCGCAAAAGAGCTGAAAACATCACTTCAGGTAATACAGAAAGAAGCCGAGTTCATATCAACTCTGGAACCCAAACCCGGCAGGATGTTCTCGAGCGAATCCGCTCATTATGTGTTGCCCGACATAATATTGGAAAAAGTAGACGGCGAATATAAGATTATCATGAACGACGAGAAAATACCTCATCTCAGGATAAGCACTATTTATAAACGGCTTATGGCAAACCCGGATTCCGATACGACTACAAAACAGTATATCAAAGAGAAAATAAAGTCCGGCAAATGGCTGATGAAAAATATACACCAGCGCCAGCAGACAATACATAAAATCGCTCATGAAATATTGAAACGGCAAAGAAGGTTTTTCGATGACGGAATCGCGTATCTTAAACCGATGACCATGCAGGTTATCGCCAACGCTCTCGGACTTCACGAATCGACTGTCAGCAGGGCACTCAGCAATAAATATATCCAGACACCGCGCGGGATATTCCAGCTGAAATATTTTTTCACTACGCCAATCGCTACCGAATCGGGAAACGCCGCATCTGCCGCGAGCGTTAAAGATAAAATTCAGGATATAATCAAAGCCGAAGACTCTCAGAAACCGTACAGCGACTCAAAAATAATTGAGTTACTTAAAAAAGAAGGTATTCAGCTTGCAAGACGAACCGTGGCAAAATACAGAAAAGAACTCAATATTCTCCCTGCGAACCTGCGCAAAAAGTTCTGATTTACGCAAACTTTTTATCTCACATTAATTTAGGGATCATTTATTCAGGTTTTTGTTTTCCAATCGGTTTTTCAACTCGATCATAGGTTGTTGATTAATCATAAGGCCCCCTGATTGTGTGCGGTCAAGATCGGCTATCAGCAATATCACTGATGAGAAAACCAGCGCAAGCCCCGCGGACAAGATCCAGCTTGCTTTTCCAAACCTGCTGAACTGGTATCCGACGGCTAAATTCGATAACACAGTTACACCGATAAGTACTATCCAGATAATTGTGGGTATACGGTAAGAACCCACCGTAATCCTTGAATTATTCAGATCAATCATATTATTTAGCGATTCTACAAAAAGCGCGCCTATATCTGAGTTCAGATCTTTGCTCGCAATTGATTGCGCGTGTAACCACAACTGATCATTTAATTCATCCGCGTATTTAATTTTTTTTATAAGTTCTTTTTTTGAATATAGTTGTTTAAAAGCTCTGTTATCTATATACTTTATTATAAGCCCGCGTATTTGCGTGCAGTGAGGCTCAGATAATAAACCGGCTCTTAAATAGGTTGTTTCTATAGTGTTTACTTCCTCAAGAAGCAACTCTTTTCGTGTTTCAAAACGCGACGCGGTTATGCCGAATGTGAAAGCCAGCATAAAAGCCAATAACCCTAATGTCGCTCCTACAATCGTGCCGACAGACCCTTCATCTTCTTTTGTCTTCACTTTTTTTGTTATGTTGCCGATCAGCACCCCAATTTCAATGGAGATTAACACAACAATAACGCACCCGGTGTATACTCCCCATAAAGGTATCTTCTCAATATCAAACATATAAGAAATCTCCTTTTTTAATTTCTATACTGGGATATCGTATAATTTTTCTTATGTTAATTAATTGCTCTACAAAAATTTACACGACACGTTAATGATTAGTTCATTTGTTTTAGTTATAATATATAACTACACATTTATTTATATATGTATAATATTATCGAATTAATTTATATAATACAATTGTTTTAAGTAAATTTGGATCGGTGAAAAAGAATTTTCTGTCCCGTCATTGCGGAGTTACGAAGGAATCGTGGCAATCTCAGATCCGATGGTTTTTGATTACCACATCATTTCGCTTTCGCAAAACTCCTCGTGATAACATATCATTTTATGACTTTTTCAGCACTCTTAATTTATTATATATCCAATATATCTTATTTACATATTGTTAGTTACGCTTATACCCCCCCCTTAACGGGAATGACGAATTTAAAAGGTACGGCTTGTTTTTGCGAGTTGGTATTAGAAAGAATTATTGCGAATTTTATTCGTTATTGTTTTTTTGTTTTTCCAGAATCTCTTTCACGTCTTCGAGTGCTACGAAATCGAAATCCCTAAACAAT
>CAYVGJ010000011.1:98529-108418 GCA_964451165.1 uncultured bacterium
TTCCAGAATCTCTTTCACGTCTTCGAGTGCTACGAAATCGAAATCCCTAAACAATTTTTATCGATATTTTCTTTTTCGATCGGCTTAAGAGCGTTTGTTGTTGCTTTGATGTTTCGATATCAATTACAGTATCGTCCTTGTTTACTTTATCGCCTGTGCGAAAAAATACTTTTGCTACGGTAATGAACTCCTCGTTCGTGGTTTCCGGGGAGCTGTGATTTCCTGAAGTATGTTCATGACAACGATTCCTTTATGGAATTAATTATTGTGCCCGTGCCCGGCAATACTTCATTCTCAAGAGACCTGACAGAAGGTATCGGCACAGGTAAGGAGGCAATACGTCTGGCAATAAAATTATCGCTCAGCTGTTCCCTGACCGAGGCGATAATTTCACTCCCGATACCGAAAGAAGCTGAACCTTCTTCTACAACATACAATTTTTTAGTATTACTGACAGATTCCAAAATATGCGTATAATCTACCGGATTAATTTTAGATAACACAATAATTTCCGGTATAATTTCAATCTCCAGGAAAAGATCTTTTATACAATCAAGCACAGTATCCGCCATTGCGCCGTAAGTTACTATAGTAGCGTTCGGTTTTGTCCGCTTTGGCTTTATTCTTACAACAGGGTATCCGGATATAGTTTTCTCAAAAATATAGTTGTCGATTTGTTTTGCCGCTATTTTTCTGCCATAATCCCTTTTATTCTCGATAACTATAACAGGGTGAGACTCGCTAACTAATATATTATTGTAGATTTCTCTCGGGTCAACAAGGCTGTTGAGCGCCACAACCGATACGTTATCGATTCCGGCGACAAATTTATCCAGCGATTGCGAATGCGTTGCGCCCATACCGCCTCCGCCTCCCGCAGGCATACGTACTACTATTGGGCAATACAGCTTTTTATTATACATATGATAAAATTTAGCCGCATGATTTATAATCTGGTCCATGCAGAGAGTTATAAAATCACCGAACATGATTTCCAGAAACGGCCTGAATCCCGTTATCGCAAGCCCGTTGGCTATACCTGCCATTGCCTGCTCACTGATCGGTGTTGAAAATACCCTGTCGGGATACTTTGTAGATAATCCTGAGGCTACTTTGAACACACCGCCAAATGGATCGAGCACGTCTTCACCCATGAATATAATCTTTTCGTCGTTCTCCATAGCCGAATGGAAAAACTCGTTAATCAATTTCACCTGCCGTTCATCTATATGTTTAACCGGTTCCCATTCATTAATTGTATCTGAGAGCGGTTCACAGGTGTAATAATCATCAATTTTCAATTCCCCGCAGTTTTCCAACTCGATAATTACGCCGTCTATCTTTCTCGATATTTCCTGTTCGATTTCAGAATAAACATCACGGTTATTCTCCGCAAGAATATTAAGCGGGTCGTTTTGCTCAAATAAACGGATTTCAGATTCGCCTCTGGTATCTTTGCAATGCGTTGAATGCGATTTGAGCCTGTAAGTATCGACTATATGAAACGCAGGCAAACAGTTATCGCGAACGTAATCGATAGATTTTTTAGCGTTTGCAAACAACTCGCCGGTATTCCATATATCGCTTTTGAATGTCCTGAGATTAAAAGACTCTGCCCGTTTCAGTATATCGCCCGCCAGATTGGTTTGAGGAGTTGTTGAGTAAGAATAAAAATTGTTCTCGCAGACTATTAATAGAGGCAGTCTCAATATTGACGCGATATTCATCGTCTCATACACGTTGCCTTGCCCTAAAGTTCCGTCACCAATAAAAATAACGGTTACTTTTTTGTTGCCAAGAATCCGGTTTGAATAAGCTACTCCAGCCGAAACCGGCACGAGCCCGCCAACAATTCCGTTGGATATGAACCCGGTATTGTATAAATTCATGCTTCCGCCGATACCCGCGCAAACACCTTTTTTCAAACCAAGTATTTCCGCAATAATTCCTTCGATATCATCTGTAAAAGAAATATAGTGTCCGTGATTCCTGTGATTGGATAACACGAAATCATCTTTGTCAAGCTGGGCGCAAAACGCCACAGCGGAAAATTCCTGTCCGATACACGAGTGGACTGTTCCTGTGATTTTCCCATGGGAATGAAGTTCAAGTAACTTTTCCTCAACTTTTCGTATCGTCAACGCTTTTTTAAGAATATCATAAAATGTTATTTCATATCCGGTAACCTGAATTGAATTATTGTAATTAATCATTGCGCGTATTATCCTTACAAAGAGTTTTCGTTTCTTTTCTCAAAAAGAAAAAGTATTTAAATAATCATCACGAGAAAGTTAGCGAAAAGCTAATCGGCGTGGTGATTTCAAAACTTCCATAACTGATGCCGCCACAGCTTATTTCACGGTTTCGAACTGAAAAAAAAACATTTCTTCAGCGGTCTCAAATTTATCTATATGAATTAATCTTATCAAGATTCATACCAACTTGTTTTATGCGTTAATCTGTTTAAAAACCTGACAGCTAAGATATAGAGGTAAGGCGCAATTCAAATCATTAACCTTTTTTAAATACAATAATAACCGGTGGTATATTTATTGCTTATTTCATTGAGTCATTTGCCAATTTTAATTGTTCAAATATGGAGTATTAGCGAAAATGAGGTGTTTTGCGCACAGGTATTACTGGTCGGCAGACAAAAAAGCCGATGGTGTTTACCGTATACTTTGTTTAGGCGATTCTGTTTTGTACGGTCAGGGAATCACCTATTTTGAAACATTGACTTACAAACTTGAGGAATTTCTCAACGCCAGAATTTACGGCAAAGAAATAGAAACCGTTAATTTAGGCCAATCGGGGTTTTCCATATACGATGAATGGCTCCAATATACCCGATGGGCAAAAAATATGGATCCGGATATGGTGATTATCTCTTTATCAAACAACGATCTTGAGCTATACAGGTTACCCGGTGAACGTGTTACGCAAACCTATTGGGAAAACGGCAGTATACACCTGCAATATTTCAAATTGGTTTTCGAGCATATAAGTGAATTTTGCGAAAAAACCGGTATCCCTGTTATCATCGCCTTTTTTGAATTCAATGACAACGATATTAAACAAAAAGCATGGTCTGCCATAAAAGAATTATGCGAGAATCACGGAATAGACCTCATCAATATTTCAAACGGTATTGAGAAAGATTTCCTGTACGATGAACACAACCTGCTTGTAAACAAAACCGACGGGCATCCCAGCGCTTACGCCAGCGAGAAAGCCGCTTTGCGCCTCGGTGAAAAAATATTGGAAAAAGGATACCTTGATCAATATATAAAACCGGATGCCGACGTAAAAAAACTTTTTCGTCAACTCGCCGAGAATTCAGCGCAATCTTATCGGCACGGAAACCGTCCGGAGATATCGCTGTTTCGCCTGAACCATTTGCTTGAGAAAAAACATAAGAATCTATCATTCAGCAATATAATTGAACCTGAAGCGCTGAATGATCTCCTGAAAATTAAAAATGAAGTTTCACATGTATATCATGACAGCCTGAAAGTTCTTTTTCTGGAAGCATACGCGCAAGTTCTTATAAACGATTCCCCAAGAATCTATGACTTTCTCTACAATATCGATATGATAATGACAAGGCTGGCAAAGAATATATTCATCCATACAAAGAATCTGGAACATAAAAATCTTGCCTATTTCCCATACAACAATATAACCAAATCCAGTTTCAACACTAAAGTAATAAGCAAACTGACATCGGTTCTAAATCGCTGGATATCGGAATTTGAGGAATCGAAAGAAAAATTTTTAAACAATACTGTATCGGCTATAAATGAACTTGAGGTTTATACAGCCGATATAAATACCCGCAAAACAGTATCTGGCCTAGCAATAAATAAAATTTGGGATAACGCGCTCGTATTGATCGGTAATTTCGCGCAATTGCTGTTATCTATCGAAGATTTGTACAATAAATACAAACCCGAACTTTTTACGCAGGAACCGGGTAAAACTTTTATCGGCCTTCTTGATGATTCGATAAAAATATTTGAGCAAATTGAAGTTCTCATAGAGGTTCTTAACCTGAAAAAGATTGTTTCTTTGAATAATTTCGATATAGATAAACCGGTATGCAATTTTTTAATTTCATTGAAAAGCAACGCGCCAAAAGCCCAATTGCGCGTTCAGTTAAATTCACACATACCATATTATCAAACAATAACAGAATCCCATTGGCTTATCCGCGACGATCAGCCCCATATATATAAATCCCAGTTCCCGCTATTTGCCCTGGGCAACATACAACTGCTGATTTATGGACATGGAAACATCGATTTCGAATACCTGAAAATATTTATCAACGAAAACCGCCAGATCACATTAAATAAAGATAATTTCAGGCAAACCGGGGATAATACGTTTGAGTCCGGATTAATTTTTACTACTGTTTAACCCGTTACCGTTTTCTTTTGCTGTCATTTCTTTTTTACGAGTTCTGCATAACTAATACTTTTACTGTCATTGGCGTGAAAACAGAATCCCGTCAATAAATTTGCACAATGGTTTATCTAAAATATATCATTGCCAGAGATATATTGAATAACCAGAATATATTATTTATTCACAACAGGTTGCGCTCATGGATTCCCGCCTTCGCGGTAATGATGCGCACAATATTAATTTTGCAGAGGCCTTGTATTATGATTTATAGAAAAATTTCAGTTCTTTTCTCGATTTAACAAATTCCTCAACACCGGATAAATTCAGGTTCATTATCGAATTCTCCGGAATACGTTTGTTGGAATTTAGAAACCCCATAATACCTGAATCGTCGCCGAGTTCCCAGATGGTGTGGGCATCGCTGTTGAAAGCGAATAACCCGTTGTTTTCCAGAACCAGATCGATCATCCGGTTAAGGTTATCGGTATTGGTTTTGCCGGATTTGAGGTTCTTGTTGTTTATTTCAAAAACAACGCCTCGTTTTACCAGTTCGGGCACAACGGCAGAGAAAACCAGAGGAAACGTTTTTATCGACGAATGAGTTATTATGTCTATATATGGATGTTTATCGAAAAATTTGATCAGGTGTTCACTGTTTCTTTCCGCGGATTCCTCACCCGACAGTTTATAATGGTAACCGGCAAGAACCAGGTCGAATTCGTTCAGGTATTTTTTAGGTAACCCTATATCCTCAATTTTCTCATTGATATTGACTTCCACTCCCTTAAAAATCCTGACTCCCCTGTAGCATTCAGGTATCCTGAACAACGCCTGGGATATGTAACCGCCTGAACACGAACCGTGATCAGTGATGGCAATCGCCTGGAGCCCGATTTCAGCCGCCTGGTTCATCATCTCCAGATGAGAACAGTATCCGCACCGGCTTTTTATTGTGTGAACATGTAAATCGCAGTTTAACATCGTAATCCTCCGTGCGTATGAAAATAGGTTTAACCAGGGACTGAATCCGTTGCCATCAACATATCAGATGCGGTTATTTATATCGTCTATAAATTCCAGAACCCGTTGTCCTTCAGGTGTATCCTTACCTAAAATGCCTATGGCTTTGTTCAGATATTTTATCGCGTCTTTTTTACGGTTATGGATATTATAGATTGTCGCTATATTAATATACGCGCGGGCGTCTTTTTCGTCAAGCTCCAATGTTTTCAGGTAATATTTCATGGCATTATCGTAATCGGTTTTTATAAAGTATGCTACACCGAGATTGAAATAGTATTCGGGGTTTGATTTATCGAGCACAATTGCTTTTTCAAACGCCGATATCGCCTCGGTATGGAGCTGTTTTTTCCCGTAAGCGACTCCCAAATTGTTGTAAGCCATCGCGCTTTTTGGGTTTTGCCGGGCGGCTTCTTTAGCGTACATCACGGCTTTGTTGGGCTGGTTCAGGTTCAGGTATATCGGGCACAACTCGAAATTAAGGCGGAAACTATGTGGAGAATACCTGAGCCCTTCCTCAAGTATAACAGCCGCGTCGACATACCTTTTTGAATCGCTATATTGTTGCGCCAGTTTCACGCGGAGGTTTTCGTTGAGCGGATCCGATCTGAGCTGTGACCGCATCGCGGATATTGAATCCACGGTTTCACATTGTGCCGTTACGCATGATAGAACGGCAAATGCCACCGTAACCAAAACCGATTTTCCCATACCAAGAATATATTTCATAATATAAGTTCCGCTGAATAAATCGATCTATATATCATATTAATCGGATATTCCCTGTAGTCCCCGCCCGAGAGTAGATATATCTTCGCCTAATCCGTGTGCCGTATTACATCCGCTCAATCCAATTGCGATGATCGCGAGAACGAAAATCAAAAGTATTGCCGCAACAAAATTTTTCATAGTTTTCCTCCTTGATGGAATATAAAAATAGTAAGCTGTATTATAATTAATTTTTTTAATATCCATAGTTTCTATCGTTGTAGCTGTCGCGATATTCGCCGGAACGGTATGACCGGTTGCGGCGGTAACTGCGTGTGGTTCCGTAATCCTGATCGTCCGGGTTCTGATAACCGCTTGAGCTGTTATAGGTTGAGGATCGGGGAACACTACCTGTCGATGAACCGCTCGATACACCGGTACGTTGATCGAGCCAGTTGAGTATTCGCGGATAAACTTCCTGCGCGGCTCGCATACTGACGAGAGAATCGTTATGCCCGTAATTGATGGAATACCCGTTGGATGTACCGAGTATATCGAGAGTTTTGTCTTTTGAAGATACGTTTTGGTAAAGAAACTGCTGAACCTGCGGGGGCGCAAGTTCATCGGCTCCACCACCCATTATCAGATATGGTACAGTAATTTTACTGGCGTAATTTGAGAAGTTAAAAGTGTTGTTGTATGTTTTTAGTTCGCCCGACGATACCAGTTCCAGATACTGCCCAAGCACACCTACCGACGGCGTATCGGATCCGATAGAATGGAGCATGGATGCAATTTGAGGATCGCGGTTGTAAGGGTTATAGAACATATCGTCGGAAGTTGCCTGAGCGATTTCTTTGGCTTTGGCGATTTTGCTTGAGTCGCCCTGTAATTCCATCAACCGCAAAAACTGGAGTTGTTCTATATAAGTCTGCACGATTTTTCCGGGAGGCATAGTTAATTGTGAACCGACAGTAACAAGCCCCGCAATATCGGGATCGCTGTTTTTTATAAGGTAACAGAGCATTACTATACCGCCCATACTATGGCCGACCCAGTAAACTTTTCTCTGGCCTGTGGCGTTGCGCACATATTTTAAGACCGCGGGAACATCTTTGAAAGAATAATCGTCAAGTACCCAGTTAGCGTATTTAGGGTTGCCGCTTACGTTGGTGAGCTGATCTTGCGCCAGTTCGGACAGAAGTTTAATACCGCCTAATGCCGCACCGATAAGTTGTTCTGTGCCTTCACCTTCCTGAGTGGATTTATAAATCTCGTATCCTTCCATTCCGCGTTGAACCAGTTTATATGCCCATTTTGTGCTTGATCCGCTCCCGCGCAGTGATACAATCCACACATCATATCCGTTTTGAGCAAGATACGCCGGAAGGCTTGTGGAGGGAGACAAACTGTAGAACCTGTCGTTGTAACTCAGCCCGTGGCATAATATTACCGGCGGCTTGCCGGAACCGCCGCTGATACGTTTCAGGGCGATTTTCCAACCATCTTCGGTTACCGCGTAATGCATGCTGTTGCTTCCGGGCCCGCCCATCATCGTCCCCATTTCAGCGCACCCGATTAATGTTGCCATCATTGAGAAAACAATAGATAAATACAAAAATAACCTCATAAAAACCTCTCTTTTGTATTATTTCAGAATTATCAAACCTGACTTCGATTACACTTTGGAAAAGAATATAATTCTATAATTGTTTAATGAAAATTTCTATTAAAAAAATCATCCGTTAAAAAACATAATGTTTCAATTATAGTTAAGTATTTTGAAACCATTATATTTGTTTGTTAAACTTAATTATTAAAAAGCAACAACATAATTCAAATTATAATCCGCATAATGGAATAAACAGCGTATCTCCTTTATAATTAGAATAAAGCACAATTTTTAACGGCATTTCAATACCACATTAATATCAATGCTAATTTAACCATTATTTTAGATACCCGAATATTATTTTTTGCATTCCGAGCAGTTTAAACATATTACATTATATATTATATATGTAAATTAATAATATATATTTTTCTTGCATATCGCGCAATATTTGATATTATATTCCATATAATATAGATTATTTTGTATATTTTTGTATATATTTCACAAATTGTTTGTCTGTAAGGATATTATTAATAATAAATTATTTGTATACCATATGAGTATTTTTTATATTGCACATGCATTAAAGAATACTCGGAAAAGGAGGTAAAAATGAAGAAATATTTAATAATCATGATTCTTCTGTTTTTTATTACGCCTGTTTTCGCGCGTTCTATTCCAAACATTCCCAACGAAGTTAAAGACCCATGGTTTCTGGATATTCCTAACAACTGGTACACATTGGGCGATTACACCCTTATTCCCAATGGTGTTTATCTTCCGGGATACACTATAGATCCGGGAAGAAATAAAGATGATGCTGTTTTATTAAGCACAGTTATTGATAATGCATCTTCACCCGGCTGGAATCCAAATTATAATTTGAAAGAAATTGATTTTTCTTTCATAGGGCATATTGATGGAGGCAATATGATAATCGTTTTAAGGTATTGGGATCTCATTGATATCCCGCAACCACCAATTGATCCTTATGATGAGACATATCCATATCCTTATAATTGGACATACGTGGCTAATTCCGATCTGGACGTTTTTACAATCAGGGACGATCTTTTGAAACCGGGTGAAATTTTGCCTCCGGGCTATCATATCTACAATACTGATTTTTATCTTTCAAGTCAGCCGAGATGGCTACTTATTGAATTGTATTTATATATCGATGAGCCTGTTGGTGGAGAGATGTTGTTTACAGGGCTTGATATTGAAACAAGGTGTGTGGGTGAGCCTATTCCTGAACCAATAACAATTTTCCTCTTTGGGTTTAGCCTATTGGCATTGTTTTTTAAAAAAGGAAAATCGTAAAGATTGTATAACAAAAGAAAGCCCCTGCTAATTAAAAAATGTCGAGGATTTTTATTTTTTATATTGCGCATGCATTAAAGAATACTCGGAAAAGGAGGTAAAAATGAAGAAATATTTAATAATCATGATTCTTCTGTTTTTTATTACGCCTGTTTTCGCGCGTTCTATTCCAAACATTCCCAACGAAGTTAAAGACCCATGGTTTCTGGATATTCCTAACAACTGGTACACATTGGGCGATTACACCCTTATTCCCAATGGTGTTTATCTTCCGGGATACACTATAGATCCGGGAAATAAACCGACTGACAATGTTTATATACGGACAATAATTGACGATTCTCTATCTCCCGGTTGGAACCCGAATTATAATAATAAGGAGATTGATTTATCTTTTTTTGGTCATGTAAGCGGTGCGGGCGTAATATTTGTGATGTTTTATTACTGGACAGATAACAGTATTCCGCAACCGCCTCTTGATCCATTCACGCCGTTTCCTTATCCTCATGAAGAGACTTTAATGGTTTATGTGAATGAAAGTGACATTAGTGATTTTACAATCAGAAACGATCTTCTGAATCCGGGAGAGACATTGCCTCCAGGTTACAATCTGTATAACTTACATTTTTATTTGCCGTCTCAGCCAAGATGGATGAGCATTGAGATCTATTTAAACAAATATTTCAGTAATGAGGGTGAGGTGTCTCTTACGGGAGTAGATTTTGAGGCAAGGTGCGTTGAGGCGCCAATTCCTGAGCCAATGACAATTTGTCTATTTGGATTTAGTATCTTGGCATTGTTTTTTAAAAGATTGAG
>CAYVGJ010000011.1:108518-112390 GCA_964451165.1 uncultured bacterium
TGACAATTTGTCTATTTGGATTTAGTATCTTGGCATTGTTTTTTAAAAGATTGAGGTCATAGAAAATTATATAGCGAAAAAATCCCCGGTAAACTAAAAAACACTGGGGATTTTTTTTGCCAGTTACAGGAAAAATAGGAAAGCCGAATATTTGATAATTTCTTTATTTCCGCAAACGTGGTATCCAGGAAAATCAAATTTACCTTAACGGTCATGCCGTTCCATTTTAAATAAACAAAAAATTAATTTTTCCACCGAATCGCCGATTATTTTAGTATCAATAAAAAATCAACAATAAATGTTCAAGGGGTTGAACCGGTGAGTAAACAAAAATCAAAAAAAGTCCTTATCGTAGACGATTTCCCGGCAATGCGCCATTCAATTCAGGTACTTATGTCCGCAAAAGGGTATGATGCAACTGAAGCAAACAACGGGCTTGAGGCGTTGTCGGTACTGGAAAAAGAATCTTTCGATCTGATTATTACTGATCTTGTAATGCCCGAGATGGATGGATTCGATTTATGCGAAAAAGTAAAATCAAACAAAAATTATAAAAATATACCTGTGATTATCCTCTCTACGCAGAAAGATGTCCGTTTTATCATGAAAGCGCTCAAATTAGGAGCCGATGACTACCTCGTTAAACCGATTGAATCGGAACTGCTCGATAAAGTAATAGAAAGAGTATTCTAAAATAAAGGATTAAAATATGTCGACAGCTCTAAATACGGAAAAAAACAATCAGGTCGAAATCGACCAGATGCTGGTTGATATAACCAACCTCGACAACCTGTTGAATTTAACCGGGGAAATCATCATAACCGCCACCAATCTCGATATCATACGCAAAAACATACAGGACAGTTTCGTCAACAACTCCAAAATCTCAAAAGATTGCCTTGAGATGATGAAAGTGGCATCGCTTACCTCAAGGCGAATCTCGCAGGATCTGCATAACCTTGTTATGGATGTCCGGCTTGTAAAAATCAAGGAAGCGTTTCAGAGGTTTCGCCGCCCTGTACGCGCACTGACAAAATCTATGGGCAAAGATATCCAGTTTAATATTGAAGGCGAGGAAACACCTATCGACAAAACCATAATCGAAAAAATCTGCAATCCGCTCGACCATCTTATAAGAAACGCTATCGATCACGGGCTTGAAGATCCGCTCGAACGCAAAAAAGCAGGCAAACCTATTCAGGGTACACTTACGCTAAAAGCGTATCCGAAAGAAAAAATCACCATTATTGAGGTAACCGATGACGGGCGCGGAATCGATCCGCAGAAAATAATCAGCAAAGCCTTGGAGAAAGGATTTATCACGCGTGACGAATCCGGTGAAATATCTCTGGCTGAAATATATGATCTGCTGTTTAAACCCGGTTTTACTACTGCGGGCAATATAACCGGCATTTCAGGACGAGGTGTCGGGCTCGATGTTGTCAAAACCGCTATCGAGGAACTCGGAGGAAACATAACTCTGGAATCTAAACCCGGTGAAGGCACAACGTTCCGCCTAAACATACCTCAGCTCACAGCTGTAAATATCACCGACGCGCTTACCGTAAAATGTAACGACAGCTATTTCGCCATACCGATAGATTCGGTTATAGCCACACTCGAAGTACAAAAATCCGATATTGCCACCATATGCAAAAACGAGGTGATCCAATATTACGGCAAAGTAATAAATGTCTTTCACCTTATGGAACTTCTCGAAGGACGCAAACTCGATAACATAGATAAAGACGATATATGGCGTATAGTGATTATTTCCACAAAGAAAGGGACTATCGGCTTAAAAGTTGACGAATTGCTCAACCCGCAGAAATTTGTACTGTTCCCATGGGATGAACTGTTTCAGGCAAAAGGCATCTCGGGAAGCACCATTATCGGAGGCAACAAACTTGGATTAATACTCAATCCGGCTGATCTGATCGAATTCACGCTCAGCGAAAGAGAAGAAATTTTCTCAGCGGAAAAAATCGATCCCGAAACCGAAAAATCAACGCCAGATACCGAAATAACACCACAACAGGAACAGTCAGCGGATGATACTGACGCAATCGACGCGAAACCAGAAAAAAGCACGGCTCCGGATACCGATATCCTGAACAAAAACAAAGAATTTTTCTTCGAGATAAAAAGCCTGCTCGCCGATGTAAACGATCAGATATTCAAACTGGAAAAAGACCCGCAAAACGATGAACTGCTCCATAGCGTATTCCGTTACCTGCACTCGATCAAAGGCGATATCATAATGATGGGGTTCGACTCGTACGCCGGGTTCGTGCACGATGTGGAAACCATACTCGACAGGATACGCGACAAAGAACTCATCATCTCAGAGAAAATAATCGATATCATGCTGGATACAGTTGAGGAACTAAATAAGTTTGTCGAATCAATCGGCAAAAATCAAATACCGGATACGATAGAAGACGATCTCAAACAAAGGATCGAAGAATTCAAACTCGCTCCCCAAATAGAACACGACATTGAAGTCAGCGAATCGGCATTCAATTTCAAACCATGGGAAGAATTCCTGTTGCAGTGCAAAATAAGAAACGGGTTCAATATTTATCAGATATATATTAATTTTGAGCCTGCAGGGCAGGAAAATATTGTCGTATCGTATCTTATACTTCGCAAACTATCCGCAATCGGAGATCTTGTTGCGACTATACCGGATATCGCCGAGCTCGAACGTGGTATCAGCTCTAATAACATGAAGATTATGCTCGCGTCTATGAATTCACAAACCGATATAGATTCGTTTATCAAAAAGGTGCTTGTAAAACATTATGGAGTTAAGGAATTTGAGATTTTACAAAACGAATAAACCATAAGCGGGACAAAAATGGAAGATAATAAAAAATATAATATTTTGGTAGCCGGAATAAAAGATAAAAACCTGATTAAAATAATTGATGAAGCCGGTTACAATGTAACCGGAATCGGAGAGATAGAATCCGTTCTGGAAAACCTCAACACTAAGAAAAAGTTTCATCTTCTTATTCTGCCATACCATACGGATGATTGTTCGAGCATAAAATTTTTATATCACATAAAAACGGCAAACCCATATCTTGAAATTCTGTTTCATTCAAAAAAAGAGATTCCATACGAACACCTCGCATACGCAATGGATGAAGGCGCAAGCGGATTTCTGGTTACCGGAATGGATCATGAAAAAATCCTTAACCTGATAGAGAAGAAAATAAAGATCAGCTCGCAGAACCAGAACCTTTTAATTCGCACGCAGATACTTGAGGCGAAAGTCAACCTTCTTGAAGACGACAACCAGTCAATCCGCGAAAAAATAAACGATATGGAATTGAGATTGCGAAACATAAACCTGCTTGTCGAGAATATCATGGAACGCGCGGAAATTTATACTTGCGAAAAGAAGATTCTGCTTGTAAGTGATTCCATGCCGCAAAAACAAGCGATTTCCAAATATTTGCAGAAAGTAAACATAGAAACCGAATTCGCTTCCACTATCGATGAGACACTTATTACCGCTCATCAGCTTGACCCGGCGGTTATTGTTACTGATTTTCAACTGGAAGACGGTACAGGCAAAGAACTTGCCGAACGCGTAAAATCCGAGAAAGCGATAAAAAACCCGTATGTCATAATATTTACAGCAGATATAAAGATTAAACAGGATTTGATCGCTCCGTTGGGACCGGCTGATGATTATTTGCTTAAACCATCGACAAAAAGAGGGTTAAGCGAATTATTAACAAGCATACTTTCCGGGTTTTACACTATTAACCGTAGAGCCACGTTATAGTCTTACAAAAATAAAAACATGATGCTTCGCATCATGTTTTAGAAATACTTAGCGAAAAATACGCATCATTTTA
>CAYVGJ010000012.1:0-43527 GCA_964451165.1 uncultured bacterium
GCTATTTCCTTCAGGGAAGACATCTTATGCTGTTTGTTTTTCTGCTTATCGTTATTCTATTATATTAAATATGTTAAAACAAATTTTAAACTTGCGGTTAATCTATTTATATCATTATTGTTTTATCTCTGTTCATGCTTATCCAAAGAAAACGGGTTTGTTTTACCGATTATAATCCTTATTTATAACCATTTCATCTATTATAATTTCAGCGTAAACCAATTTAAAAACACATTCGCCAGATTTAAAAAATCCTATTTTCTGTTTGCCCTTACCGCGATAACTTTTTTAATTATCAGATTCGTTATATTCAATTATCAATCCGTAGATGACATAACCACTTCACATCAAAATCTTTCAACAGCGATTATTCGATTTTTTAATATTCTTTTATTCTATTTTAGAATTATTTTACTCCCCGACAAATTATCACCCGCTTATAATGTGGGATTTCTCGAAAACGCATGGTATTTATCTATTAGCATCCCATTTTTTGCCGGCCTTATGTTTGTAATTTATTATTTCAGGTCAAAAATCCCTTTTATCAGTTTCAGCTTGCTATGGTATTTGATAACACTGGCGCCAGTTTCCGGTTTAATCTATTTACAACATCCTGTTGCTGAACGATATTTATATATGCCATCTATAGGAATAATTAGTTTCGTCGCTTTTCTTATTGTAAAATTTATTAGGAATTTCAAGTTTAAAATATCTGTTTTAACAGTTATATTGGTTTTATTCATATCAAGAAGCATAATTCAAAATACGGTTTGGAGTAATGAGTTTTCTTTATGGGATTATACCGTCAAACTCGCTCCGAAAAATTATAATGCTCTCGCCAATTACGCTGTAGTTCTCGCTGACAAAGGCAATCTTCAGGATTCCATTGTATATTATAAAAAAGCTTTAGCCGTAGACGACAGGGCTCAATCACACTATAACCTCGCAAATACATATGCCAGACTCGGATTAAAAGAAAAAGCTAAGGAATCTTATCGTATGTCAATCGCCCTTGATCCAAATTATTCCGAGGCTCACAATAATCTCTCTAAAATTTACGGAGAAGAAGGGAAATATCTTGAAGCGATATCGGAAATCAAAATTGCATTGAAACTGAATCCATATAATGCGCAGGCATATAATAATCTCGGTGTTTGTCTTAATCAGATAAAGAGATATAATGAGGCTATCGACGCGTTAAAAAAAGCTATTCAATTAAATCCGGGATATGTTAATGCTCATTTCAATCTCGGTTCATCATATTTTTCCAATGGGGAATACGACAAAGCCGAACAAGTAATGAGATTTGTTGTATCGGTCGATCCGGATAACAAAGCGGCACAGGATTACCTCCAATTTATTCTTGATTCCGCAAAGACCAGAGGATCTAATCTGCAACAAAACATTGTTCCGTCAAACCAGTCCGAATCGAACGAATTAAACGAAGAAACAAAAAGACTCTCTAAACCGGAACCCCTTTATGAAAATTCTATTCAAAAATCTGAACACAATAGTTTTAAATTGGATAAAGCTGATATATCCGGTTTTTTGAAGCAGGGAGATTTATTTATGGAATCCCGGAATTATATTGAGGCTCTAAAAATGTATAGAACAGCATTAAGACATTCTGAAGATAATAAAGAGGTTTATTTCAAATTAGCTAACTGTTACATAAAACTTGGTTCTTTCCAATTAGCAAAGAAACAATTAAATGAGGTTTTGCGATTGTCACCTAATAATGCGCAAGCAAAAAGAATGCTTGCCGATGTTGATAGAATTTTGGGAAATAAATGATTCTTTCTAAATAAAAAAGCCAGAGTGGCTTTTATCGAGATTTAAGGAACGTTCTGATCAATTTACCCAAAAGATTCTTTTATTCAGGAGATATTACCGAGACTAACCACTCTGACTAATAAATATATCGGCAATCAAATCCTAAAAAATTATCAAAATATTTATTTATTACTAATATTTATGTTTCTGATTTTAACGAAATTTCAAATTATAAAAAAAGAGGGACAGTTTTTATCTTGTCCCTCTTTTTTTATAATTATTTAACAGTATTTATCAAGTTCCCATAGTCCAGGAAGCAAGATATTTTTTCTGTTCTTCCGTTAGTGTATCAATATTTATTCCCATTGATTTTAATTTAAGAGTAGAAACCCACTCTTCAATTTCGTTTGGAACATCATATACTTTATTCTGCATAAAATCTTTGTTCTTAATGCAAAATTCAGTTGCAAGAGCTTGCGTCGAAAAGCTCATATCCATTACAGATGCCGGATGCCCTTCAGCGGCCGCTAAGTTAACTAACCTGCCTTCCGCCAGAAGATAAACTCTTCTTCCATTTGGAAGCACATATGCATCAACAAAATTTCTTACGCCTCTAACTATTTCTTTGGCTATTTTTTCGAGACCTTCAATATCAAGCTCAACATTAAAATGCCCTGAGTTACAGACAATCGCACCATTTTTCATTTCACTGAAATGTTCCGGCCTGATAACATGAATATTTCCTGTAAGAGTACAGAAAACATCTCCAATCTTTGCCGCATCGGCCATCGGCATTACTCTAAATCCATCCATAACAGCTTCTATCGCTTTGATTGGATCAACTTCAGTTACAACAACATTTGCGCCCAATCCTCTTGCCCGTATAGCAACACCTCTTCCACACCAACCATATCCGACAACGACAAAACATTTTCCTGCAAGAAGAACATCGGTCGCTCTTATTATACCGTCAATTGTTGATTGGCCTGTACCATACCTATTATCAAACAAATATTTTGTAGCCGCATCATTCACCGCAACCACAGGTAATTTCAACGATCCATCTTTCTCCATAGCCTTCAGACGAATTACTCCGGTTGTTGTTTCCTCCATACTACCAACTATTTCCGATATCTGATCCTGAAATTTTGAATGCAATTCAGATATCAAATCTGCTCCATCATCCATCGTAATATTTGGCCTGTGTTTTAAAGCCGCATGAAGATGTTTGTAATATGTTTCTTTATCCTCACCTTTTATCGCGAATACAGGTATTTCATAATCAGCTACCAGCGACGCCGCGACATCATCCTGAGTCGATAACGGGTTTGACGCGCATAAAACAATATCGGCACCACCTTCTTTTAATGCCCGAGCAAGATTCGCGGTTTCAGCAGTTACGTGCAAACATGCGGACATTCTCATTCCTTTGAGAGGTTTTTCCTTTGCAAATTTCTCCCTAACCTGCTTTAAAACAGGCATATCGTTATCTGCCCATTCAATCCTTCTTTTGCCTTCTTTGGCTAAATTCAGATCTCGGACATCGAACTCCATACTTTTTATTTTTTCATTCATATAAAATTATCTCCTTATAGTTGCCGATTCAAAAAAATCAAGCTTTCGCCTCAATCAATCCTGCTTCTTTGCGCAAAATATCCACTTTGTCTATACGTTCCCAGAAGAATAAGTCTGCTCTTCTGCCGAAATGACCATGTCTGGCAGTTTCTTTATAAACCGGCCTTAACAACTCAAGATGGTTTATTATATCTTTTGGTTTCAACGGGAAAATTTTATAAACGAGCTCAGATAGGTTTTTATCTGATATTTTTCCTGTACCAAAAGTATCGATTAAAACCGAAATAGGCTCTGCTATACCTATCGCATAAGATAACTGAACTTCACATTCATCAGCCAACCCCGCAGCAACGATATTTTTTGCTATATACCTTGCGCAATAAGTCGCGCTTCGATCGACTTTACTTGGATCTTTTCCAGAAAACGCGCCACCACCATGGCTCCCTTTGCCGCCATATGTATCAACAATAATTTTCCTTCCGGTTAACCCTGTATCTCCCATTGGACCACCAACAACAAATCTTCCTGTCGGGTTAATATGAAATATTGTATTGCTGTCCAATAGATTAGCTGGAATAATTTTTCGTATCACATGTTCTATTATATCATTTTTCAGTTGTTCGTAAGATACGGTATCCGCATGTTGAGTAGATATAACAACCGTATGAACCCTTATCGGTGTATTACCTTCATACTCAACGGTAACCTGAGATTTTCCATCAGGTCTTAGATAATCTAAAACACCTAACTGGCGGACATTGGCAAGCTGTTCCACAAGTTTATGTGCAAGATCTATAGGCAAAGGCATGAATTCATCTGTTTCTTTGCATGCATATCCAAACATAATACCCTGATCCCCAGCACCTTGTTCTACGTGTAATCCCGATCCTTCAGTTACACCTTGAGAAATGTCAGGCGACTGCTCATGAATAGATGTAATAACAGCACATGTTTTGTAATCAAATCCTTTTAATGCATCGTCATATCCGATTTCTTTCACGGTTTCCCTGGCTATTTCAGCATAATCTATTTTTGCCTTGGTTGTTATTTCGCCTGCCATAAAAATCAATCCGGTTGTTAACAATGTCTCGCAGGCCACTCTTGAATTTTTATCCTGGGTTAAAAGGGCGTCTAAAATAGAATCAGATATTTGATCGGCTATTTTGTCCGGATGTCCCATTGTTACAGATTCTGATGTAAATAATCGTGTTTTACTCATCAATATTGCTCCTTTCATTTTATTATAATTATAAATTTACTAACATTAATTTCTAAAAAATTCATCGGCTTTTTTATAACTGATCATATCTCCTATGTCATACCAATTTCCGTTAAAAACATAAGCGTAAACATCTTCAACCTTATAGACCCATTGTATAAAAAAACCCGGTGCGTCTTTGTTGTTACCTTCGGATAAATATTTTTCTATGAGGTTTAACTTATCTTTTTTAAATAAATAAATACCCAGAGCCGCCAATGTTGACGGAGGATTTGACGGTTTTTCAACAAATGAATAAACTTTTCCATCACCATTCACGCTCAATATCCCGTATTTTTTTGATAATTCATTATCTCCTACGTCAAAAGCACATATAACAAGATCTTTATTATTAAAAAACTCTTTCACATCATTTAAACTGAAATCAAATAGATTATCTCCAGCAATAATCAACAGATCGTCATTTATTTTTTTTGATCTGATTGTGAAATCAATATCACCGATAGCTCCAAGCCTGTCTTCTGCTGATAATGTACCATCATTCAGGATTTCTATTTTCTTATTTGATTGAAATTGAGCAACCCAGTTCAAAAAATGCGGATAAAACTTATTGTTGGTAACTACATAAATTTCATCAATTTCTGAAAAAACATCTATTTTCTCGATTATATATTCAATAATAGGTTTTCCATTTATAGGTAAAAGTGGTTTTGGCTGATTTTCTGTCAGAGGGTATAATCTTACTGCATATCCTGCCGCCATGATTATTGCTTTCATTTTTATCTCCACTTTTTGGTTATCAAAAATTAAAAATAGTAAAATCCGTTTTTAATATGGAAGCGGCTTTTTCCCGTATTAAATCCGGGTCGCTATAATTCATTATTTGAGAGATCATATCGTTAATTTCTTTATATGATACAGACCTTACAGCTTTTTTTAATTCCGGGATCGCGACTGATGAACAACTTAATTCATCTACACCCAATCCGATTAAAATCAAGGATAATACAGGTTCACTTGCCATTTCTCCACATACTCCAACCCATATATTGTTTTTGTGAGCCGCATCGACAATTGTTTTAATTAACCTTAGAATTGCCGGATGAGTCGGTTCGTATAAATACGCAATTTTTTCATTTACTCTGTCCACAGCCATGGAATATTGTATTAAATCATTCGTACCAACACTAAAAAAGTCAACTTCCTTAGCGATTATATCCGCAGTAACAGCAGCAGAAGGTACTTCTATCATCACACCGACTTCCATGGACTTATTATATTTCATACCCTTCTCATCTAACTCACGTTTAGCCTGTTCAAGCAAATTCTTCGCTTCCCTTACCTCTCCTATCCCGGAAATCATCGGGAACATCAGTTTAATATTACCCAATTCACTTGCCCGTAAAATAGCTCTTAGTTGTACCTTAAAAACATCAGGCTGAGCAAGACAAAATCTGATTGCTCTCCATCCAAGAAACGGATTTATCTCTCTCGGTACGTTAAATTGTGATAAAAACTTGTCTCCGCCCAAATCAAGAGTGCGTATCACAACAGGATTAGGATATATTTTTTCAGCTACCGTTTTATATGCTTCATAATGTTCTTCTTCTGTGGGAAGGTCTATGCGATTCATGTAAAAGAACTCTGTCCTATACAACCCTACACCTTGAGCACCATGTGCTAAAACTGACGGCAAATCTTCCGGCATTTCGATATTGGCATCAATGTTAATCCGATAACCGTCAATGGTTTCTGCGGAAACATTACATAACTGCGCAAGTTCTTCCTCGTAATCCTCGATTTTTGTTCGTTCTCTTGTGTATCTCTCTATAGTTTTTTTTGTCGGATTCGCAATAAGTATTCCACGGTTACCGTCTATGATAATAGTCGCTCCAGCTTTTATTTTTTTACTCGCGTCCCGTAATCCGACAACAGCCGGTATTTCCAGCGATCTTGCCATAATTGCTGTATGCGATGTCCGGCTTCCGATATCCGTACCAAACCCTATTACGTTTTCTTTATGCATCATAGCTGTATCAGATGGCGCAATATCATGAGCGACAACTATTACTTCTTCCTCAAGAGCAGATAGATCTTTATGTTCCTGCCCCATAAGGTTACGCAATACACGTTTTGTTACATCCTTTATATCGGTTGCGCGCTCTTTCAGATACTCATCGTTAATTTTTGAAAAAATTTTCGCATATTTTTCCGATACTTTCATGAATATGGATTCAATATTTTTTGATTCCCTCTCAAGTTCTTTAATTACCTCTTCGACAAGTACTCTATCTTCTATAACCAGTAAATGCGCGTTGAATATTTCCGCATGTTCAGCACCCATAGCCTCCGCGATTTTCTTTTGCATATCCAGAATCTGTTTTCGAGTAGTAATCAGAGCATTCTCAAACCGTGCTATTTCATAAGGTATCTTTGACTTATCAATAGTTGTCTCGTTTATTGTCGGATACACTTCTCCTTCAAATTTAAAAGCTTTTCCGATAACGAATCCAGGGGATACAGGTATTCCCTGATAGATCTCTTCTTTTAATTTCCGATTCGGTTTTTCTGAATTATCGAAACTTTCTTTCTGCATTTTGTCCTCTTTTATTGTTCACCAAACTTTTCATCAAAAAGTTTGGTGATTGTATCAACCGCTTCCTGTGCGTCATCACCAGATGCCCGTATTTTTAATTTGCTTCCACAATTTGCTGCAAGTGTCATAACGCCGATTATGCTTTTTCCATTAACTTCCATCGTGTCTTTGATTACAAATATCTCGCTTTTATATTTGTTTGCCAATTGCACAAGCATTGCCGCAGGCCGAGCATGAATACCATATTTGTTCCTGATTAAAACTTCTTTTTCAACTATCTGACTCATCTTCCGATATCGATCTTTTCTGCATTATTTGCATTAATTTGTTATTTAATTCCTGTGCCGGATTAATTCCCAATTTCTTTAATCTGTAATTTAACGCCGCCACCTCAACAAGTGAAATCACGTCTCTTCCCGGTTTAACGGGAATAGTTATATGTGGTATTTGAACGCCAAGTAAAGCCATATTCTCGTTTTCAAAACCAAGTCGTTCGTATTCCTTTTCCGAATCCCATTTTTCAAGGGTAATAATCAGCTCGACTTTTTTTCTCTCTTTAACACACCCTACTCCAAATAGCGTCTGTACGTTTATGATGCCTATTCCTCGCAACTCCATAAAATGGCGGGTGATTTTTGGACCTTCACCTATTAAAAAACCCCCTTCATTCAGTTTTAACTTTACCACATCATCACATACAAGTCTATGGCCTTTACTAATTAAACCCAAGGCTGTCTCGCTTTTGCCAACTCCGCTTTTTCCCAGAATTAAAATCCCAACACCAAAAACCTCAACCTCATCACCGCTTAGAATTATTGATGGCGCGAAATAATCCTCGAGAAAAATTGTTGCCTGATTTATCAGTTTCATAGTCATATAATGTGATCGCAAAAGCGGAATAGACTTAGAATTAGCCATTTCCACAAGTTCAGCAGGCGGAGTTATCCGTCTGGCCAATATTATACATGGCACCTTATGGGGAAAAATCTTCTCAAGCCGTATAATTCGTTCTTTTGAATCAAGAGAATTTATATATGAAATTTCAGCTTTTCCCAGTACCTGAATACGTTTTGAAGCAAAATAATCAAGATGACCTGCTAAAGCTAATCCCGGTCTATTTAATTCAGCCACAGTAATAATATTATTCAATCCATTCTGGCCGGCAATTAACCTGAAACGCAATTTATCTTTCAGCTTCTCATAAAATTCAGAAACAACTATACCTTTTTTCATATTATAATTTTTATTACGATTCCAATTTTATTAATCCGAATTTACCATCTTTTCTATAGAAAACCATAAATAAACCTGTATTGCTCTCATTGTCTACAAAGGCAACAAATTCTTTCTTTAAATCCCTGAGTTTCTCAGTAGCTTGCAAAATGCTCATCAAATTCACAGTTATCTCTTTTTTATCTTTAACTTCAATCATAACATTATTCAAATCTGTTTTATCAACTTCCAATGTATGCTCAACAAATACAGGTTCGCCTTTTATATCTTTGCGCTCAAACAACTCGTATTTTGTTTCAGACCCTTTACATAAAATGCATTTTTTGCTGTTATCCGATTTTATGAAAAGAATAAATGGATCATGAAGAACATCAAGATGATTTATCGCGTCTTGTAAGCTCATATCTTTCAGACTAATATCCTCTTCTATAACACTTAGATATTCATCCAACTGCTCAGCATCATAATTTTCTTCCTCATTCACTCCGGCTGGCATAATTTTATTATTTAGCTTTGCATGATGATTCTGGATCTTTTCCTTGATCTTTCTCATTTGTCGTTCTATTTTATCTATCACAGTGTCTATCGCCGCGAACATATCCTCATCAGCTTCTTTGCAGTTTATTTTAGCGAGATTTGTATTGGCATTTACCTCCGCGATAAATAAATAACGCTGAAAATCAAGGATCACATGCACATCAACGATCTTATGGCTAAGCTTTTCTATGCGCATGATTTTTTCTTTTATATATTCTTTCATTTCGTCCGATATTCGAGAATCCCTTGCAGTGACGTAAAGTTCCACTTAAGCCACTCCTTTCTAAATTTTAATTTTTATTATTATTCAATGCCCAAAATAAAAATATTTACAAATATCAAATTACGCTTGTTCAGTCAAACATATTTTAAAAATATCGATCACATACGGAATTTTTCACCAAGATACAATTGCTTTGCTTCCTTATCATTTGCCAAAAATTCCGCGGTTCCATGTTTTAAAACTTTTCCTTCGCAAATCAGATATGTCCTATCCGTAATCGCCAGAGTTTCCCTGACATTGTGATCCGTAAGAAGGATTCCCAAACCTTTTCTCCTTAATTCAGCGATAATTTGCTGTACATCATATACAGCTATCGGATCAACACCGGAAAAAGGTTCATCAAGAAGAATAAATGATGGCGATGTCACCAAAGCTCTTGTAATCTCAAGCCTTCTGCGTTCTCCTCCGGATAATGTATACGCTTTATTTTTGGCTAAATGTTCTATACTTAATTCATTTAGAAGTTTCTTAAGCCGTGCTTTTCTTTCCTGAGCGGAAATATTAAGTGTCTCAAGTATAGCCATAATATTTTCTTCAACTGTCAGTTTACGGAATACTGATGGTTCTTGCGAAAGATAACTTATTCCCTTTCGCGCACGTTTGCTCATAGGGATTTTTGTAATATCTTCCTGATCAAATACAACCTTTCCCAAATTCGGTTTTATGAGCCCCACAATCATATAAAAAGTAGTTGTTTTACCTGCGCCATTTGGTCCCAAAAGACCTACAATTTCTCCTTTTTTAACCGTTATATTGACACAATCGACCACTCTTTTCCGATTATATATTTTTACAAGATTTTCAGTTCTTAAAAGTTCCATGATTATCCCTTAATTAAATTAAAAAAGAATCCCGTCTTTACCTTCTCCCTGTCTATATAGGAGTAATTTAGCTTTGGGTTCAAGTTTCATTTCGGTTTTACCGTTCTTCTGATAAATTGTGATTTTATCAGCGGCATATATATTTTTATCTTCCTGAATTCTCGGATTACCTGTCATCACCAAAGTGCCTGCATCAACGTTATAAACTGCCTTATCGCTCTTGGCAATCTTTTTTTCCATATGTATAATTACATTGCCTTGCGCCTCAATAAGAGATATATCCCTGCTGTCATTTTTAAAATATGCTTTCATAATATCTGCGTATACCTCACCTTTTTGATCTTTTACCATAACATTATCGTGAAATATCGCATAATTTTTATCGAAACTGACATCCAAAGGGCCATCGCAAGTTATAACGGTCGGTACATCAGATGATTCCGTGCTCGCCTTCTTTTCCGCAGGTTTTTTCTTCCCATTCTCAGAAAACACAGCGGATATAAAAGCACAATATATTATTATTACAAACATAAACAATCTGTATTTCATGTCTAAATCCTTTTTATAATTTATTTACTAAACAAGATTCCTTTATTCTCACCAGTAATCGTCATAGTAACATCTTTTTTTATACGTACTGTTTTTTCACCCATATAACCATCCAAGCCTTTGCCAACAACCAGAATATCTTTTGATTTTATTTTTACATCTTCTTCTGTTGTAACATATTTTGATGATTGGTTCACTTTCGCAGAATCGGTATTTATTACAACTTTGTCGTTTTCTTTTTTATTTTGCTGATAAAAAATTGCTTCTACATTTTTTATCTCCACAAATCCATTTTCTATAAACTTTGCTGAAGTACCATGCAATTCCCAACATTTTTTCCCTTCACTCGTAAGATCAAAAATCGATACACCGTCTTGAACAGTACCGATAGATATATCTTTGTTGTCTGCAAAAGTTGTTTTACAAATTAAAAAAAAAGCCATAATTACTATCTTTAAATATACAACTATATAATTCGAAATCATTTTTTTCATATATTTTATATTAGACTTTCAAATATTATTTTATATCATTGCCAAGAAATTTTTTTATCAAATTTTCCCACAATCCATTTCTCTTTAGAATAATTTCTATTACTTCTCTGACTGCACCATCACCGCATGACTTTTTTGTTATATAATCTGCATTGCTTTTCAATTCATCCGGTGCCTGTGGGACAGTTACACCCCAACCTACGTTAGTTAATGCCTGCAAATCTATCAGATCATCACCCATGTAACATATTTCATCAGTAGATATACCATATTTTAGAGCGAGTTCCTTAATCGCATCCAATTTTTTATTGTTACCCAGATATATTTCCTTGACTCCAAGTTCAGATGCCCTAATTTCAACAACTTTCGATCTTCTGCTGGTTATAAACGCGATAACAATTCCTGCATCGATAGCCGCTTTTATCCCCATACCATCCTGTGCGGAAAAAACTTTTATTTCTCTGCCTTCACTATCTAATATAATTTTACCGTCGGTCAATATTCCATCAATGTCAAGAGCAATTAATTTGATTATTTCTTTTGGGCTATCTTTCATATTTATAATCCCAATAAATCGCCTTCAGCTATAATGCCTATCGGGTAACCGGCATCATCAACAACAGGAAGTTCATCGATTCTTTTCATTTTTAGCGTTTTTAATGCTTCAGTGGCCAGGCAATCCGGTTTTATTGAATATGGATTACGCGTCATATATAACTTTACAGGTTTTTGTATCATTTTCTCATCTCTTTCTATAGCGCGCCGTAAATCGCCATCGGTAAAAAATCCTATCATTTTTCCATCGCCGTCTATTACTGTAGCCGCTCCGGCTTTTGCCCTTGTTACAGCAAGAAGAACATCTTTTATCAACATATCTTCCTCAACTACAGGATGATCTTTGCCTGTACGCATAAGATCCTCAACCCTCAGTAACTTTTTACCGAGATTGCCTCCAGGGTGATAAAAAGCGAAATCTTCCACTTTAAAACCTTTTTTTCTATAAACAGCTATAGCCAGCGCGTCACCAAGAACTAAAGATACAGTTGTGCTTGATGTAGGTGCAAGCCCAAGCGGACAGGCTTCACGTCGTATGCTTGCGTCAAGAACCACATCGCTATACTTTGCCATCGTTGAGTCAATTCTGCCAACCATAGATATTAACTTCGCACCGATTTTTTTAATTATCGGAAGCAAGCGAACTATCTCTTCCGTTTCGCCACTATTAGAAAGAGCGAGAACAACATCCGACGGTTGAACCATTCCTAAATCACCATGAAACGCTTCTGCAGGATGCAACGACAACGAAGGTGTACCCGTACTTGCTAGCGTGGCAGATATTTTTCTCCCTATTAAGCCTGATTTACCCATTCCGGTTACTATGACCCGGCTTTTACATTCATAGATAAAATCCACAGCTTTTACAAAACTCTCATCTATTCTTTCCGCCAGATTTGTTACTTCTTCCGCTTCTATTTTTATAACATCTTTTGCAATATTTATTAAATCTAAATCCAAGGAAGATTTTATCAAGATGAATCTCCTTTTTATTTCTCACTTTTAACTATATTATCAATAGCCATAAGTTGTTTTAAAATCCCAGTCATTTCCCAAACAGACAGAGAATTCTGCCCATCGCATAATGCTTTATCCGGATCAGTATGGCATTCGAAAAAAACGCCATCGCAACCTGCCGCAACAGCGCTTCGCGATAAAAACTTAACAAACTTCCGTTCGCCTCCTGACGATGAACCTTTTGCTCCGGGCAACTGTACACTGTGAGTAGCATCAAATATCACAGGTATTCCCATTGATCTGATTATAGGTAGTGCCCGCATATCATTAACCAGATTATTGTATCCGAAACTGGCTCCTCTCTCAGTTATAATCACTTTTTCATTACCAGTACTTAAACATTTGTCAATTATGTTTTTTACATCCCACGGAGCAAGAAACTGACCTTTCTTTACATTCACTATTCTACCGGTAGAAGAAGCTTTAACAAGCAAATCAGTCTGTCTGCATAAAAAAGCAGGTATTTGGATAATATCAGCAACCTCTGCCACCTTATCTATATCAGATCGACAATGCACATCAGTAAGTACAGGAACTTTTACTGTTTCTTTTACTTTTTTAAGTATTTCAACCCCTTTATCAATACCAGGACCGCGAAACGATTTGACAGAACTTCGGTTCGCTTTATCATATGATGCTTTATATATATACTTTATGCCTATTTTATCAGCTATCGCCTTTAATTTGATCGCGATATCTATCGCCATATCCTCGGTTTCTATAACACAAGGACCGGCTATAAGAACAATAGGATTATCATTCCCGATAAGGATATCATTAATTTTAACGACATTCATTAATTTTAGTCCTATTTCCTGTCCAGTTTATAGTTAATCGCCGACCTTACAAATTCCCTGAATAAAGGATGGCTGTTATCCGGCTTTGATTTGAATTCCGGATGGAACTGACAGCCGATAAACCATGGATGATTTTCAAGCTCAATTATTTCCACAAGATCATTTTCAATATTTATCCCTGAAAATATAAATCCGTTTTTTTCAAATAATTCCCTGTATTTATTGTTGAACTCATACCTATGCCGATGACGTTCGCTTATTTCCCCTGTTTTATACGCATCGAAGGTTTTTCCATTATTTTTCAGTCTGCAGGAATAAGCCCCAAGCCTCATTGTTCCGCCAACATCGGTAACACCAAGTTGTTCTTCCATTAAACATATAACCGGATTAGGTGTTTTTGGATCAAATTCCGTACTTGACGCGTCAGCCAAACAAAGTATATTGCGGGCAAACTCAATTACAGCGCATTGCATTCCAAGACAAATTCCGAAAAATGGTTTTTTTACTTCGCGAGCATACTTTATTGCGTCAATTTTACCATTTATACCCCTGTCACCAAATCCACCTGGTACTAAAATCCCATCGACGCTATCAAGAATGGTATTTACTGATTGCGGATTAACTCTTTCGGCATCAATCTTTATTGTCTCAACCTGATATTTATTGTATATTCCAGCGTGAGCCATCGCTTCATATATACTTTTATATGAATCCTGCAGATTTATGTATTTTCCTACAACAGCTATACGCACAGTTTCACGCGAACTTTTTATGGTATTTACAACTTCCACCCATTTATCAAGTCTGCATTCATGAGGAGCTTTAAGATCAAGCCTGCCAAGTATTGTTTCGTCCATTTTTTCTTTTTCGAACATCAGCGGGAGTTCATAAATTGAATATTTTACGTCTCTTTCCTCAAATACCGCGTCGATAGGTATGTTACAAAAAAGAGATATCTTGCTTTTCAACTCTTTTCTCATTGGTTTTTCTGTTCTGCATATCAAGATATCAGGCTGGATACCTATACTGCGTAATTTTTCTACGCTGTGCTGTGTAGGTTTAGTTTTCATTTCACCTGCCGCCCTGATATATGGAACAAGAGTCAAATGTATATACAAAGTATTTTTTATTCCGATATCAAGCCTAAACTGACGTATTGCTTCTAAAAAAGGGAGGCTCTCAATATCACCTACAGTACCTCCGATTTCAGTTATTACCACATCAATATCTTTACGTTTACCGCATACTTTTATTCTGTTTTTTATCTCATCGGTTATATGAGGTATTACCTGAACAGTCTTTCCAAGATATTTTCCGGCACGTTCGTTTTTTATTACCGTCTCATAGATCTGTCCTGTAGTAACATTGTTATCCTGTGTTAATCTAGTAGATGTAAACCTTTCATAGTGCCCCAGATCAAGATCTGTCTCAGCGCCGTCATCAGTTACGAAAACTTCGCCATGCTGGTAAGGGCTCATTGTTCCCGGATCAACATTTATATATGGATCAAATTTCTGCAATGTTACACTTAATCCTCTACTTTCGAGTAATTTTCCGATAGATGCCGCAGTAAGACCTTTTCCCAGCGAGGAAACAACTCCACCTGTAATAAAAATATATTTTGTCATAAACGCTTTTCAATCTCCTCAACATCAGCGGGGGTATCTACACCCATGCCGTTGTATTGTACCACAACAGTTTTAATTTTATAACCATTTTCAATAACCCGCAATTGTTCCAGTTGCTCAGCAATTTCGAGAGACGTTTGTGGAAACGTAACTAATTTTAACAGAAAATCTTTTTTATATCCATAAAGACCTATATGTTTATAATATATTTGTTTTCCAGCTGGGATATTACCGCGTAAATAAGGTATTGGCGATCTTGAAAAATATATAGCGTAATTATTTTTATCAACAATTGCCTTTACTATATTCGGATTATTTACGTCGTCGTTGCCATTAAAAAACGCGATAGGCGTTGACATATATACTTCACTGTCATCAACCATTGATTGCGCTACGCTGTCTATTATTTGCGGATCAATCAAGGGTTCATCTCCCTGTATATTGATAACATATTCAGCATCTATTTCAGATACAGCTTTCGCGACTCTATCGGTACCTGAATTCAAATCAGGAGATGTCATTACATAATTACCACCGATCTCTTTAACTTTATTTGCTATTCTTTCGTCATCAGTAGCGACAATTACATGATCAAGCATTTTTGATTTTACACATTGTTCATACACACGTTCCACCATTGCTTTTCCTTTTATAAGCGCCAATGATTTTCCGGGAAATCTTGTCGACCCATAGCGTGAAGGAATAACGCCGCAAAATCTAATTTTTTTCATAATAACCTTTTTATTAATCGATTTAATAATTTTTCATAATCCAGTCAAGAGCATCACCGGTTGTCTGCGCGATATGATCAGGTTCATACCATATTTCGGATTGACTCTTTATTGTTTCTATTTCATTACCGTTTAGAACAAGAACTGTGTTGCATCCTGAATTCTTTCCTGTCAGCACATCCTGAACTTTATCCCCGATAAAAAATGATTCACCGGTAGATATATTATATTTACGCGCAAGTGATTGTACCATTTCCGGATTAGGTTTTCTGCAAAAACATTTCTCTTCAGGCGCATGCGGGCAATACCGAATATCGTCTACATTAGCTCCTGCTGAATTCATCATTTCAACTAAAGCACAGTGAATTTGTTTTAATTTCTCTTCTGTAAAATAACCTCGACCTACACCCGATTGGTTCGTTATAATAAAAATTTTAAATCCCTTGAGCTTAACCTGTGATATTTTTTCTAACACTCCATCGAAAAATTTTATCTGATTCACTTCCGACAGATAACCGGGATCGTGAATAATTGTGCCATCCCTATCAAAAAATATTGCTCTATACATTAGTTTCCTGAAAAATCAATTATGGGTTAAAGCTTCTATTATTTCCACGGGTGTAACCGAAGCAGTACCGACTTTGCCTACAACTACTCCTGCCGCGTAGTTAGAAAATATCGCTGATTCTCTTAGAGTAGCCCCAGCCGCAAGTGATGCCGTAAGTGACGCGATAACTGTATCTCCCGCTCCAGAAACATCATATACTTCCTTCGCAACAGTCGAAATCTTATAACTTTCTTTACCATTTTCAAATAAAGCCATTCCATGCTCACCAAGCGTAATTAAAACCGCGTTCGCGCCCCATTTCTTCAATAATCCCCAACCAAGTTTATCCAGTTTATCCGGATCGAATGATAGAGGTTCCCCATAAGCGTCAAACGCCTCCGCCTGGTTTGGCGTTGCCACAGTTATCCCATCAAGATTTATGTAATGTCCCATTTTTGGGTCAAATGAAGTAATTATTCCATTTTTTTCAGTTTCAGCAAGTATTTTTGTCACCAGATTCTGACTTATAATCCCTTTACCATAATCCTCAAATATAATCGCATCAATATTTTTTTTATTATCAATAATATATTCAATTATTTTCGAAGTGTATTCATCAACAATGGATGCTGTATCTTCCCAGTCAATGCGAACTATCTGCTGATGCTGGCCGATAACTCTTGTCTTTAATGTGGTTTGTCTGTCATGAACTTTTAATACACCCTCTATTCCTATTCCTTTCTCTTTAAGCAAACCAATCATCTTTTCGCCGATATGATCTTCTCCGACGACTCCGACAACATCTACGTTTACTCCAAGATCTCTCAAATTTCTCGCTACATTTGCCGCACCTCCCGTCATGAAAGATCTTCTTTTTGCTTCCACAACCGGTACAGGCGCTTCCGGTGATATACGAAACACAGAACCCCATATAAATTCATCAAGAATTATGTCACCCACAACTAAAATTCTTTTTTCTGGAAAAATATCAGTGATGTATTTTGCGCGATCAACACTTAATAGCTCAGTCATTATATACTCTTTATCCAGTTACTTTTATCTTATTAAGTTATTCGGTTGCGTATTTTGCTACCAGATCGCCAACTTCTGAAGTTGAATATCCCATTTTTCCTGCAGATAAACTTTTTAAATTTGTCGTAAGAGTTTTTACCACAGCTTTTTCAATTTTTTCCGCCGCAATTGTTTCGCCAAGGAATTCCAGCATCATCTGACCAGCACTAATTGCCGCAAGAGGATTGATTACTCCTTTACCCGTATATTTAGGAGCTGAACCACCTATCGGTTCAAACATCGATACGCCTTCCGGATTAAGATTGCCGCCTGCGGCTATACCCATACCGCCCTGAATCATCGCGCCAAGATCTGTGATTATATCGCCAAACATATTGTCGGTAACAATAACATCAAACCATTCCGGGTTTTTAACCATCCACATACATGTAGCGTCAACGTGAGCGTAATCCGTTGTGATATCGGGATACTCTTTACCCACTTCATTGAATGTTCTTTCCCATAAATTGAAAGCGTATGTCAATACATTAGTTTTGCCGCATAGAGTTAGTTTTTTGTTTTTGTTCCTCTTTTTTGTATATTCATATGCGAATCTTATACATCTCTCAACACCTTTGCGGGTATTTATCGAAACCTGAGTCGCAACTTCGTCAGGAGTTCCTCGTTTTAGAAATCCCCCGGTACCGGCATATAACCCTTCAGTATTTTCACGCACAACGACGAAATCAATATCTTCCGGCCCTTTATCTTTTAACGGGGTATAGACATTCGGATACAATTTAACAGGACGCAAATTTATATACTGATCTAATTCAAACCTTAAACGCAGAAGAATTCCGTGTTCAAGTATTCCCGGCTTTACTTCCGGGTGTCCTATGGCGCCAAGATATATCGCGTCTGCTTTTTTTAATTCATTAATCGCACTATCGGGTAGAACTTCACCTGTTTTCAGGTATCTTTCTCCACCAAAATCATAATTTATGGTTTCATATTTAAAACCAGTTATTTTGCTGACGGCATTTAAAACCTTCAAACCTTCATTTACTACTTCAGGCCCTGTTCCGTCTCCTGCTATAACAGCTATTTTATAACTTTTGCTCATGATGAAAAATTCCTTTCCAGAATTATCTTTTTATTTTTCTTTTTACGTAATTAACCAGTCCGCCTTCATCAATAAGTTCCTGCATGAATTTCGGTATTGGCTGGGCTTTATATTTTTCATTACGAGTATGATTTTCTATCGCCCCCGTCTCAAAATCCACAGTTATTTCATCGCCATTTTTTATATTCTTGGAAGCGTCAGTAGATTCAAAAATCGGCAATCCGGTATTAAACGCGTTCCTGAAAAAAATTCTGGCATATGATGAAGCTATCACACATGCAATACCTGAAGCTTTTATTGAAATAGGAGCATGTTCCCTGCTTGAACCGCATCCAAAATTTTTACCTGCCACGATAATATCCCCGGCGTTAACCTTTTTTGCAAACGTCGTATCGGCATCCTCCATACAATGCTGAGCAAGCTCTTTAGGATCCGATGTATTTAGATATCTCGCGGGTATGATTACATCGGTATCAATATCATCACCGAATTTCCAAACTTTACCAGTAATTTTCATTATTTCATCCTTTTATATTATAGTTCATCAGGAGAACTTATCTTACCCGCAACCGCAGATGCCGCGGCAATAGCCGGATTAGACAAATAAACTTCACTTTTCGGATGCCCCATACGGCCGACAAAATTCCTGTTTGTGGTCGCGATACACCTTTCGCCTTCAGCAAGGATCCCCATATGACCTCCAAGACAAGGACCGCATGTGGGAGTTGAAACCGCCGCTCCCGATTCCATGAAAATTTCAATCAACCCTTCTTTCATAGCATCCATATATACTTTTGGTGTAGCGGGTATTACTATCATCCGCACATTTTTGGCTACTCTTTTCCCTTTTATAACACTCGCCGCCACTCTCAAATCGTCAAGTAGCCCATTTGTGCATGACCCGACAACAACCTGATCTATCTTTATATCCTTGATTTCGCTTATTCCCTTTGTGTTCTCCGGCAAATGCGGTAATGCTACTTGAGGTTCTATTTTGGATACATCATATCGCTTTACTTCACTGTATTGAGCGTTAATATCGCTTGTGAAATATTGCGGAGTTCTCTCGGATCTACCTTCTACAAATTCTCTTGTAATGTTATCCGGCACAATGATTCCGCTTTTGCCGCCAGCTTCAATAGCCATATTCGACATAGTCAACCTTGAGCTAATTGGAAGTTTGTCGATCACAGGCCCGCAAAATTCCATAGCTTTATATAAAGCTCCATCCACGCCTATATCACCGATAGTATACAGGATTAGATCTTTACCGCTTACCCATTTCAGGAGTTCACCTTCATATATGAATTTTATCGATTCCGGTACTCGCAACCAAACTTCACCTGTTGCCATGGCGGCAGCAAGATCAGTACTTCCAACACCAGTAGAGAACGCGCCAAGAGCTCCGTATGTACATGTATGGCTGTCTGCTCCAATAACAAGGTCTCCTGAAGTAACCACACCCTTTTCAGGAAGAAGCGAATGTTCAACACCCATCTCACCAACCTCATAAAAATGAGATAAATTAAACTTATTGGCGAATTCACGAAGCATTTTAACCTGTTCCGCGGATTTTATATCCTTATTAGGACAAAAATGATCAGGAACAAGTACGATTCTCTTATTATCAAAAACCTTTTCCACTCCCATATTATAAAATTCTTTTATAGCTATCGGAGCGGTTATATCGTTACCTAATGCAATATCAACTCTGGCACTAATGATTTCTCCGGGAAAAACTTTTTCCTGGCCAGCATGAAATGCCAGTATTTTTTCAGTTATTGTCATCTCCATCGGATGTCTCCTCCTACTCGTCTTTTAATACTAACTCGACCGCATCTTCGTTACAATTCGGAAAATGCTGACAGTTAATACATTCTGTCCATATTTTCTGGGGTAAAGAATTCTTTGATATTATTTGAAAACCCAATTTTTTAAAAAATTCAGCGATATATGTCAATGCAAATATTTTTTTAACTCCAAAACTCCTGGCTTCCTCAATACATTTCTGAACAAGCATATTGCCGATTCCCTTGCCCCAGTATTCTTTTTTTACTGCCAGAGATTTTATTTCCGCCAGATTATCCCAGTAGAACTGAATACCGGCACAACCTATAATTTCATTTGTAGCAGTATCAACCGCGATCCAAAAAATCCGTATCTTTTCGCAAATATCAACAATTGATCTTGGTAACACTATTTGTTGGCGGGAATAATAATCAAGCAGACTTTTTATCCCCTGCGCATCTTTGAGTTTCGGTTTTATTATTTCAATGGATAGTTTATCATTTTCCAACTTATTCACTCCTGCTTGCACTCTTTGATTTTCTCCCTTCCGTTAATAATCCAGCCTTAAAAAAATATGGTAAATATACCATCTTATTTCATATTTTGTCAACGGAGTTATTTTAATTATTGACATTAAAAAAAATATCCAATAACTTATTTTAAATTTGATAGTTAACACCAAATTTTATATAATTCATTTTGATCGTTTTATAAACCTTTTACCAATATAAATTATATATTTAATCATTATGGAAACAATATTCTATTCTATTTTTACATTATTATCCTTTGGTTGGTTACACAGGTATTTAGTTGTTCGCAGAATATCTGCTTCGGAATTCTTTATTTATCCTGACGATACGAAAACATCATTAGAATTTCCAAACGTTTCTGTTTTAATCCCCGCGAGAAATGAAGAAAAAAATATCGCGCGGTGCATACAATCCCTTATTAATCAAAATTATCCCAACTTGGAAATTGTTGTTATCGATGATCGTTCCACCGACAAAACATCCGAAATTGTTCTCAGTATATCTAAAAAACATAACAACGTTAAATTAGTTCAAATCAAACATTGCCCGGATGGTTGGTCGGGTAAAAACCATGCAATAACAAATGGAGTGAAAGAAGCTAACGGGAAATATCTAATTTTTACGGACGCTGATACTGTCCATTATCCATTATGTATTAAATCAGCGGTAAAATACGCTATGGAAAATAATGTCGACCTTCTGAGTATCAATCCGCATCTTATTACAAAAAGTTTCTGGGAAAATGTCATTATGCCGGTTGCCGGAGCAGTACTTATGATATGGTATCCGGTTGAAAAAATTAATGATGTTTCCGAATCGCATTCTTACGCAAACGGCCAGTTTATCCTGTTTAACCGCGACGCGTATTTTAAAATTGGCGGTCATAGCGCAGTTAAAGAAGAACTTCTTGAAGACCTTGCACTCGCACGAAAAATAAAAAAGGAAAAATTAAATCTTAAAGTTCTTTGGGGACCAGATATTTATCAGACACACATGTACAGTTCACTAAAAGATATCTGGAGAGGATGGGTAAGGATTTTTTATCACGGTTTCCAGAAAAACCTTTATACTATTTTTATGAGTTTATTTCTTATGGTTAGTTTTTCTATTTTGCCATACGCGTTATTCATTTTTTCGTTTTTTCTTCTTCCTAATCCTACTCCCATCACATTGAGCATTATATTATACGCATTTTTGCTTTATATTATCATGAGCGCTTATAAACTCGCTAAATCAAACAAATGGTATGCGTTCTCTCACCTTTTGGGATGTATTATGGTTTGCGGGATATTAATTCATGCGGCTTCGAAAATTATATTCAAACGAAAAATTACCTGGCGTGGAATAAGTTATTCTTCCTGATCCTGTTTTCTAATAATATTTTTACTCTTCAACGTTTTCATATATGCTTTAACCGGCTCATTTTCAGATACTATAGAAAATAGAGCGCGAGATAATCCGAAAGTCAGATATATCATAAAAATAGAGCTTAGCAGTATCTCCGTATAATTAAATAACAGTATCAAAATAAAACATGCAAAACCTATTCGGTACCAACCTTTTATTTTGTTTTTCAAAAAATATAAAAATCCTACAGGAACAGGATATTTCACATTGCTCACCATAAGCAAACCTGTTGTTAATACCACTAATGGAAACAATTTTATGAATAACAAACTTTCATATTTGTTAATGATTACAAATGTACTGCATACTACACCAGCCGCAGCAGGAGACGGTAATCCGTAAAAAATTTTCTTACCTGAACTTTTTGTCATTGAATTAAATTTAGCCAACCGTATTCCTGTACACAGCATATATACTGAAGCGATAATTACCCCTGGCTCCTCCATGTCTCGTAGATAATATGAATACGCAAGCATTCCCGGAACAATACCGAATGATACAAGATCAGATAATGAATCGAACTCAAAACCAAACTTTGAAGTGGAGTTATTTCTGCGTGCAACCTGACCATCGAGGAAATCACATAACATCGCGAGAAAAACACATATTACTGATAATATATATTCCTCATTATATATTAAAATTAAAGCTAAAGTTCCGAACAAAAAGTTTAAACCTGTAATTATATTGGGTAACAATATATTTCTGTTCATTTGTTTATCTCTCCTAAAATCGATATTTTACCCTTGACTATATCACCTTTTTTAACTTTAACCTTTGCTGTTACTGGCAGATACACTTCAACGCGAGAACTGAATTTTATCATGCCAAACTTCTGGCCTTTTTCTATGAAATCACCTTCTTTAACTCCACAAACCACACGACGGGCAATTATTCCGGCAATTTGGCGCACAATTAATTTAAACCCGTTATTGTCAGATATTCCGATAGAATTACTTTCATTAACTATCGCTGATTTTGGCGAGTTTGCCGGCAGGAATTGTCCTTTTTGATAGTTAAAATAAACAACTTTACCGTTTATTGGGGAATAGTTCATATGGACATTGAATATAGATAAAAATATGCTTATACGGCAAACTTTATCCTTAAAAAATTCGTTTTCCATAACATGATCCACACCAACAATTACACCATCGGCAGGAGATACTATCGCGTTTTTTAAATCGGGCAACGTCCTTTCAGGATCCCTAAAAAAATATAAAAAATAGATGCTGATTATCAATCCAATGATACCAAACCATAGATTAAACGCGAAAAAAATAACCGTCAGCAAAATCGATGGTATAAAATATGGCATTACTTCTTTTGCAACAGGAATTCTCATTCTCAACCTCAACTTATTTCAATATCACCAAATTATAAAACATATATGGACATAACGGTCAACATATTTTTGTCATATTGTATAATCATAATTTAAACGGTACAGGAATAAATGTTATAATAAATATCGCAAGTACAATCCATACAACAATTTTTCTCGGCAAATCAAGTTCCATATACGGATTTATCGCAGGCGGATGTTTTCTTCCCAAAAAGAATATGATTATCGCCCATAAAAGCCATCCGTTCCAGTATAACCCCATATATGCGAGAAACAATAGAATTATATTTGCAAACCTCTCATATTTTTCACCGAAAAAAGCATACGCTACATGGCCTCCATCAAGCTGTCCTATCGGTATAAGATTTAAGGAAGTAACAAACAAACCAATCCAACCTGCGAACCCCATAGGGTGAATAAGAAGTTCAAATCCTTTAGGCGCGTGAGGAGCAAAAACTTCTGTTAAAAACTGAACAAGAATTGAAGATCCAATTTTTAGTTCGCCCGCGCTACGTGTAAATGGAACAATCTTGGACATACTCAATCCTGCTATCAATATTGGGATTGAAGCTATAAAACCGGATAGAGGCCCTGCCGCGCCAATATCAACAAGGGCACGTTTGTCATATATCGGTGACCTCATTTTTATAAATGCCCCAAATGTACCTATTATTGTAGGCGCAGGAATAAAATACGGTAGCGTAGCGTCAACCCGATGTATTCGTGAAGCAATAAAATGCCCCATCTCATGGGTCAATAAAATAAACATTAATGGAATTGAAAAAGATAAACCATGCGATAAATATTTTATGGAAAAGAAACTCAAAAAACCATAAGATTTTACGTTTCCCGAAAGTGTCACACCGGCATATGTAGTTGAAAGAAAGGTTATAGCAAATAATATAACATGAAGTTTATAATTAGGCGGTTCAGGTTCTTTTATTGAATATATTTCTTTTTCGCCTTCTTCTTTTGACAATATAAAATCAAATCTGGGTTCTTCATTTCTCATATCAATCCCTCTTAAAAACTTATAAAAGATATTTTATTAGAGCCTGAATGTCAAGTTATAATTCATTTTTATAAAGACATTTTGTTTTTAGACTAAAAAAAACGATTAAAAGCACAAAGAATCTGCCGATTTTTATTTTATAACCAATTTTTTATTAAGGATATCGGAAAGGATGTCCTGGATTTTTTTTATCCATGTGGAAGAAATCAGTACTATTTCATCTTTATAGTTCTCAAAACGAGTGGCATAATAAAATGAACTGTTTTTGGGTAATCCTACTTTTATCTGTGTTATATTCTGATCAAAATCATTTATTTTTATAATTAATCTTGGATTTTGAAGACCATATAATTTATTTTCCTCATATAAAAGACCATTATATATCCTTAATTTATTCATCAGATTATAAAAGCGCTCTACACTCTCACTGGATATATTTACCGAACGGTCAATTTCATTTTTCCATGGATAAAACCGGCTTCTCCTGCTCCAATGCGTCAGCACATTGTTATTTAAAAGAATCTGTATTGATTTTACTTTTTCGACAGGCAGATCGAATACACATTTTTCTATCCATTTCTGAAGCGGATAGTTCACAATGGAATTCAGGTATGGGCAACACCGAATACAAGTTTCATCCTTATTCAATAGCAAATATGAGCTTTGATAATCATCGCCGGCTTTTTTCACGCAGAAATCAAATTTTTTATTCTTCAGACCGATTACTACTCTTGTCCCAACCGATTTTTTCGCGCTTTCTGATTTTTCAACTTTCTTTTTATTAAGTTTTGCAATATCAATATATCTAGCGTAAGCAACCATATTTAAAAAATTAAATATAGCTTTTTTATCTGCACAAAACTGCTGGTTTGTCTGCTTTACAACCCACTTATTTGATGCTAATTTCTTAAACTCTAATTTGTAATCGCCTTTTTCTTTGACTAATATTATACTCTCAACTTCATATGGATTCAGATCAGGAAATACAAGATTTCCCTGTTTTTCCTGGCAACCGGTTATTGTCAATAATAAAAGCAATAAATAAAATATAAATCTTTTCGACATATATAAGTTTATTGAGACATCATTGATTCGTACATTTTGCGTTCACGTTTTCTCCAGTAAAAAACCAGTAAACCAAAGATAACAATAACAATCGAACCGCCAAATATATTGACAAACTTCAATACTGATTTTGTATTTTCACCTACTTCTTCAATCGGACATTCTTTAATTGCTCTGCTGCGTATACCGATTAATGCTTCCCCCTGAGTAATCCAATCTACCGAATTCAGAAAAAATACAGCGTTGCTCTGGAACCGTCTTAGCGAATCCACCGTGATAAAATAAGAGTTACCGACAACAAGTATATTGGTTTTTGGGCTTTTTTCGATAATTTTCTCTACAGAAGGTTTTGCCTCATTATCTTTTTCATCGTTTACCCTGGGGATTTCCTTTCCCTTAAAATAACTTGTAAATTCATTTGTAATGACAGCCGCGAGAAGAGATTGTTTTTCCTGATCCGGAGGGATTACAAACTGTTGTTTCGGGTTTAAGTTAAATGTATCTTTCTGTACCCATGAAAACTCACTTGTTTTTACCAGTTCGACAACATCTGCCGTCTTCAGATTAGTATTGTTTAACGTAAGTGAACATGCCCACGGTACAGTTATCGATTCAAGCCCACGCAATATCGGATTGTTCTCGGCAAAATTTTTCTTTATCGCTTTAACAAAAAACGGATAATTCACAGTCGTAACATATTGTATCCGATTATCAGGCGATTCGCTGTAGGTAAGCCTGTCGTTATACTTATCGAGCACAAGATCTGAATTTACCTTTATACCATAAGAATCAAGAAGATTATTCAATTTATTCTGCATGGGCGTAGCAAATAAACCCATTTCAAGATTGAGCTGGACCATCTCCATCAAAACGATAAGTTTACCGCCTTTCATAATATACTGGTCGATCTGGTATAATTCCCTGTCTGTAAAATCTTTCTTAGGACCTGCTATAATAAGGGTTGTAATATCCGATGGTATCGGTTGGGTATCACTTATTGTAACCATTGTTGTTTCGTACTGTTGATTTAAAGCTCCCTTTATAAGCGAATAATCTTTCTCAACGTCTCTTTCGTCATGACCTGTGGAAAAACCTATTTTCATAATAGTATCTGATGTGACTTTCCGGATCGCTGAAGTTAAATCATATTCCAGATTGTCTTCATCCTGGATAATCGGTATAACTTCTTTTTTGCCGCCATAAAATATTGCCATTCCAAAATAACCGTTTTTGACTTCCACCTCATCTTTCTGGCGGTATGTCATCTGAACCTGAGGTATTCCTATGCTTTTTACCTTTGTTTCGAGCTCCTGATCAGCCGACGGGTCTTCTTTCTTTATTACGATCTTGCCTTTTGAATAAGCACGGTATTCATCAAGCAGATCTTTTATTCTTCTTTCCTGAATCTGAAGTACAGGAGGTAGATTTTTTGAAAAATACAATTTCACATTAACAATATCATCGAGTTTACCTATTATTTTTTTTGTTGAGGGCGATATTGTGTACTGTTTGTTAGCTGTTAAATCCCATCTCGCGAATTTTGTTTGTGAAAATATATTTATTATTATGAGAACAACTAATATGATCAAAATTGATAAAGTCGACTGGGTAGTATACTGAACTTTCCTTTTCATATCTCCATCTCCCCTTTTCTCACCATTTTCTGCTTTCTACAGATCGGATATTTAAAAATATAAAGAAAAATATAAACGAAAAATAATATATCAGATCTCTTGAATCGATTACACCTCTTGAAATACTCATAAAATGCGAGCCGAACCCCAGGTATTCAAAAAGGGGAACCAAAAAATATGGAACTGAATACAAAACAAAATTATCTCCGATTATCAGGAATACAAATGAAATCATAATCGCTATTATAAAGGCAATTATCTGATTTTCAGTAATTGAAGATATAAATAATCCCAACGATAAATATGCTGTTCCCATAAGCAAAGCTCCAAGATACCCTCCGATAACAGGCCCCCAATCCGGATTGCCGGTATACGCAACCGTTGCAGGAACAGAAAACGTAAGAATAAGACACAATACTAAAAACGCAAAACTCGATATAAATTTTCCTATTACCGCTTCGTAATCTTTAATCGGCAATGTCATAAGCAACTCTATTGTACCGAGTTTTTTCTCTTCCGCCCATATCCGCATAGTTATAGCGGGTATAAAAAAGAGAAAAATCCACGGCATACGTGCGATAAACAATCGCATAGAAGCTTCTTTATCAAGAAAATACGTATTAAAGAACAACCAGTTGCTTACGATAAGAAATATAGTAATCATTACATACGCTACAGGAGATACAAAATAACTCCTGAACTCTTTTTTAAAAATTGCGAATATTATTCCCATTTTATGTAATCTCCATCTTATTTTTCGCGGGTTAGTTTCAAGAAAATATCTTCCAGCGACATTGATTCTTTATGTATTTCGCTCAATGTCCAACCTTTATCCAAGGCAAGCTTAAAAATACTTTCACCGGGATTTTTTTCGCTTTTCTTTACTACTATTTTATACCTGTTTGCCTTATCATGCTGATCAATAAATATATGTTCCTTTACAAAATCGACTTCGGCAAAAACTTTTTCAATATCTGATTTTGAAGCATGAATAGTCGTATATAAAATCGAGTCACCCTGAGCCGAATCCTGAAGTTCTTCCGGAGTACCTGAGGCGATAAGTTTTCCTTCATTTATAATGATCACCCTATCGCATGTAGCTGATACTTCAGGCAGAATATGAGTACTTAATATTATCGTTTTTTCTTTACCAAGCTCTTTTATAAGTTCGCGTATTTCGATAATCTGGTTCGGGTCAAGCCCTGATGTCGGTTCGTCAAGAATCAATATTTTCGGATCATGAATCATAGCCTGAGCAAGCCCGACTCTCTGCTTAAAACCCTTTGATAATTCCCCTATATCCTTTTTTAACACACTCTGCAGGTTACACACGCTGACCATTTTTTTTATTCGTTCATTACGCTGAGATTTCGGTATCTGCCTTACTTCAGCAATAAAAGCAAGATAATCCTCAACCATCATGTCAGTGTACAAAGGGGTGCTTTCAGGAAGATAACCTATTCGTTTACGCACTTCCAGGGAATTTTCCAGAATATCAAACCCTTCAACGACAGCTGATCCCGCTGTAGGAGGCATAAAACAAGTCAGGATTTTCATTGTCGTGGTTTTACCCGCACCATTTGGCCCGAGAAAACCAAGTACTTCACCATTGTTGACAGTAAAAGATACATCTTTTGCCGCAACCGTCATTCCGTAACGTTTGGTTAGATTTTTTACCTCGATCATATCTTATCTCCTTGATCCCAATCGAGAGTTTATAAGTTGTTTTGAAATTTTTATACAAACAATTTTTTTCAAATAGCGACTATAAAGTGGATTTACGAAAGAGCTTTTTATAATACCAAAATCATATATAATTTCAACATATTTTTCTTGAAACGTTTTCCCTCTGATGGTTGGCATCTAAATAAACAGGTATTTGAACGGTAAACTTAGAACCTTTACCGCTCTGACTTTCAACAGATATTGATCCGCCCATCGATTCTACCAACCTTCTGGTTATAGACAATCCAAGGCCTGTACCTTCGTTCCTTTGTACATATGGATCATTTACACGTTTAAATTGTTGAAAGATTAATTCATAATTTTCTTCCGAAATTCCTATTCCCGTGTCCTCAACAATTATTTCCGCGGCATTCTCCAGTACCCTTAAATTGTAATCTGTGGAAAACCGATAGAATGATTCCGGAAACTCCTGCGTATTTTTTAGTTTCACACTAATGAATATATTTCCTCCTTCAGGAGTATATTTTATTGAATTGCTGATTAAATTATCAAAAATCTTTATAATTTTATCATGGTTTCCATTAATAGATATATTTTGATCAACAACTTTTTTGATGATATTTATATTTTTTGCCGCCGCGCTTTCTTTGAGCAACGTTAAACTTTCTTCAAGAATATTTTTAAGATTAATTGTTTCATTTGCGGGTAATCGTTCTTTTTCTATGCGTGATAAATCCAGCAAATCTTTTATCAATTTATGTAATCTTGTGCCACCTTCCCTTATAAGACCAATCAACCGTTTTTGCTGGTCATTTATTTGTCCGACCATTCCATCGCTTAAAATTCCGACAGATCCCATAATCAGATTCAACGGTGTTTTAAATTCATGCGATGCGGTTGATAGAAATTCTGCTCGCAAATTGCCCAGCTCCTGCAATGCTATAAGCCGTTTTACCGATGAAGAATCTTTACATACAAGAATCAATCCGTTTTCACGCTCTTTTTTATCTTTTATCAGAGACGCTGTAAACTTAATTGGAATCAAAAATTTTCCCTGCATGATGTATTCCACTTCACTTTCCACAATATTCTTTTCTGATAATAACCTTATTTTTACTTCATTTATAAGCTCGCGAATCTCTTTAGGGAAAACCGATTCATAATGCCTGTACACAACATCTGCGTTATTTAATTCAAGAAGTATCTCCGCCCCTTTACTGAATGTAGTGACAATTCCTTTTGAATCAATACTGATTACACCATGCACCATATTTTCAAGTATGTTTGAAACGTATTCTTTCGTCTCGATTATTAAATTATCCTTAGTGTTTATTATGAAGGATTTATCATAATTAACCATATATGCTGATAAATACCATGCCATATTTATAAGATTTTGTTTATCTGATAAATCCATCTTTCGGCAAGAACCATCATCTAAAAAAAATATCGCGAATCCTTTTGTTTCTCCAAAAGCGCTTAAAGTGATTACGAAATCAATATTATCTTTCTCATTATCATGTAAATCCAATTTATTGGAAGGTATTATCTTCACTTGTGTTGTATTTAATATCTTTTCAATATCGGAGGGAGATATATGTATTTTTGAGGTGTTCTCCGTTAGTTTTCCATTTTTGGAAATTTCAAACGAGATATTTGTTATCAGCTTTTGCGGTTCGCAAAAATAAAATATTATTTTTTTATAATCGAGGATCAATGACACAAATTTACCGAAAATGCTTATCGCCTGTTCATAATCTGTACATGCGTTTAATTTACTGATAAAGTTAAGACCGATATTTTTTCTTTTCCTTACACTTATTTTATCTGCCATTCTATTCTCCCATTTTCGTTATTTTGTTGCAATTAAGATACCAGTTCTTATAATTATTTTCATAATTAATGATTAACAAAAATGGAGAAAGATATGATCGAGAAATTTTTCCGGTTAAAAGAAAACAACACGTCGGTTTCTACCGAGATTTTAGGCGGGATAGCTACTTTCATGACCATGAGTTATATTATCTTTGTTCAGCCAGCAGTACTATCTATCTGCGGGATGGATAAAGGTTCTGTTTTTACCGCTACTTGCATATCAAGCGCTTTAGCGACATTATTAATGGGATTTCTCGCAAATTACCCTATATCTCTCGCTCCCGGAATGGGTCAAAATTTTTATTTTGCTTTTGTAGCGGTACCGTTAATCGCTTCCAAATTGCCCGCGCATCTTTCCTTAAACGCATGGAATATCGCTCTTGGTGCGGTTTTTATTTCCGGCTTTTTATTTATTATTTTATCTTTTTTTGGATTTCGAGAGATGATTATAAACGCTATTCCCTCATCCATTAAAAATGCCATAGCTGTTGGAATCGGATTGCTTATCGCTCTTGTCGGGTTTGAATGGGGAGGAATAATCGAACCTAATCCAAACACTTTTATTACTTTGACATCGTTTAAATCTGCTTCTCCTTCAATCTACTTATGTATTTTCGGATTAATCCTGATGTGTGTTCTGATTGCGCTTGATATTAAAGGAGCAATATTGATCGGCCTTGTTGTATCTACTATAGTTGGGATATTCACAAATCTGATACCTTACAATGGATTAATTAATACCTCCATACCATCTATTAACCCAACTTTTTTTAAATTAGATATAATTTCCGCGTTAAAACTCGGAATACCTTCCATAATATTCGTTTTTTTCTTTCTGGATTTATTCGATACAATAGGAACACTTATCGGTGTTAGTGAACAAGCCGGTTTTATTGACGATCAGGGGAAACTCCCAAGAGCGAGAAAAGCATTGTTTTCCGATGCCGCAGGTACCGTTATCGGATCGGTTCTGGGCACATCCACTATCACAAGCTATATCGAAAGCGCCGCCGGTGTAGCAACCGGAGCAAGAACTGGTCTTGCGAATATTGTAACCGGATTTCTATTTTTTGGAGCGTTATATTTTTCCCCTCTGATAGAAATGATCGGCATTGGCATAAGCCAGCCTAACGGAATCACGATATATCCTGTTATAGCGCCTGCTCTGATAATTGTTGGGTTTATGATGATAAAAAACATCGCACGAATAGAATGGAACAAACCGGCTGAAGCTATATCATCATATTTAACGATGTTGATTATGCCTTTTGGATTTGGTATTACAGAAGGCATTTCATTCGGTTTCATATCATACGCGTTGCTGAAATCTGTTTCCGGGCAATGGCGCGAGGTCCATCCAATTATGTATATTTTTGCAATACTTTTTATAATCCGTTATTTTATATCCTGATTATATTATTGTGCCAGGAGGTATGACCGCATTTTTAGGTATTATCACAACACCATCTCTGACATAATAATTCTCATGATCTTCATTCGGAGAATTTTCTTTACTGTTAATTATTGTTCCATCCCCTATTCTCGCATTTTTGTCAATTATTGTGCGTGAGATCCTGCAGTTTTTGCCTATTCCTAATTTTATTTCAGGGCCATGAGAGTTTAAATCTTCTGTATAATCCTCACCCATAATAATTGTTTCAAAAATCTCAGATCCTTCCTGAATATTTGTCCTTATTCCAACAATACTGTTTTCTATTCGAGCGCCGCAAAGATTACATCCTTCGCCAATGATTGAATCAATCACCACACAATTGTTACTCAGTTTGGAAGGAGGCAAAAAGCGTGGATGGGTGTATATCGGAGCATTCGGATCAAAAAAATCAAATTCCGGTTTTTTCTTTGTTATATCCAGATTCGCCTGAAAAAAAGATCCGATTGTTCCTATATCTTCCCAGTACCCATTATATGGATACGCAAAAACGTTATAATCGTTAATCGACGATGGAATCACATGTTTGCCAAAATCCGGCATATCATTATCAAGCACAGTATTAAGAGTCTTTTTATTAAACACATAAATTCCCATTGAAGCCAGATAATTCTGATCCGGTTCTAATTCCAGTTTCGAATTATTAAAAAAACTGAAATCTTTTACTTTGTATTCTTCAAGAATATTCGGGTCTTTCGGCTTTTCAACGAAATCAGTGATCTTACCGGTATTATCTACTTTAAGAATACCGAATCCGGATGTTTTTTCCCGTTCCACAGGCAAAACGGATATTGTGATATCAGCTTTTTTGCTTACATGGTATTCGATTATCTCATTCAAATTCATCCGGTAAAGCTGATCACCCGATAAAATAAGTACATAATCAATATCCCTATCCGCGAAATGCCTCAGGTTCTGCCTCACAGCATCTGCTGTACCCTGATACCATGCTTCGCTGGTTAATGTTTGTTCAGCGGGAAGAATATCAATATATCCATTGGAAAAAATATCGAAATTGTAGCTTCTGTTTATGTGCATATGCAACGATGCAGTATTGAATTGCGTCAATACATAAATTTTCTTTATATTTGAATTTATACAGTTACTGATCGGTATATCCACTAACCTGTATTTGCCTCCCAGCGGAACAGCGGGTTTTGATCGGTCTTTGGTAAGAGGAAAAAGCCTTGTGCCACGCCCTCCACCTAAAATTACTGCTAATACTCTGGTCATCATAATTGTATCTCCTGTTTCGGCATTAATTATTATTATCAAATTGCATTAAATTATCTTTAGCTTGTTTGTTATTCGGCTCTATCTCCAATGCTCTGCGCCAGAATGTAATAGCTTTTTTAGTATTTCCGGTATCCGCGAATAATGAACCGAGATTAAGATATGCCTGCACATTATCAGGTTTGACTTTGATAGATTTCAACCAGTAATACTTTGCTTTATCATTATCGCCTTTTTTTGCGTATATATTTCCTATAGCATTATACGCTATATAATTATCGGGATCAAACTTAACGCATTTTTTAAATTCACTTAATGCTCTATCATTTTCATTTATTTTAAAATAAGCCAGTGCCAAATTGAAATGAGCAATACTTTCTTCCGGTTTAATTGATGCCGCTATTTTATAATATTGAATGCATTCCTTTATATTGCCCTTATTTTCATACGCGTTTCCCAGATTCACATACGGTTCGAAATACTCCGGATTAAGTTTTATCGCCCGTTTATAAGCTTTTACCGCTTTATTAATATTTCCTTTTGTCTGATATGCATGCCCCAGACTAAAAAAAGCTTCTGCAAGCCAGGGATTTTCTCTTGCAGTATTGTACCATAAAGTTAAATTATTCTTCCAAACCGTATTTCTGGATATCGTCCTAGTTGTAAATATTAGTAATACTGATATCAAAAGTATAAAGATATAGCGCGTATATTTTTTTATTGTAACATTATAGAAAATTATTGCCATAAAAAACAAAAAACCTACCGCAGGCAAATAAGTATAGCGTTCAGCAATTACGTGACGAATCGGATAAATATTCAATACAGGCAAAAAAGATATATATGTAATTGATATTAAAAATAAAGCTTCTTTTTTTGTTTTCTTTTCCAGATTGATAAATCCATACAATCCTACAAATACAGATACTACAGCAAATATAACGTCCTGCGCGAACGGCAAAATCTTTGTGTGATAATACAAAGGGCGCAAATTAACCGGGAAAAAATATAACGTCCAATATGATATTATAGTTTTTGTAAAAAGAGATAACGAAAATGGTATTCTATTAAATAAATCACCCGGATTCTGCATCCAGTAAAAACGAACCGCAAAGAAGAAAAATGTGATCATCATAATAAACAGATAATTTATGAAAAACAATACCCATGATCCGGGTTTTCGGCGATAAAACAAATCAAATATAATAAATATAGGTATTAACACTACCCCCATCTCTTTTGAAAAAACAGATAACATATAAAATAAATATATTGGGATAACAAATATGAATTTATTTTTGTGCCTAAATAAAATATAAAATAAAAAGGAGGAAAATAGAAAAAGCGAACACAGAATGTCTTCCCGGAAAGCTATTGAACATATGGATTCAGTGAAAATCGGATGACAACCAAACAGTAAAGCAGCAACCAGCGAAACCGACTGATTTTTAAACAATACACACCCAATAGAAAAAAATACTATCGCCGATAATATATGTAGTAACAAATTTGTAAAATGATACCCGGTAGCATTTTTTCCCCATAAATAACAGTCGGCTATATATGTGGCTGTCACCACAGGCCTATAAGTTTTTTCGCCGGATAACTCAAAATATTCATATTTAAATAAACTGCTCGCCTTACTTATATCTGTGATAAATTTATTTTGAGCGACAACACTTATATCATCATAGGCAAACTCATTCACCACTGAATTTCCATACGCAATAAGACTCAGTCCGGCAATCAAAAATATAGCAAGAATATATTTATTCTTTGACATCAGGTAAATTCAATTTCCTCGAACACGCTTTTGCTATATCTACAAGGCTATTCATTAATATTTCAAATTTATCAGGCATAAGTGACTGTGGTCCATCCGATAATGCTTCGTGTGGATTCGGATGCACTTCTATAATCAACCCATCCGCCCCCGCGGCAACTGAAGCGCGCGCAAGCGGAGTCACCAGCGACCATTTACCCGCCGCATGGCTCGGATCAACCACAATTGGCAAATGTGTCTCCATATGAAGCAATGCCACAGCACCAAGATCGAGCGTATTTCGTGTTGCTGTCTCAAAAGTACGGATTCCTCTTTCGCAAAGTATTACCTGATGGTTACCCTGTGATAGAATATATTCCGCTGACATAAGGAATTCCTTAATTGTATTTGCCAATCCTCTCTTAAGCAACACAGGTTTTTTGATCTGCCCTACAGATTTCAATAACCCGAAATTCTGCATATTCCGTGCGCCAATTTGAACTATATCAGCATAATCAGCAACAAGTTCAACATCGCTTTCTTTCATAACCTCGGTTATTATCGGCAACCCGTATTTATCTCCTGCTTCACGCAATAACTTCAAACCATCTTTTTCCAATCCCTGAAAATCATAAGGGGAAGTTCTCGGTTTGAAAGCTCCTCCTCTAAGTATTTTTGCGCCGGCTTTTTTTACCACACGGGCGGATTCCATTATCTGTTCATACGATTCAACCGCACATGGGCCTGCCATGACTATTATTTCGTCTGCACCTATAAGAATGTCATTATTTATTTTTATTATTGTTTTTTCTTTTTTTATTTCAAGGCCGGCAAGTTTATACGGTTTCAAGATAGGAATAATCTGTTCCACACCTACCAACTGTGACAATATATCCATCAACTTCCATTTTGTCTGTTCATTCCCTATCGCCCCGACAACCGTTTTCTCAACACCATAAATCGGATGTGAAATGTAGCCGAAATCATTTATTTCCTTAATGACATCTTCTATTTCTTTTTTTGAAGCGCCCTGCTTCATTACAACTATCATAATAACATCTCCCTTAATATTAAATCTTTCCCGTAATAATAAGAGCTCCGAGTACTAAAAATGCTATGCCACTTATAATTTTAATCAATCTTTCAGGGAAAAATTCACCCAGAACATGACCTACTCCAACAGCAATTATTGTAGAAAGGCCAAACGCAAGCAACGATCCTAAAATAACTGAAAAAGGAGCCCTTGATTTTGCGGATACAATCATTGTCGCTATCTGTGTTTTATCCCCAAGTTCCGCTATGAAGATAGTAGCAAACGTCGCAAGCATTATCTTCCAATCCATATAAACCTCTTTTTATTTAAGTTAAACTCTGCTATATTTATTGTTTAATGCGCTTATATTACATTAATCACATTTTATTTTCTAATATTTTTTCTAACCCATTGAGGTAGATTTTGAATTATTTTGATAAAAATATTATATTCGATTGGTCTGGTGTTATCAGTAACGATATATCTATTGTACTATCTACATACAATGAAATTTTTTCTATCTATGACAAGCCTTCACTGTCGCATGAAGAGTTTCAAGACACTTTCGAACTGCCTTACGAAAATTTTTGCCGGAAAATTCTCGGGGACAATATTAATATTTTTGAATTACAGGAACATTTCAGAAGAATTTATATCAAAAACAAGATGATTCCCACAGTAATTCCGGGTTCAGAAACTGTTCTTGATATATTAAAACAAAATAATGTCCGGATGACCGTATTATCTTCGCATTCTTTTGTAAGTATTGAAGCCGAACATTTTTTTCCAGGCAAAAATTATTTTACCAAAATTTTTGAGGATGTACCGGACAAGACAAAATGCATACATATTCTTATGGATGAGTTGAATTTCGAGCCCAAAAACACATATTACGTCGGTGATATGGTGCACGATATCTATACCGGTAAACAAGCTGGTGTTAAAACAGTAGGAATAACAACAGGGTATCAGTCCAGAGAAATTTTAACCAACGCAAATCCGGATTACATCCTGGATAACCTTCGAGAGCTTCTTTCTCTTCTGCAACTTTCATGATACATCCAGAGTTTCCATAATTTTGTACTGAAATATATTGAATCTTTGGCTTTATCTTTGAGGCTGAAAAGCCATTTTTCGGGTATTGCTTTGAATCCACCGTATACTCCACATAAGGCACCGGTCATCGCGCCAATCGCATCCGCATCTCCGCCTAGATTAACAGAATATGTAACAGCCGATTTAAAATCACCTTCGTGCGCAAGAAAACTATATAACGCTGTCGGTACGGAATGAATGGCTTCATTAGCACATCCCAGTTCAGAAATCACCTCATTTATTGAAGGAGTATTCTTTAGAAACCTTCTTATTAATCGCAATTTATAAAGATAATCCCTGCTATCGGTTTTTATTTCCATGAAATCACAAAACGCAAACGGATCCAATTTTTTCTCTTCCTTTGCGAGATATGCCCCATATGAAATAGCGTTTGCCTGCCATTTAGCGCCATCTATTGCCAATGGATGCACATGTGTTATTCGTGAAGATAATACCGTACTCTCTATCAACTTTTCAGGTTGATTGAAATATAATAACGCTATAGGAGCTATTCGTGTCGCGGCAGAATTCCCATACGACCTCTTTGAGTAAAATGTTGAGTTACCACTTTCTATCCATGAAAATCCGGATTTCAGAGCCTCAATCGCTTTTATTGTCGGTATATCGTAATTGCGTTTTTTATCATGGTTCTCAAACATCACTTTTGATATCTGATTGCCATCAAATCCTCTTGAACTACATAATGCCTCGGCTATTGCTAAGGCTTGCTCGGTATCATCGGTATATTCACCTTTTGGCAATACACCCCGTACCATTGTATCCAATATGCCAAATTGCTCTTTTATATCCTGATGCAACCATCCGCTTACAGACATACCTAACGAATCACCAATCTGTAAACCCGCAATACAACCTTTAAAATTATCCATCAGACATTTATTTTGATCCACCTTTAAACGAAGTAAATTCATTTCTCAAACCTCTTTTTTTTCTTTTTGGAGACTATTATTTTCTCGGCTCCATTTATTTACAAACTTAATAAGCAATGAATGCTTACATTTGGTGCATGAATACCATAAATATATATATGAGTTATTAAATTCACCTTTTTTCACAATCATCATATCTTTGCATTTATCACATCGAACCATCTTCAAGCCCTCCTTCGACAACAATATAATTTCAATTTCCGTACCATTGTCTTTTTTATTTTAATATTTTTTTATATCTCTTTTTACCAAAGTTTTATAAATACATATCATTTTATTATTACCTTTTTATTTTCCTACATTTTTGTAATCGCTTATTCTCATCCTACATTTATGTAGAAAACAAAAAAGATATATTGACCTTTTAATCGAATTTAAATAAATTATGATCAAATTATTTGATTAATCGGAGGTAATATGATGAATAAGACTTTTTATGTAAATTGTCCACATTGCAAAACATTTATGGAAGTTGATTCAGCAACCGGCAAGATAATAAAATCGTTTGCCGCCAATGAAACAAATGAAAATGAAGATAAACTTCTTTCCGCCTTAAATAAAATAAAAGAAAGCGATGCTGAAAGAGAAAAAAAATTCGAGGCATCCAAATACGAGGCAAAATCTAAAAAAGATAAACTTTCCGAATTATTCGACAAAGAAAAAAAACGAATCCAGGAAGAAGGTGATATTAAACCGGATATACGCCCGTTTGATCTGGACTAAATATGAAAATGGAATTACTAAAAAATATCGTTATTGAAGCTGGGACTTCAGCAATATCTCATTTCGGCAAATTTAGCGCTGATTACAAATCCGATCGTTCCCCGGTAACCGAAGCTGATTATATTGTTCAGAATTACTTAAAATTCCGACTTACAAATATTTACCCCGATTATAAATTTCTTGCCGAAGAAAATTATGACAAATCAGAAATATTTTACAAAAATGACCACATATGGGTTATTGATCCTATTGATGGAACTGACGCTTTCAGAGAAGGTATTCCCATATGGGGAATATCGGTCGGTCTTGTATATGATTTTCAACCGATTGCCGGAATATTTTATATGCCATGTTCAAACAGAATGTTTTTTTGTGATTGCTCAGGCAACGCTTATGAAAACGGGAGATTGATCGATAATCGGGATATACAAAGAAGTACAAACATCTATGTTCCGTCTGATTTTCATAAATCGTTTTTTACAAATTATTATGGTAAGATACGCTCTCTCGGGAGCACTGCGGCACATATATGTTTTTTGGCAAGAGGAGCAGGAAGCGGAGCAATCATTAACGGGCATCCCTGGGACATCGCCGCCGCCATGGCGATACTTAAAGCTACCGGTGGTAACATCTTTACTTTTTCAGGAGAACAATTTGATTTCAGTTCCATGATAAACTCAGAAAAACAACCTGAATTTCTTCTGGCAAGCCCAAATAATAAATTACCCGATTTTATAAACTACATTCACCTCAAATAAAATTGTTTTCCCGTCGAACCATATTATAAATTACAGCATATAATTTTCTTGGTATAATACGAGCACAAAGAGATATAAGAAACCATCTTTTTGTAACATACGCTACTTTTTTCTTATTTAATATCGCAGTATAAATCTGTTTAGCGGCCTCATCCGGCGAAGCAACCCAGAATTTTGTTTTCACATCTTTTATCATGTCGGTCTCAACAAACCCGGGACGTATATCAGTTACGTGTATTTTTGTTCCAAGTATTTTCTGGCGCAATCCTTCCATATAATTTATTACAAAAGCTTTTGAGGCATTATAGGAAGGAGAATTGCCAGATCCTCTCAAACCAGCGATAGATGATATACCTACAAGTTGTCCTGACTTTTTCTCCATAAAATATTTCATCGCCGTATTTGCCATCGCTACAAACCCAACCACATTTGTCGCTATGGTATCCATTTCCGGATCAAGATCAAAATCTTTATTTGGAATTCTAATACCTGAATTGATTACAATTATATCTACACCATCCATTTTCCTGATTAATTCCTGAAGCGATTTTGCCGATTTTTCATAATCGGTTACATCCAGTTGTAAAATATGCATTTTGGTAGATAGCGCTATCTGCAATTCCTTTAACAGTTCAACTCTGCGTGATGCAAGACCTACTTCATATCCTTTTTCCACGAATAATTTTGCAACAGCTTTTCCTATACCAGTGCTGGCACCTATTACTATTGCCTTTTTTCCAGACATATATTATCTCCTTATTAATATCTTACTATGTAATAATTTTGCGCAACGGAAAATGATTAAAGATATTTTCATGATTCTTTAATATTTCTCACAGAATGTATATCATGATCATAAAATAAATCATATATAATTTTGGTATAAGTATGTCTTCGATTCAAGTTTTTTATTTGAAATTAATTGAGGATTTATCGCGGTCAGAGAGCGATATTGTATACTTTCATTTTCTCATATAAAGTTGAACGTTGTATCCCAAGAATATCGGCTGTTTTTTTCTTGTTCCAGTCAGTTGAATTTAAGGCCTTTATAATATGTTCACGTTCAACTTGTTGTAAAGTAGGGAATTCCATATCTTTATCGTATTTGTACATAAAATTATGATTAAACACAAGGTCTTCAGGTAATATTATATTTGAATTACCCAGAACAACAGCTCTTTCTATACAATTTTTAAGTTCACGCACATTACCCGGCCACTGGTATGATTTAAGAAGTTCCAGTGATTCCGGCGCAAATTGAAGGATTTGTTTCGCGAGTTTTTCTCTGTATTTTTCCAGAAAAAATAATGCGAGAACAACAATATCGTCTCTTCGTTCTCTTAATGGAGGCATATCTATTTGAATAACATTTAGACGGAAATACAAATCTTCCCTGAAAGTTTTTTCCCGAATCGCTTCTTCAAGATCTCTGTTTGTGGCAGTAATAATACGTACATTCGTGGATATACTCTGGGTTCCTCCTACACGTTCAAATTTCCGTTCTTCCAGAACTCGTAGCAGTTTCACCTGGCTTTCTAAGGTCAATTCACCAATTTCATCTAGAAAAATTGTTCCTTCATTCGCGAGTTCAAATCTACCTTTTTTCTGTGCCATTGCCCCTGTAAAAGCGCCTTTCTCATGCCCGAATAACTCACTTTCAAGAAGGTTTTTGTTCAGGGCCGCACAGTTGACGCATACAAATGCTTTATCTTTTCTTGTGCTGGTATAATGAACCGCCCTCGCGACAAGCTCTTTACCGGTACCACTCTCTCCTCTTATAAGTATTGTCGAATCGATATTCGAAAGCCGCTGGATCGTCTCAAATATCTTTTGCATCTGAGTACTCTTTCCAACCATATCATATTCTTTCTGAAGCGCTTTTTGTAACTGCTGGTTCTCATCATTTAATTTCTGGTAAAACTGGTTATTCTCTATGGCTATCGCCGCCTGATTCGCTATCACGGATAATAAATCGAGGTCTTTTTCGGTAAAAATTCCGGAATGGACAGGACTTTCAAGCTGAATTACTCCAAGCATATTATTTATCGTTCCAATAGGTACGCACATTGCTGATTTTACGCTGTTGCGTATAATTGTTTGTTTATCCGCAAACCGTGAATCATTTATAGCGTCTGTCGTAATAATACCGATTTTGTCCTTAAATACTTGATTGGCTATGGTTACGCTTACATGAATATCTTCGGATGATTCGATATTTCTGCTCAACGCGACTTCAGGAACCAATTTTTTTGTGTTTGAATCATATAGCAAAATAGCTCCGCGATCCGCTGGAATAACGGCAAAAATTAATTCAAGCAATGTTTTTATGAGAAGATTTTTGTCTCGTATTGAATGTATCGCTGAATTTACTTTATATATCAGTTCAAGATTATTAACTACTTTTTCAACGGTAACATTATCTTTTTCTATTATAAGTGTTTGCGCATTATGAGATGAGAAACAAGAAATATTTCCTGTGCTTATCATTGCTTTTGTTTTATTTGCCGCCTCGTTTTTTATTTTTAGCTTTATGTTTTCATTATATGATTCATTTTTTATACAAAATACGGTTTCCCCAATAGTTACTTCATCATCACAACCAAGAGGGTGTTTCACTTCCGGTTCAAGTACCCGGCCGTTAATAATTGTTTTATTTTTACTCTGCAAATCTTCTATGTAATAATTCCCATCGTTTACGCAAAGACGGCAATGACCCCTTGATATTGTCTGATCGTTAAGCGCAATATCAGCAGACCTATCGCGGCCGATAACCATCTCGTCTTTCTCAATACTTATTTTTTTACCTTTATCAGGTCCTCTTTTTATTACTAAATAAACAGGCATTGTCACCAATCCAATAATTTTATATATTTTGGGTTATAACGATTTATCGGCAGGATATGAAAATTTTTTAGATTTTCTATATTTGAGTATAAAAAAGGCAGGTATTTAACCTGCCTTTTTTATATTATTATATTTTACACTGGAAAAATCATTTATTTAATACTTTTTCTTTCGCCAATTTTTTTAAACAGAAAAACCAGTCTTTACAATCGAGATTCTGCTCTTTGGTTTCCTTATCAACCCTTGTGGCGGCTGAACCGCAACTTCCCGGAGGCGGGACTATGACATCATCACCAGGTTCCCAGTTAGCCGGTGTTGCCACTTTGTATTCATCGGAAGTCTGCATGGCTATTAGCAATCTTTTTATTTCTTCCATATTCCTTCCGTTTGATAACGGATAATATACTATGGCTCTAATTTTTGCGTTCGGATCAACAACAAAAACCGCTCTTACTGCTTTCGTATCGCTTTCATTACCGTGAATCATTCCATACTTTTTGGCGATTTCCATTTTTATATCGGCGATTAATGGAAATTTGACCTCAACATTTTCCATATTTTTGTATTTTATCTTTTCTTTAATAGTCCGCAACCAGGCTATATGACTGTATATACTGTCTATTGATAATCCGATCAGTTGGCAGTTCAGTTTCTGGAATTCAGGTTCCATCGTAGCGAATGTCATAAATTCAGTAGTACATACAGGGGTAAAATCCGCAGGATGGCTAAACAAAATTACCCATTTCCCTTTATAATCTGCTGGGAAATTTATTTCACCCTGAGTAGTTGTCGCAGTAAACGATGGAGCCTCATCGCCTATCAAAGGAAGCCTCTGGACAATTTCC
>CAYVGJ010000012.1:43627-96255 GCA_964451165.1 uncultured bacterium
ATTATCATTTATTTTCTTTATTAAAATATTTTTATCCCGACAATTTATTCCAAAGACTTAGCTTTATTAATAAGCTATAATTTACTATTAAATGAGCATTTTTTAAAAAATCTATTTGAGTTTTCTATTTATATTTATTTATAATAAAAATTAATGTAATTTATTATAGAAACTATTGTAATGTTTAATTAATCTAATTATTAAGAATCATAAGAGATGGTATTTTATGCAAAAAACAATATTAGTAACAGATGATGATAAAGATGTTGCGTCCTTTATAAAATCCGCTTTGGAAATGGAAGGATTCAATGTTATCTGCGTTGAAGACGGGGTAAACGCGGTTGAAATTCTGCAAAAACAGGGTATCGACTTAATTATTCTCGACATAATGATGCCTATATTCTCCGGCTATTGGTTTTGCGATGTGTTTAAGAAAAATCCTCAAACGAAAGATATACCTGTCATATTTATTTCAGCGTTGAGCAGTGAGGAAGATATAAAAAGAGGTATGGAACTTGGCGCAAGCGCGTATCTGACTAAACCTTTTAAAATTAAAAGATTAATTGAAACAGTAAATTCTTTTTTTTAATAATTTAACTTTTTTATAATTCATGTCATGGATAAAAAAATATTAATTATTGATGATGATAAAAATGTAGCTTTAATGCTTCAGAATTATTTTGAATCCCAGGATATTCTATCATATATAGCCTCAGATTTACAGGAAGTTCTTGATTTCGTAACAAAAACAATACCCGATTTAATATTTCTTGATTATCGTATGAGCCCTCACACAGGAAAAGATATTCTCGAACGCTTGCGAGTACTTAAAATAAAAACTCCGGTTATAATGATGTCGGCCTATAAAAGGCGAGAAGGTGTTTTTGAGATGAAACGGCTTGGAGCCGCGGAATATATTGACAAACCATACCGATTTGACGAAATCGACAGTATTATCAGAAGATATTTATTCGATCTAAAATAAAATGACCCGAAAACATAGACTATCCAGTTATAAAGCATTAAACAATAGTTTATTTTAAACCACTGCACAAAAAAATAATCAAAATTTAAACATTTCTCATATGAAGATAACATTATAATATTTATATAATAAGGATTTTTACATTGTTATTCAAAATTTGAAATGTTAATAATAGATCAGTTTCAAATTAAAATAATTTTATTTGGACGTTTTTGGTCTAATAGAAATATTTAATTTTATATTTATAAATAGTTGCATTTTTCATATAAAGAAGTTACTATCACTAAGACCTAATAATCATAAGAATTGATAAGGAGATTAAAAAAGTGAGCGATTCGTTTAAAGGAAATCTCTTATACCCTAAAAAAATAAACTATCCTATTCAAGATGTAGCAGAACCTAATTTATTCGACGAATTATTCGATTACGATCAGGTGTGCAAAATCGCTTTTGACGGTATATCTGTACCCATGGATATGCCTGATAATATTTTTATTACCGATACCACTTTTCGCGATGGACAACAAGCACGTCCTCCTTATACTGTAGATCAGGTAGTACATATATTTGATCTTTTGCACAAACTTGGCGGACCGAATGGAGTTATCAGACAAAGTGAGTTTTTCTTATACAGCAAAACCGACCGTGAAGCAGTTGAAAAATGTCTTGAGCGAAATTATAAATATCCGGAAGTTACAGGCTGGATCCGGGCAGTTAAAGAAGATTTTAAAAGAGTTAAGGAATTAGGGCTAAAAGAAACGGGTATTTTAACTTCCGCTTCAGACTATCATATATTTCTGAAATTAAAAAAATCAAGAAAAGATGCTATGGAAAGTTATCTTGATATAGTTAAAGCTTCTCTTGAAGAAGGAATCGTTCCGCGTTGTCACCTTGAAGACATAACACGCGCTGACTTTTACGGCTTTATAATCCCTTTTGTGCAAGAATTAATGAAATTATCTGAGGAAAGCGGTATTCCTATAAAAATCCGTGCCTGTGATACTATGGGTTATGCTGTACCATATGCGGAAGCATCTTTACCGAGAAGCCTTCCTAAAATAATCCACGGGCTTATAAATGATGGCGGTGTTCCATCACAACAACTTGAATGGCATGGTCATAATGATTTTCATAAAGTGCTTGTAAACGCGACAACTGCATGGTTATATGGATGCGCTGCCGCCAACGGTACTGTACTCGGTTTCGGCGAGAGGACAGGCAATCCTCCGATTGAAGGACTGATTTTCGACTACATAAGCCTTGTAGGTGATACAAATGGCATAGATACCACTGTCGTAACTGAAATAGCCGAATATTTCACTAAAGAGATAAAAACTGTTATACCTCCTAATTTCCCGTTTGTCGGTGAGGATTTCAACACAACAAGAGCAGGCATTCATGCTGACGGTGTCATAAAAGATGAAAGAATATATAATATATTCAACACTGACCTTATATTAAAAAGGCCTCTGGATGTATTGATAACAAATGTTTCTGGAACAGCGGGTATAGCTCATTGGGTAAACACTAAATTAAAACTAAAAGGCGAAGATAGGATCGATAAACGTCATCCCGGTATAATGAAGATCTATAATTGGGTTAACGACCAGTATTCTACCGGAAGAACAAGCGGTATTTCCAACGAAGAAATGCTTGAATTGGTGAAGAATCATCTTCCTGAATATTTTAAATGAATTTTTTCTATTGGTTGGCGGTAAATTTATGTTGGATATATCAAAAAATTTTTTTCCGTATTAATGTAAAGGGGATTGAAAATATTCCTGATCGGAATAATGGATATATATTAACGGCAAATCATTTAAGTTATTTTGACCCGTTTGTTGTCGCCAAATATGTTCCTGATCTTATACATTTTATTGCAACGGAAGAATTTTTTCGATATCCTGTCATAAGTAATCTGATGAAATATTGGGAATGTATTGCTATTAAACGCAATACCGCGGATAGACAAGCTTTGAGGGACGCGTTAATTTATCTTCATCACAATAAAGTTATCGGTGTTTTCCCTGAAGGTGGCATAAATAAATCCGGCAATATTGATCAATATCAAGCTGGTGTCGCATTATTGAGTATAAATTCAGGCAAACCTGTGTTGCCTGTTTATATTGAAGGAACAAGAAATTTATATAGGCCTTCTCTTCTTAAACGTAAAAGTATTTTTATTCATTATAAACCGGTTTTAGATTTCAGGAAGATATCTTTTGATATTTCAGATAATAAAGAAATCAGAAGGAAAGTATTGAAACTTATTGAAGATCAATTAAAAGTCTCATAAATATAATGAAAATTCTATATTTTATCTTATCGTTTTTCTTTATTTTACCTACTGAAGTTTTTTGTAAAGGGAATAACGAATGTAATTATTATGTATTTCCTCCAAAAGATGATTACGAGAATTCATTTTTACCGTTTATCCTGAATCCACCTCAAAAGGACCAACCGATTATATTTTATATTTTAAAAAATGATGAAACAGAAAACTATATCAATTCCGCAACAACAATAATAAAAAATGGTTCCAAATGGTTTTCTTCTCAATTCAACTCACAGGAAAAATTTTTCATTACAGGCATAAAATATAACGATAACAATAATTTTGCCGAATCCTGGGAAATGCCTTCGTATTTTATTAAATGGGATCAAACCAAACTTCAGGAAAAAGAAAACTTATTCCGGTCACTAAAACTTAAAAAAGATTTTTTAAGTCTTCCTTCATCTCAGTTAAACAGAATTATATCCTCTGAAATTTCAAAAATTTATTCCGATGAATATATTAGATTTGATAATGCTTATCGAAAATTTCTCTATTCTCAGATCCCTGTTGAAGAATTCTCCTCTTTTCTGATTTATGAACTCGATAAAAACGGCATTGCGGATGATAGATTTCCCAATATAGCGGCTTTTAGAAAAACCGCGATGGAAAATGAAGGCGCTCCGATAATCTACAATGAACTAATCTCAAAAAATCAAAAAGAAAAATTCAATTCCGACATTGTCAAATGGAGCCCTCAATTAGATTTTGAGGAATCTCAGTTTTTATTAAACAATATTATCCAGAATAAGATTAGCCTTGAGACATATTATAACCTGCTCAAATTAATGGATAAAATTAAAGTTAATTACAAGAATGAGTATCCTGAATATTTCAAATATATTTTTTCTCTGGCATGGCAAAATGAATTCCGAAAACCATCGGTTCAAAATGAACTCAAATGCGCAATAAACGCTGTTTATGCCAAACTGTCTCCGATAGATAAAAATCCTGTTCTGGAAAAGATTATAAAATTCAATGATTCCCTTTTCACTTTTGTTACAAGTGAGATTACTTATGAAGAATATAAAAGTCTTTTAGAAGGCCTTGTTCTCAATCCTGAAACGGCAACGGATGAACCGACCAAAAAAATTATTACCCGAATAAAAGGCATCTGGACGGAATTCACGCAGAAGAAACTTAACGAATCTCTTGATATTTACTTAAATTACAACAATTTATTCAAAAATGACTTCAATATTATATCCGATAAATTAAACTCTAATTCTTCAAATTTGATATTGATAATGGGTGAAGACAAAGAAATACCACCGTTTTTGTTCTGGTTTTCACACCATTATATGGGCCCTTTTATAAAGATTTCTTCTTTTAACAGGCAAACAAACGATAATCTCGGAACTGAGAGATATTTTGAACTAATGAAAGGAGAAAGGTCACATTTTGAAAAAATGCTTGAAGGAGTCGATCATGAATAGATTATTCCCGTTTCTTTTAATCTTATTGATGTGTTTTGCTTTGTATGCACAGGAGAATAATGAGAAAGATAATGATATTGGAAAATCCATTCATGCACCCGAACATAAAAAGCAATTAAGCAAAAACGAGTTACAGCGATTGGATTATTATCGGAAAGAAGCATTAAACGCTTTGAAGAAAGGTGAATATCAGTATTCCGCTGTTATGTTTGAGAATTATCTAAAAATCAGAGACGATAACCCAAAAATTTATGAATACGTAACACCTGTATATTTAAAACTTAACCGACAAGAAGATGCATTAAACGTTCTAAATAAACTGATCGAACTAAGGCCTAACAGTTTTATCGCATATTTTGAGTTGGGAAAACTTTACCGTGATATGGGTGAGTATGAAACCGCAATTGATAATTTTAATAAATCTTTAGATATTAACAAAAATATCGAAGCGTATTTCCAGCTTGCGCTCACTTATGAAAGAATGAATAAACTCGATAAGTCTGAAAAAATATATAAAGAAATTATAATACTCGACCCAAAACACGCTGAAGCTAATTTTAGTTTAGGCTTACTCTACTTGCGCAAAAAAGATTATAAAAATGCGGAAAATAAAATTTCCAGAGCAATAGAAATAAACCCGAATAATTTAAATTACAGCATGTACCTCCAAAAAGTTCAATCCCTTTTACACGAAAAACCGAACACACCTTCAATACCTGAACCCGAAAATAATTGATTCCTGAACCGAAAGTTTTGATAAATAACTTCTTCCACTTTGCCGATATAAAAAAAAAGAAAATTTTCGCTAAGTGGAGGCGATGTTGCAAAATTCAGTTTTGGTTGTCAGTAACGATAGGGAAATTTCGCACAAAATATCTTCTATTATGAGCAAAGATTATTCCCAGCCCATATTCAGCGCTCCATCTTTTGAGAAAGCTTTGATCACATTAGCAAAAGAGAAATGTTCCGTTCTACTTGCCGACAACGACCTTTACACGTCTCATATAATAATAAACTTTTTAAGACAAGTTAAGTCATTGTGGCCGGATATTATCAGGGTATTAATAGTGGGAAACAATAATATTGATAATCTTGATACGATTATTAATGGCGCCGAGATTTTCAGAGTTTGTTATAAAAACTGGAATAGAAACAGATTATATAAAACACTCAAAGATTCAATATCTCATTACACATCACAAAAACATATACATAAACTTACATCTATTGTACAAACCCAGAATTTTAATTTGCAGAAAATAAATAAGATTCTTGAAGAAAAAATTATAAATAAAACTGAAGAAATCATTGAGATAAACGACCGGTTATCAGTCTCGCTTTTAGCTACTGTTCAGGCATTATCCCAAGCCGTCGAGGCAAAAGATATACTTACCAAAGGACATTCTGAACGCGTTGCTCAATTTTGCATCTACATGGCATCTGAAATGAATTTTTCCGAAGATGAAATCAATGGATTAAGGATGGCGGCTCTTCTTCATGATGTGGGGAAAATCGGTATAAGCGAAAATATCCTGCTTAAACCGGATAAACTATCGTCTTCAGAATTAACTATTATCCAACAGCATCCGATTATCGGCTACAAAATTGTGGAGCCAATACCATTCGGATGGGATGTCGCTAAAGTTGTGCTCCAGCATCATGAATATTTTAATGGCAAAGGATACCCGTACGGAATAAAAGGAAATGAAATATCTATCGGCGCAAGAATACTTAATGTCGCTGATGCTTTTGACGCAATGACTTGCGACAGACCATATAGACTGGCTCTCAGTAAATTTAAGGCACTTGAAGAGATCAAAACTAATACCGGTAACCAATTTGATCCGGATGTAGTTAATATTTTCCTCAAATTGTTTTCATTGCCGAAAACCAATAGATTTTTCTAACTTTAGCTTGAGAATCATTTGATTAATAAAAATTTTTTAAATTCTTTTTGCTTCTTGTCTAAAAATATTTAAAATATATCCCCATTATATATGGTCTCTATTTATAATTAACCTTAACAACACAATAATCGGGTATTTTTATTATGGATAAAATTTATATTATCGATTTTGGCGGCCAATACGCTCATCTTATAGCAAATAGAATAAGAAGGCTCAACGTCCTTGCGGAAATAAAACATCCTGATGATCCAGCCGATAGTTTCTCTGACGCCAGAGGCTTGATCTTATCAGGAGGCCCTAAAAGTGTTTATGACACTGACAAGCCTGACTTCAATAAGAATATATTTGATTTAAAAATACCGATTCTCGGATTATGTTTCGGGCACCAGCTTATTGTGCACGAATTCGGAGGTGAAGTCCGCCCTGGATTTAAAGAATACGGTGTCGCAAACATAAAAATACTGCAGAAAAAGAAAATATTTAAAAATCTTGCCGATAGCGAACAGGTTTGGATGAGCCATGGCGATTCTGTAAATTCTCTTCCTGAAGGATTTGAAGTCATCGCCCATACCGATGATTGCCCTTACGCAGCAATCGCCAACTTTGATCTTGATATTTATGGATTCCAGTTTCACCCGGAAGTTACCCATACTCCACACGGAATGGTTATGCTTGAGAATTTTATAGATATCTGTGCGTGCCGAAAAGATTGGACCATAAAAAGTTTCATCAACATTGTATCTGAATCCATCAAAAAACAGGTCAATGGTAAAAAAGTTTTTATGCTTGTTTCGGGTGGAGTCGATTCCACAGTTGCTTTTACACTTCTCAACGAGATTCTCGGTGAAGATAAGGTACTCGGTCTCAATATAGATAATGGATTTTGCAGGAAGAATGAAGTTTCAGCGATAAAATCCGCGATGCAACAACATGGTTACCATAACCTTCTTATGGAAGATTTTTCCGACACATTCTTAAATAACCTCAAGGGAGTTGTTGATCCTGAAGAAAAACGCAAGATTATCGGAAACACGTTTATCGATGTCGCAAATACAGCGTTGCGAAAACTCAATTTTCACCCTGAAGATTGGCTTTTAGGACAAGGAACCATATATCCCGACACTATAGAATCCGGCGGAACAAAAAATGCCGCTTTAATTAAAACACATCATAACAGAGTTGAACTTATATCGGATATGATAAAAAAAGGTCTTGTCGTCGAACCTTTAAGCCAATTATATAAAGATGAAGTCCGCCAGCTTGGCATTGAACTTGGTTTATCGGAAGAGCTCGTATGGAGACATCCATTCCCCGGTCCCGGACTGGCTGTAAGAACCCTTTGTTCTAATGGAGAATCAGACCATATCGGCAAACCTGATGAATCAATATATGATTATTGCCGCAAAAATGGAGTTGAACTTAAAATCCTACCTGTCAAAAGTGTTGGAGTACAAGGAGATTCACGTTCATACGCTCATCCGGCTCTAATATACGGTACAAAAAATTGGGCAACTCTTGAAAAAGTTTCAACTTTTCTAACAAATAATTGTCAAATCATCAACAGAGTTATAACAACCGTTGGTCCAGCACCTGTTCTTGAGTTAATAAATAAGAAAGCGCACCTTACAAGAGAAAGGCTCGATTTACTACGGGAAGCCGATGAAATCGTTATGAATTTTTTGCACAATAAAGATTTATCAAGGGTCATCTGGCAAATGCCCACAGTTCTTTTACCGCTAACAAGCAACGGCACAAATGAATGTATAGTACTTCGCCCTGTTATCACCAGAGATTTTATGACGGCACGATTCGCTGAGATTCCCTGGGATGAACTTGATAAACTTGGAAAAGATATACTCGCTATCGGTAAAATCGACACTGTGTTTTATGATATTACCCATAAACCGCCGGGAACAATTGAGTGGGAATAGTTGTAAATCATAAAATATTTAATTAGTACGATGTTTTAATAAAATTTTATTTTATATTTTTTGTTGACATTGGTATTTTTTTGTTATTATATTAAGGAAGACTTTTAAACCTGAAATTTTTCATTGCGATCTTTAGAGTGGGTGTTCCCCACTCTTTCGTTTTAATAGAGGAGATGTAATTTATGAATGGTGAACTCTTGATAGTTCTTGAACATTTAGAAAGAGAAAAAGGTATTCAGCGAGAAGTACTTATTAGGGCAATTGAGTCGTCTCTTCTTTCAGCTTCCAAAAAAAGGTTGGGAAAAGCTGATAATATTTCTATAACTATTGACGAAAAAACCGCTGAGATAAAGGTATTCGAACATCTTGATGTTGTCGATAAAATTACCGATGACACGAAAGAAATCACTCTTGCTGATGCCAGGCAAATCGATCCCCATGCAAAAATCGGCACAACAATTCAAAAAGAGATTACTCCGGATAATTTCGGCAGGATTGCCGCTCAAACCGCGAAACAAGTAATTATACAGAAAATCCGGGAAGCAGAAAAAGAAATTGTGTTTGACGAATTCAAAGACCGTATAGGCGATATCGTTAATGGAATTATACGCCGCAATGAACACGGAAACTATACTGTAGACCTGGGAAGAACGGAAGGAATTCTTCCAATAAAGGAACAGTGCCAAACCGATTCATACGCTACAGGATACCGCATGCGTTTTTATGTTCTTGATGTAAGAAATACAAATAAAGGACCGGCTGTTCTTTTATCAAGAACACATCCTGGATTGGTCCAAAAATTATTTGAGCTCGAGGTACCTGAAATAAGTGAAGGTACTGTTATTGTCAAATCTGTCGCGCGTGAACCGGGTTATAGAGCAAAAATCTCTGTTGAGTCAAAACTTGAAAAAGTCGATTCTGTCGGCGCCTGTGTTGGTTTGCGCGGCGAAAGAGTTAAAAATATTGTCAGGGAATTAAACGGCGAAAAAATCGATATAATTAAATACAGTAACAATATCTCTACTTATGTCGAGAACGCTCTTAGCCCCGCTAAAATCGATTCAATAAGATTAAATGAGAAGAAAAAGAGTATGGAAATAATTGTTCCGTCAGATCAGTTTTCTCTGGCAATAGGAAAAAAAGGACAAAATGCACGGCTTACTTCAAAACTCATCGGATGGAAAGTTGATATCAAACGAAAAGAGGACGCTGATAAAGACCGGTCTGAAAATTACGTTTTGGATTCCATTCAGGGACTACCTGAATCTGTTAAGGAAGAACTTTCCAATCAGGGTTATTACAGCATATCAATGCTTGAATCGATTGATTTAGAAACAATTATGTCAATAAAAGGGGTCGGTGAGAAAACTGCTCCTAAATTTCTTACCTTAATACAAGAATTTGTTAAAAAGGAAAAATCAAAAACAAAATTAGATACAATTATTGCTGAAAAAAGCAAGGAACTGCAAATTTAAATATAAAGAAGGTAATTTTTATTTATGCGCGTTCATGAACTGGCTAAAGAATTAGGTACAAGTGCAAAAGAATTGGTTCAGCAACTTGCGGCTCAAGGTCTTGATGTTTCAAGCCATATGAGTAAAGTTGATGATGAACTGGCTAATTCTTTAATCCAAAAAGCTAAAGGGGTCGGTGAACTAAAACAACCTCCAAAACCGAAAATTTTAAAACCAAAGGATGTTTCTGAAAACCAGAAATCCGAGGATAAACCAAAGGTTGCTGTCGCTCCTGATATTGATTCCATAAAAGCATTGAAAGATGAAATGAAAAAGGAAGAAAAACTCAGCAGAGTTGAAAAAAGCCCTATCCCAAAACCAATTTCAAAAAAGCTCAATTTTGAGAAAAAAATGAGCAAAGTTAAAATATCTGTCATTGAAGAAGATGAGGAAGAACCATTTTTTCAGGAACCTGAGGAATTTGAACTAAAATCAGTCGGCGCAAAGAAAAAAAAGAAATTTAAAAAGAAAATCGATACCGATAAACCTCTAATGCCTGTTTTAGAAACTATAAAATCTAATAAATTATATATACCCGCGGAAATTCAGGTTCGTATCCTAGCCGAATCAATGGATAAACCTGTAGCACAACTTATCAGTAAACTTATTGAACTTGGAATGATGGTTACCCAAAATCAAAATATTGATTTTGATACTGCATCCATTGTTGCCCATGAATTCGGTTTTGAAGTTTTCCCTGAAGAAAAAAGAGAAGAAGAACAAAAAAAGGAAGCTGAAAAAGAGGATCCTCGATTATTATTAGAAAAACCACCTGTTGTTACATTTATGGGACACGTTGACCATGGGAAAACATCTCTTCTTGATTATATAAGAAAAGCTCATGTTGCCGCAAATGAAGCTGGACAGATCACTCAGCATATAGGAGCCTATGAAACAATACATAACGGTAAAAAAATTGTATTTCTTGATACTCCAGGTCACAAAGCATTTACAGCAATACGTTCACGTGGAGCCAATGTAACTGATATAGTTGTTCTTGTGGTCGCAGCCGATGACGGTATAATGGAACAAACAAAAGAAGCTATAAGCCATGCCCAAGCGGCTCAAGTACCTATTATCGTCGCCATAAATAAAATCGACAGAGCCAATGCTAACGTAGATAGAGTATTCCAGCAACTTACTGAAAACAGGCTTATGCCGGAAGAATGGGGTGGCGAGACAATTTGTGTTAAGGTATCCGCTTTAACCGGTGAAGGTATAGACCACCTCCTTGAGATGATATTGCTTCAGTCAGAAATGATGGAATTAAAAGCAAATCCTTACACACCGGCAAAGGGAACAGTTATTGAATCAAAACTTACACGCGGACGCGGGCCAACCGTAACAGTTCTTATTCAAAGAGGCACTTTACGTATAGGCGACCCCATAATTTGCGATCAATTTTCCGGAAAAGTCAAAAGTTTGAGCAATGATAAATTACAGAATATCAAAGAAGCAGGCCCTGCCACACCGGTTGAGGTATTAGGATTGGATGGTGTTCCGGATGCAGGCACAATACTTGAAGTAGTTGATACCGAAAAAGGAGCAAAAAAAGTTGCAGAGGAACGCGAAACATCGTATCGCAAAAAAACTCTTGAACAGTATGAAAAACCTACAACTTTAGAAGAACTTTATAAGAAAATTGAAGCAGAAGAGGAAAAAGAACTTAAGCTCATTATTAAAGGCGACGTACACGGATCACTTGAAGCACTCAGCCATTCCCTTGAAGATCTAAGCACTGAAAAAATTTCAGTTAAAGTAATTCATAAGGCTGTCGGCGACATCAGCGAATCTGATGTAATGCTGGCTTCGGCTTCGGCCGCTATTATTCTCGGTTTCTGTATTAAAATTGATAAACGTGCTAGAGAAGTAGCCAAAAAAGAAATCGTCCAGATCAAATTATACAATATTATCTACGAAGCTATTGATGATATAAGGCTTGCAATGAGCGGTATGCTTGGAACTAAAACTGTAGAGCATCTGATAGGTTATGCTGATGTTAGAGAAGTTTTCAAAATTTCTAAGCTCGGCTCTATCGCCGGATGTATGGTCCAGGATGGGAAAGTCCTTAAATCCGCAAAAGTTAAGGTACTCCGAGATAATGACACTATATATGAAGGACATCTCGATTCTTTAAAAAGATTTAAAGATGAAGTCAAAGAAGTGCGTTCCGGTCTTGAATGCGGAATTAAAGTTTATAATTTTAACGATTTAAAAATTGGCGATAAACTCGAATTTTACACTATTGAAAAAGTGGCCGAAACTCTGTAATTATTCGGTGATAAAATGGTTTTATCTTTGATGCAGGTTGAATTGCGTATTCCTGAAAACAGGTCTTTGAAAGGTAAAAGAATGGTTCTGCGGAGCATCAAAGACCGGGTTAGAAATAAGTTCAATGTATCCATTTCTGAAATCGATAATCATGATTTATGGGAAAATGCGACTTTTGGGATCGCTTTTGTCGGTACCGACCAACAATACGCTCATAAAATCCTGACCGAAGTTATAAATTTTATTCAGTCTTTTCCCCAGATTCAGCTTGTTGATTATACTATTGAAATGCTTTGATTTTTTGGAGGCTACCATGACAGAACGAATCGAAAGAATTAATTCTTTAATTAAACAGGAAATCGGTTTCATTCTACAACATGATTTAAAAAATTCAAAACTCGGTTTTGTAACGGTTCTTCGCGCTGACATCAGCAAAGACCTGAAATCAGGGCGAATTTTTGTCAGCATTATGGGTAATGCGGATACCAAACACGAAACCATCGATATCCTGAACAAATCAGCCGGATATATTCAGAAAATTCTCGGTTCAAGAGTTAGATTGAGATATATGCCTAAACTTAAGTTTATTTACGATGATATCATTGATCACAGTATCCATATTCAGGAAGTACTCGATCGTATCAATAAAGATAAACCGAATCCGGAAAATCATGAAATAAATGAATAATCATTATTGTTGAGATATAACCATGAACGGCATACTATTAGTTGATAAACCTATTGATTGGACATCGCACGATGTCGTTGACTTTATTCGTAAAAAATTCAAAATTAAAAAAGTCGGGCACGGCGGTACACTTGATCCTATTGCAATGGGATTACTGGTGGTTTTTCTGGGTTCCGCAACAAAATCGGTAAAAATATTTGAAAATGACTCCAAAGAATATATCGCTGTTATGGGACTTGGTTACGAAACATTTACTAACGATGGAACAGGAAAAATCATCCATCGGAAAAATCCTGAATACATTCCTAAAAAAATAATTGAGGATACTTTTTCGCAATTTATCGGAAAAATCGAACAAATTCCTCCATCCGTCTCCGCAATAAAACATAACGGGAAACGGTTATATAAACTGGCTTTCAAGGGAGAAGAAGTGTCACCGACTCCCCGCCCCAGAGAAATCTTTTCTATCGATATACTTCACTATGATTTCCCTTATATCATGTTCCGCATGAGGTGTTCTAAAGGAACATATGTGCGCAAACTTTGTTCAGATATCGGATTAAAACTGGGATGTTTTGGCTATATGTCTTCTCTGATAAGGACAAATTCAGGCTGCTTCGATTTATCAAACGCCTTTACAATACCTTTCTTACGCAATATAAACACCTGTGAACTTGAGAAATGTGTCATGGATGAATCTATGTTTAATTCTAAATTCAACACCATAAATATTTGATTATGAAAACAATAACCGGCTTAAACACCGATAAATTAATAAAAAATACTTTTTTGACAATAGGTGTTTATGATGGTATCCACATTGGACATCGATTGATACTTGAGACTCTTGTCAATGACGCCCGCATAAATAACGGCAATAGTGTTGTAATCACTTTTCACCCACATCCGATGCGCCTTTTATTACCCGAATATTGTCCGCCACTTATTACTTCCACAGGCCACAAATTAGATCTTCTTGAAAATATTGGTATTGATTTTTGTTTTATAATTCCTTTCACAAAAGAGTTCTCCGAAACATCAGCCGAAGATTTTTTAGAAAACAATTTATTCAATAACTTTAAAATTACTGAAATTTGTATCGGCCATGATTTCTCTTTTGGAAAAGACAAAAAAGGCAATATGAATTTGCTTTTCGAATTAAGCAAAAAAAATGATTTTTATCTTAAAAAAATTCCACCTGTAAAATTAGATGACCTCATTGTCAGCAGTACACTGATTAGAAAACTAATAATTGCCGGAGAATTGGAACTTGTTGAGCTGATGCTTAAAAGAAAATATTCATTGTGGGGTACAGTTGTTGAAGGCTATACGATCGGCCGGAAAATCGGCTACCCTACCGCTAATATTGATCCACACCATGAGGCAATACCTCCAAGCGGTGTATATATTGTAAAAATAATACTCGATGGCAAAAAATATAATGGAATTTTAAATATTGGATTGCGCCCTACATTTTCTGTATCCGATGATTTGAAAGAAACTATAGAAGTTCATATTTTTGATTTCAACGAAAATATATACAAAAAAAATATTGAGGTTGTCTTTCTGAAAAAAATACGGGAAGAAAAAAGGTATCCTAATACTGAATCCCTTATCAAACAGATTAAGTTGGACGAAATACAAGCTAAAAAATATTTTGAAAAAAATATTATCTGTTGAATTTTTGTTGATATCAATTAATAAATATGATACATTATTTTCTTTAGTGATATAGAGAGGAGAAAAACAAATATGGCTTTAACTAAAGATTTAAAAGAGCAAATTAAGAAAGATTTTCAAACGCACGAAACTGATTCTGGTTCCGTTGAAGTACAGGTTGCGCTTCTTACAAAAAGGATTAACGATCTTACTGAACATTTGAAAAAATACACAAAAGATCATCATTCACGCAGAAGCCTGCTTATTATGGTCGGTCACAGACGCGCTCTGCTCGATTATTTGAAAAAGAAAAGTTTTGATAGATATCAGAGCTTAATTAATAAACTTAACCTAAGAAAATAAATTAGTAGGTATTTTAAATTGCATAAAACATTAAAGCCTCCTTACGTATTAGGGGGTTTTATGTTTTTTAAAAGTTACGCAATTTAAATAATATTCATTTAAGGGGGAATATTATTGTGTTTTCAGTTGAAATAGAAATTGGCGGAAAAAAATTATCGATCTCATCCGGCAAAATCGCCAAACAAGCCGACGGTGCTGTAACCGTACGATATGGCGACACAGTTATTCTGGCAACAGCGGTCGCCGCTGATACGTTGCCGGAAAATATTGATATGTTGCCTTTAACCGTAGACTACAGGGAAAAAATCTCTGCTGTCGGTAAAATACCGGGAGGTTATATCAAACGTGAAGGGCGACCCACAGAAAAAGAAATTCTTACATCAAGGTTGATCGACAGACCTATCCGTCCGCTGTTCGTCGACGGTTTTTTTAATGAGGTTCAAGTGATAGTCTCTGTTCTATCTGCGGATGGAGAAAACGATCCGGATATTTTGTCCATAATTGGCGCTTCAGCCGCTTTGTTTATTTCAGATATCCCCTTCGTTAAACCTATCGGATCTGTAAGAATAGGATTAATTGATGATAACCTTATTTTGAATCCAACCATGGCACAGCTCGAAACTTCCAAACTCGATATTGTTGTTGCGGGAACTTTTGATGGTGTTGTTATGGTTGAAGGTAAAGCTTCTGAAGTATCTGAAGAAACTTTAATAAACGCTATTGACTTCGCTCATAATGAGATAAAGAAAATCATCGAGTTACAAAACCACCTGCGCGAATTATGTGGAAAAGTAAAGCGAGAAGTCCAACTAATTACTTTAAATGACGAGTTATATAACAAAGTAAAAGATTATGTTTCCGGTAAAATATTAGACGTTATCACTATACCCCAAAAGTTAAAACGACAGGATGCCTTGAAAGAGTTATACAAGGAAACCGCGCAAAATATATTATCTGAAACTGATAAGTTTACTGAATTTGAGATTAAACAGGCATTCCAGAAAATCGAGAAAAATACTGTCCGCAGGATTATTCTTGATAAAGGTTTGCGCTGTGATGGAAGAACACCCTTTGACATAAGGCCTATATCTTGTGAAGTTGGATTTCTTCCACGAACTCATGGATCAGCGCTTTTCACAAGAGGAGAAACTCAATCTCTTGTTATTACTACCCTCGGTAGTTCAGGTGACGCTCAGAAACTTGAAGGCCTTGCTGGAGAATTCGCAAAAACCTTTATGCTTCATTATAATTTTCCTCCATTCAGTGTTGGTGAATGCCGCCCTGTTAGAGGACCGGGAAGAAGAGAAATCGGACATGGAATTCTCGCTGAAAGAGCCCTTCAGGCAATTATGCCTGATCCAACGGATTTTCCCTATATTGTAAGAATTGTTTCGGATATTCTTGAATCTAATGGATCATCCTCAATGGCATCTGTTTGTGGTGGAACTCTTTCTCTTATGGATGCCGGTGTACCAATAAAATCGCCTGTCGCAGGTATCGCTATGGGATTAGTTGTCGAAGACGATAAAGTGGTTATTCTCTCCGATATTCTCGGATCCGAAGACTCCGCAGGTGATATGGACTTTAAAGTAGCTGGAACCAAATACGGTATAACCGCTTTCCAAATGGATCTTAAAGTAGAAAGCATTACCAAAGAAATAATGGAAAAAGCTCTTTATCAGGCTAAAGAAGGTAGATTCAAAATACTTGATACTATGCTAAATACTTTGAGCGCACCGAGAGAATCAATATCTGAATACGCACCGCGAATAATTACTCTTCAAATCGATCCTGATAAAATCGGTATTGTAATTGGTCCGGGCGGAAAAACTATCAAAAAAATCATTGAAGAGACAAAAGTTACTATTGATATTGACGATAGCGGTCTTGTAAATATTGCTTCCACAGACAAAATTGCCGCGGAAGAAGCAATCCGCCAGATCAAAAGGCTTACCGCCGATGTTGAAATCGGACAAATTTATGATGGTGTTGTAAAAAGTGTTACCGATTTCGGCGCTTTTGTCGAGGTATTACCGGGAAAAGACGGAATGATTCATGTATCTCGTTTATCTGAACAACGGGTACGTAAAGCCAGCGATGTAATTAGTATTGGCGATAAAGTAACCGTTCGTGTAATGGAAATTGACGAGCGAGGCAGAGTAAATCTTGAGCTTATTATTGATGGCAAACCGGTTGGGCGTTCGGAGCGGAGAGAGAGAAAACCTCATCATGATGATGACCGGCATTCTCGCTCATAAATACCATAACCGAATTTAAAAAATGTTGCTGATTTGGTTAATATATTATGGGCAAGGATAAGATCGATATTACAGATAATTTAAGTTCAAATTTTAATAAACTTAAAGAAATTTGGGCTTTGTTTATTCTTTTTCTGTGTATTTTCTTTTTCCTGAGCTTTATTACATATTATGATGCTGATTTATATATATATTCTTCATCGAATAATATTAAAGCTCCACATAATTTTTTCGGGATAGTAGGCGCGTATGCCGCCCACTATCCCTTAACTTTTCTTGGTATTGCCGCTTATATCTGCCCTATTTTTTTCTTATTCTGGGGTATTCGTTCTATGTTTACCGGTTTTAAAATCGGATTCTTTAGATGCAGTGTAAAAACAATTTTATTTATTTTAATCAATTTATCCTTATCGATTTTCATTCAATTGACTTCCCCATTTATACCTTCAAATATACTTAATTTATCGCCAACACGATATCCCGGAGGAATAATCGGAAAATATATAACCGAAAATTTCGCTTATGTTTATCTGGGTATGAAAGGATCTATAGTTTTTTCCGCTTTTATTATTTTGGCAGGTTCGCTACTTTTGGCCGACGGACGGCCGCTTATTATTATTAGATGGTTCGCATATAAACTTTTTTCTCTTTTTGTGGCTATATACAACTCACTGATTACGATTTTTACTTTTGTTAAGGAAGAAATTCATCGTGATGATAATACTCCACAACCTAAATTTTCAAAGAAACAGAAAAAATCCGTAAAAGATACAATACTTGAATCGGATACCGAGCCTGAGCTGGATTTCTCTATAAAGAAACAGCCAGAACCTTTTTTTCCTGAAAAAAACGAACCGCGCTTAACGAAACAAGAATCTTTTGTACCGGAAAATCTTATCAGGGAAAATAATACTCATGGCGAATACCCATATGAGTTTCCACCGGTTGATCTTCTCGATATACCCAAGCAACCGCATGATTCTCAAATAAACGAATCTTTAAAAAGAAAAGCCGAACTTCTTCAGCAAACATTATTTGAATTCGGAATCGATGTAAATATATCTGATATCGTCCGTGGTCCTGTTATCACCCGCTACGAAATCACGCTTTCACCTGGTACAAAAGTTCAACGGATAACTACACTTGCAGATGATATTGCCCTTGCAATGAAAACCCCAAACATAAGAATTGTCGCTCCTATACCCGGTAAATCAGCTATCGGTATAGAAGTTCCTAATGATATTAAAAATCTGGTTACCCTGCGCGATCTGCTTTGTTCCAAAGAATATGACAACCTTAAAGCCGAATTGCCATTGATTTTAGGTAAGGATATCTCCGGCATGCCTATTATAACCGACCTGACATCCGCTCCGCATCTACTGATTGCCGGTGCTACCGGTTCAGGTAAAAGTGTATGCCTTAATTCAATCATAATCAGTTTGTTATACAGTTGCGCCCCATATAAACTGCGGTTCCTGATGGTTGATCCGAAAAAAGTCGAGCTTGCTCAGTATAATAATATTCCACATATGCTATCTCCTGTGATTACCGATTCTAAAAAAGTATCCGGCGGCTTAAACTGGGTAGTTCGTGAAATGGACGAGCGTTACCAGATACTTGCCGACGCAGGTGTTCGAAATATAAAATCCTTTAATTCTCTTCCTGAAGAGAAACGTGTCCAGGTCTCCATCGAAAAGAATTTTTATAAAGGATTCATGCCTTATATTGTTGTTATACTTGATGAGTTAGCCGACTTAATGATTGTCGCACAAGACGAGATAGAAGACGCGATCACAAGATTAGCCCAGCTTAGCCGTGCCGTTGGCATACACTTAATATTAGCTACACAAAGACCTTCCGTAAACGTTATCACAGGGGTTATTAAAGCAAATTTCCCCGTTAGGATATCTTTTAAAGTTTCCTCAAAAGTAGACTCAAGAACCGTTCTTGACTCCAACGGTGCAGAGATTCTTCTTGGAAACGGTGATTTTCTGTTTCTTCCACCCGGAACATCAAAATTGATCCGTGGACAAGGCACCTATTTAAGTGATAAAGAAATACATAATATTATAGAATATGTTAAATCTCAAACACCTGAGGATGAAAATAATTCAGATATTTTTGAGGATGAGCTTTTTACCAATCAAAGTGAAGAAATCGACGATGAATTGTATGACCAGGCTGTTGAAATTATCAGATTAACAAAGCAAGCGTCTTCTTCTGTTCTTCAGCGCAAATTACGTATCGGATACGCCCGCGCGGCACGATTGATTGATATTATGGAATCGAACGGAATTGTGGGGCCTCATCGAGGCAGTAAACCACGTGAAATTCTGATTGAAGATTAATCTTTTAATATTCCCAAAGATTGTTCAGGAGAAATATGATAACCTTTGCCATAAGTACACTCGGATGTCCAAAAAACCTTGTTGATTCAGAGAATATGACCGATCGGTTATTAAATGATGGATACTGCGTAACAGATTCTATCGATAAAGCTGATGTTCTAATATTAAATACCTGTGGGTTTATCGATAAAGCTAAAGAAGAATCTGTCCAAAAGATACTTGAATACGTCGAATTAAAAAAACTAAGGCCATTTAGATTAGCTGTTGTCGGTTGTCTTGTTCAAAGATATAAAGATGCTCTCTGCGCTCAAATACCTGATGTTGACATATGGCTTGGTATAAATGAAATTTTTCAATTGAGCGATAAAATAAAACATTGCTTCCCAAAAAAGAAATTAATTAAACCCGAATATCCACGTAATGAATGGGAAACAAAACTTACTCCACAACAATACACATATCTAAAAATAGCCGAAGGTTGCAACCACCGATGCTCTTTTTGTGTAATACCACAAATACGCGGCAATTACATGAGCCGATCAATGGATGAGATTATTTCCGATGCCAGATATGCATCAGAAAAAGGAGCAAAAGAAATTTGCCTTGTGGCTCAAGATACATCTAATTATGGAAGAGACCTTAATCCCCCATTCAGATTGTCAGATCTTATTCGTGGACTTGAGAAAATAGATCATATACGGTGGATCCGATTAATGTATCTTTATCCAGATAGAATTGACGATGAATTGATCGATACTATAGCTTCATCCAATAAAGTTTGCAAATACCTTGATATTCCTTTTCAACATCTCAGTACAAAAATACTCAAAAGTATGTTCAGGTCACAGACGAATGAATCTATTTTTGAATTGGTAGGAAAACTTCGCAAAAAAATTCCTGATCTTTTTATTAGAACCAGTTTTATTGTAGGATATCCCGGAGAAACTTCTGAAGATTTCGACATACTATATAATGGTATCAACGAATTAAAATTCGAAAGGCTTGGTGTTTTTATCTTTTCACCGGAAGAAGGGACATTTGCGGAAAAATTAAAGCCACGTGTTTCAAAAAAACAGGCGCATCAACGTTTTAATGATATTATGTCGTTGCAGAGAAATATATCTTTTTATAATCATAACAGTATAATCGGTAAAAATATTGAAATAATGATTGATGATATATGTGATGATGGTAAAATAATTGGCCGGTCTCAATGGGATGCGCCCGAAATCGACTGTAATGTTATTATAAAAAACGATGGTAAAACACATTCTGCCGGTGACTTTTTAAACGTTAATATTTCATCCGCGTATGAATATGATCTGGAAGGAACAATTATTTAAATGAATTTACCTAATAAACTTACTTTTTCACGAATTATAGCCTCAGTTATTTTTGTAGCGTTACTATCAATCGATATACCATACTCAAAATTAATCGCCACAATAGTTTTTTTGTTAGCTTGCATTACTGATTGGATAGACGGGATCATTGCCCGCAAACTCAATGTTGAAACCGATTTTGGCAAACTAATGGATCCTCTCGCCGACAAAATTCTTATATCATCGGCTTTCATTGTTTTTGTTGGTTTGCGAGAAGTATCTCTTCCTGCATGGACCGTTATTATTATAATCGCCAGAGAATTCGCGATTACAGGATTACGCCTTCTCGGAACAAACAAAGGTAAGGTTATTCCGGCCGGTTTTTGGGGCAAAAATAAAACCATATCACAAATTTTTGCCATAGTAAGCATATTGTTATATCTTTCTGCAATTGAAATGAGTAAAATGACAAAATTGTTTGAAATAAGTGATAACTACATTATCTTTTTTAAATATTATATTTTTATTATTATGACTATTACTGTGATATTGACTCTTGTATCCGGAATAATATATTTTAACAACAGTTGGCATTTATTAACCGATAAGGACTAATATGCGCAAATTTTTTATTAAATTTTTATCAAGTTGCTGTTTTCTGGGGTATATCCCTTTTGCTTCCGGTACATTCGGCACGCTGGCGGGTATTCTTATGGTATGGTTAACTTATTATTTTATAGATATTAACCTGCTTTCCGGTAAATTAATTTATCTATTTTTATGTATTTTTTTAACATTGATTTCAATACCTATATCCACTCAAGCAGAAATACTGTATAATAAAAAAGATTCTTCAAAAATAGTATTGGATGAAGCGGTCAGTTTTTTTATAACCATGTTCTGGCTTCCATTCAATCTAAAAATTGTGATTGTTGGATTTATCCTAAATAGAATTTTCGATATAATAAAAATAGAGCCTGCAAGATCATTTCAAAACAAGTTCCGTGCAGGCTGGGGTGTAGTTCTGGATGATACCGTATCGGCTTTTTACTCAAATATTTTGCTCAGAATTATAATTTTCTTGACTGGAAATTTCTTTTTTTCCTAAAATTGGGTTCCTTGCTTAATTTTTGATTCAACTAATTTTATTAATTTTAAATCTGAAAGAGTATGTAGTGAAAAATCGGTATTTATTTTCTATTTTCCTGTTCATCCTTGTTTTTTTTATCACTGATTCATTATTCGCTAAACAAAAAGTTGATGTTAGTAAAGCGGAGCAAATAATGAAATCAAATCCATCCCAGGCGGCTAAAATATTCGACAAATACGTTAAGGAAAATCCTCTTGCCTCTAATGCCGCAGATATTAAATATAAGGAAGGTTTATGTTATGAAGATTCAGGTGATTATTATAAAGCATTCAAATCATATCAATTTATTATCGACAAATATCCTCTATACCCAAAATTAAATGAACTTCTCGACAGACAATACCGTATAGGAAATTATTATTTGCTCATATCCGATAAACCTGCATTCGGTATTAATATGCTCAAATATGTTTCTCCATACAGACAGCGCGCCATAGAAATTTTTGAGCAGATTGTAAAAAACGCTCCATTCAGCGATATCGGAGTAAAAGCCCAATACAGGCTTGGTTATGCTCAAATGCAATTACGCGAGTTTAACGATGCTATTGATGAATTTAAAGTTATTACCGAGCGTTATCCTGGTAGTGCTTATGTTGACGATTCTATATATTTTATCGGTAATTCATATTTTTCACTTGTTCAAGGCCCCCAATACGACCAATACTCCACCGAAAAAGCTTTAGATTATTTTATAAGATATACAGAAGAATATCCCGCAGGAAGATATGTTTCAGATGCTTCTGTAAAAATTGACAAACTCAATGCTACCCTGGCGGAATCCCTATATCTTATAGGCGAATATTATGAAAAGTTGGGATATTATGAAGCGGCATTGATTTATTATAACGATCTCGAAGAAAGATACCCCGATACGTTTTTCGCACAAAAAGCATCTTCAAAACGTCAGATTCTCGAAACTATTGTCCAGTCGGAATTACCTTATAAACAGCTTATTAGAAATTATGATGATATACGCAACATTTATTATTCTCTTAAACGAAAAGATACCAGAAATAAATGGGAAATATGGAAAAAAGATCCTCTTACCCCGGATGAGCGGAATCGGCTTATTTGGGCTGAAAAACTTGTTAAAATTGCTAAAAGTCATGTTGATGAAGCAAAAAAAATATACGAAGCTGAACAAAAAGTCAATCTACTTGAGATTTTAATCCGTGATCTCAAAAAAGATACCCAACGTCTGAAAAGCCAGCTACCGCAGGAAGAAGAAATTTTAAAACAACTTCAAAGTGGTGTAATTCCTGAAAATCTGGAAATTGATAAAGACGCTAAAGAGGATGTTAAAACATTAATCAAAAAACAAAAAAGAAAAATATTCTTTATGAAATATCGAATTTCGAGTAATGAAAAGAAAATTTTAAAACTTGGTGAAAAATTAGTGATTGAAAAAGGTGAGCTTGAGGAAAACAGACCTCAGCTTGAGAAACGATGGCAAGATCTGCTAACAAAATCGGCTTTGTTAAGAATTGAAATAGATAAACTTCTTGCCGAAGCCGATGATTATGGCGAAATTGATTTATCAAAAATTTCACTTACAGAAGAAAAGATAAAATGGAAAAAATTGACTCCTGAAGAAGCCAGGAAGAAACAAATCGCCGAAGAAAAAGAAAAAGCTCTTTCTGAAATTGAAGAGCCCAAACCGGCAATAATTGAAGAACTCGCTGAAGAAGCCGCACGACAGAAAAGCATTATGATTCCTTATCAGAATCAATATAAAGGCGATACATGGAAATACTGGTGGGATCTTCTGGTCGGCGAAAAAGACAGGATTAAAACTCATAATGAATCCACACCATTATTTATGAAATAAAAAGGTATATTTTGATGAAAATATTTAATTTTATTCTCGTACTAATCTCTATTTTTAATATTTCCGGTTGCGGATACCAGCTTGGTCTCGCCGGGAAAGATGAGTCACTAAAAAAAATATATGTCTATACGGTTACTAATGAGACACGCAAACCCGGTCTCGAAATGCCTATGACAAATTGTGTAATCAATGCTTTTCATTATTACGGGTGCGGTATAACTACAACTAACAAAAAAGAAGAAGCCGATTCATTCCTTGTTGTTAAATTAACGACATATGATCGCGCCCCGGCACGATTTAACCGGGCTGATATTGTTGAAGAATCAGTAGTTAATATTTACGCTGATTTTCAGGTTTATAAGATTAAACCCGATCTGAATAATAAATTTAACAGCTCTGATAATAAAGGAGTTCAACTTATAAAACCATATTTTGAGAGAACGGTTTCAGCATCATCCACCTATTTTTTATCACCAAATCAGCCTGAGGGTGAACGTTCTATACAACCCCAACTTCTTGATAAGCTATCTCGCGAAATTGTAGACGCAATTGTATATAAATGGAGCTCTTTAAAATAATTTAAATGAAATATTCCGATTTTGATAAAGAACTCAGCAAATCTATTCTTAAGCCTGTTTATATTTTCTGCAGTACAGAACTTTTTTTTATAGATAACGCTTTATCAGCAATTAAGGTTTATCTTGAAAAAAGAGACAATGCTGAACCCGAGAAAGATTTTTTTGATGCAAAACAATCCAGCGCCAGCGAAATAATCAATCTGGCAAGTACCTATCCTTTCTTAAGTTCTTCGCGTATTATTGTTGTGAGAAATTTCGACCATATGTTCAAATATGAATCTACGCGAAAAGAATTATCATATTTCGAGTTATATTTCAACGAACCTTCTGAATTCTCTATTCTTATTCTTATCGCTGAAAAAGTTGATAAACGCCTTAAAATCATATCAAACTCAAATAAAAAAGGTTATCTTTATGAATTTGAGAAACCGCGTGATTATGAAATTCCACCTATTATTAAATCAGAATTAAAACGAAAATATAAAAAACAAATTGATGATGATGGAGCACTATTGTTAGCTGAGTTAACAGGAAATAATCTGGCATCTCTACAATCAGAGCTCGAGAAATTATCCCTTTATACGGGTAATAACAGCTCTATTTGTTATACCGATGTAGCTAAAATGGTTGGCAGTAATGCCGCAATAGATAACTTTAAAATGATCGATTATCTTGCCGCTAAAGATATCAAAAATGCGCTTCATCTTCTGTTTCAAGTATTACATAATGATCAGGAACCGCCTGAAAGGATATTGGGATTATTGCGGTGGCAGTTTAAAAGATTATACAGCGCAAAAATCGCTCTTGAAAACGGTACGCCTATGGATAAAGTCCTCTCGGACCATAATATTTATCAGTCTTATCGCGCAAAGTTTATATCTCAAATAAACAATTTCTCTTTAGAAAATATCTCCAATATTTTCAATCATTTGTATTCCATAGACAGAAAGATGAAAAGCACAGGCGGAGACCCAAGATTTTTACTTGAACAATTCTTCTGTTCACTTAAATCAAAATAATTTTTTTTATTATTGATTTAAAACAGAATTAGCTTTTGAGGCGATTCTTGATTTATGCCTGTTTATATTATTCTTGTGAATAACACCGGTTTTCCCTGCTTTATCAAGCCTTGAAAACGCAAGAGGCAAGAGAGTTTTTATTGATTCCGCATCTTTATTGGTAATTGCGGCCAATACCTTTTTCACAGCCGTTCTGACAGAAGATTTAATAGACATATTCTGTAACCGTTTGGCTTCACTTGATTTCATTCTCTTAAAAGCTGATTTGGTATTTGGCATTTCAATCCTCCAATTTATAAAAATTACTTTTTCATTCACTTTAAATTTAGGCGTTTTTATATCACAAAAATATCAAATAAGTCAAACAAAAACATTTTTTTAATCAAATAATTTGTTCAAAATTAATTTTATAAATATAATTCGTATTTTTTTGCGTTTTATTCTATCTTAATTATCGTATTTTAAGAAAAACAAAATTATATAATAATTTTTTTGATAAGGTACATATATAATGGATACCCATACATTAAATATTTTGGAATTTTCTTCTTACAAACAATTGCTGAATAACTATACATCATCTTCGTTAGCAAAGAAAATCATATCTTCTCTTATTCCCGATACAGATATACTTAAAATTAAAACACGTCAAAAATTATCTGAAGAATTAATAAATATATTTAAGGAATCAAAAAATATTCCAGGTGAAGGTACGCCGGATATTGAAGACATACTGCAACGTATTCATATCGAAAACACAATCCTTGATACTGAAGGATTTATGATTCTTAGAGAATTTCTTCGCTGTACACACCAGATTAGGAAATTTATATTATCCTATGATTCAGATAAAATCGTAAATTTGATAGATATGGCTGAATCCATACCTTACCTTTCAAAACTTGAAAACGCGCTAAATTTTGTGTTCACCGATGACGGCAAAATAAAAGATACCGCTTCGGCGAAATTGAAATCCATACGGGCGGAAATAAAAAAAGAACGCCAGACTGTCCTCAAAAAGCTTCAGCATATTATAGATAAGAAAAAAGACTCCGATTGTTTCTACAACGATCAGATTACTCTTAGGGAAGGTAGATATGTTCTTTTTGTTAAATCTGAACGGCGCGGTATGATTGACGGAGTAATTCACGACAAATCCATGAGTGGAGCGACATGTTTTGTTGAACCATCAGAAGTAATTGAAAACGGCAATCGACTTCGAACACTTTCGTTTGACGAGAGAAACGAGATCCTGCGAATAAAAAAATTTCTCAGCAATCTTGTCCGTGACGATATAGCATCCTTAAAACAGATGATCGAACCGATATCGGAATTAGAAATGCTTTTTGCCGGAGCAAAACTCGCTATAGAATATAATATGATATCACCGTTTATTTCTTCCGACAGAAAATTACGGATAATAAACGGATACCATCCTCTACTTTTAGCCAGACTGAAAAATAAAACTGTTCCCCTTAACATAGACCTTGATGAAGATAATAATACCGTAATTATCACAGGTCCCAATATGGGTGGGAAAACCGTCTCGTTAAAAACGATAGGCCTTTTATGCCTCATATTCCAGAGCGGCCTGCCTGTTCCGGTAAGTGAAGGTTCATTCTTCCCTGTTTTTGAGGCAATATATAGTGATATCGGCGACGAACAAAGTTTGCAAAATGATATGAGCACTTTTTCTTCACATATAATTCGTATAAATGAAATTATTTCCAAAAAAAACCATAATTCATTGGTTTTAATAGACGAGTTGGGAACAGGCACCGATCCGATTGAAGGTGCGGCTCTGGCAATAGCTATACTCGAAGAATTAATCGAAAAAAAATTTTTTACTGTTGCCAATACTCACCTTTTTCAGCTTAAACTTTTTGCGTCAAACAAAATAGGCGTTAGAAACGCATCCATGTTATTCGATGTATCCACTTCAAAACCATCATATACACTTGTTATGAATATACCCGGTTCAAGCAATGCGCTGGAAATAGCGAAAAACCTCGGGATTTCAAAAGATATTTTAGCAAAGGCAAATAGCCTTATTGGCAACAGTCCGGCCGATCTTGATCTATTAATAAAACAACTCCATACTGAAAAAACCAAGTTAATTGAAGAATGCGCTAAATATACTGACGAGCGGAAAACATTTCAGATTTTATCAAAAAGATATAAAGACAAATTACTGAAATTCGAAGAAGAAAAAAATTTGGTTCTCGCGAAAAAATTATCTGAAATGAATGATTCCATTAAACAAATAAAAAAAGAATTTGAATTAAAAGTTTCTCAACTTGAATCACCAGATAGAAATCAACTGAAACAGTCCAGAAGAAAACTCGATCAGCATTATCAAAAAATCAGGAAGGATTATACGGATATCCAGTCTCAGCTTATTGACGAACCGGAAGAAATCGAGGAAGATCACAAAACAAAAACGCCTGAAATTAAATGGAATGTTGGAGACATAGCCATAGTAGCACCATTTATGAATAAATGTAAAATATTGTCAATAAGCGATAAAAAGAAAAAAGCAATCGTATTATCCGATAATACTCAAATCGAAGTTCCTTTATCAAATTTATCTGCCGCGGTTAAAGAAGATATAAAAAAGAAAAGCCCTGTATTTAGTATTCACATAAATAAGTCAGGAAATTCAGGATATAGTCCTGTTCTTGACTTACGCGGATTATATGTCGATGATGCAATTCCAAAATTAGATAAGCATCTAAGCGATTCTATTTTAAGAGGATTTAAGTCTTTTACCGTAATTCACGGATTTGGAACAGGACGAATGAAAAACGCCGTTATAGAATTTTTATCTAAACACCCACAGATAAAGAATTTCAGAAATGGAAACGAATGCGAAGGCGGTTTGGGAGTCACTATTGTCGAAATCGAATAATCACATTAAATTTTCAGCTTTAAATTTACGTAAATAATCTTTTTTCAGTCTTGTGTAATATCTATTAAATTCCATCCTATCCATAATTTTGTATTTTGCGTATATTCCCGCACTGTAAAAATGTTTTTTTTCTGAGTTCTGATAAAATTTATTCTTAATTTTGAAAACAGGATAATATGTAATCATTGTTAGTATTAAGGCTGGAAACAGGTGTTTTGCGGATAATATTATTTCTTTTTTTATAACAGATTTTATAAACCCGCAAGTGCCTATCATCAAAAATATTACCAGAGGAAGCCTATACCTTGAGGTAACAAAAATTATCGCGGATAAAAAAAAGATTATCAGAAAATTTGAGGCAAAAAACCATTTATACTTAATTTTCGAGAATCTGAATCCAAGAATACCCAGGACAAACAAAATACCAAATGAAAAAGGATAGTTCATAAGTTTAAACGGCAAATAATTTGATCTGAAATAATCCAACCCATAATTATTTGATATTTCTTCAACATTTGATACAAAGATCAATTTTTTTATATACAATTTTAAAGCGCTTATTGGATTTTTAGATATATAATCCCATGCTTTATCTTTCCAGTACTTATTTACTGCGGAATCAGTTAATTTCTTTCGTAGCTCGCTTTCAGCCACTCGTTTCGTATCGAAATAATGACCGAAAGTGGACGGGCGCACTCCTCTTACAAATGTATAAACTCCAAGCGCATTTGAATGGTTTCCTATATAAAGATGGATACCGGCAACCGAGCTAAGAAGACAAAACTCTTTACCTACAATAAGGTTCCTTAAAGAAAAAGGGAGTATAAAAATCATCGAACTAATTAAAAAGATAAGTATATGTTTCAGATTTTTTCTCTGGTAAATAAATATTACAAACGTTGGTATAAGGAAAAATAATGTCGAGCGCATATTCATCGCGATACTTAAAAAAAACCCCGTTATTACAATTCTACCTATTTTCCCATCCGTATTAAAGGCGATTATATTGTAAATACTCAATATTAAAGATGATAGCGCAATAATATCCTTAACGGGCGTCATTGATTGAAATATTATAGGAGGATAAACGCATAGTAAATAGAAACCGAGCCGGGCAATAAATCCAGGAAAAAGAATTTCCAGTGTTTTTCTTAAATATATTGCTGATATCAGGAAAAAACACATCTGAATAAATATTACCAAACGGAAAAAATACACTACATTATTCGCAAAGTATTTAATGATCAACAAAAAATAGGCATCTAATGGTGAAAAGAAATATGTTGGAAAGAGTTTCAACATAATCCCCTGTTTTGATATAATATCTGTGATAATATCAAAGCAAAATGGATCAGTACCGTGCGGCGGTATTACAAGTTCCGGGATATGAGTAATCGAATATAAATATATGAATATATAAACAATGGATACTAAAATTGAATCGATATGTCCGTAAATAAAAAACTTAAATTTTTCAATCATTAAAAATCCTTTGTTACAAGAGAAAATACTTCTTTTTCTTTTCTTTTGCAATTTGTTTTTTTAACATATAACATCGCGTACTAAAAAAAATAAAGGATAACGTTTTGATCCCTATTAGAGATAACATTCCTTCAGAAAAAATGCCTTTTGTAAATTATTCGATAATCGCTCTGAATTTGATTTTTTTTATTTTTGAGCTTATGCTTCCCCATACACATTTAAAAAGTTTTTTTTATTATTTCGGTATTGTACCTATAAGGTACACAAATCCGGAAATTTCCCAACATTTTTCTTTTGTTGAGCAGATGATTCCATTTTTTAGTTCGATGTTCCTTCATGGCGGATGGCTTCACCTTATCGGTAACATGTGGGTATTATACATATTCGGGGATAACGTAGAGGATTATTTGGGGCATACTTTTTATCTTGTTTTTTATTTATTTGGCGGATTTTTTTCAGGCGGATTCAATATCCTTTTAAATATTCATTCTCAACTACCCACCATTGGAGCAAGCGGAGCTATTGCCGCTGTAATGGGAGCATATTTTCTTTTATATCCACACGCAAGAATTCTTGTTCTTGTACCGATATTTGTATTTATCCAGTTTATCGAGGTTCCTGCTTTCTTTTTTCTCGGATTTTGGTTTTTGATCCAATTCTTGAGCGGAACAACCGCGAATCCGATTTATGGTGGTGTCGCCTGGTGGGCACATGTCGGCGGATTTATTGCAGGATCGGCATTGATTTATATTATTGGTAATTTCCGTCATAAACGGGAATACTATTTATAAACTATTGGTTTACATTTTTTTTGATAAATTCCAATATATCACTTATTTTAAAAGGTTTATATAAATAACCTATTGCGCCTTCTTCCATTGCTTGTTTTACCAGATCGTCATTGATATATCCTGTTATAAAACAAACTTTTACCTCAGGATTGATTTTTTTAAGTTCTCTGAATATTTGAAGACCGTTGTGTCCGGGCATATATAGATCAAGAAAAAATATATCGAGTCTATTGCCTTCAGAAATCCTTTGATTCACAACCTGTAATAATTCATCGCCGTTTAATACCGAACATACTTCATATTCATCTTCAAGAACCGTATGAAATAATTCAAGTATAAGTTCCTCATCATCAGCTACAAGTACAGTGGGTTTACTTTCAATTGCCGGATGGGGTACGGGTGATTTCAGGTCGATCATCGTCGCGTTGCTTGCGTAATCAATAACAGGAGCGTCTTCAATATTTCTCAACTTTGAAACTATTTCTTTAATTTTGTTTCCCGCTTCTATAATGTTCTCAAGAAGTTTATAAGCTTCACTACTAAAATCATTCTTTTTCATAAGTAATACTTCGGTATTGCCTATCATTGCGGTTAATGGAGAATTTATTTCATGGTTCAATGCTACCGCAAGCCTTGATAATGCAAGTTTCTTTTCCGATTCATGAAGTTTCTCTACAATATCTTTTTTCTCCAATCCTTTCTGGATCCGCATAAGAACTTCTTCATTATTACATGGTTTTAAAATATAATCATATGCGCCCTGTCTTAACGCCTCAAGAGACGATTCCATTGAAGCATAAGCTGTCATCACTATTACAATAGTATCTGGTGAAATCTCTTTAACATGATGAAGAACCTCGATTCCTCCAACAGATTTCATAACAAGATCGGTTATAACAAGATCATAATGTTTTTCGTTTATCTGTTTTTTTGCTGTTTCGCCATCTTCTGCGGTTTCTACTTCGTAACCCGCAGAAGTTATAATGCGTGACAGAGTCATTCTTATAAGTTTTTCGTCATCAACAATAAGAATTTTTCTTTTATCATTTGTGTTATTCATGGGATTTATCCTGTTTCACAGGTAAAATTATTGTAAATACAGTCCCGTTTTTCACGTTACTGCTAACTTTTATTTCTCCATTATGCCGTTTTATTATCCCATAACTTACTGATAAACCAAGCCCAACACCATGTACTTCTTTTTTTGTAGTATAAAACGGTTGAAAAATTTTATCAAGCCTGTTTTCCGCAATACCCTTACCTGTATCAGAGAAGGAGATCAAAACATGCTTTTTCTTTAAGGAAGTGGAAATTTTCAGTTCACCACCTTTTGGCATTGCGTCTATTGCGTTATTTATTATGTTGAGGAACACCTGTTTTATTAAATTAGGAGAAACTTCCATTTCCGGTATCAAATCAAAAAAACGTTCCACACTTATTGAATGATTTTTAAAACGATTGGAACTGATAATAAGAATATCTTTTATCAAATCATTAATATTGACACGCTCCATTTTCTCTTCAGCCACCTTACAGAATGTCAACAATTGATTTAGCAACCCGGTTATCCGGTTTACTTCTTCCATAGACAAATTCAAAATATTATTCAGTTCTTCGTCTATCGCCGGATAATCAGATGATAAAATCTCAAGACAACTTTTTATTCCATATAGAGGATTTCGGATTTCATGTGCTATCGTTGCGGTAAGTTCACCTGCGGCTGCGAGTTTAGCACTCTGAACAATCTGTCTTTCAAGGTATCTGCGCTGAAGGACAAAATACAGCTGTTTTGAAAGTTCATGTAAAAAGTTCTTTTCATCATCATTAAATGAATTGCCATCAAATAAAAATACGCTGAAAATCGCCTCTACCTTATCTTGAATTTCTATCGGGATATGAACTGTTCCCTTTAAGATATTCGAATTTATTTTTGAAAAAATTCTTTCTAAATTATCTTCACTCAAATCATCATATTGATCAAGGGATTTCAATATTTCAGAATATTTATCGATTATGGAATTATTGCCTCTTTTCATTGACGAGAAATAGCTTTCGATAGTAAATCCCTGGTCTGAATATGAATCCGCGGCAATTATTGTAAGTATACTTTTCCCTGGTAACGCTTCCACTGCGATTCTGGTCAATTCTTTATAGATTCTTTTTTCTTGTGTAACTTTCATTGCCTCGGTACTTAATGAATACAGCCCTTTCAACTCATTGATTCTTTGAGCAAGATTCTCATTTGATGCCTGAAGTTTTTCCTGAAGCATCCTTTTTTCAGTAATGTCACGCGTTAACTCTACAACATAAAGTATTTCGTCATTTTTATTTCTTATTGGCGAAGCGGTTACTTCATAAATCCTGTTATCGTAACCGATTTGAATAGCCCTGATTACTTCTCCGGTCTGGAAAGCTTTTCTGGTTGGACATTCTATACATTCCGATTCTCTATGATAAAACGTCGCAAAACAAACTTTTCCTTTTATTTGATCAAGAGATCCGCCATGTTTCTCGAATTCACTGTTTACCCATTGTATGGTTAGATCTTTGCCGATAATACAGATAGATTCGCCAAGCCCTTTTAAGACAGCTTCAAGCATCTCTTGATTATAAAATTGTTCTTGATTCATAATTTTATTATCGGTATTTTTCGTTTTTTTTATACTTTATTTACAAAAATATCACCTAAAGCCCCCACCTTTTTCTGAATGTCAGAACAGTAATAATTACAAAAGCAATATATTCCCACTGGTTGATTATCATTAAGTCAAAGTGAATCTCTTTTTCCGGAGCGACAAACCCTCCAAAAAAATTCGCCAGAGTTATTAACAACCATATTCCACCATGAAACGCACCACAAAAAATTACTGACTCCACCGCCCTAAAAACCAGGTTCTTTATCCAGAATATAATTAATACTAATCCTTTGCGTCTGAATTTTTCTTTTTCATTCATCTTTCGCCGAACCATTTCCGGCGGTGGTGGCAAAGTTTCATTCTTGAATGAATATTTCTTTTCCGCAGGCACAGCATGGGATTCAACAGCTTTTTCATGACTTATTCGTTCGTTATGTGCCATTTTATATTTCGATTTCTTTAACCTGGAACCGCATTTTGAGCAAAGGCTTCCCCCGATTTGCTGATACCCGCATCTCGTACAAATCATGTTGTCAATACCTCTTCCATTTCCTTTTCTTCCGCAAAATTGTATCCACATATTTGACATACCTGTTCATTTTGCGTTCGCGGATACTTTCTACAATTCATCGGCCTTATCGGATATATCTTGCAGATTGCCAACCCTTCATTATCAAACCCAAGGAATGGGCACACATTCGGGAGTTTGCAACATTCGCCGCATCTTGTACACGATCCTTTGCGCATTACTGATATAGGCAAAAAAGCCGTTAATGTCCGTTTCAGTTTCTGTCCCCATGTATTTTCAGCCATAATTATTTTCCTTTTACATAAACCATTTTTCTAATTTGCTGGAATTTCTTATCCCCAATACCGTCCACCTTTTTCAAATCGTCCACACTATTAAACCTGTTTTTTTTCCTGAATTCAATTATTTTCATTGCTGTCTTTTCACCTATCCAAGGTAAAGAATCCAGAACTTGGAGTGTTGCCTCATTTAAATCAACTTTTAAGTTTCGATATGAATGATTATCTATTTTAGATACATTCGCGCAATATTTATCTTCGTGGGAAACTATCGCATCACTGAAAAATTCTTTAATTATAACTCCCGCGATGATAGATGTAATCAGGATAACAAATATATATTTCTCATCCTTAGTTAAAATTATTTTGCTCTCCTATTTTACCTTACAACAATATTTACAAGTTTATCCGGTACAATAATTGTCTTTACAATCTGTTTACCTTCAAGAAAAGGTTGAATTTTATGATCGGCAAACGCAATTGTTTTCAGATCTTCTTCCATTGTTCCTACCGGAACAACTATTTTAGACCGTAACTTTCCGTTTATCTGAATAATAACCGTTGCTTCTGTTTCCTTCAATGCCTCAGGATTGAATTCAGGCCATGAAGCATCTGCTAATGAAGGTTTATTGCCGATCATAACCCATAATTCCTCGCAAATATGCGGTGTTATCGGATATAAAAGTTTCAGCAATGTCTCTATAGCCTCCTTTAAGGTTCCCGAAGACACATTTTCAGAGGATTTAATTTCGTTTACCAGTTCATATATTCTCGCGAGAGCTGTATTAAATTGCATAGTTGAATTAAAATCAGCGGTTACGCACTGAATTGTGCGATGTATCGCCCTTAATAATTTTTTATCGTTTTCCGTACTACCATCCACAGAATTATTAATGAGATCTATTTTCTGCATCACCATGTCCCACAACCTGCGGATGAACCTATTCGTTCCGATAACGCCTTCTTCGTTCCAGACTTGTTCTCGGTCAGGAGGTGTATCAGACAAAATATACATGCGCATTGTATCCGCGCCGTATTTTTCCATGATTTCATCGGGACTAACAGTATTTAGTTTTGTCTTGCTCATCTTTGCCACTTCAGACTGAACAGCAGAACCGCATATCTTACATTTTCCACCATCCACATCCGATTCGGCAATCCATTTACAATTGGAGCAATAATGAGCAACTTTACATACCATTCCCTGACAGAATAATCTTTTCGCCGGTTCATCGAAATTTGTTAATCCGATATCATGCATAACCATTGTAAAAAACCTGCTGTATATAAGATGCATCGTAGCGTGTTCTATTCCGCCTATATAAAACTCTACCGGGCACCATGAATTTACGTCGGCTGAATCGAAAATCTTATCTTCCACCCTTGGCGATACATACCGGTACATATACCATGATGAGTCGACAAAAGTATCCATCGTATCCGGATCACGCCGGGCATTGTTACCGCATTTAGGGCAAGTAGTATTCATAAACTCTTCACAACGTGCCAGAGGGCTTTCGCCTGTAGGCCGAAATTCGACGTTCTCAGGCAAAAGTACGGGCAAACTATCTTCAGATACAGGCAATTCACCACATTTCTCACAATATACGATTGGAATCGGTACACCCCAATACCGCTGACGCGACAAAAGCCAATCCCGTAAACTATAATTTATTGTTTTCGCTCCGCGTCCTGTTTCGTCAAGCCATTGTGTTATTTTTCCCATAGCATCTTTATTCGGTAAACCATCAAATTGGGCGGAATTTATCTGAAATCCTTCACTAACATATGCTTCGCTCATGCTTAACGGATCGAGTTCTATATCTTGCGGTTTTATAACGACTTTTATCGGTAAATTATATTTTTGGGCGAATTCATAATCGCGCTGGTCGTGTGCAGGAACCGACATCACCGCCCCTGTTCCATATGACATCAGGGCAAAATTGGCAACCCATAAAGGTACTTTATCTCCATTAACAGGGTTAGTTACATGAAATCCGGTAAAAACACCTTCTTTTTCAAGCCCGATTCTCTCTTTTGCGGAAGTACCAATCGCGCGCATCTTCCTTACGGATTCCATTACTTTCTCTTCTTGCGGAGTACCTTTCACAAGTTTTTCAATCATTGGATGTTCGGGTGCCATTGACATAAACGTTACACCAAATACCGTATCGGGCCTTGTTGTAAACACAGGTAATTTGTCTCCTGTTTCCGTAACACAGAAATCGATTCTCGCTCCTTCTGATCTCCCAATCCATTCCTGCTGCATTTTTATCACTTTTTCAGGCCATTGCGATAATTTACTATTATTGTCAAGCAACCTCTGCGCAAATTTGCTCATTGTAAAAAACCACTGTTTAAGGTCTTTTTGCTCAACTTCAGTCCCGCATCGTTCGCAACATCCATTCTGCACCTGTTCGTTTGCAAGTACCGTCTGATCGTTTGGACACCAGTTAACAGGCGCTTTTTTACGAATAGCCAATCCCTGTTTGTAAAACTGAAGGAATAGCCACTGTGTCCATTTATAATATCCCGGATGACTTGTGGCTATTTCGCGTGACCAATCATATCCCCAGCCCGCTTTTTTCATCTGTTCGCGCATCCGGTTTATATTATTTCGAATACTGACACTCGGATGAATCCCCGCCCTGATTGCGGCATTTTCAGCCGGTAACCCGAAAGAATCCCAGCCGATTGGTGAAAGCACTTCTTTTCCAAGCATTTTATTAAATCTAACAAGAACATCGCCTATGGTATAATTTATCACATGCCCCATATGCAACACACCAGAGGGATATGGGAACATGCACAAAATATAATACTTTTCCTTATCAGTATTTTTATTTATCTGAAAAACCTCATTCGTGTCCCAAAAATCCTGCCATTTAGACTCAATTTGATGATGATCGTAATTCCTATCTTTCACAAATGCCTCCAATTATTTGAATTTAATAAATATTTTTCATATATTAATTTTTGTGATAAATTTATATCAAATTATTCTATCAAAAAAAATAAAAAAGATAAATTTATGCTTTCATTTGATTTTATTAGCAAACGGTTTCTGGTTCCATTATTTTATAATTCAGTCAATTTTTTATACCCTTTGCGATGCCAGTTTTGCCATAAATACCTGGAGGCTTTTCCTGTAAAATATTTATGTTCCAACTGTCATGAACAGTTGATGAAACATATCGTTAAAGTTTGCGTTATTTGCAACAAAGAAGCGCCTGTTGCCGAGAAAACCCCGTTTATTTGTAAAAGTTGTTTAAATAAACCGATCCCGAATATTATTTTTCTCAGTGCAGGCCCATATGAAGGTATTCTTAAAGAATTGATTCATCAATTGAAATATAACCATAAACACTACATAGCTTATCCTTTAAGTATATTTTTACTTGATTTTATAGCTCTTCAAAATATCGACCTCAAAAGTTATGATTATATTGTACCCGTTCCGCTTTCAAAAACAAGGCTAAGGGAAAGAGGGTTCAACCAATCCGAATTGATCGCAAAAGAACTCTCCAAATGGAGTAAGATTCCCATCAAAACCAATGTTCTATTCAGGAAATATCATAAACATCAGCAAGTTTCGCTAAATCGAACGGAAAGGCTGAATAATCTCGCGGGCGTATTTAAAATAAATAAGAAATTTTTATTACAGGATAAATCTTTAATTCTGATTGACGACGTAAAGTCAACCGGAAGTACAATATATTTTTGTTCTGAAAAACTTTTTAACGCAGGCGTTAAGAAAATATTATCTCTCACTCTTGCGAATAATGCCTGATTGTCTTGCGTATTTACTACATCTATCATCTTCCGGATCACCGATACAGTTATCACAAGTAAGGTCTATAAGCGACAAATCCACTGCTATTACAGTAACATCGTCTGTATATTTTCCTTTAACTCTTTTTTTCGATTCATTAATAATCGAATCGACAATTCCTTTTGATGTTTTATCATAAAGGGTTTCAATATATTCCTTTAGTTCGTAAATATCAAATCCGCCCGAGTTACCATCCGCAATAATTCCATCGGTATAAATTACAAGTTTTGTTCCTTTTACATCGGGTATATTTACTTCTTGTATAGCCCATTCTTTCGAAAACCCCATCGGAGTTCCTGTCGGTTCGAGAAACTTGCTTTTGCCTGTTTCTTTATCAATAAGAATCGGTGCCGGGTGTCCCGCGTTAGCATAATTCAATGAGCCGGTTTTCAAATCCAAAATACTGTAAAATGAACTCGCTGAAAAAGGAAACGGTATTTCTTTAACCCTATTGTTAAGCGCGAACAATGATTTATTCAATTTTAAAAGCACATCCGCAGGAGAATTGTTATCCTCGCACATATGCTGCATCAATCCATATGTTGTAGCGGCTACACCCGCGGCAAGCAGTCCATGTCCTGTGGCATCGCCCACGAAAAATCCCCAGTGACATAAATCGGGACGGGTAAAATCATAAAAATCTCCGCCTATATGATCTTTCATTATATTATTAGCCGCCACAGGCATATTTTTGCAATGCGGACAACTTCGAGGTAAAAGCGCTTTCTGAAGATTTTTCATACGCCCTAACTCAAAAGTACTTAACTCTAAATTATTTGATTTATTTATCTTCATGTTCCCAAACTCGTTGAATTTTTAAAGGCAAATCTTATTTTATATATTTTTTAAAAAAAATCCATTTTAATTGATATAATATGACAAATCAGGTTTAATTATTTTTTATTTATAATCAGCAAAATTTTCAACTATCTTAATTTAAAGAGGACATTTATGGAACTCCGGACAATATCAGATACCAATATAAAAGTTACTCCTATCGGAGTTGGTACTTGGGTTACAGGTGGATGGATGTGGGGTGGATCTGAAGAAAATGAATCCATAGAAGCGATTAAAACAGCACTTGAGAACGGCGTCAATCTTATCGATACTGCTCCTGTCTATGGTTTCGGCAAATCAGAATCAATTGTTGGAAGAACATTAAAATCACTTAATCGAAGGGACGATATCATAATTGCCACAAAATTCGGCCTTGAATGGGATGACAACGAACGCATCCGAAGAAATTCTTCCCGCAATAGAATCCTTAAAGAAATCGATGATTCACTTAATAGACTTCAGACAGATTATATCGACATATACCAGGTTCACTGGCCGGACCCGAATACATCACTCGAGGAAACGATGAGAACACTTAATGATCTCTTCAAAATGGGCAAAATAAGAGCTGTCGGGGTTAGTAATTATAATGTTTCGCAGATAAAAAAAATATCTTCTTATGGAAAGCTTCATTGCGTACAACCGCCATTTAATATGTTTGAACAGGAAATTAAAGCCGATATCCTTCCATATTGTATTGAAAATAAAATTTCAACTTTAACATACGGATCCCTTTGTAGGGGTTTATTGACTGGGAAATTTTCAAAAACAGATACATTTCCTAAAGGTGATTTAAGAAAAAGCGACCCAAAGTTTCAAAATAAAAAATTCGAGAATTACATTGAAACAGTCAACAAACTAAAAGATTTAGCGGATAGAAAAAACAGCTCGGTTACTCAATTGGCTATTGAATGGACAATCAGCCAACCTGGTATAACATGCGCGCTCATAGGTATGAGAAACAAAAAGCAGGCTGAAATAAATAGTCAGGTTATGAAAAACCAGTTTTTTGATGAAAATGATTTTAAAGAAGCTGATCATATCATTAAAAATATGGCGATTAAGAATCATAACTGAGTTTATGTACCGATTATTTAGCGATACAGTGGATTACGCATTATTTCCATATTACTGATCGTAAAAATTAATTATATGAGTTTTCTGCCGAATATATTAAAACATATATAACAGAAGGTAGAAAACATGGAAGAGCAAATCTGCTATATCAAAATTTCAAGGGATAATGAAATCAAAGAAAATTTTTACATCGAATATTCTTTTAACGGCGTTCATTCGAGAAAAAGGTTCTGGATAACCGCCGACAAAGAAATGAAAAAATATAACAAGGAAGTTATAAGCAATATACTTCGCAATACCGTTCTTGAAATTACTTCCCATAAAAATTTCTGGAATAATTTTTCCGATATCTTGCGAATTGCGGAAAAACAAAATAAATCTCATAAAACCACTGAAAACTGATCTATTTCATCTGCTCTTTTATCAACAATACCATTTTTTCAATAAAAAAACCGCTTAATATACTTATCGGAGCTATTAGCGGTATCCTTTGCCTGTCTCCCATATAAAAGAACAATGCACCCACGATAATATAACCTATCAGATATGCATTCAGAATAACAAAACATGTTTTACGTGAATATAAACTCCATATAAATCCGGATAAAAATATAATAAGAATAAAAGGCATATATGATATAAGCGGAATCGGAATTGAATTTATGAACAATACAAAACTTTTATAAGAAGGATAAAAAATTTGAATCACAATCTTTTTAAGAAATAAAACAAGTGCCTTTATGGGATGATCTAATATAAACTTTTTCGCTACTGCGCCATATCCTTTTTCCTCACCGATTTTCGATTCTTCGGCGGTAAAGCGTCCCTGATCGGTCCTGAAGAAACCGTCCGCTCTTTCGGAAAATCCTATCGCGAAATTCAAACCGCCGTTTGTCGAAATGAATGTTGGTTTACCTGTGAGAATCGTATTTCTTACAGACCATGGCAACAAGATAATCAACAGACCCACACAGACTATTAAAATTTTTTTAGCGGACAACATTTTATTTTTATCCAATATAAACATAGCCGGAAATACAAAAAAAAGTACCGGGAAAAAGTTCGGTCTAATAAGTGACGCATAACCCGCTGAAAATCCGGATATTATCAAGATTATAATTCTTTTCATATTCAGTGCATCATAATCCTGAATTTTATAAAATAACCAGATAGTAAATGTAGCGAAAAACGCAAACAGAACTTCTCCGTAAAATATCAATGGATAGACTGTCAAATCGTAATACAATGCTGTTATCAAAGCGGAAACAAGGGCGTATGTCCGGTTCATAATCCTGATTCCGATCAAATAAACAAAGAGTATTATCATTGCTGAAAAAAAAGCCTGAAAAAATCTAACCATATAATAATCTTTACCGAATAGATAATAAACAGCGGCTATAAAGAACGGGTATCCCGGCGGGCGCCAGGCATCCGGTTTATCCGGATAATAACCATATCCTTTACCATCGATTAAATTTTGTGCAATCCAATCATAGCGGACACCATCCCATCCGAGTAAATTCTCGTTACCGTATCCAATCCCCTTCTGGGGAAAATGAGATACTTTCACCTGCATATCCGCAGATATAAAATATAACCGAATTAAAAGCCCAAGTAATATTATAAATCCAAGTAACAAATAATGAATTCTCGATGAATTTGGTTTAATATTAACATTATTGGAAATTAGATTGTTTTTTTCCAATTTGAGACGCGATTTTTTACCCATCCTGTTCCCTTTGTAATAATTTTTACTGATATTTATAACCATGTTAAATTATAACAAATACAAAATCAAATAATAAAAAATTTAAGAACTTGATTTTGCTATCCAATATTAATAAAATGATCTAAATTTTAACCGATTAATATCTAATATTATAAATCAATAATCAGGAAGGTCTTTTATATGGGCAAAATAGAATCTGAAGATAAAAAAACTTTATGTACCGAACACCAGGATAACCAAACAATTTGGGAATGTGATATCTGCGGTAAAAAAATGTGCAAAGATTGCACCGCCGTAGCATATCAATACAAAGTATACTGTGATAAATGCATTGAAAAACTGGAAACAACTCCTATCGGTAAAACCGTACATCCGGCACCACTTTCAAAAAGATTAGGAGGATTTGTTATCGACGCGATTGTTCTTCTGTCGATATATGTAATTTTCCTTGCTACCGCATATTTCTTTTTTAATCCGACTATGGCAGTAAGTCTAATTAATGTCGCATTTGTATTTTATGTTATTTATTTCATGATTTTTACATATAAAGCCGGTCAAACTCCCGGGCAAATGGCTATGGAAATTGAAACCAGATCGACTCAAAACAAAAGACCAAATTTACTCCAGGCATTTTTACGCCATATAATCGGATTTTTAATTGGCTTCTTTTATTCTTTCGGACTTATAGCTTATTTTAACAAACTCTCTGCAGGAATGGGAACTCAGCATTTCACATCTTTATTTGAATTTTTAAATGAATATCACCGGTTTGGAATAAGCACTAACATGAAATTTCTATATTCTATATTATTTGTATTCTTATTTATTGACGCATTTTTTCTCTTTATCACAAAAAGCAAGAATACCCTGCATGATTTTTGGTCAAGAACAAAGGTAATTTTAAGCTTATAAATCTTTTATGAGTCAAATAGCTTTAATAAGGTTAAATTTTTATATTTCAGGTGAGTTATGGCTGATGAGAAAAAAATAAGTCCTTTTACAAGATCAAAAATAACAGGAAAAAAGATATTATCAAAGGGTAAAAAGAAGGCACAGGCTTTTTTATCTAAACTTTCCGACGATGATAAACTTCATGTTCTTCTCACATCTGAACCAAAATTCAGAGTTCCTATATTGTCACTTATTTCAAATCGTAAACATATTATCCAGACATTACCTGAAGAAGAGTTCTATTGGACAATCAAAGAAATCGGAATAAAAAAGTCTCTTCCCCTGTTAGCATTATGTTCTCCGGATCAAACACATTTCATTTTTGATATTGAATGGTGGAACGGAGATACTCTTAATATCAAAAAAGTATATCAATGGTTTAAAATCCTTCTTAAATGCGGTGAGGAAAAAATAGCTAAATGGTTCCAGACATCCGATTTAGATCTTATTATACTTTCTCTAAAACAATTCATTAGAGTCTACAAACCATACGAAGGAACCGATGATTATGGTGAATCTATTGAAGGGTTGCCTTCGTTCACTTTCGACGGAATATATTTTATTGAATTCATAAAAAAAGGGACGGAAGATGTAATAAAGAAATTTTTATCTGTTCTTTTATCTACTGATAACCAGCTTTTTAATTCGATTATGGAAATGATTATTTGGGGAATCGATGCTGAACTTGAAGAAGATTCATTTATTAACGCGCAGGAACGGCTCGGAGAAAAAGGTATACCCGATCTTGAAGATGCCTTAAATATTTACCGCAGAATATTACCCGAAGAGATTGCCGAAATACCTAAAAAAGATTTTTCAGAAAAGAAAAACGGTAAAATACAAAAAAGTTTTTATCCTATAAGGCTCGGTGGAACAAAAGATTTATTTATAACAAAAATCCTCAACAGGATCGAAGATTTCGCAACTCTTGAGGATCTAAGTTTAAATCTCGCGAGAGTAACCAACAAAGTTATTGTCGCGGATCGATTTACTCTTAGTAACCACACATCGTTTAAGGAGAAAATTGCCAAAGCTACAGGAATCATCAATATCGGGCTGGAAACAATCAGCAATGAAGATGAAACAAAGGGTATCGATGAAATCAATTCCCGATGGATGGAACAGCTCTTTTCAATCGGATGGAATTCTATTCTAAATCTCAGAAAAAATTCTTTTCCGGTAATAGAAAGTTTAAACCGGAATTTCTCATTAGGATTAGAGATTCTGGATTTTCCTCTGAGAGAAACTTTAAAAGGTATCCAGAAAACTAAACCGTTGTTTTTTGCGGGAAAAACAGAAGATGACTGCAACAACTACAGGGATTTTCGATCAGTTGCTGAAATTAGTCTTACTCAGGACAGAATAAACCAGGCTTTTTTTCTGACAAACTTAATCACAAATGGATTTGGTATTTCTATTTTAAAATCAGACAATGATATCAGATGGTATGACTATGAAAATAAATTATCTTTATGCTCCATTTTTATGACGTCATATGCCAACAAAATAACAAAGAACAACTGGGATTTACAATATATAGACCTGCAATCTCTTCAGATTTTTTTAGATCATTTATTTAATGGCGATAAAAATTTTAATCAGAATAAGCTGGATTCACTCCTATGTGAAATAAAAGATGAAATAGAGATTCTTTTTCACACCACTCTTTCCGATAAAGAATTGAGTCATTTGAATACTTTTTTCTGTGAGTGTTTAGAAAAACTCAGAAATGAATACAAAGAAGCGACAGAAGACGGTTTCTTAGATGTAATAGCGTTTAAGACTCTACTAATTCAGCATTTGGATATCGGTTAACACATTTTTTCAGCATTTATGATTTATTAAAGAATTTTCTTAATCTTTTTCAGATTTTTCCGAAAAAATAAACAGATCATATTTTTCTTAATAATTCATAAATGGAGGTTGATTATATCATGGCAAAAATAGAAACAGAAAAAGAACTTCAGCTTGTTACTTTCAAACTCGGTAAAGAAGAATACGGAGTTAATATCGAACAGGTTCGCGAAATTATAAGAGTCGTGGAAATAATCCATGTTCCCAAAGCTCCTTCTTTTGTTGAAGGATTAATCAATCTGCGCGGCACAGTGGTATCTGTAATCGACCTACGCAAGCGATTCGATATAACACCTTGTGGAGAAAAAGAAAACGAAAGAATCATAGTAGTTGAGGTTCAGGGAAGGACAATCGGGGTAATTGTCGATTCTGTCTCTGAAGTTTTAAGATTATCAAGTAAAAATATCGATGATGTACCACCAACTGTTTCAGGTGTTGATACAAAATTCCTGTTTGGTGTTGGGAAAATAGGCGATAGATTAATGATGTTGCTTGATCTCGATAAGATTCTCAGTACCGATGAGCTAAAAGGTCTTGATACGGTAAAATAATTTTTAACAATATAAATAATTTAAAGAGAGATTTCTAAATATTGAAATCTCTCTTTTTTTTTAATATTATATAAAAAATCAAGCATTTGTCGTAGACGCAAAATTCTGTTATGATTTTTACAATTTAAAAAATAGGATCCATTATGAAAACATCGTATAAAAAAAGACGGCTTCTTATAGACAAGGAATTCCAATTCAAATACATGTTTTTGCCTGTTTTATCAGTTATTGTTAACTCGATTTTCTTTTTATGCGTTATTTGGTTTATAGTGAACAATCTTTCACAGAATACAAAAGAAATAGAAATGTCATCGTATGTTTATATCCTATCCATGATTTTAGCTATTATTGTAATTAATATCGGTACATCATTATATTTCGGGCTTCAGGCATCAAATCAATTCGTTGGGCCGCTATTCAGGTTGAAAAAATCAATTAATTCATTAATCGACGGTACATACGGTAATAAAATATCGTTCCGTGAAGGTGATTTCAAATTTAGGCTGGCTCAGGTTTATAACGACCTTTCTATAGCATTACAACAAAGAGTCGAAGATGATATTTCTTTTGCGGACAAACTCAAGGATAAAATCAGGAACATCAACATCGAATCCACAAATAAGCTCCCAATCGCTTTAAAAGAATTGGAACTGGAAATCGATAATTTTAAAAAAATTAAATCTCAATATCTTGATAATAAATAAATCTTTATGAAAATAAGTTTAATAGGCCCCACATACCCGTACCGAGGAGGGATTTCGCACCATACAACTCTCCTTTTTGAGAACTTATCAAAAAAGCACGATGTATTATTTATCACTTTTAAAAGACAATACCCGAAAATCCTTTATCCGGGTAAAACAGATATCGATCCGAGCAAATTCGCTTTTAAACCACGAGGAGCATTGTCAATACTTGATTCCATTAATCCGCTGACATGGATTAAAACCGCTATAAAAATAATTTATTCCAAACCGGATTTAGTAATATTTCCCTGGTGGGTAGCTTTCTGGACACCTCAATTTTATACGATATCCACAATTGTTAAAAAATTCACGTCCGCGAAAATTTTATTTATATGCCACAATGTCGTTGAACATGAATCCAGTTTATTAAAAAAATTCATGACCAGATTAGTTTTAAAAAAAGGAGATTTTTTTATAGTTCATTCAAAAGATGACCAGAACAATTTAAATTATGTGGTTAATAACCCGAATGTCAAATTATGTTTTCTTCCTAATTTCGATATATTAAAAATAGATCATCTGCCATCTAAAGAAGATGCCAAACATGAACTCGGGTTAGACAATAAAGACACAATTCTATTTTTCGGGTTTATACGCCCTTACAAAGGTTTATTACCGCTTATTCAAATAATGCCAAAATTAATTGAGCAAAAACCGGATCTAAGATTATTGATAGTAGGTGAATTCTGGAAAGACAAAGATTTATATTACAATCTTATTAATACTTTAAATATACAGCGATTTTTAAGAGTTTATGACGGCTATATCCCAAATGAGCAAGTCCCTAAATACTTCTGTGCTTCGGATTTTGTAGTTCTTCCATACAAGAGTGCGACCGGAAGCGCCATTGTACAAATGGCTTATAATTTCAACAAACCTGTTGTGGCAACAAAAGTTGGCTCTCTTTCGGATGTAGTTATGGATGGTGTAACAGGATATCTTGTTGATAAAGATAATCCAGAACAACTTATTCAAGCTATCTTAAAAATGTTTGAAAACAGAAAATTTATGGAATTTGAAAAAAATATCCCTGAAATCGAGAAAAATTTTTCGTGGGATACCATGATAAACTCAATTGAGAGTTTTTTTAAATAAACTTTTATCTATTGAGCAAAATCAATTTCTGAATTATCAATTTAACCATCCGTTTAAAATTCCGCGTGAAAATCCCATGGTCGGTTATCATCGGCTATTTTTATCATCGCCACACACCGACTGTTATTTAGCCCGATTAATCTATCCGGATTTGTAACTTCCGGCTTAAGATGAGTTTTTAGAGTATATGAATTTGAGGATATTTTATGGATTATTTTATCTCTAATAGATTGTTTATCGGAACTTTCTCCCAAACAACGATATACCTCATAAGAACGGTTCGTAAGAACATACCTGCATAACTTATGCACCGCCTCAAAATCTGCATCATCGAAAACAACAATTCCACCCGTATTGAGCAGTAAATCAACATAAAAAAAGTCCAGTAGAGCGAAATCAAAAACATGATTGCCATCTATAAACGCAAAATCAATTTTCTCGTTTTTCGCAACCAATTCCGCTAAAACTAAATACGATGGTTTCTCATGGAACTGAACTATATTCTCAAAACCACCTTTTTTTAAATTCGCCAATCCGGCGCCTTTATACACAACCCCATTCTGAAATGGATCAATTGCAATATGTTTTTCGCCTCCAGCCGCAACCAAGGCATCGCATATAAACAATGCCGACACCCCAAACGCCAGGCCAACCTCAAGTGATATCCGCGGTTTCAATTCCCTGACAAGTTCCTGAAGGAATAATCCCTCAGCCGGCTCGATATTATCAATTATTTTTATATCGCCTTTGCCAATATTTACTGATTTTGATTTAAATATCTCGATTAAAACCGGATTCATGATTCATTCATATCTTCTGTTTATTATATATACTAAAACAAATCATATATTAACATAAACGCTTATTTAATTATTCTTCTATTATTTTTAATTCCATCATAATACCCTATTGTAATTACTCTGATAAGCTTTTTTATGTTTTTATTCTTAAATACAAAATATCCTATTATCATTTGTAAAACGAAATGTAGCGGGGCAAAAATCCAAAAATATATTTTGTTAAAATTCTTTTTTATGCATTTATAATTGTTCCTGCAAATAAGATATTGTTTATTATAAGTATTTGATGATTTTGAATGTTTATGATAAACAATTGAATCGTTTACCACCATTAATTTTATTCCTCCGCGTTTTGCCCTTATGGAAAAATCTATGTCTTCTCCATACGCGAAATAGGTTTCATCAAGAAACCCGACTTTCGAAAATGTTTCCTTTATTCCGAAAATACAGCATCCGTTAAGAAAATATGGATGGATTTCATGCTTTATTTCATCAGGTAACTTGCCTTTATTTATATTAGAGGCTATCCCTAAAAAAATATTCCAGTATCCACCTGTACATTGCAGTAGTTTTGTATTATGGAACACTATTAGCGGATTTAATAAAGAATTTGGATTTTGATCACAGACTTTTTTTAAACTATTAACGGCATTTTGATCAAGAGACGTATCGTTGTTAAGTAACATTATATAACCGCATTGATCGTCTTCGTATGATATTTTCAGGCCGAGGTTGTTCCCTCCGCAAAAACCAAGATTTTTTTCGTTTGATATATATGTAACTTCAAATCGATACTTTTCAAAGATATTTTTATCAAATTTATCCTGAGTAGAATTGTTAACCAGAATGATTCTAAATATTTCCGCAAGAGAACATTCATTTAATGAATCAAGACATTCTATAGTATCGCTTTTCCCGAAATAATTTAGAATTATGATATTAATTCGATTGGCGGTATGGCTCAATATTTGTTTCCCATTTATCCGGTTATTTTCTGGTATTGCGGATCAGGAGTAATAAAACCTTCCAATACTTTCATTGCGATATCTACTTTACCAAATGGGGCACTTACTTGCACACCATTTATCCTTTGTTTAACCTGTTCAAGTGTTTCACGCGCAATCGCAACACCTTCCATCTTTGAAGCCTCTTTGTTGTCCGTAACTTTGCGCATTCTCTCCATGATATATTGAGGAATTGTCACTTCAGGTATTTCCGAATTTAAAAACTCCGCGTTTCTATAACTTGCTAATGGCCAGATACCCATTATGATAGGAACTTTTATTTCCTTTATGTCGTCAAGGAATTTCATTAATTTTTCCGGATCAAACACAGGTTGTGTAATAGCGAATTCAGCGCCGGACTCAACTTTTTTATGAAACCTCTCTATTTCCAAATCATAATTTGAAGCGACAGGATTCACCCCAACTCCAATCAGAAACTTTGTCGGATTAACGATATCGTTACCGGCAAGATCAAGTCCTTGATTCAACCCTTTTATTATTTTAACAAGTCCTATCGAATCCACATCAAAAACAGCGGTAGCATACGGATAATTTCCAAGTTTTGGAGGATCGCCTGTTATCGCAAGTATATTATTTAATCCAGCGGCCGAGGCACCGAGCAAATCAGACTGCATACCGATAACGTTCCTATCCCTACAGCAATAATGCATTATCGTTTCCATTCCAACTTTATACTGTAGAATGACAGCAAGCATTTGCGGGCTCATTCTGGCGCTTGCGCGCGGTCCATCGGGAATGTTGACCGCATCAACACCATTTTCTTTTAAATATATCGCCGCATCAATTACTTTTTGCGGATTGCTTCCTTTGGGTGCGGTTACCTCCACAGAAGATACAAAATACCCTCCCGATAACCTTGCGGCAAAATGTGATTTATCTTTTATTGCAACAGGTTCCCGAATTAATTTAGGTTCTTCTATTACCGAAACAGAATAAGCAATATTACTTTCTGTAAATCCATAGGATACGGATTTTATCGCGTTTTTCAAAACCTTTATGTGCTCCGGATGAATACCGCAACATCCACCTATTACCCTTACATTGTTCAGTATATATCTTCTTACATATGACGCAAAATATTCAGGTGTGGTTAAATAAATTGTCCTGTTATCGATAACCCGCGGCATACCGGCATTTGGTTGCACAGATATTGTCAATCCGCTATATTTCTTTAGTTTTTCCACAGCATTGAGCATATGATGCGGTCCAACAGAACAATTGAAACCAATAACATCAATATTATATTTGTAAGCCAGCTCAGCTAATTGTTCAGGTGTTGCACCCAGTAGAGTCACTGCCTCTTCATTGATCGAAATCTGGGCAACTATGGGTATATTTGTTATCTCTTTAGCTATACTGACAGCCAATTCAAGTTCGGATATATCACTGAACGTCTCAAAAAGAATGAGATCAACTTTGTTTTCGACAAAAATTTCTAATATCTCCCTGAAATATTTTTGAGTATCTTCCCTCGATATTGGACCAAGAGGATACATAAGTTTACCCATCGGTCCGATATCACCGGCAACAAAGGTATTTGAATTCTGCGCCGCTTCACGCGCGATTAATACACCATTTTTTATAATATCTCCTATCTGATTCTCCAACCCCGCGTTAGAAAGCTTAAACCTGTTTGCACCGAAAGTATTTGTTTTTATAATTTCTGCTCCGGCATGAATATATTCCTGATGAACACTTTTTATAAGTTCCGGATTCGATATATTCAGCTGTTCATAACAGACATTTATATAAACACCTTTTTGATAGAGATATGTTCCCATCGCGCCATCAAATATCAATATATGGTCTTTTTTATTTAATAATTCGCGCAATGTTTGATCCATAAAAAATCCTTATGTAAGAAATAATACTTTTCTGGCAGGATATTATTAATTTTTGCTTTGTGTAGCTTTTATTCAAATGCAATATTATCAATGTATACAGTGCCTTCAACCTCACCTTGGGGAAAACAATCTCTTTCAAAACATATTGAAAGGGAATATAGATTACCCACATCCAACAAAAAGTCTTCCAGAGGTATTTTCACTTTCTGCCAGGTCGTTGTTATCTTCTTTTCAGGCAGATATGATATTACTTCATAACTTTTAACTGAATCACCTGTTTTTTCACAACGTTTATCGGATAATCCGACAACAAAATTTTCCTGTCCGGTCTCACCCTTTACCCACATTGTCAGGTATGTATAATTGTCAGCGGAAAAATAATCCGCGCCAACTTTATTTGATGCCTTAAGTACTGAATAATAACCACACCAACCGCCTTGATCGTAAGGCCCGCCCACAACCGCTTTGCGAAACCGCAATTTCAAAACATTCGTTTCAATACCGTCTATTACATCAGGCGCTGTTGACATCATAATCCGTGACGGCGGCATCTGATATAAATTTGTTATTCCTCTCAATAAATTATACTTGGATAATTTCTCAAAATCATCCACAAGAAAACCGTTAAAAGAACCTGCATTATCCGGTTCTATGTTTTTTGAATTATCATATGTCTTCTGCGTTTTTTGGCTTTCATTACTTTTTTCCACATCTTTTATTTGAGCAATACAGTTTTGAATTATGCATTGCATAAAAACAATAGTTATCAAAATTCGCAGTAGTCTCATATAGCACCTAATTTTTTTATGGATTCCGGCATCGAATAAATCGTTGCCGGAATCCATTCTTTTATTTTATTCAAATTTCATATCATCAATATATACTGTTCCTTCACCTTTTCCTTCAGGAAATACATCGCCTTCAAAACAAATCGCTATCGACGCCAGTTTTTTGTTATCAATCCAGAAATCATTCAGTGGTATTTGAACTTTTTGCCATTCTGTGGTAATTTTACCATCCTTCAAATAAGCACCAATCTGATCAGATTTCATTGAGTCTTCTCTTTGTTCCCAAACCTCGTCCGCCATACCTATTTTGAAATTCTCACCGCCTTTTTCTCCCTTAACATAAAAGGTCAGATATTTATAACCTGAAGCATCAAAAAATTGTCGCGGTCCTGTCTTTATTACAGAATAATAACCGCACCAACCACCTGTACCGAATTTTCCGCCTTCATTGGCTTTTTTATATCTCAGTTCGAGAGATTTTCCGCTATTGCCATAAAAAACCTCATCAGTACGGCGAGCCATAATCCCTGACGGTTGTTCCATATATGTGCTTGATCTTCCACCAAATGTATTTCCCTGCTTGTCAAAATTATCTATTAATTTTGATTCGATACCCTTTGTTTCTGTTTTTCCGGCTTGACCGTCGTTGTCTTGAGCAAAATTCACACCGGCACCAAGAATCAATATTGATATAATCCACATAAAAGTCATTTTGTTGCGCATAAATTACCTCCTTTTGAAACAACGATTTTTTAATTAAACATTTCTTCCAAATCAGGCTCTTCTTCAGATTCTTGTTTTAGTATAAACTTTAGATCATCTATCCAGATTGTACTTTTTTGTTTTCTGTTGAAATTTATCACGAATGATCCCATTTCTTTCAGATCCAACAACCCGAAATCAGAAAGAGGAATAACTACCTCCTGCCATTCTGTGGTTACTCCGCCTTTCAAATATTTATCTATATCACCCGCTTTAAGTGAATCTCCAATAATAACCCAGTTCTTATCCGCCATCCCCAGTTCAAACATTTCGCCGCCTTTTTTGCCTTTAACCATAAACGATACTTTATCGAAATCAGATAAATCAAACCATTCCCCGTCAATCTGGTTTAATAAAGTATAATAGCCGCACCACCCCGTACCTTCTTTTTCGTAATCAAGACGCAAAGATTTCCCAGAGTTTCCATAAAATACGTTCTTATCCAGAGTATGTTTGCATAGCGACGGTACTTTCTTATATGTATTAGCTTTCCTTCCGAGTAAATTCAGATAACTAAAATCGAA
>CAYVGJ010000012.1:96355-105538 GCA_964451165.1 uncultured bacterium
CCACTGAAAGAACGTCCGACTTGCTTTTTATCATACATTATTTTTATTGACTGGCTGTCATCCCATACCTCTTTATTAGCTGCGCTTTCCTCACCAAAAAAGTCTTTTGCGGTTTTACGGCTCATTACTTCTGCAAGAGGTTTTTCTGAATCGTTATTTTTTTCATTTTGTTTTTCTTTAAGATTTTCGTCCGCTGACATATAGTTTACCTTTGAATCAAAATAACAGCCCATCCGTGAAGGTGGGAGAGTATAAAAACCTATTCTACTCCGATATGAAAATGTTGCCTCATGATCAAATAATACAGTATCGTTTGGCATAGGAGGAACTTCCCAGATATTATCCCATTCCCTGATCTCGGAAGTATTTTCGTCTGATTGAGAAGCCCCAGTTGTTTCAGAATTATTTTGATTTTCAGAATCCTGCGCCTCTTGCTCAACTTGCGGTTCTGCCATTTTCTCCTGTACACCAGATTCTGCAGTTTTCTCCGCAGATGCATCGACTGGCATTTTCTCACTATTATCCTGTGAATAAACATTATTACATACGAGTATACTTATTATTAGCAAACCCGTGTAGATTCTGTATTTCATAATAATCCTTTCTACAACTACTCTTTTTTCAGTTTTATCACATCAAAAGTTGTCGGATCACCCCAGATTCTCTCTTTTGAAGAAGACATTAACAACTTCTGGGGCGCATTGGAATCATCGCAATCACTTCCGTCTATAGAAAACCCTATTTGAAATCCTTCTTTAAAAATGAATTTTCCGTTAGATTCATTAGAATCGCTTTGTTCAATAAGTTTATCTCTATTGGCGGCCATACTTTCTTTTTCAGGAACAGTTTCAGATCCAGATGATTTTGAGAGAATATCATTAAACAATGACGCATCAATCCTTATTTCAATAATATATCCGCCTTCTTTCTGCGTTACCGCAATTTCAGAATATTCAAGGTAATAATTCGGATCAAGTTCCGGTGTAAATAAAAATACTTCGGGTTTGATATCTTTAAAATTACCAGGGCTGAATCCAAACTGGTAATCATCTTCGCTATTCATCGCTTCGTTGTAATCACTCATCAGATTTATATCCAGCCAGAATTCGATATGGTCGCCTTCCCACATATCCTGTTTGGCTTTATTCTGTACAATAGCGTTGTCTGTAACATCAAACGCGAAATAGATATTATATTCATCCCACGAGGAATACGCTTTCAGGCTATAATCATCTTTACTTCCCCATGCGCCTCTTCCATAACAAACCTGATCTTTTTTATCCAGATCCACAGGATTATTCAGATTCCATTCATCAAGTTTCCCATCGATTTTTACGGCATCCGGGTGGTATACGGAAACAAACTGTTTTAACTGATCGGCTGGCGCGCGTGGTTTTGAGGGTGTATTTCTGCCTCTCTGAAGCAATTTATAAGAATAACAACAATGCATCGCAAGACCACCATAGCCGGGATCATCTTTAAACTCATTCTCAACTTCCTTGAGAACTTTTTCCATTTCTTCCCAACCTTCTTCATAAAAAGTATTTGCCCGTTTACCCTGATTCATTGTAACAAGATCCTGTGTTTCCACCCCTATAAATATTTTTCTTTTTATACGATTTGCCAAATCTATGTGATAACGGGAGCAATCAATAATTTTTCTTGGCGAATCGTAATATGCCATTAACCCCGCGTAATCGAGATAACTTAACATCTTTTCCTCAAAATCCCCTTCTTCCTGGTAAAAGAATGGTATAGCACCTCCGATTTCAAAATGCATGCCTTCATAACTATCAATAAGTTCCCGCAATTTTCTTAATAAATCTAAATACTCAACTTTGACTTCATCCCGTCGCGTTTGCCATTCGCCGGCAAGATACGGCTCAACATCAAATGAAGATCCGTCCACTCTTAATTCCGGTGGACGAGATTTATTGTAATCAAGGAAAGATTTTATCCAGTTATATGCAAAATGGTGATTCTCTTTTAAACACCAGACAGGATTGCCTGTTAACACTTCTACACGAATACCATTTTTGTGATACTCCCTTAGAAACTCCTCAAGCTGTTTCGTATAAGCGGGATCCTCATGTTCGTTGAAATCGCCGAAATACACATAGCATGTTCTTATCGCGGTTCTCAGGCATAATTGTAAAATATCCGCACGGGCTCTTAAGTTTAATACCGGATCAAATTTCCAAACCCACATTGTTCTCGGATGGGTAGGATCCAGTTGCGCACAAGGAGCATTGTATTCTTCTATAGCCTCTATTTCTTCATCATTTTCGAGCATTATATCATCTATATATACCACTGAATCTTCCGTAGGGCTCTGATACCTGAACCAGAACACAAGCGAACCAAGTGATGAAATATTTATATCCGCTCCAATTCTTCCCAGCGGTATTTTTACTTTCTGCCAATCTTTAGTTACACCATTTTTTAAAAAAAAGTTCACTGAACCTACATATTTGGCATCGATTTCCAGATTCTGCATAAAATTATCAGCAAGCCCAATATCAAATCTTTCACCTCCGTCTCTGCCTTTTATCCAGAAAGTAATGCAGTTATAATCAGTCGCGTCAAGGCCATCCAGCAGAGTGTACCACCCGCACCATCCTCCGGCGTTATGCCACTTCATTTCCTCGGCAAATCCGGCATTATTGCGCCTTATCTTATCTGTTTTGGTAATCAAACTCCATGACGGCCGGTATGCCCAGGTACCCTGAAAAGCACCTATACTTGTGAGACGATCGGAAAAAAGGCCTTGTGTCGCTCCTTTATCAAAATCATCAATTATTATCGGTGGTTTTTTTGCTTTTTTTGCAGTAGAAGAAGATTCGGTTTCTTTCTCTTTATTTCCTAATATTTCCTTACTATCATTGTTTTTTTCCGGTAACTTATCTACCTTTAATTTCTCTGTTATCTCCGGATTCGCAAGCACTGAATCTGATGATGGCACAATATTAGTCTGAGTTAATTTCTCAACTTCCTCTGAATACACAATATTTGTTCTATTAAGAATCAAAAATAAAAATAAAAATAAAAATAAGTATAATTTTTTCATGTTATTTATATAGATATATTTTTGTTAAAAATGTTACGTTGATATTACAAATTTTATTCAAATATTTCCATTCATTCTTTTAGTTTTATTACATTAAAAGTAGTTGGATCACCCCATACTCTTTCTTTTGATGAAGACATAATCAATTTTTGCGGTGCTTTTTTATCATCGCAATCAGCGCCATCCACCGAATAACCAAACATCTGACCAACTTTAAATATGAATGGTTGATTATCAGCACTTTTTATAGAATCCGGACCATTTGTTATCATTTCCCTGTTCGCGTACATCTGACTTTTTTCCTGCGAATAATTCGGAGAAATATTTTTCGCGAAAACATTCTTAAACAGTTTTGCGTCTATCCTTACTTCCATTATATATCCATTATTTTTTTTGGCAACAGCGATTTCTGCATTTTCAAGATAAAATTCCTCACTTAATTCAGGTATGAAAATATATACTTCAGGTTTAATATCAGCAAAATTTCCCGGATTAAACCCGAATTGGAAATCATCATTACTGTTCATTGCTTCCATATAATCAGATTCCAAATCTGCGTCAAACCACAACTCTATATGATCGCCTTCCCACATATCCTGTTTTGATTTCATCTGAACATGTGTATTATCTTTTACCTCAAAAGCAAAATATATATTATACTGATCCCACATGGAATAAGCTTTTACAGAATAATCGTCTTCACCCTGCCAGGCTCCTCTTCCATAAACAACCTGATCCTTTTCTTTTAAAACCAATGGATTGTCTTTAATCCATTCCTCTATTTTGCCGTCAATTGTTACCGTTGATTCACAATACCTTGAAACAAACTGTGGTAATTTATCAGGTTCCAAACGTTTTTTTAACGGTGTATTACGTCCTCGTTGAAGCAATTTATATGAATAATCACAATGCATGGCTATACCTGCATAACCTTTTGAACCGCGAAAATAATCTTCAACAACCTTAAGTACCTGTTCCATTTCCTCCCAACCTTCTTCATAAAATGTATTTGCTCTTTTCCCCTGACACATCGCAACGAGATCCTGGGTTTCGGCGCCAATATACATTCGTTTACCCATCTTTTGCGCCAGTTCTATATGATACTTTGAATTGTCTATTATTTTTCCCGGAGTATCGTAATATGCCATCAACGCGGCATAATCGAGATATTTCAGCATATTTTCCTCAAAATCGCCTTCTTCTTTATAGAATGTAGGTATCGCGCCGCCTATTTCAAAATGCATTCCTTCGTAACTATCAACCAATTCTCTTAATTTTCTCAAAAGATCGAGATATTCTTTCTTTACCTCTTCACGCCTTGTTTGCCATTCACCCGCCAGATATGGTTCAACATCAAATGAACAACCATCTACTCTAAGTTCCTGATTCCTTTTTTTGTTGTATTCAAGAAACGATTTCATCCAGTTGTATGCCAAATGATGATTCTCTTTAAGACACCATACAGGATTACCTGTAAGAATTTCAACTTTTATCCCTTTTGAGTGTGATTCACTCAGAAAATTTTCCAGCCTTTTTGTATACTCAGGATCATCATCTTCGCTGAAATCACCGAAATAAATATAACATGTTCTTATTGCCGTATTAAGACATAACTCAAACATCTGTTCTTTTATTTTTTCATTATTTACTGGATCCCATTTCCAAACCCACATTGATCTTGGATGTTTTGGATCAAACTCTGCGCGCGGAGCATTGTACTCTTCCATTTTTTCAATATCAGGATCGTTTTCCACCATCACATCATCGATATATATTGAAGCAACATCCTGCGGATTCTCGTATCTAAACCAAAAAACAAGCGAACCGAGGGAAGATAAATCTATTTCAGCTTCAAGGCGTGAAAGTGGTATCTTTGCCTTCTGCCATTCTTTAGTAACTTCTTTATCCATAAAAAAATTAACGGCTCCAACATACTTTGCGTCAATTCCCATATCCTGCATTTTTTGATCAGCCATACCTATTTCGAATTTTTCACCGCCATTTGTGCCTTTTATCCAAAAGGTTAACGCATTATATTTGCTTACGTCAATCCCCCCCAGAAGCGTGTACCAACCGCACCATCCGGTACCGTTATGCCACTCAATCTTTAGTGATTTACCTTTATTTGAGCGCCGTATCTCTTCATTTTTTGTGATTATACACCACGCAGGTCGATTTGAGAATGTCCCTTGTCTACCGCCAATAGTAGTTGTTTTTATTACACCCTGAGTTTCACCAATATCAAAATTGTCTATTATTATTGGCGGGTTTGACGATTCGTATTTCTGCTGTTTTTTTTGGATTTGGTTTTGATTGGAGATATTTTCTGAAAATACTACGTTTGTTGTTAATACAAAAATACCGGCATATATTATAAAACGATTGACCTTCACCTTTATGTTCCCATATTAAAGTTTCATGCCAACTTTTAGTATATTAGAGCGCCTGCTGTTTTTTACAGCAGGCGCAATATCTATTTATTACCCCATTAAAACAGAAACTTTATGAATTTTTCCGTCACCATGAGGTCTAATAACACATCCATCGATTTTTTCCCCATCCACAACTACTTCTTTAACACCCTTACTGACACCGTTGGGATTTTTTATATCGATTTCATATATAGCGCCTCTGAAAGGCCGTTTTATGGAACATTCTTTCCATTCTTTTGGAATACATGGATCAATCAACAACCCTTCAAAATCTCTTCTCGCACCTAAAATCCATTCTGTAGCGGCGATAAACATCCATGGAGTCGTTCCTGTATTCCATGTAAAAGAACCTTCTCCGAAATTATATTTGTTTGTCGGCCCTATAACATATTCAGCCCAAACATAAGGTTCAACTTTGTATTTGTCGTGATCCTGCTTATCAACTGCCATCGGACAAAGCCTTGAGAATGTCTCGAATGCCTTATCTCCGCGCCCGATTGTACAGTCGGCTACAATCTTGAATGCGCAAGCATGAGAAAATACAGCGGCATTTTCCTTAGTACCCGGAGCAAAAGCTGTCACTCGCCCTATCGTCTCATCAAAATCTGTATATGCAGGAAGAAATAATGCGGGCCCATATGGTGTGTCGAGATAATTATCTATCTTATCAAGTATACTTTCAAGCCTACTATCAGGTACTACTCCGCTCAATATTGCCCATGTCTGGCTATTTAGCGGAACTTTTCCCTCGTTATTCTGGTTTGATCCGATTTTTCGGTCGTAATCATTGAAAGCCGCAAGATACCATTCACCATCCCAGCCTACTTCATTGATAATTTTTTTAAGGTCTTCGTATTTTTCTTTCATTTCTTTTTCGACATTAGCATCCTTAAGAAATGCCGCGAGTTCGCTCATCTGTTTGCATGCTCTTGCGAGCGCTTCGCCGAGCCATATACTCTGACCTTTTAATTTTATACCTACATGATCATACGCATCATTCCAGTCGGCTTTTCTCAAAAGCGGCAACCCGTATGATCCGCGTTCTTTGTAAAGAAATCTTACAGCCCGCAGAATATGCTCGTATACAGTTGCCTCGCCACCGTTATGGAATTTATACACTTTATTAAGGAAATCTATATCGCCTGTTTCTTTCACATATGATATGACAGTATATGGAAGCCATACAGCTACATCTGATTTCATTGTAAGCCCATCGGCATCTTTATCCCATGAACCTTCAACATCGGAGAACCCAGATACAGCATGACCACTGTTATATTGCCAATATAGAATTTTCTCCAGTTTTTCCATTGCCAGATCCATCTGCACAGATAACAAACCTTCGATATCCTGAGCCGTGTCTCGATAACCTAACCCGCCTTCTCCACCATGATATTGTGATGTTCCCCTCCAACAGGTAATCGCGTACAGCTGATATTTTCCCCAGATATTTGTCATAAGATTGAAATTTTCATCCGGTGTTTTTACCGTAATTCTTTCAACAGCTTCAGTATAATAATTCTTAACATTTGTAAGTTCATTTTTTACAAGCTGAAGGTTTTTATATTTATCCAGCAGATTTTTTACTTTATCTATAGCGAGCTCATATCCCAAAACAACCGAAAACTCAATTTCCTCGCCGGGTTTAAGCACAACATCTTTTCTATAAACGCCAACCATATCCTCGCCGCTTACACCGGAATTGGAAAGAGACCCATTTTTTACCATTTCAGGATATTGAACACTGCTGTATCTGCCGAAAAACTTTTCTTTATTACACTCGAAACCCTCGTTTTTCCCTTCCATATAGAAAAACGTCATACCAACATCTTTCTGTCTGAAATGGAATCTATGTTTCCTGGCAATAATACAGTTCATATCTGAATTGAAATCAGCTTCATTATATAGGCATATGATATTTCTATAAATTGTTTCGAGTTCTATATCGCCTGAAACAAACTCAACAAACGGGAAAAGAGATAATTTTTTTGTTTCCGAACTATTATTTCTGAGTTTAATTATCTGAAACTCTACCGGATCATTCTGCGCTACAAAATAAGTAATATCTGACGACAAACCATCTTTTTCCGCTGAAATTACCGTATATCCGAGTCCATGTACACATTTATAGTTATCAAGTTTCTCACAAGTAGGTTGCCAGTTAGCCGACCAGAAAGATCCTTTATCGTTATCTCTTACAAAAAGATATCTTCCGGGCCTGTCATTGTGAATATGATCGTACCTAAGAACCCTGTTCGTTTTTGGATCCCGATAATAACTAAACCCACCAGCTGTATGCGATACAAGCGCATGATATATCCGGTTAAATAAATAATTGTACCACGGCCTCGGTGTATTAGGGTCTGTTATGATATACTCCCTGCCATCGGCACTAAAATGACCGTACTGCTTCATTTTCCGCTCTCCCCTCTTCTTCTTAAAATTTAAATTTTATTAAAGAATGTATTTATTTATTATCTTTTTTGCAACTTCAAATAAGATGACTTTAATGATTGCCAAACTGTCTCAGGACGGTCGGATCTAAGTACCGACATCCCTTTTGAACCATAATAACTCCATGCGGCAATATCATTAATGCCTTCTGAAACTACAATATCAATAACCGTTTCTATATCTTTCTCCCATCCGGCAGGTATACTAAAATTCTGTATCCAGATATGCCCCCTAAGTTTATTTTCATCAGCAACTTTTTTAACTTTTCTACAGAATGGGCGTACATATTTTTCAATATCAAAATTCAAATCAGCTTTTTTTCTAGTAATCCAATACGGATCAGTACCAAATCCATGTAAAAAAGGGATCTTCGCAACATCTTCCCAAAACCCACTATCTCTAATTTGCTCATTTGGCAACATACATAGAGTATTTTCAACTCCTTTTTTTGCCGAATACTCACACATTTCGCTAATAAAATTAATTAAACAACGATGTTTAAAATCCCGCACGGAATCATTTTCTTCTTCCGGCATATTTTCACCATATTGCTGTTTATACAAATATTCACACACGTCACATTTACAACCCCATATATTCACCGGATCCTTACTTCCAAACCAACCAGGTATGTAAAAATGAGGTTCGTCCCAGAAAATCGTGTCGGCACCAATATCAATTGCCGCATCAATCCACTTTTTCATGAAATTTCTCAATTCAGGATGATTTAAACAAGCAAGCGCAGCCGATTTACCGCTATCACTAATTATTTGCCGTACATTTAGTTTTGTCGCAACAAAATAAGAAAAAGTCTCTCCACCAAAAATCCCCGCTATTCCCCACGGATCTATATGAGCCTTCATCCCCAGATCTTTGGTCTTTGCCACAATCTCAACCATATTATTGAAATTAAAATTCAGATCTTCCTCCGAAAAGGTATGCACAACATATGTACATCCAGCGGACTTTATTTTTTCAAGATCAGAAAAAACATGATCCGTTAATCTGCTTCCGAAATAACTTATTCCGGTTTCCATTACTTCACCCCAAAAACCATATATTTTTATATTTTATTGATAATAAGAATGTTACATATTAACCTGAACAAAAATAAATCGATTAAGTATCTTATAATACACAAAATATGTCAACAAAAAAATATTTCAAATAAGTTTGTCTTTTTAATGACAACCTAATTATTTTCCCTTATTAATTATATTTTATTGTACT
>CAYVGJ010000013.1:0-41047 GCA_964451165.1 uncultured bacterium
TTCAAATTTGGTAGCCCCTAGGGGAATCGAACCCCTGTTTGATGGCTGAGAACCACCCGTCCTAGGCCACTAGACGAAGGGGCCACCTCTCTCAGAAAAATATGACCGCGGCGCTATCTGGATTTAACACCGCATTATGGAAATTGGCTGCCGAGGAAGGATTCGAACCCTCGCAAACGGATCCAGAGTCCGCTGTCCTACCACTAGACGACTCGGCAATAGAATCATCAAAACAAACTTCGATAGTATTATCTTCATTATTAGCTTAAAGTCAACGAAAAAAATTTCGCACATAACATACGCATTTTATAAAAGATAAACAAAATCGCTTTTTTTATTTATTCGGAAATAAACGCTTTGAATTTGTTCCTAAATGCCTGAACAAATACATCGGTATCGAATTTCAAAGCGTGTTCGCGAATGGTTATAGGCGAAAAATCAATTTTACGCGCCATTAAAACAGCTTCTTTCAATGCCTGAGGTGTTTGGTGATTAAAGAAAACACCGGTATATTCTTTTTTGTGCGGTGAATATTCAATCACAGTTTCTATCGCACCGCCTTTTCGATACGCGATAACCGGTTTGCCGCATGACATCGCCTCAAGAGGCGTTATCCCGAAATCTTCCTCGCCGGGGAATATGAACGCCCGGCAGGTCTGATAATATTTCAAAACTTCTTCATTGGAACGCCATCCGAGAAACTCAATGTTTTTACCCGCCATTTTCTTCAACCTTTTTTCATCCTGCCCCGATCCGATAATGACAAGCGGATAATTCAACTCGTTAAATACCTCAATAGCAAGATCAACCCGCTTATATGGAGCAAGCGCCGAAACCATCAGGTAAAAATCTTCCTGTTTCTCGCTCAAAGAAAAGAATTTTGTGTCTACCGGCGGATAAATAACCGATGACGGCCTGTTATAAAACCTTTTGATCCGTTTCGATACGTGATTCGATATGGCAATGAACTCATCTACCCTTGAATTTGAGGTTATATCCCATACCCTCAGGTAATTTAGAATAGGCGGAATCGTCCTTCGCTTGAAAAATCCCATTTTCTTCAGCGGAAAATACTCGTGGCGCATATCCCAGGCGTACCGCATGGGAGTATAACAATAACATACGTGTTTTGCATGCACTCCAGGTAATATCCCTTTTGCCACACAGTGACTGCTACTCAATATAAGATCGTAATCATCCACATCGAAATTTTCCATCGCCGCAGGAAAAAGAGGCAGGTAATACCTGTAATTTTTCTCAACTTTTGGCAATTTCTGAATATACGATACATGAATAGGATGCGATTCGATTACCGGAGAAACTTTACCTTTCAGATGAATCAATGTGAAAATTTCAGCCTGCGGGAATATTTCGCAGAAAAGCTCAAGGCATTTTTCGCCGCCCCTCATGCCTGTCAGCCAATCGTGGATAATAGCAACTTTCTTCATCTTAAAATATCCTTATAGATATTGATCACGTCAACAGCAGACTTTTCCCATGAATACTTTTTAGACTGCGAATACCCTTTTTTGATCAGAATATCCTGAAGATTTTTATCATAATATAATTTTACAAGCGCGTTTGCCATCTGTTGAACGTTTTGCGGATCGACGGAAAAATAAGCGTCCCGCAGGATTTCCGGCATACACGAAATATTCGAGCTTATTACAGGTACACCGTAGCTCATCGCTTCAATGGGCGGTATACCGAACCCTTCGTACAACGACGCGAACAAAAGAACTCCGGCTTTTTCGTAAATCGATTGAAGACGTGAAGGATCAATATATTTTACGCACAAGACATTCTTTATGCCAGATACCTCGGAGTTAGCGAAAAATTCATCGGATATGCCCACAGCGACAAAATAAATATCCCGATCGTTTACTTTTTTCCTGAATTCGTCAAAAGCTTTTACCGACCGGATAAAATTTTTGTGCGGCATCTGGTTACCCACAAACAACACAAACCCGGGTTTTATTCCATTCAATGTATATGGGATTTTTTTATCGTTTTCAGAGTACCCTCCGTCAAAAACGACGTTTACTTTATCTTCGTTTACTGAAAATAACCGGCAGATATCGTTTTTTGAGCATTGGGAACTTGTGATTATCCTTGTCGCTTTTTTTGCGACTGATTTTACAAACAGGTTATAGTAAAATTTATATTTCATATGGAAAAATTCCGGATATATCATCGGAGTAAGGTCGTGGATATTTATCACTACCGGAAAACCTGCAAAATAGGGTGCTGTAAACGTTGGGCTGTGAAATAAATCCGGTTTTACGCGGTTAGCCGCTTTAAGCACGTTCCATTGTTCGTCCACAGAATACAATTTGGACTCAATTTTCTGAAACTCAATATTTTTTTTGCGCGGTAATTTTCCGGCGATATAATCGTTGGCGCAAAATATTACGTAGCGGTTTTCGTTATCGTGTTTAATGATCTGGTAAAGAAGCATCTCCGATACGCGCGAGATACCATGTACTTTGCCGTCGCAAACTCTTGCATCGAAAATAATTGTTTTGCTCATTATCTTTTTCCCGAAATAAGTTGGATTAGTTCTGAATTTAAGTGATCAACATGTTTTTTCCAGCTGTAGTTTTCACAGACGAAATCTCTTGCTGTTTTTCCCATAATAGAACATCTATCAGGAGATTTCAATAATTCTATTATTTTATCGGAAAATGCGCGGTAATCTCCTTCGGCAACTACATATCCGCGCTTACCATTTTCAACGAGCCTGTTAAGAGGCGCGATATCAATAGTTACGACCGGCATTTTTGCCGCCATGTACTCGAATATCTTAAGAGGCGACCAGAAAAAACCGAACTCTTTTAATGGCGGGTATTCGCTCCTGTCATATGGTGCTATACCGATGGTTCCAAGCGATAAATATAGCGGAACATTCTTATATGGCACCACTCCGGTAAACCTGACTGAATCCTGTAACGAAAGAGATCTTATTTTATCCTCGACCGATTTGCGCTCGGATCCCTCGCCGATAAGAATGAATTTCACGCACGGAACCTCGCTGACAACATTCTTTATAATGAGCGGCAGGTGCGAAATGCCATGCCAGTTTCGAAAAGTTCCCAGAAAAATAACAACCGGTTCATCATTGATACTCAATTGTTTCTTCAGATCCATGCGTTCTTTTTCATTAATAGCGCCTGGATTAAAAAGGTCATTGTTTGCTGCCCACTCAACAGCAATAAATTTGTCCCTTGCAAATTCAGGGATAACCGTATCCAGTGTGGATACAACTTTATTCGCGCATTTGAATTGGAATTCGCTCCATTTGTTCAATAAAAATATTATTAACCTGTTTTTAATTCCAAACCTGAAAATAAATTCTTTCGTATGCGGGCTGTTTACTTCAAGCACCACAGGTTTTTTCAGTTTTTGCGACAATATTGAACACGCTCCGCCAAAAGTAACATACCGTTCCATTAAAATATCGGGATTGAAATCAATGAATTTGCGCCATCGTTTCAGGGCAAGAATCGGGAACGTTTTCCCTTTAAGTTTCATGTTTACCCTGATAATTTTAAGCCCGCCGATGTTCTCCTCGTCCGGATAACCATCTTCCATCGGCACGCACACCATAACATCCCAACCCAACTTTTTGAGCCCTTCGGTTACTTCGGTAAAATGTACTGATCCGCCTCCCGAACCGGGCAGAGGTTCCCCTCCAATATATAAAATTTTCATATGGATTTTCGTTTCTTTTTTAGAGTGTCCCAATACAAACTTAATATTCGTTTAACCATTTCCGATTCGGTAAAAAAACATTTTACCCTCAATTGACTTTTCTGCGCGAGAAAATCCCAGATTTCGTCATGGTCAAGAAAATACTCTATTTTTTTCGATAAATCAAGAGCATCGCCGGGTTTAAATAACAAACCGGAATCCGCTATGACTTCAGGTATTGCGCCATGAGCCGAACCAATAACCGGAGTTCCATGTGCCATTGCCTGAGCGCTCACCAGCCCGAAAGCCGGTTTTGTGAGTTCGGGATAAACAAAAAGGTCTGCCGCGGCAAAATATTTTAAAAATTCCGGATGTGGAAGTTTTCCGGTAAAAGTGCAGTTTGATATTTTCAGGTCCTGGGCAAGTTTTTTTAATCTCGGCAGATACGGACCATCACCGGATATGATTAGTTGGGCGTTTGGGTTATCGAGTTTCGCCCACGCTTCCAGCAACAAATGAAACCCCTTTTGAAACTCGATTCGTCCCGCCGAAAAAACAAACGGTTTTTTTAGGCCCAACTCTTTTTTTAGCTTCTCTTTTGTTTTCGGATCGAACAATATATTTTCAATTCCACATGGAATAACCTCAATTTTATGTTTTGGAAAAGAAGGTTTTATATTCATGAGCTCGGTATGCGAGAATTTACTTATCAAGATAACTTTATCCGCATTTTCTGCCGCTTTGTGCATAAGATGTATTGAAACGGCGATTTTAGGGAATTTCAGAATGTACCTGAGTTTTTCGGAAAAATCAAGTTTCGGGAAAATAAGTTTCTGGTATGGTGTCTCACAATATCCCACTCCAAACAAAGTTGTTATGACAGGTACTTTTACTTTTCCGGCAAATCCGATGGCAGAGGCGCTCTGCCCGTGTATAATATCGATCCTTTCGGATTTTTCCAATTCCAAAAATTTATCATAAGCTTTCCTGAAAAAATTTTTCCTGTAACTTCCAGGTTTTGTATCGTTTATAAAATGAGTGATAATGTTGTCTTTTTCCAGTATTTCGGTTTTATTTCCTTTCGGGAGAGCGGTAGTGATTATGTGGACTCTGTTGCCTCTACCTGCCAACCCTTGTGCCAGAAGGTCAACATAATGCTGCATACCGCCAAAGGCGTGATGAGTGGTAATTCTCGTAACTATACATATATTAAGGGATTTTGACTTGGTTATCATTTTAAATGCCTTTTTCGCGAATTGATTAACCGCGTATATATTTCAGCTGTATCTTTTGCCGAAACTGAAGCGTTAAAACAGTTGTAAATCCTCTCTTTACCTTTTTTGCCGAATTCGGTTCTCAGATTATCATTCTCAAGAAGCATGAGAATTTTCTCCGCAAGCAACAAATGGTCTTTGGGCGCAACCAAATATCCCGTTACACCGTCCTGAATTACTTCCGGTATTCCATCCACATTAGATCCGACAACAGGTTTGCCCAGCGCCATCGATTCCATAACTACACGCGGCAACCCCTCGAAAAGAGACGGGCAAACGAGCAGGTCAAAACAATTGATAACATCTATTATATCTTCACGGTAACCTATAAACCTGAAATTACGCAACACTTTTTTTTCAGCACATATTATTTTAAGAATATCAGCGGATTCCGTATCTTCTCCGGATACGACAAATATGGTTTGCGGGAATTTTTTTGTAATGATTTCAGACGCGTCTATCAGATGGATTATACCTTTTTTACCGAAAGATTTACCTCGTATCCGGGCGACAAACCCGACTATTTTCTTATCCGGTTCGATATTTAATTCGCGCTTCATTTGATCGGTATTTTTGGTAGCTGTAATGCGGTCGAGGTCTATTCCGTTGACAACATGCGTTATTTTGGTTTCATTTACTTTCGCGTATTTGATTATATCGTCATATGTGGCTTTGCTGACTGTAATTAATTGCGAAAAACAATTTCTCAGGATGAAATGGTAAACCGCCGATTGAAAATTGGTTACTTTTTCACCCTGCTGATTCATGTTGATTCTATCGTGTATCGTAGTTACCGCTGGAACGCCTGTCAGCATGGATACCAGACCGCCCATCAGGTCTTCCTGGCGGTTATGTGTGTGGATCATGGTTATTTTATAAGTTCTGATAATATTTCGCAGTGAAAAGAGGGCCTTAATATCAAATTTACCCTTAATAAAATAAGGGTGAACATCTATACCCTCTTTTTTTAATACGAAAAACAATTTTGAGTTTTCAGGTACTGCGGCACATACATTCAAACCAAGTTTGCGCAGGTACTTTAAAATTGTGCGGACATGTTCTTCTCCGCCTCCGTATACCATTGAATTACAAACATGTAGAATTTTATCGTTTAACAGATCACTCATGAGGTTTTAAACATAAGTATGCGAAAAAATCGTTTTATTCCTTTTTTCAAAAGAACGAAAAACTCTTCCGGATTCCTGCAGGATATGAACAACTTCGCGAAACTTGCGGGTTCCAGAAAAACTTTTCTCAATAAATAATATCGATTTATGCTCGAACGAATTTTTTTCCATCCGTTTTCGATATCCGCATCCGACAGGTTTCTTGTTTTCACAACAGGTTTTGCGCCGATACGGATACGCTGGTTGATCATTAGGTCGTATATATCATCTATCTGAAGCAGATTTTCTTTTTCCGCGATATCATAAAACTTTGTGCCCGGATATGGGAACGCCATAGTGAGATGGACGTTATCGGCGTTAAGTTTTTTCGCGAGTTTGAGTGTTTTATCGAGCGTCTGTTTGGTTTCCCAGGGCATACCGACGATCATGTCGACGTTTACCCGGATTCCGATTTTGCGTGCTTGTTTTACGATCGAAATAGCCAACTCATCCGGGAAATTCTTATGGAGCTGTTTTCTCGATTGAGGATCGCCCGCTTCAAGCCCGAATTCTATTTGCCTGCATCCTGCTTTATGCATAATCTCAAGCAGGTTCTTGTCTATACAATCGAAGCGGGTTAAACACCGCCATTCGAGCCTGAGTTTTCTGTCGATAATTTCGCGGCATATTTCAAAAGCTCTTTTTTTGTCGAGTGTGAATGTCTCGTCCCAGAAAAAGAAACCCCACACACCCCATTCGTTTATAGCGTGTTCTATTTCGTCGACAACACGTTTTACAGACATTGCCCTCCATTTCCCGTCATACCCTCGTGCCGGAGAAGATCCTATTATGCAAAACGGGCATCCGTACGGGCAATCCCTGGTTGTTCGTATGCAGATTCCGGGAATCACTTTTTCATGCATTGGCGCGTCGATCATGCTTACGGAATATTTCTCCATCGGAAACAGGTCGTAAGCCATATACGGGATCGAGTCCATATCGGCAATCAAGTCGGATTCAGGGTTGACTTTAACCGAATCGCAATCACGGTATGCTATTCCATGCACAACGGATAAATTGTCGATATTCTCAATAATATCGGGAATAATTCTTTCCGGCTGGCCTTGTATGATAATGTCGATATCCGGAAAATCATTTAAAAACCTTTGCGGATAAATCGGGGCGACAACCGATTCGATTATAATCGTTTTTATATTCTTATTCTTCTTTTTTGCAATGGTTGCCACTTGTGAGTCTTCCCTGATAATACCTGCCGCCGACTGGAATATGAGTATGTCGGCTTGGGGCATCTCATCTTCAAGTTTGCGCAAATCGTAATTCATGGCGTTTGCGTCGATAATCTGAATTTTTGCGGAAGGAAACTTTTTTATAATTACACCTGCCGTCTGGGCAAGCCTGATTGGGAACGGTGTATAAATAACATCCTGAAAACATATTTCATCGCGAAGAGTAGGCATGTTCTGCTTTATTCTCGGCGGGTTTACGAGCAGTATTCTCATTTCTATAAAAAATCTCCTGAATTTAAATTTTTTTCGTTATTGCTATTGCTCGAATTATAATCTCTGATATGATATAAAATCAAGAAGTAATTTCGTGTAAAATTTAGTAACATTGCGTAATCTAATATCTATTTTTATTTGTTTTTGATTAATGCGGATAATATATTAAAGGATCGGATATTATATGGAAATAGTATTGTGGGTGATTGCTTTTGTGCTGATTATTATTGGAATATCTGGGGTATTGCTTCCTGCTTTGCCCGGAGTTCCGTTAGCGTTTGTCGGGTTTCTTTTGGGCGCATGGATAGATAAATTCCAGAAAGTCGGATGGTTGGCGATTCTTATACTTGCGTTTATGATGGTTTTATCGATGTCGCTTGATTTCCTGACAACTTTATTTGGAGCGAAAAAGATGGGCGCGAGTTCACTCGCGGCGATGGGCGCTATGGCAGGTACGGTGGTAGGGTTGTTCTTTGGGATAGCGGGAATATTTATCGGCCCGTTTGTCGGGGCGGCGCTCGGTGAGTTTTTCGCGAAAAGAGATCTTATGCAAGCGGGGAAAGTCGGTATCGGCACATGGATAGGTATTATTGTGGGTACGGCGCTTAAACTTGCTCTGGTGTTTTTGATGCTCGGCGTATTTGTTACCGCTTATTTCTTCTGATCTTGAACAGCTGTTATATGATTTGCTCTATCGATTTCGCAACTTCCGTTTCTCAATATGTATGAGCTCAAAATAGCCAAAGTTACTCGCTGATTTCAACCGTTTTTTTTAATGGGAAGGTATTTGTTTAAAAAAAATGAAAATGGTATGGATATAAGATCTATCTTGCCTTTTTCAAAAAGAAAAAGTATTTTACCTTATTCTATAATCAAAATTGCAAATAACAATATTAGGAGTACTCAAATGCAACAAAGATTAAAGGCAGTAGTTTTCGCTTTATTTTTATTGATTCTCGCCGGATGTGCTCATGTGCCATCACAATCGAGGCATTTCGCCGATTCGTTCGATAACGTGCCGATATCGTATTCCGAATATGGCAAGGGCGATATCACTCTCGTTTTCATCCATGGCTGGAGTTGCGACAGCAGATATTGGGATAACCAAGTCCCTTACTTTTCGCCAAAATATCGTGTGATAACTATAGATCTCGCCGGACACGGCCATTCGGGATTGAGCAGGGAAGATTACTCCATGGAATCGTTCGGGAAAGACATTAAAGCGGTTGTGGAGAAATCCGGCGCGAAAAGGGTTATCCTGATCGGACATTCCATGAGCGGTGATATTGCCGCTTATACCGTGCGGATGTTGCCGGGTAAGATAATCGGGATTATCGGAATTGATACTCTTCATAATGTCGGGCTGAAATACACACAGAAAGAGTATGATGAGTTCATAAAACCGTTTGACGCCGATTTTGTGAAACAGACAGATACATTTGTGCGAGGCATGTTTCCCAAAAGCGCGGATCCGGCTATAGTCTCGTGGGTGGCATCCGATTTGTGCGCGACGTACCGCCCGATGGCGAAAAGCGCGCTCCGCAGTTATCTCGGGATATACCTATCCGGTGAACCTGCTAAATTGTTTGACGGGATTAAGGTTCCTGTTTTGGCAGTGAACTCGGATTTATGGCCGACGGATATCGTGTCGAACCGCCGTCATATACCATTGTTTGACGCGCAAATCATGAAAGGTGCGGGTCATTTCCCCATGCTTGAACGTCCTGCCGAATTTAATCGACTGCTGGATAAAACTATCGGGAAAATAGTGAAGTGAGTTTTTCGATTAATTTCATGTAGAATAAATTTCCAATTTCTATTTATTACGGTTAACCAATCTTAATTAAAATACCCATGCTGTGCGAATCTCATAAACGGTCTTATTAATAGGATCTTTTTTTTTATATGGTTGCGATTATGCGACTAATTTTTGTCATTATTTGTAAACGACAAATTATTATGTTTTATAATATCTTTATATAAAGAAATATATAAAATATAAAGTTTATTGTTTTACTTCTGGCATTATATTTGATCTACCAGTAAAGCGGGTAATAAAATTAATCTCACAAAAGGAGGATATTATGCCGGGAGGAGATAGAACAGGCCCATTAGGCACAGGGGCAATGACAGGGCGAAGAATGGGTTATTGCGCGGGATTTCCTGTTACGAATAATCCGGGGTTCATGAGACAGGGAATAGGCAGGGGTTTGGGAAGAGGATACAGATGGCGGTTCTTTCAAACACCTATGCAAGAAAATATTTTTCGCGGATTTGGAAGAGGTTTTGATGAACCGACAGGAGTTTCAGAAGCACAATATTTAAAAAACCATATTCAATCGCTTCAAAATGAAATAGATTTTCTTAATGACCGCCTTAAGAAAATCGAAACATCAGAGGAAAAATAATAAAAACCGAGTATCGAGCAGGATATTTGACCTGCTCGATACTAAATCGGGGTTGAATCATGGATAAAAAATATGTATTTGGGCCGGTATTATCAAAACGTTTGGGATATTCTCTTGGAATTGATCTGGTTCCATTAAAAGCGTGTACCTATGACTGCATTTACTGTCAACTGGGCAAAACAACCGACAAAAGAATTAAAAGGTTTTCCTGTGGTTCGCTATATAAAATTTTCGATCAGCTTGATGTGAAGCTTAAATCATCGCCGAGAATAGATTACATTACTTTTTCCGGATCCGGAGAACCCACATTGAATCTGAATATCGGGTTTATAATAAATGAAATAAAAAAAATTACCGGAATTCCTGTGGCGGTATTGACAAATGGATCTCTCCTTTTTAATGAAGATGTTCAACACGACTTGAGTAACGCCGATCTGATTATCCCTTCGCTTGATGCGGTTAATGAATCCCAATTCGAGCTGATTAACCGTCCGCATCATGATCTAACCTATAATGAAATGGTTGAAGGTTTGTTTAAAATCAGAAAATGGTTTAAAAAGAAAATATATCTTGAAATAATGTTTGTTAAGGATCTAAATGATAAAATTGAGTATATTCCAAATTATAAAGAGATTATCGGAAAAATCGATCCGGATTTGGTTCATATAAATACAGTTTCGAGGCCTCCGTCGGAAAATTACGCTAAACCTTCGGATCCGCAAAGATTGAAGTATTTGTCATCTCAAATATTTAAAGATTGTTCGATAGTACATGATACCCAAGTACCGCAAAATTTGGAAAACTACGATCAATGGCGCGATTGTATAACATCCGCGTTAAGTAAACGCCCGCTGACTATTACTGATATGGAAAAAATGACCGGAATGGAAAGGGCTGAAATAATAAAATTATTATATTTGCTTGAACGAAAAGGTATTATACAAAGCAGGGAATATTCGGAAAACACTTTTTATTATTCTAATACTTCAATCAATCCATAAATTTATGGTTTAATTTGTTTGAGCAATTATGATAAAGTTTATATACGGAAAATAAATCGCGTTTTCTTTTGCTCATAGAAAATATTATACAAACTATTTGAGCTTAATAATGGATATAAAAATAACTATTTTATCAAATGATATCGTGACCCGGGCGGATTATCTTGCAGAACACGGGTTTTCAGCTTTAATAGAGGCAGAAAACTCAAAGATTCTGTTCGATACCGGTCAGGGTATGGTTTTGCTTCATAATGCGGCGCTGAAAAAAATCGATCTTTCGGAAATCGATTCGATTGTTTTAAGTCACGGGCATTATGACCATGCCAATGGATTGGAAAAACTTAGTTTCAATAAAAAAATAAAAGTATTCGCCCATCCCCAGTTATTCAGGTACCGCTATAAGGAAACAGAGTCGGGAGAATATAAAAATATCGGGCCGGCATGGCTCGGAGACGAAAGAATTATGGGTATGTTTGAATTCGCACTATGCGCTTCACCCTGCCACTTATCGGAAAATGTTATTTTAAGTGGCGAAATACCAAGGGTTACAGATTTTGAACAGGCGGATGAACCGTTTCTGTTGACAGATGAAAATAATAGGTATCTTAAAGATGATGTTAATGACGATCAGGCTCTGTTTATTAAAACCGGCAACGGTATTGTAATATTAACCGGATGCGCTCACAGCGGCCTTATCAATACCGTATTGCACGCGAAAAAAGTTACCGGATCGGATGAAATCCGCGCAATAATAGGGGGGACTCATCTTGTAAAGTTGAACATAGACAAACTGAACAATACTATCGATTATATTCGCAAATTCAAAATACAGCAACTATTAGCCGGCCATTGTACTGCTTTTGAATCGCTCTCATATCTCAAAACTAAACTCGGAGATATGGTTCAGCCGCTGGATGTCGGGAAAGAAATTATTATTAACTGAACGATGAAATCAAATTATCTGAAAAATATTAATAAATATACCGATGTTATTCTCGATAGCATTTCCGATGGTGTGTTTACTGTTGACGATCAATGGAAAATTACGTCTTTTAATCATGCCGCTGAAAAAATCACAGGTATTGACAGGCAGGAAGCTGTCGGCAAAAATTGCAGTGAAGTGTTTAAAGCCAATATTTGTGAAACGGAATGCGCTTTGAAATATACCATGAAACATGGCAAATCAATCATCAATAAAAAAATTTTTATTATTGATACTTTTGGAATAAAAAAAACGATCAGTATTTCCACAGCATTACTTAAAGATAAAGAAGGTAAAATAATCGGCGGGGTGGAAACATTTCGTGACCTAACCGCAGAAGAACAACTTAGAAAAGAGCTGAAATCCAATTATACTTTCGCAGATATAATCAGCAAAAACCATAAAATGCATCAGCTTTTCAGAATTCTTCCCGAAATTGCCATAAGCAATTCAACAATTCTTATAGAAGGTGAAAGCGGAACCGGTAAAGAACTTTTTGCCAGAGCGATTCATAATTTAAGCAAAAGAAGTAAAAGAAAATTTATCGCGATCAATTGCGCGGCGTTGCCCGATACCTTGCTTGAATCTGAATTGTTCGGTTATAAGGCAGGCGCGTTTACAGACGCGAAAAAAGATAAACCCGGTAGATTTGCTCAGGCCGAAGGAGGAACCCTTTTTCTCGATGAAATCGGGGATATATCACCGGCTTTGCAGGTAAGGTTACTCAGAGTATTGCAGGAAAAAGTTTACGAACCGCTCGGATCAGTTAATCCGTGCAAAGCTGATGTACGCATTATTGCCGCGACGAATAAAAATCTTGTCGATCTGGTTAAAAAAAATGTTTTCCGGCAAGATCTCTTTTACAGAATAAATGTTATCAGATTAAATCTTCCCCCGCTTAGGGAACGCCATGAAGATATCCCGCTGATAGTGGAACATTGTATTAACAATTTCAATTTTATCATGGATAAAAATATTATCGATGTATCCGCCGATGTCATGAACATACTTATGAATTACGATTTTCCCGGCAATATCCGTGAACTTGAGAACGCGATGGAACACGCTTTCGTGCTCTGCGGTTCGGATATTATTCAAGTTGAGCACCTTCCCGAATATATGATCCAAAATATAAGCCAAAATACCATTGAGACAGATAATACAGGCTCATTTAAAAATCTGCAACGCCATTTTCTCATCGAAACACTTCGGAAAAATAACTGGAACAGACTCGCTACTGCAAGATTTCTTGGAATTCACAAAAGCACTCTTTTCAGAAAACTGAAATCATTGAAAATAGATGTATCAAAATTAAAAAAGGATAAAGATAAGTAGCATTAATGCAACTTATTATTTGTTAAAAAATTGCAAAAATGCTATTTATTTTTACGCAGTATGTTTGAATGGTATTTGTATGTGCTTTATAATAAGATAATTATAATTAGATATCATTTCTGGCATCTATATTGCTTTTCTAATTGTAAAGAAAATCTCAGGAGAAGCGGTAATGCGGGTTGTGATTCCTAATACAGAAAATAGAGTATCTCTATTATTCGATTCCGCCGGTTCAATTAGGATTATTGATTTAGTCGATGGAAAAATTGATTCGCAAGTGGAAAAATCCATGAAGGAACTATCGTTTTTTCAACGTTTGAACTGTCTATTATCATTGAGGACGGAAGTGATAATTTGCGGCGCTATATCCCGCCCATTAAATGATCTTCTTGTAAGCTCAGGAATTAAAGTTATTCCGTGGATTAAAGGAGAGATTCCTGAAATATTATCCGCTTTTCATGAAGGAAGACTGGAAAACAGTAATTTTATCATGCCGGGACAATGTATGAAAAAAAGATGCCAGTTCCGGCGAGGAAGAAACTATAAATCATAAGGAGTAAAAAAATGAAACTTGCGATAACTACGCAGAACAATTCTCTGGATTCTCCTGTTGATCCAAGGTTCGGCAGGACCCGGGGATTCATTATACTTGATACGGATAATTCCGGTTATGAATATGTTACAAATGAAACCAACATGAATGCTTCATCCGGGGCAGGCATACAAACCGCCCAGAGGGTTGTTGATTTGAAAGCAGATGCCGTTATTACCGGAAACTGCGGCCCGAAGGCGTTTGCGGTACTTAATACCGCGGGAATTAAAGTTATCACTGTAAGTTCCGGAACCATCAGGGAAAATATTGAAAAGTTTCTGAATGGCGCATTGAAACCAACCACAAATCCTAACGTACAATCTCACTGGATGTGATATGAAACAGATCTGGACAAAAAATCAAAATGAAATCGATGCCAATAACATAATCTGTCTGGAAAGATTAAATTATTTTAAAAAGTTCGGAGTTGACAGAACTCTTCTGAGAGACGAGGTAATCTCCAAAATAGATGTTATTCCTGAGAATTTAATTGAAATCGGTACAGGTAAAGGTAACCTTACGGTGGGCCTGGCGAAAAAGTTTGGAAAAATCGTTACAATAGATAACGATAAGGATTGTTTGTATCAGGCGTATCTCAATGCCTGTTACGAGAATGTCGATGGCAAGATTGAATTCTTTTTTTCATCGGCGGAAAAACTTGAATATAAAGACTTTTCCTTTGATATTTCTATATCCTCGTTTTCGTTTCATCATTTTGACAAACCGTTTACTGTGCTGGATGAAATGATAAGAGTTACAAACAGTTTACTGGTGATTTCCGATTTCAATAAAAGCGGATTTGGTATACTTGATGAGATACATAGGAGCGAAGGAAGGTGTCACGAGAAAAAATCAAATGATTTTTCTATTGTCGGAGTATACCTGCAGGAGAAAGGTTTTTCAGTGCGTAAATATAACGAAAAATGGCAGGTTATATATGTCGCCAAAAGACAGGTGTAAAAATGAAAATCGCTATTGCAAGCGGTAAAGGCGGAACCGGTAAAACAACCGTTGCTGTAAATTTAGCTCTATCACTGGTTGATGTTCAGTATATTGACTGCGATGTTGAAGAACCGAATGGATACCTTTTTTTTAATCCGGAAATAAAAAAAGCGTATAACGCCCATGTTTTAATACCGGAAATCAATATTGATAAATGTGTGTTATGCGGTAAATGTTCATCGGTATGTGAATACAAAGCGCTGGCAAAACTACCGACAACTATCCTGGTATTTAAAGAGTTATGCCATGGTTGCGGAGCATGTTCTTATTTGTGCCCGGAAAAAGCGATAACGGAAACTAAAAGAGAAATCGGCATTATAGAAACTGGCAGTTGCGAAAATATTGTGTTTGCTCACGGCAAACTGAATGTCGGAGAACCAATGGCGCCTCCTCTTATCCGGGAAGTTCTGCGGAATCAATCGGATGGGCTTACGGTGATTATTGATTCGCCGCCGGGTACATCATGTCCGATGGTCAGCGCGGTTAAAGATGCTGATTATGTTCTGCTGGTTACTGAACCGACAGTATTCGGGCTTAACGATCTCCAAATTGCCGTTGAGGTTATTTCAAAGATGTCCATACCGTTTTCGGTATTGATAAATAAATCAAATGACGATGATACGATCATTGAAAATTTCTGCAATGTCAAAAATATACCTGTCCTGATGAAATTACCCTTTGATCCGGATATCGCGAAATTGTATTCGCGAGCAATACCGATGGTACACAATAATACTCAAATGAAAAAAAGGTTTATAAAACTTTTTGAGGATATACATAATCATTACAGAGAAAGTAAGTTATGAAACAGATAGCCGTAATAAGCGGAAAAGGCGGAACAGGAAAAACAAGTATAAGCGCAAGTTTCGCGGTACTCGCTAAAAATAAAGTTATGGTTGATTGCGACGTTGACGCCGCAGACCTGTATTTACTGTTAAACCCTCAAAATATTGTTACGAATCCATTTAGTTCAGGTAGAACTGCTGTGATCGCGAAAGATAAATGCGTTCAATGCGGGATATGTGGTAATTTATGTAGATTCAACGCGATTCGCGAATTTACAATAGACAGTATTTCCTGCGAAGGATGCGGTTTTTGTTATCGAATATGCCCTGCCGGTGCAGTCTATATGACCGAAAATGATTCGGGAACATGGATGGTGTCCGATTCGCAATACGGGAAGTTTGTATATGCGCGTCTTAACCCCGGTGAAGAAAATTCCGGCAAACTTGTCGCTAAAATACGTCAGGAATCCATAAAAATCGCCGAGGCGGAAAAAAAAGGCCTGATTATTATTGATGGGCCGCCGGGTATAGGATGTCCGGTTATTTCTTCCATAACGGGAGTTGACGCTGTTTTAATTGTAACGGAACCGACAATGTCAGGATTGCATGACCTCGAGAGGGTTTCCCGGCTTGCGTCTCATTTCGGGATAAAAACATATGTTTGTGTAAATAAATGGGATATCAATAAAGAAAAATATTCTCAAATTGAAAACTATTGTGTCAAAAACGATATAGATTTAACAGGAAAAATTGTTTTCGATCCTAAAGTACATAAAGCCTTGAATAAAGGCATAACCATGGCGGAAATTAAAAATTCTCAAGTATCTGAAAATGTAAGAGATGTATGGGATAATTTATACAATAAAATCAAGGAGTATTAATATGGACAAGTGTCATGAACCGCAGGATTTCATAAACCCTAAAATCAAAGAACGAATGAAATTAATAAATAAAACCATAGCCGTCATGAGCAATAAAGGTGGTGTTGGAAAAAGTACCGTATCCGTCAATATTGCCGCCGGGCTGGCAATGCGCAATTATAAAGTCGGGTTGTTTGACGCGGATTTGCACGGACCGAGCGTGTTCAAGATGCTCGGTATCGAAGGCAAAAAAATATTCGTGATGGAAGACCAGATAATGCCGCTGGAACCGATTCCCAATCTTAAAGTAATATCCATGGCGGGGCTGATAGACTCTTGCGAAAGCCCGCTTATCTGGCGCGGCCCGTTGAAAATCAAGGTAATTGAACAGTTTCTCGCCGATGTTGAATGGGGTAACCTGGATTTTCTGATTGTCGATTTACCACCGGGAACAGGAGACGAACCATTGACCATAATGCAATTTATACCGGATATATCGGGAAGCATAATTGTTACTACTCCGCAGGAAGTCGCGACACTGGATGCCCGTAAGGCGATAAATTTTGCCAGAAAACTAAATACTTCAATTATCGGTATAGTTGAGAATATGAGCGGTATGATTTGCCCCCATTGCAAAGAAGAAATAAATATATTTAAAAGAAAAGGCGGAAAGAACGTATCGCTGGATATGAATGTCCCGTTTCTCGGAGAACTGGGGTTTGATCCGCAAATTGTGGAAGACGCTGATGCCGGAAAATCATTTATCCACAGTAAATGTTCAGATACAGTAAAAAAACAATTGGAGTCAATTCTTGATAATATTCAGGAGTATTCTAATTTAAAACCGGCTGATTCAAATAAAAACAAAATGAGAATAGCAATTCCTGTAGCAAACGATAGCCTTTGCCTTCATTTCGGCCATTGTGAAAAATTCATGATTTTTGATGTCGCTGATGGGAAAATATCCGGCACAAACGTAATTGATCCACCCGAACACAGTCCCGGAGTAATCCCCGAATTTTTAGCCGGCCATAAAGTTGAATGTGTTCTTGCAGGCGGAATGGGAAGCAGGGCAAAAGAAATTTTCGATAATTTCGGTATTAAAGTGATTACCGGAGTAATGGAGTCAAATCCTTCGAAAATAGTTGAGTCATATTTAAACGGGAATTTAGAAACCGGAGTTAACACTTGCGATCACTAATATAAAAAAAATCAATCACAGCTAAAAGTAATTCGCGGATTAATCAATTATGAAATCAGGTAATTCTCTTGATAATCAAAATATTGTTAGAATAAGAAATTGTATTCATCCCAATTGCATTATTTGCGGGCTTGAAAATTACAAAGGAATGAAGATAAATTACACCATTACAAATAATAACGAAATCAGTACGGAAATTTATTGTGATCAGCTTTATGAAGGATATTCCGGCATGATGCATGGAGGTATTATTTCCGCTGTCTTAGACGGCGCAATGACAAATTGCCTTTTTGCCCGGGGTAAGATTGCCGTAACAGTTGAAATGACAATAAAATATAAATTACCTGTTGAAATTAATATGCCCGCCACCGTAAACGCGCGGATATTACAGAATTCAGGTCCGTTATATTATCTTGAATCCGAAATAATTCAGAATGGAAAAGTTAAGGCATGCGCAAAAGGTAAATTTTTCAACCAGCCGCAACTTCAGAAAACTACTGAAAATATGGAATTAAAATTATAATATGAGGGCTACTGTAATTATGAATAATCTTGTACCGGTAAAATTATTTTTAACTAAAGGAGTCGGAAGCCATAAGTACCAGCTGAAATCTTTTGAGGAAGCTTTACGAAAAGCAGGCGTTGCACAACAGAATCTCGTTCAGGTATCTTCCATAATTCCACCGGGATGTAAAATAATCAGCCAGGAAAGCGGGCTTAAAAAATTAAAACCCGGTCAGATCAGCCATTGTGTTATGGCGCGCGCGGACACAAATGAGAACGGAAGGCTTATTGCTTCATCAGTTGGTGTGGCGGTCCCGAAGGATAGCAACAAATGGGGATATTTGAGCGAAGTCCACGGGCACGGAATGAACCAAACCGAAGCGGCGGATATGGCTGAGGATTTAGCCGCCGATATGCTCGGTACAACTTTAGGGCTCGAAGTCGATCCGGGTCATGCATGGTCGGAGAAAGAACAAGTTTATAAAGCAAGCGGATTGATTATTAAAACCTCAAATATAACACAGACCGCACGAGGTCAAAAAGGGCTCTGGACAACAACTGTGGCGATAGCAATGCTCCTTTTCGAATAGTTAAATCTATTTGAAGAATTATTTTGAAATTGATTTCTTGTTTACAAAATTCTATATTGTCTTTTAAAAAGGATTAATATGGATAAGATCATTATCAATGCGCAACAAGGTGAAATATCGGATTATTTCATCTACAAGGCTCTGTCCGGTTTTCATAAAGGAGAACAGGCATCTGTCCTGAAAAAAATATCAGGAGATGAACTATCTCATTATAAAATTCTGCGCCGTATATCAGGAGTAAAGGTTAAGCTGTCGCGGATAAAAATTTTTGTTTATATTCTGATAAGTAAAATATTGGGATTGACATTCGCCATCAAACTTATGGAGCGGGGCGAGGTATTCACACAGGAACAATATAATTCGTTGTGCAAAAAGTATCCGCAGATCAAAAAACTATTGGATGATGAAATCAATCATGAGAAACAACTGATAGGTTTGATAAATGAAGAAAGGCTCATGTATGTCAGCTCAATAGTTCTCGGGTTAAATGACGCTCTGGTTGAACTGACAGGCGCTCTGGCAGGATTGACACTGGCTCTGCGCAATCCGAAATTAATAGCAATGGTAGGATTAATTACCGGTATTGCGGCATCAATGTCGATGGCGGCATCCGAGTATTTAGCAACAAAAGAGGAAGAAAACAGCAAACATCCTTTTAAAGCAAGCATTTATACAGGTTGCACATATATAGTTACCGTAATATTGCTGATTACTCCATATTTTGTTCTTGATAATGTCATATTAAGTTTTTGCGCAGTTATATCTATCGCGTTGCTGATAATTTTTCTTTTCACCTTCTATAATTCTGTTGTCAGAGACCTTAACCTGCGAAAACAATTTATCGAAATGACATCGATTAGCCTGAGCATAGCTCTTTTGAATTTCGGTATCGGCCTTATTGTCAGAAATTTTTTTGGTATTGATGTTTGATGTATATATTAAACCGAACTCAGATAAATATAATACAGTTGTCAAACATGAAAAATATTTACGATATCATAAAAAGAAAGCGATAAAACTATCACTTTTTAAGTGAATTGTATGCATAGCAAAATTTATTTTAACCCCATAGGTATTATTCATTCACCATATAAAGATACCATCGGTGTGCCGATTCAGCCCTCTTTATCGCAAGGCGCATTGGGAACGGTTGAATTATACCCGGATTTTTCAGAAGGATTAAAATCACTGGACGGATTTTCACATATATATCTTATTTATTTTTTCCATTTATCAAAAAACTATTCATTGGCGGTTAAACCATTTCTCGACGAATCATCACATGGCGTTTTTGCTACCAGGGCTCCGAAACGCCCCAATGGAATTGGAATATCGGTAGTTGAATTGACGCGTATCGAGGAAAATGTTCTTCATATAAAAAATATTGATGTTGTGGACGGTACACCATTGCTAGATATTAAACCCTATATCCGTAAATTCGATTGGCACATGACAACAAAAGAAGGCTGGCTTGCTGATAAAACACGGGGATTGAATGAACATTACTCGGATACTCGATTCAATAATATGTAAATTCATAAATAATCGATATATCCAAATATGAATATCCGTCTGATCAGGTTTTCCTCAAAATCAGTATCCTCTTAATAGATAATATTGTGCCGATAACCTGATCGGGTTATATAAGCCACTATATAAAACCGTTGAAACATTTTTCGAAATGGTGTTATAATGCGTTTTTTGCAAAAATGAAATCTGAACGGTATAAATTTCGACATTGCGGCAGAAGATGATTTTGTTTTATGGCGCCTATTTCAGTTTATACTGGTTTTATTTAGTGAAATTTGCTATTATTTGCGGAAAATTTATTTTTGATGCCGAGAAAATGTGCTGTAACTGAATAATGATAATGCATTTTCAGGTGACGTGGGTAAAATTATCTCGGGCTGAATTTATAATTTTTTTACGGGTGAGATTTGATGATAGATTTTCATATGCATACATTTTTCAGCGATGGGGAGCTTCTGCCATCGGAACTGATGCAACGGGCAAAAACCAATGGGTATACTGCCATGGCAATGACGGATCATGCGGATAATTCAAATATCGCTGATCTTCTTGCGAAATATATTGAATTTACTAAGGTTAACGAGAATTATTCCGATATAATTGTGATACCGGGGGTTGAAATTACGCATGTTGTTCCGTCTCTAATCTCGTTGTGTGTTCAGGAAAGCAGAAAACTTGGTGCGAAAATAGTTGGTGTTCACGGCGAAACGATTGTTGAGCCTGTACCCGAAGGTACAAACCGTGCGGCAATTGAGGCCGGCGTGGATTTTCTCGCTCATCCGGGATTGATCAGCGAAGACGATGTCAGGCTGGCGGCGCAAAAAGGCGTGTGTCTCGAGTTGACCACCCGGCGCGGGCATTCGCTAAGTAATGGGCATGTCGCGAAACTGGCAAAAAAATACGGCGCAAAACTTATTTTGAATACTGATTCACATTCGCCGTCTGATTTAATAAGCGACTCGTTCAGGGATAAGGTGATATTCGGCGCAGGGCTGGATAGCGATGATCTGAAACAAATAATTAAAAATAGCCAGGAACTTATATCAAAGTTGTTAAATAAATAATTTTTATTTGGAGGATAATTTAACGTGGCAAAAGATAGAATATCCCAGGATGAACTTAAACACGATCAATTCATTGATACAGTGGGTGGTTTGTTTGAGCTATATAACAAAAACAAATCAGCTATCCAGTGGGCAGGTATCGGCATTGCCGGAGTGGTAATTGTGTTTCTGCTTATCGGGCAATATTATTCAAACAAAGCTAAAAAAGCTCTAAACGCTTTTGAAACCGCATCAACAGTCACGGCGTATAGCGATTTTCTGGAAAATTACTCCAAAAGCAAATATGTTCCTCTCGTGATGTTTTCCAAAGGGAATGCTCTTTACAACGAGAAAAAATACAAAGAAGCGGCTGATAGTTATAAAGCTATAGCGGAGAAATACAAAAAACACCCGATAGCCGATGACGCTATATTGGGCCTTGGTTACAGCTATATGGCGTTAAATGATTACGAAAACGCCAAAAACACATTTAATGGACTGATTACCGATTATCCTCATAGCGAGTTTGTAAATGACGCGAGGTTGAATCTGGTTAGAAGCCTGATCCAAATCGGTGATTATGAGAAAGCAAAGGAAATAGCTCAGTATATGATAGATAAAGAATCAAACAGCTTGTTTACTGATGAAGTTAAAAAATTAATGCCTGAAATAAAAAGAAAAATATAATTTTTTTATTGACTTTATAGAGAATGCGTCTAATAATATTTAACTAAAATAGCTCATCATCTGGTTTTGTCCTGTTTTTTTCAAATTACAAATTAGAAAACATACATCATAGGTAATTTTAATGGTCGGCAAGAAAGGGGGCATGCGCCAAAATTATTAATGCCGGGAATTACCGATATGGTGCTAAAATATATATAAGCGATAATTTTATTTAGATAGATCGCTTGAAGAATCAGAATTCTTTCAAGTTTTTATAAGGTCTTTGATATTAATTTATTTTGTGGTTTTTAGTGGAGGAATCAAATGGACAAAGCCATTAAAGACGTATCTATCGTCGACGAAGAATGCATTGAGATTCGCGGCGAGATATTGGTAAGTTTCTAATTGAAACTAATGTTTTAATATACTGCCCCTGCCCTTAAAAAAGGCAGGGGTTTTTTATTTCATGCCGAAACCCAAATCAATTCAAGTAACGGGATTTATTAAATGATCCTGCCTTTTTCAAAATCAAAATTATCGTAATATCCGATTAGATTGTTTATATATGATTTAGTGTAACGGATATTGTGTTTTGCACATAAATCAAGGAGTTTCTCTATCCGTTTTTCAATAATTTGCAACGGGATGGTTTCAAGGGAGATATCACCTTGTATTTCATTGATGGGAGCGCCTGCAAGATGAATAAATGGGTTAACCTGTGCTATTTTAGGGATATAACTCGCGTTTTCGGCTAAAAAATCCAACGTTTGAGCAAAATCCGAATCCGTTTCTCCCGGGAACCCGATTATAAGGCTGATTTCAAAATGAATGTTGTGCCGGGTTAGATTACGAAAAAAAACGGAAGCGGTTTTTGTATCGAATCCTTTGCGCATCAGATTGAGTATACGGTCGCAACCGCTTTCAAAACCGATAAAGAGATTGTAACAGCCTGAATCTTTGATTTTGCGAAATATTTGATCGGGCATATCGTCGCGTATCAATATTTGCGATTCCCATTTCAGATTCATTCGCGACATAAGGGTGAGAAATTCGTCAAATAAAGTTAAATCACCGTTTATAAGCGAGTCATAGAACACAAAACTTTGTATGCCATCAATTTTGGAATAATATTCTAACTCGTTTACTATTATTGCGGGGCTTTTTGCCCTGAATTTTTTATGCAGTGTATGCTCAACACAGAACCGGCATTTTCTTATACAGCCTCTGTTCATCCATACTGGGTAAGCGTTATCTCGCGGGTAACCGGATTCGGTTTTGAAATCCGGCGAAGGTATTTCGTCGAGATTGTCTATTTCATCAAAATAAATCAGATTTCCCGAATTATATCCTTTTATAATTGTTTCCACAGCTTTCTCGCCTTCTCCGGCTACATAATAATCCGCAGGAAGATGATTTGTTCGGTAAAATTCCAGATCTGAATTTGCCGATAAAGTTATCTCCGGACCGCCGTAAATAACCTTTCTCGACGGATTGCGCTTTTTTATCTCATGTACAATATTGTTGGAGAAAACCTTATTGCTGTGCCATATTGAAAACCCGTAAAACCGTGGATTGAGATCTATGATATATTCAATGGTTTCATTTAATAATTCGGGATAATTGTATTTTAGAAAATCCCAGACACTGTCGGAAAATGAGGGAAACACGGGTATTTCCCAAATCTTTTTTATTTCGTGTGGCATCTTGCTAAAGAAAAACCTGTTTAAATCTATTACTTTCGCATTGATATTACGCGATTTAAGATATGCGCTGATGGAGGCAATCCCCAGATGCGCCAGTCTCGGCCACATTGACGGAGAATTGATGAGCAATATATCAGTGTCTTCCATTTTATAACATGAATTCCTTTATCAGAAGTTAAAATAAAGTTTGAGCAAAATAAATTATTTTATAAACATTTCTACTTAAAGAGAATCAAAAAAAATATAACAAATATTTATCTTATAGTTGCGTCTAAAATAAGAACTCGTGTTTTTCTATTTTATAAAAAGAGGGGATTATGGGTAAGGAATTTTTTATATTCAGGTTCAGAATATATTTGAATATAATCATTTTAGTTATCTTTATCTATGTGGTGAATATTGTTTGCGCAGTCCATGAACAAGATAAAAATAAAGATGTAAATGAAGTTGTTATATCTGATCAAATTGAATCTTTGAACGAATCCGTAAAAAAAACACCGGAAGATTATACACTCCATTATAAACTTGCTTGCGCATATGAGAAAGCGGGCAATATTGACGGGGCAATACAGGAACTCAAAGAAACTATTGAGCTTAATCCGGATCATGCCAAAGCCAAATACAATCTCGGTTACCTGTATTCAAAGAAATCTATGTTTCAGGAATCGGTTGATGCTTATCGTGAAGCTATAAAGTCAAATTCCGATTTCTGCCAGGCTTATAATAACCTCGCTGTTGTATATACAAAGCTTGGGCTTGATCAGGAAGCGCTTGAAGCGTGCCGTGAGGCTGTGCGGATAAACCCGAATTACGCAAAGGCTTATTATAACCTTGGATATATATATCATTACAAATTTAAGCTATATCAGGAAGCTGTGAATCCTTATCGGAAATCAATTGAGCTTAATCCGACCAATCCTTTTGCTTACTGTAATCTTGGTGTAGTATTTAATAAACTTGGGAGGTATGAAGAAGCGGTTAAGGAGTTTAAAGAAGCTATCCGGTTGAATCCGGATTTTGTGGTGGCTTATTATAATCTCGGTACTGCCTACGGCTATCTGGGCAACAATAAGGACGCGGAGAAGATGTTTAGGAAAGCACTTGAATACGATCCCAAAAACGCCGATTTGCATTATAGTCTCGGTTTAGCTTTGCTAAACGGTAAAAAAAATTATGAGGAAGCGATAAATGAATTTAATGAATCATTAAAATATCATCCTGGCAACGCTCAGGCATTAAATAGTATCGGTGTTGCTTATCATATGCTTGGAAACTACAGTGAGTCGATTTCATATTATAAAAAGGCTTTGGAAATATTGCCCGAAAATCCGGAAACGCTTAATAATCTGGCTGTTGTGTATCAGAAAATCGGTGATTTGAATCTCGCTGAGGAATGCCTGAGGTCGGCGCTGAAAATCAATCCGACTTATCCTGAAGCAAGATATAATCTCGGTATAATATATTTGAAAATGAGCGATTATTCCAAAGCCGTATCTGAATTTGAGGAAGCAGCTGATTTGAGCCCCGATGATTTCAAAGTGCATTTCAAACTCGGGCTAACATATTATAAACTTGGAGATACCGATAAAGCGCTGAGTGAATATGAAGAGTCTCTGAGAATCAATCCGGTAGATGTAGATTCTTATATTGAAATAGCTGAAATATTTGTTTCGCAGAAAAAATATATTGAGGCTATTGATAAGTTAAAAGAAGCGGTAAAGATCAATCCATATCTTGAAAAAATATATTATTTGACAGCTGATATTTATGGATTAATTGATTTACCGCAAGAGCAGATTGAAACTTATTCCCAGTTACTGCGCATAAAACCTGATGATGCGGAAATATATTATCGAATCGGCAGTATTTATTCAAAAAAAGGAATGTATGATGAAGCTGTCGAATATTATGCACGCTGCATAAAACTGAATAATAATTTTCTTCCTGTTTATCTTGAACTCGGATCAATTTACTTTGATTTTGGCAATTATACAGATGCGCTCCAGCTGTTTAAAGAAACGGTGCGCATAAAACCTGGTTTCGCTGACGGATACAATAGAATAGGCAATTGCTGTAAAGCGTTAGGGCAATACAATGAAGCTGTGCAGGAATATAAAAAAGCAATCGAGATTGAACCTGGCAACTGGCAATATCATTTTAATCTCGGTATTGCTTATATGGAATTGCGCTATTTCAGTGAAGCTATCAATGAATTCCAAAAAGTAGTTGAAATCGATAAAAGCAACGCATCCGCCTATTTTTCGATGGGTGAATCGTATATAGAACTAAAAGATAAAAAGTCGGCGTCGGATCAATACCAGACTCTAAAAACAATGGATGTCAACCTTGCTGAAAAACTATTAAGAAACATTAACAGAATGGAAAAAGAAAACGAAGGGGAAAACAGATCGTGAGTCTATTTAAAAAAGCATCAACGGGTATTCTTTTACTTTTTTTCTTTTTAACCGGCGGTCAGAATGTTTTTTCACAGGTAATTGATGCCAAAGGAGTATACCTGTTGGAAATCTGTAAAGTTAAAAAGGATATTCATGCAATAATATATGCCATGGGTACAGGATACGCGAAAGGGGCAACCGGAATAACTCATAGGGATCGTTTTGAATCTAACATAAAAGCGAAACGTGACGCGTACCGGAAATTGGCAGGTTTTGTAAGAAAAAATAATGTTTGTTTGAGCCAAACTGAAATCAGGGCGGACGGGTATATGGATGGAGTAGCAGTTATCAGCGAAAGATATTCTGAACCGGAGAGAAAATCAAAAGTTAAATTAGTCCTTTTTACCAATATCAAACGAGGATTTCTCAAAGAATTGAGGTCAAGTGCGGTGGAAATAAGGGAAATCAGTCTGAAAGATTATTTGCGAAAACGCGATAAATCTGATTTTATCGATCATTCAGAATATAATCACTGGGGATTAAACAGGAATTCGAGGAGATAATGATGAAAGTAAATGTCCTTGCCATATTACTTTTTTTTGGTGCTATAATTTTACCTGCTACAGGATTTTCCGAGACGAGGCAACAAAAAATATTCAGGGCAAAACATGGTGCCCAAATCGAAGCATATAAACAACTCGCTGAAGTCGTAAAAAACGTTCAATTCGATTCAAATTCATATGTTCGCCAGTTTATCACCGAATCAGACCAAATATTCCTGCAGTTCGATAATTTGATAAAAAGTGCGGGGATAATAAAAGAACCGGAAATAGTTGAGGAACCTGACGGTTCAATAACTGCGAAAGTCGAGGTAGGGCTTTCTGTTAATGAGATAGTACACGGACTTATGCGAATGAATTATTCACGCGGACCGGAGAAAGAACCCATTGATTTTTCTTCCATAAAAAAATATACTGATAAAAAGGAATTTACAGCTACAGGCAAATATAATTCTTCATCCGCCGCAACTTCATCTTATGATGAAAAATACAGCCCGGCTGACACATCAAAAACTGAACCGGTTAACAAAAACAATTCTTCCCCAAAATTATCCGGGTCTGCTTCTAAAAAAAATATGCCGGAATGGGCGTTGCGAACGATTAAAGCATACGGAGTAGGGACTCCCGCTGAAGACGATAAATCCACAACGACTCAGATTAACACCGAAAAAGCGGCGCAAACAGAAGCGAAACGCAATTTGCTGGAGCAAGTGTATGGAATCAAAATCGATCCTACAACAACAATAAGGGATTACTTGCTCGATAAAAATGAGATCGGTTCCGAAGTCTCCGGTTATGTTTTCGATGCGAAACAATCGGGTAAACCTGTTTATAATAAGGATGGATCTGTGGAGGTTGAAGTGGAATTACCCCTTGAAGGAGTATGGAAAATAATAAACAAGAAGTAAATTTTATTTTGATATAAAATAATCCGGCTGTAAGGATACGTTATTTTCTCCTTTTGAAAAAGTTGGGTATACAAAAATAAATCAAAATAGGAGATACGGCAATGGTTCTTTTAAATAATAAATTGTTTCCGGTTATTACCATATTGATTTGTCTTCTCTGTATAGCGGGATGTAAATGTTTTTCAAAATGTGGGAAAAATCAATCCTGTGAAGGGGATCCCTATAAGAATTTTGAGGTATCTCCTCCTTCGGAAAAATATGAGCTTAAACAGGAAGCTCCTCTAAGTAAGGATAGGGTTCCGCAACAGGATCATTAAGTTAAAAAATTGGTTTTTCACAAAGTGTTTTGTATTATATTTGCCCTCATTAAAATTATTATGTAAAAATGAAAACGGAATTCAGATTGCCGATTGATTTGGTGGGGAAGAATACTATTATTGCCATTTGAGTGGAATTAGTAATAAATGGAAAAAAAGCCATTCAGTAATTTGGTTGCTAAAAGGAGATAAAATGGGATTTTTAATGTATGTCAGGGGTATATTAAGTCTGTTTGTAGTTCTCAGCATGATTTTTGTACAGGCTAATATTTTATTGGCTCAGAGGCATTTAAAAAAAATTGTCGCGGTAGAAAATTTTGAGGACCGATCCGGTACTAAAAGCGACTATGAACTCGGTTCAACTTTGTCGGATATGCTTACCGATTCGTTTATAAAAAGCGGCAATTATATTGTTATGGAACGGATGCCGGTTCAATCCGGGATTGAGCAACAGGATTCTGATTTGGCCGAAAATCTCTCAAATCCTGAAAATATTAGACAGTTCGCTAAAATGCCTCCGGTTCAGTTTCTGATAAAAGGAACTATTTCGGAATTTATATATAATGATGGCGGTGAACCTGATGTAAATGTAAGGGGGTTCAGCCTGAATATGAATAAAGGAAAAGCGGATATATCGCTGATAATCAGGATTATAGATACATCTACAGGTCAGGTTATCGATTCGGAGGAAGTTGAAGGCGTAACTGAAAGCACACCGGGTTTAGATATTCGTTTTGACGGCGGTGAACTCCTTTTAGGACAGAAGGACTTTCTATCCTCGCCGGTAGGATTAGCTTGCAGGACCGCTGTAGAAAAAGCTTATGAATATATAACCGACAGAATAAAAAATATACCGTGGGAAGGCAAAATCATTGATGTTAAAGATAATATGGTCGTGATCAACAGCGGTGATAGAGTGGGTATACAGAAAGGCGATTTATTTGATGTACTCAAAAAAGGCGATGAATTCGTTGATCCTGATACTGGAATGACTCTCGGTTCGGATCTTATAAAAATTGGTCAGGTGAAGGTTGTGGAGGTTAATAGAAAATTCTGCAAAGCGATTCCAATATCCGGATCCGGGTTTCGCCCGAAGAACATTGTGCGGTTTGTTAATGAATAACCCCGATAAACTTATCTATTTTTAGATTTTTTTGTTAGGAATACAAATTGAAAGTTTCAATAATAATACCTGCCTGTAATGTTGATAAATTTTTTTTCCAGTGCGCGGAAAGTATCTCAAATCAGAATTACAATGATTTTGAAGCAATCGTTGTTAACGATGGTTCAACCGATGGTACATCCGGGATACTCAAAAGTATCGAAAAACGTGATTCAAGATTCAAAATATTTTGTTTTGAAAAAAGAAAAGGTATTGTCCATGCCCTAAACTATGCTTTAAGTGTTTCATCGGGTGATTATATCGCGCGTATGGATGCAGATGATATCATGCATATGGACAGAATACTCATGCAGGCGGAGTTTCTGGACAAAAATCCAAAGGTAGATGTGGTAAGCTGTCTCGTTCAAAAATTCTCGAGTAGCGGTCGTGTTGGCAACGGATTTAAGATCTATGAGGAATGGATAAACAGTCTTGTTCATCATAATGATATTGTCCGGGACATTTTTGTGGAATCTCCTCTGGTGCACCCATCAATTATGATGCGCAGATCTGTTATTCAGGAGGCAGGAGGGTATAAAGATAACGGTTGGGCCGAGGATTATGATTTGTGGCTCAGATTATATCTTGCCGGAAAAAGATTTGAGAAAATTAACAAAATACTCCTTTACTGGCGCGATGATCCGGGCAGATTATCACGCGAATCCCAAATATATTCTCAAATGAATTTCTATAAATGCAAAACTCATTATCTGTTAAATAGTTTTCTTAAAAGTACAAAAAATGTAGTTGTGTGGGGCGCAAAAAGAACTTCGAGAAAATATTCCGATTTGCTTCTGCAATCAGGTATGGATATTTTATACTACATTGATGTCGATATAAAAAAAATCGGCAACAGGATCAACGGGATAAAGGTGATATCACCCGATGACAGACATTTGTTTAGCGATGTTCCCGTATTGTCGTATGTCTCAACTTTGGGAGCCAGAGACAAAATTAGGGCCAGACTTATTTCTATAGGGCGTAAAGAATCTTCCGATTTTTTTATGATGGCTTAATCTTCTCTTTCTTTGGCCTGCCTCGTGGCCGATAGATAAGTTTTCTGCCCAAAAACTTCTCAACGGTCTCTTTAAAATCGGAACCGGAATAAATCATTTCTTTATTGATACTGTTGCGTATAATTACGATTTCATCGTTATCCAGAGGAAGATAAAACAATTTCTTATATGCGTCTTGCCGATCCTTGTCGCTGTTGCCGGACGACATGTATATAGGATCAAAATCAATAAGACTGTCTGCGCAAAGACCTATTTTCCCCCTTAAACTGCTGTAAGGATATATGGTCGGATCAATAACAATTCCCGCACGGATTGGATTGCCCTCAATGTATACCGAGCATTTGAGCAGATGCTCGTCTTTCGCGACCGGGCAGAATTTATATTTGCCCTGCCACAATCCACCTGTGCGTGAATAAGATTTGTTTATATACTGTGTATACTTTTGGGAAAGCATTTTCATGAAATAACTTAAATTCTTCTTTTCAAGAGGTTGGAGCAACAAATGAAAATGATTCGACATCAATGCATACGCGAAAATCCTGCACGGATATTTTGTTTTTGCCATGAGCATATATTCCTTAAAAACAAGAAAATCTTTATCCGAAAAAAATATTGCCTGCCTGTTATTCCCTCGTTGCAGTACATGATAAACCCAGTTTTCCTTTATCTGTCTCGGATATCGCGGCAATGTTTACTCCTTTCATAAATAAGTAATGAAATGTTTTTTTATATACCGATCATTTCCAATCATAAAAGTAATTTTTGAAAAAAAAAATAAAAAAATGATTGAATTTCATTTAATGGAGTAATAGTATATAAGAATATTAGAATAATTGAATATATAAAGGATCTGGTCAGTCATGGATTTTGAGATTGCAAGTGAAGTTCTAAGGGCGATTGCTCATCCTGTGCGCCTGAAAATATTATGCGGTTTGCTGAAAGATGAATGCAATGTGTCTGAGATGATCGAGAAGACAAATGTTTCTCAATCGAATGTTTCTCAACATCTTTCCATATTGCGGCGGCAACGAATTATTGTTCCCAAACGAATTGGAAATAAGCGATGTTATCGTATTGTTGATGAACGCGTTGTAGAAATTTTAAAAATACTTGGCAAATAATTTTCAAAATAAATTTTCTTTATTTAAATTGGAGATAAAACTCAAAGGGAGGTGTTTAATGAAGGAAAGGCTGTTGCTCTTTTCGGTTAACCATCCAAAATCGGTAATTCTATCCTGCGCTCTTTTGGTTGTTATATTGGGATTTTTCATACCGGGAATAAAAGTCGATACTGATCCGGAAAATATGTTATCCGACAAAGAGTTCGTAAGGGTTTTTCACAATCAGGAAAAGAAAGAGTTTGATTTATATGATTTTATTGTTCTGGGAATTGTGAATGAAGAGAACCCAAACGGTATATTCAATGTTGATTCGCTCAGGAAAATTTATGAAATAACCGGGCGTGTCAAACAGATCAAAGGTGTTGTAGCGTATAATATAATAAGTCCATCCACAACCGACAATATTATTCAGGACGGCATTGGTACTGTCAGGTTTGAATGGCTGATGAGTAAACCACCTGAGAATGAAGCCGAGGCATTGCGGATTCGCGATGAAGCGAAAGACAACCCTATGCTTGACGGAACACTTGTATCTGAAGACGGCAAAGCTCTTTGCCTTTATATTCCTATTGAGAGAAAAGACATGAGTTATCGAATCTCAAAGGAAATTCAGTCTATCATAAAAGATTATAAAGGCGCGGAGAAATATCATATAACAGGCCTTCCCGTGGCTGAAGATACTTTTGGCTTTGAGATGTTTAAACAAATGGGGATATCCGCTCCGTTTGCCGGTTTAATTATTTTTATCATAATGTGGTTTTCTTTCAGGAAAGTATCTCTTGTCGCCATTCCAATGATAGTGGCGGTTATGGTAGTTATAGCAACCATGGGGCTTCTTATAGCCTGCGGGTTTACAGTGCATATAATGAGTTCGATGATACCTATTTTTCTTATGCCGATATCGGTGCTTGATTCTGTCCATATAATCAGCCAGTTTTATGATAATTATCCAAGATTCAAAGATAAACGAGAGACCACTCTCTTTGTGATGAATGATCTGTTTACGCCCATGTTATATACCTCATTAACTACAATAGCGGGTTTTATGTCTCTTGCGACCACTCCCATACCGCCGGTACAGGTTTTTGGTTTATTCGTTGGGTTTGGAGTGGCACTTGCGTGGGTGCTGACTGTTACGTTCATTCCTGCATGTACGGTTTTGCTAAGCGAAAAGACATTATCGGGATTCGGAATAAAAGATGAGGAAAAAACTTCAGGAATAATCGTAAAATTATTGAATCTGCTAAGCGATATATCTGTAACAAGATACAAACTGGTATTGGTTTTAAGCACAATTATAATAATTTTTTCGGTGCTGGGCCTATTTAGAATCGTCATAAACGATAATCCTGTCCGGTGGTTTACTTCAAAACACCCGATCCGTGTGGCCGATGAGGTACTCAACAGTCATTTCGGAGGAACCTATACGGCGTATCTGATACTTAGCAGTAAAGATAAAAACGGGGAAGTATTCAAACAGCCTGCAATGTTGAGGTATATATCAGCTTTTCAGAAAAATATTCTGGAAAAAGGGAATGTGGGAAAATCAACCTCAGTCTCTGATGTAGTGAAAAAGGTTTATTGTGAACTTATGGAGGGTGATAAGAATTATTTCCGTATTCCGGACACTCCGCAGGCTGTGGCGCAATGCCTGATTTCATATGAAAATTCTCACAAACCTGACGATTTATGGCATCTTGTTACACCCGATTTCTCAAAAGCCAATGTATGGGTGCAACTTAAAACAGGCGATAATCAGAATATGGATGAAGTTGTAAAACAGGTTGATAACTATTTTAAAAAAAACCCGCCCCCTTTTGCTATATATCATAATTGGGCTGGTTTGACTTATATAAACACGGTCTGGCAGGATAAAATGGTTGGCGGTATGCTTCGTTCGCTACTTGGCAGTTTTGTAATTGTACTTCTGATGATGGTGTTTTTATTCAGATCGCTCTTGTGGGGGATTATATCTATGTTGCCTCTATCTATCACAATTACCATGATTTATGGTATTATCGGATGGGTTGGCAAAGATTACGATATGCCTGTGGCTGTATTATCGTCGCTAACTCTTGGGTTATCGGTTGATTACGCGATCCATTTCCTCGAACGGGCGCGTGTGGTTCATGCAGAAAAATTGGATTGGAAATCAACGGTAACCGAATTATTCGGGAGCTCAGGACGGGCAATATACCGAAACGCTATCGTGATCGCTATAGGGTTTATACCTTTGATGTTCGCTCCTCTTGTCCCTTATAAAACCGTCGGCTTTTTTATGATGTCGATAATGTTTATATCAAGCGGTGTTACTTTATTGTTGTTGCCGTCAATAGGGACTCTATTTTACAAAAAAATGTTTGTGAAAGAAGAAAAAGGGTTGTTGTGTAAATGGTGCAACTGTTTTATTCTGTTTTTAGTCGCTGTTTTCGGATTGGGATATACCGCTTTCTCGTGGAACCCGATTAAATTTGTTTCAGTAATTATTCTGATAGCGATTGCTGTCGGATGCAGATTTTTCAAGACAAGAAAATCTTGTAATGCGAAGTCACAAGACATGCAATAAAGGAGATTGTATGATGAAAAAAATAATTTTTGCGTTAGCGGTTCTGTTAATATCGAAAAATAGTTTTCTTTCCGCTCAGGAATTGACTGTGGATCAGATTGTTGATAAAGCGAATCTCGCCGCGTATTATGGCGGAGATGACGGAAAGTCAAAAGTAAAAATGACCATAACAGATAAACAAGGTAGAACACGCGTAAGAGAATTCGTTATTTTGAGGAAAAATGTTACCAGAGGCGGCGAACAGAAATTTTATGTCTATTTCCAAGCACCACCGGATGTGAGAGATATGGTGTATATGGTATGGAAACATATTGGCAAGGATGATGACCGGTGGTTGTATCTACCGGCGTTGGATCTGGTTAAACGAGTCGCGGCATCAGATAAACGATCGAGTTTTGTCGGATCGCATTTCGTTTATGAAGATGTTTCCGGAAGAAGTATTAATGATGACATACATGAACTTGTTGAAAACTCGGATAAAGTTTATAAATTAAAAAATACCCCCAAAGACAAAAACAGCGTTGAGTTCTCCTATTATTTTGTATCTATTGATAAAAAAACGTTTCTGCCCATAAAAGCGGAGTATTACGACAACCAAAATAAACTATACAGAATTGTGGAAGCAACCGAAACCAGGGAAATTCAGGGAATACCGACTGTAACAAAATCAAAAGTTACTGATTTAAATACCGGCGGAAACACAGAATCAATATTTTCTAATGTTGAATACAACATTGGGATCGGAGACGATATCTTCACTGAAAGGTATTTGCGAAGGCCTCCGAAAAAATGGTTAAATTGAAATAAAGGTTAAGTAAATGCGTATTTTTACCGCGTTGTTAATTAGTGCATTAGTAAATGCCGGTTTTTGTTATTCCCAGGACAATGAAGGCGCTGTAAACAATAAACCGGGTTTCGGAAAACTGAAAGAATTTGTATCCGGTTTTCATGGATTCGGTGAAACAGGGTATGGCGGAAGGCTAAAAAGCGACGACAGGCAGAAACATACCACAATTTATCACGAATACAGGTTTCAGCTTGAATATTCCAAAAGAATTAAGGATATAGATCTGCGTTATAAAAGCGATATGGTATATGATGCATGGAAAGGAGCTTTTATATATGATCTTCGTGAGGCAAACGCTTATTTATATCCATTCGATTGGATGGACATAAAAGCCGGCAGACAAATCCTGACCTGGGGAACAGGTGATTTCCTGTTTTTGAATGATCTGTTTCCCAAAGATTATCAATCTTTTTTTATTGGAAGAGAAGACGAGTATCTTAAAGCTCCGTCAACATCTATAAAGACGAGTTTTTATCCCGAAATTTTCAAACAATCAATCAATATCGATTTTGTATGGACTCCGGTTTTTGAGCACGATAGATTCATTACAGGAGAGAGATTATCGTATTATAACAATCTGCTCAATGATAAAGCCGGTTTTAAGAATAAAATACATTATGAAAATCCCGACCGAACGTTAAGAAATTCGGAATACGCGGCAAGAATTAGCAAAAATTTTTCAGGAATCGATTCCGCGTTTTATTTCTACAAAGGATTCTTTCATCAACCGCTGGCATTTGATTTTGATTCCCATAGAAGTAAATTTCCGGAACTTGCCGTTTATGGAGGAAGTGTTCAGGGGGCAATATTCGGTGGTGTCGGCAATTTTGAAATTGCCTACTATGATTCAATGGATGATTCAAAAGGAGATGACCCGTTTGTTGAAAATTCATATCTTAAAGGATTGATAGGATATAACCGGGAATTGATAAAAAACCTTACTTTCGGCACACAGTATTTTGTGGAATTAATGTCAGACTATGACGAGTATAAAAAAACGTATCCCGTTACTGAATTGAGAGCTAATCAGGCACGTCAGGTGATTACTTTCAGGCTGACTCAGTTAATGTTTATGGAGAACCTTAAATTATCGGTATTTACTTTTTATTCACCGAATGATGAAGACACTTACATTCGCCCCAATTTATCCTACAAATGGTCCGATAACCTCATGCTGACCATTGGCGGCAACATATTTGCCGGAAAAGAAGAACACACCTTCTTCGGACAATTTGAAGACAATACAAATATATATGGCCGAATCCGGTATAGTTTCTAACAAATCTAAATAATTTTTTTTGAAAAGTGTAACAAAAAGAAAGAATTAATGTCTAATCACTCTGACAATAAATATTTTATACATTAGTGAAATATACATTAAACTAAGTAGTTATTGAATAAATCATAATTTTGTTATATAATTAAATATAGAGGAATCTTAAGGCAATATGACGTTTGCTTTTATTATCGATTAAGTGATTGTCTCATTATCTGGGGAAAGGTTTTTTTATGAAAAATGCATTAATTGCCAGTCTATTTTCGTTGTTGTTTTTTTTATTGTTGTTTACCGCGAATGCGGAATCAATAGAAAAGGGAATGTGGGTATGGGGAAAAAGCACAGATATAATTTTAGAAAGAAATCGGAGTGATCGATCGGATTTTTTCAGTTTTGTTCAGGCTCCACACGGAAAGCAGGAAACAAAAATATCAACTGTGTTTATGTCAATCGACCCGGATGTTGTTCGGAATAAACCACAAAAAGTACGAGAGTTTATAGCGGATGCTCACAGCAGAGGCCTGAATGTCCAGCTTCTTGCAGGAGAAAAGGAATGGGGCCTGACAATGATCAATCCCTCAACCAATATGCCCTATAACCAGGGGGGGATTGATTTGATTAATATTGTGATTAATTATCATTCCAACTCACGGCCGGAAGAAAAGTTTGACGCGATTCATTATGACGTAGAACCTCATACTATATCCGAAACAGATGAAATAGTGGATGTTAATGGAAAAATATATATTGGGGAAGACGATTGGGACCTGATTTTCCCCCAGTATCTAAATAGTATGCAGCAATTTAAAAATTTGTGTAGCGCTAACGGAATAAAATTCGGTGTAGATATCGCGCGTTTTTATGGAACTCAAATTCAGGATATAGTCGATTTTATTGCCGTTATGGATTATACAATACGAACAGAAAGCGCATTGACTTCCGCACTGGAAAAATTAATATATGCTGATGAAAACGGATATTCGCAAAGTGTGTATGTCGGTCTTGAGACTTTACAGGTGACATGGAAGGAAAAACCGGAATCCGAAAGCCATTTCAATAATTACAATAATGTATATATGGTATCCACATCCTTTTGGATTAAAGGAAATCAGGAATTGGAAAATCTCGTAAATACTATGTACTGGGAATTCGCCAATCCTTTTGATCCGACCAAAAAATATGACAGTTTCAGAGGTGTCGCGATCCATTATTATGAAAACATAGACAATGGCGAGACAGCATACCGAAACCTTGACCTTATTCCTTATAATCATGCGCCTGTATGTTTTCTGGTTTCACCTGCCGGCAACGAAATGTTCAATTCAAATGGTTTTGATATCAAATATAGGGTTATTGATCAAGATAATGACCTTTTGAATGTGAAGATAAAAATAAGTTTTGATAATGGATTAAGCTGGACAACATTGCGTGAATCAACCATTGCTCCCGCTCCGGAGTATTATGGGAATTACTATGTTAATTTATCCGAATATAATCCGGGAAATCAATATAAGGTGCGGATAGAGGCACAGGAAATAAAAGATACGGGAGCTTTATACGGATTTGATCAATCCGATTTCAGTTTCAGCATAAAGACAGGAGAATTTGTCAAGCCCTTGATCGATAAGGATAATATATCCATAGAAATAGATAATGAGGCGTATCCTACAAAAAGGTTTCCAATAAAATGGTCTGATTTTTCTGCGCAGAAAGATAAAATCAAAGGTTATTATTATTCTTTATACAGCAAATTATATCCTGAAAAAGCCAGTTATACAAGGTCTACCTGGGGATATCTTGATTCAGAGATTGACGGCAATATTAAAATATATATATGGGCTGATTTTCTTGACGGTTCTTCGTCGGACGAAATCACCATGTCTGTTAAAATTTATTCTGATCTCGATAACGATAAAAAAGCGGATTTAATCGATCCCGATATAGATGGTGACGGTATCTCTAATGTCGATGAGCTTACTGCGGGTACAAACGAGAATGATAAACTCAATTTCGATACCGCGAATATAATAGGTTTGTGGCAGTTTAACGGAAATTTAAATAATTCTGTCGGCACTGATAATCTGACGGTAACTTCCGGATTGAATAATTTGATATATAATAATATGTCCGCTGAACTCTATTTCGGTAAGACAGCAAACCCGACAAAATTCTCATTTGATTCGGATATAACTCCGGGGCAAACAAAAGCGCTATCTGTCCATATGTGGATAAAACCAGCTACCGTGGTTATAGATAATATATTATATGTCCCTTTGTTTTTTGACGGAGATATAAACGGAGGGTTGTCGTTATTGTTTAAAAATGATGCTAAATCATTGTCATTTCGATATTATGTACCCGGTAAAGCAGGCGTTTTCCAGAGTTTGGATTATAATAATACGTCTTTGCTTAATGGGCAATGGCATCATGTTGCCTTTACGTTTAACGGTATTGATGGTATAATCCAACTGTATGTCGATGGAAAATTAGTCGGGCAAAGGGTCGCAAAATCAATAGTACCGTATGAAAGCGCAAAAAAATCAAGATTTTTCGACGCGGAAAGCGATTTTGATTCCGATAACTCAACTCTACTCGGCATAAGACCTAACAGCGCCCAATTCGAACATAACTATTTCGATGATTATCCTGAAGGCTATGATCCTTTTGTCAGTTGTTATTATTTCGGTTTTGTTGACGATATTAAAATTTTTAGCGCCGTTGTGGCTCCGGATTACGATTATGATGGATTAGCCGACGATATAGACATTGATTCCGATGGCGACGGAATAGACGACAGTATCGATACTTATCCTTTCGATACCGACAATAATGGAATTATGAATTTTTCTCAAAATGATATTGATGGAGATGGAACGGATGATCTCAGTGATTCGTTTCCATTCAACAATCTTTATAAAACCGATTCCGATCTTGACGGAATAGCGGATGAATATGAAATCGATTCTGTGGGAAATAAAATAAACCTTAATCCAAATGATGATTTTGATAATGATGGGAAAACCAATCTGGAAGAATTTATCGCGGGTACAAAATACGATGATCCCGATTCTGTTCTTAAAATAAATAATGTTTATATGCAGGTTGACAATGACGGAAACCAAATTCCATCTTTCAATGTATCTTTTTATACTCAACCGGGTGTGCAATATGTATTTGAGGCAAAATCAAGAGCTTTATCGAAAAGTTTCTTTGTGCCTGATTTTTATCGCCAGGTGATAGGAAACGGGGAATTGTATACCATTGAAAATATTGATATAGAAAACATGGCCGCCGGAATTGGACGGATTAGAGTTTGCCCAAATAAAAAACTCAAATTTTAGTAATCACTATTTTTTCCGGTTCTCTTTATTACTGCTCCAAACCCACCGTCGCTGTATTGTAAAGATTTTGGGAAAAAAAGATATTGTTCTTCAAGTTTGAAACCAGGATTATCTCTCAAAAAATCCGAAATTACATTTTCGTTTTCCTGTGGATCAATACTACAGGTTGAATATAAAAGTTTTCCTTCAGGTTTCAGAAAATCGGATATATTTGTGAGCATCTCTTTCTGAATAAAGGACAAGCGAGAGAAATCATGTTCCCTGAGCCTCCATCTTGCCTCGATTCTTTTTCTTAATACACCTGTATTTGAGCAAGGCACATCTAATATTATGAAGTCAAACTCACATCTATTAAGCGTATTACGCAAAGTGGATTTATTTGTTGAGTCGCAGGTTTTCATGGTTATATTTTTAAGTTCCAGCCTGCTAATATTGTTCTCAAGTAATTTTAATCTCGATTCATTGACGTCAATTGCGGTAATTATGCCTGATTTGCCGGTAAGTTGCGCGGCATAAGATGTTTTACCACCCGGCGCGGCGCATGCGTCAAGTATGGTTGCGCCGGGAAAAATGTCAAGTTTGTCTATCAATAGAACGGGTGTTTCATCCTGCACAAAAAAGAAACCTTCGGCAAAACCCGGTAGAGATTCTACCTGGTTATGTGAATCGAGGCGAACGCAATTCTGATGCAGAGGCGATTTTTCATAATCTATATTGTTTTTATCGAGAAGTTCACAGAAATCGGACGGAGATATCTTAGATGTATTGATGTTAAGCACAAGATGAGCTTTTATATTGTTGAAAGAACATAATAATTCTACATCCCTGAGCGAATAAAATTTAAGCCATCTTCTTATAAGCCATTGAGGATGCGAATTCCTGTATGCGATTTGCGGAATAATATCCAGTTTTGATTCCCAATCGGATAATTTCTTCGGGTCCCGTAAATAATTTCGCAATATAGCGTTTACAAAACCAGCCGGTTTTTTCCCGAAAAATTCTTTGGCCAGTTCCACCGATTCGTTCACGGCGGCGAATTCGGGTATTTTTTCCATATATTTAAGTTGGTAAAACCCCATACGCAATATATTCCTGATAGGATTTTGGATTTTTGTTTTTCCAGAAGAATAAATGCTGATCATTTCATCCAAAGGCCCGATATGGCGGATCGAATTTAGCGCAAGTTCAGCGGCCAGTTTTCTGTCTTTAGTGTTCAGATTACTTATGCCGATATATTTGTTTATGGTATCGGAAGCGAATTTACCTGAATCGTATTCCTGTAAAATGAAAAAAGCGAATTTTCTCGCTGAACTTATATCAACTGATAATGATTTGTTCGAGGGCTTTGCGGACATCTTCCATCGATACTCCTGTATCAAGGCAAGGTCCATGTGGAAGAATATTTTTTACGGCAACAACCGGTTTGGGGAGAGTTCCCAAGATGCCATAAAATAATTCTTTTTCACAGGCAATCGCCACAATGATTTTAATATGACGTTGTTTTGCCATTTTTACAGCCATACCGCCTCCGGTGGCAAAATAAAGGTTTACTCCCAACTGGTCACAAAGTTTTACCAGATCCATAACCTGGCATTTACCACATGATTTGCAGTTATGTGTGTCGGTTATTATATCCTGCCTGCAGGTATGGTTCTGTAAACATCGCGGGCACAGAACAAGGATCTCTTGCGCTTTGGCTTTAACTTGCCTTTTGTTTACCTGCCAGTTATTGAATTTCAAAAAAG
>CAYVGJ010000013.1:41147-70558 GCA_964451165.1 uncultured bacterium
GCATCATGAGTAGGAATTAGATTAACAATTGATTCAGGTACTTCATCAGTGGTTGGTGTTGCGTACGGTGCGGTTGGAATGTCTCCAAGAGATAAAATAACTTCCGGCAAAACGGGTTTGTCTATCGGTATATCAGCAATAGTCAAAGCGGTGGAAACAGGTGGATGAGCATGAATAATTGTTTTAATGTCCGGGCGCAATTGATAGACTTTCAAATGAAGCTTATTCTCGCTTGAAGCCGGATGTTTGCCCGCGACCTTTTCGCCTTTCATATTAAGCGTAACAAGATCAGACTCAGTTAATTCGGATTTCCTTATACCGCTTGGTGTCATGAGAATATGCTGATTGGACACTTTATAGCTTATATTACCGTCTGTCGCACAGACAAAACCTTTATCATAAATCAATTTCGCATATTTGATTATTTCCTGCTTAATAATTTCGTCAGTCATAATGTATATCTTCTCCAATACAGGTAGATCTGAATATATCTTTATTTATTTAAAAATCTCAAAATATAAAATATTATACTTTTTATGGAATTGCAAATGATCTTTTCACAAGTTTTGATTAGCCTTGACAATATCTGTATCTTCAAATAAAATTTTTCACACAACCAATAAGAGGATATATCGTGAAGATTGTTCATAAATGCCCGTTCTGCAAACAAAAGGTAAGGTTTCCCATAAATAAGGGAAAAATTCTCATTACATGCCCCTCATGTAGAAACCGGTTCGCTTTCGATCCGAATATAAAAAAGATTTTTATGCAAATCGGTTATAAAATGAAATTATGGTTTTCAGGTTTAGCAACAAATTTATCATCACAAATTAATCGATGGAAAAAAAACAAAAACTTTTTCTGATTTATAATCCGAATTCCGGAAAAGGAAGGTTTAGCGGTACTCTTTCAAAAATCGCTCATTGCCTGAGCGACAAATTTGATCTGGTTATCCGTGTATCAATATCAAGAGAACAGGCAAGAGATATCGCACGGGAAATCACTGCAGCTGAAAAAAAACCTTTGATTGCGGCCGCCGGGGGAGACGGAACTGTTAATGATATTATAAACGGTGCCGATATTGGTAATCTTATACTTGGGATTATTCCCGTAGGAAGCGTAAATATTATTGCAAAAGAGCTTGGCATACCTGAAAACATAAGAAAATCATGTATTATTTTAAAAAAACAAACGATAGATCATATAGACGTCTCAACGGCAAATGAAACGCGCTTTATATTCTCTGCCGGGTTGGGTTTTGACGCCGATATTATAAGACAAGTCGATATCAATTCAAAACTTCTTATCGGCAAAGCGGTATATGGGTTGGGATTCATTAAAGTACTGAAAGAATTTCGCCCTTTTTATGCGCGAGTTTGTGTTGATGGGAATATAGTGTATGAAGGGGATATATTTGAGTGCATCGCAGGAAAAAGCAGGTATTACGCCGGAAAATTCATACTTTTTCCCGGAGCTTCATTGAAAAACGGTAAAATCGATTTTGCGGTTTTCACTCATAAATCAAAAAACGGGTTTATCTCAGGATGCCTGAAGTTTTTCGCGGGTAAAAAAGACCCTGATCTTAAATATTGGCGCGGATATAAGATAGAAGTATCGACAAAAGAAAAAATATTTTTTCATGTCGACGGCGATAACGGTTATACAAGCCCGGTTGTTTTTTCTGTGGAAGAACAAAAATTAAATATTATTGTTCCCTGATATTAACTGCTTCTTTGATCTGCGGTATTACCTCACCGTCAAAATCGTCCCTGTGAAACTTTTTGTTCAGCATATATAGTATCGATGGAGTTATATCAGCTATTCTCGCGCAATCTATGATGCCATGTTTTAGTCCCGGTCCGGATACACAAAAGGTAGCCCTCATCTCTTGCGGATGGTATCCGCCATGTTTTGCTTTGACTTTGGCATTTACGCTCCAGGTATCCGCACAAGAGAGCAAAACAGTACTTGATTCAGTCGTGTCGAAAACCTGAGTAAGCTGGACACACGCGTCCGGATAATTGCTGTTCTGGGAGGCAATAAGCCATTCTTTTCCGCTGTGGAATTTCCCGTCGATGAGATTTTTTGTCTCTTTACAGGAATTATAGCCAAGCGGGTCGCTACCGGTTATGATTTCGTATTTATATGTCTGGTTGTGCGAAAGGTTGCCAATCCGGGAAATCAAAGCAGATCCCTTCGCGGAAATTACCCGCACCTTATTCTCACCATATGGACCGAATATATTGTCTGGCACAACAAAAAAATCTATTCCCACAACATTTTTCAATAAATCTATTACATTAACATACCCCTTTTTCGGACCGAGATTATAATTAAGCAGATCCGAATATACAACATCTTCTTTCCATAATTGCGGCTGATGTTTGCCGTCGTTATCATAACCGCCGTTTTTTACAAAATACATCATGGCGCATCCTCCGGCATTACTGCCGACAATTACATTAGCAGATCTCAAATCCTTTTTTATCCCGAGAAGTGAATCGTATCTTTCTATTGAAAAAGGAATATATGATTCTCCGAGGTTATAGGAAATGGTTACTTTTTGGAATCCGTTATTTGATAGAATCCTATCGATATAAAAATTTTTATTTACTTTTGCCAGGCCATGATCCGATAAGATTATAAAATAAGTTTTATCAAGAATACCTCTTTTCTCAAAATTTCTTGCCATTGTGCCAAAACTTTTATCAACTTTTTTGACAACATCTCTTACTTTTTTGCCAAAAATATCGTTCCGGTGGCCTCTATGATCAACTCCCCATTCATAAATAGCTATAAATGAAGGAATTTTTTTACGGATACCGAGATTGATAAGTAAATCTTTAATAAATAAACTTGTTTGAGGCGCAAATTCATGAAAAGGGTTCAATGAGGTAAAAAGGAGGCTATCGTCAGTACCGCTTGAAGTACCCGATATTATACCGAAACTTTCTGTTTCGCCCTGGCTGAAATAATCGAAAACAAGTTTTGAATTGGTTTTTAAATCACCGTCGAAATGGAATATTTCCCGGCCGATATATGAGCGCCATTGGTTTGTTTTCCTGTTATACCACTGAAAACCGGGGATCTTATGTTTACCCGGATAAACACCAGTAAATATTGTGGAAATAGCCGGCGCGGATATCGAGGGAAACACGGAAACCATGTTTTTGGTCATCAATCCGCGATCGTAGACATATTTCTTGATGTTTGGTAGTTCTCCATTATTTATCATTTCATTGAAAAGCTGAGGAGGCAGAGCGTCTATAAGAAACATTATTGCGTAATAATCGTTTTCAGAAGAATGTTTTTCCCCGGCTGGCGAGATTTCGCAAGATAATAAGAACCCAATTGATAATATGAAAAAAAATAAGGTTCCGATTTTTTTATGAGGCATAACTTTACTCCTTCGTGTGTAACATTTACAAATGGCGATTTGTTATATCTCCGAATAGTATTTTAATCCGTTTAAAAGATAATCTTTAACGTATTTTTTTACATAATTAGCGAAATTATCCTCAGGGATAATATATCCTTTTTTCATCAAACTGCTCATATCTGCGCATGTATGATATTGATATTTTTCCCGGATATCTTCCGGCATAGGAAAATATTCTATTTTCGCGGGTTTATCCAGTGCGTCGAACATACCCTGTGCGAGTTGATTGAATGTATGGGCTTTGCCAGTACCAGCGTTAAATATTCCAGAAATACCAGGGTTCGCCAGTAAAAAATCGATGATAGCGATAATCTCATCAATATATATAAAATCTCTTGCCTGTTCTCCATGCGCGTAATCGGGGCGGTGAGATTCAAAAAGGCGTATTTTACCTTCTTTTAAAAGTCCGGGAAAAGCCCTGAAAACTACACTTGCCATGTTTCCTTTGTGATATTCATTAGGACCGAATACATTAAAAAAACGCAACCCGGTAACCAAATCCGTAAATTTCTGGTTGATTAAATACATATCAAAAAGCCATTTTGAGAAACCGTAAGCGTTTAGGGGCCTTAGTTCCGCAGTGAGTTCATCGGAATCGGAAAAACCAAGTGAACCATCGCCGTAAACGGCGGCGGAGGAAGCGTAAATAAACTTTACTCTATTCTCCAGAGACCAATAACATAATCTTTGAGAATACCTGAAATTTGTTTCCATCAGGTAATCGACATTCTTTTCTGTTGTATCCGCGCATGCGCCGAGGTGAATAACCGTTTCGATATTTTTTGATACCGGGTTTGAGTGAAGAAACTCAAAAAGGTCATTACGATCGACAAGGTGCTGGAAATTCAATCCAAGAATATTTTTCCATTTTTCTTTTGAGCCGAACGCATCGCATAAAATAAGGCCTTTAGAGCACGATTTACTTAAATGAGAAGCCAGAGCGCTGGCAATAAATCCTGATGCTCCAGTAATTAGAATCATTTATACCTCATAACCATTTTTTGAATAATTTGAGTATACCCTGATCCCAACCTACGCGGTGAGTAACTCCGGTTCCTTTTCGGATAAGTTCTTCTTTGTGCTCAAGATACCATTTATGCGAGGTTATCAGGGCGTCCTGATTAGAAAACCTTGATTTCCAGCCCAAACTTTTCTCGATTTTCTCCGTACTTACGAAAGAATCTTTATCAGCCGTACCATAAACCCATTTATAAAGAGGGGATACGCCGATAAGTTCAAAAAAGGCAAGTGCGGGTTTAACTAATTTCGCCGGTGTAGGCATGGGTTTAGAACCGCTTCCGGCAAAATCACAAAGAGCTCCGACATCTTCCTTTACTATTTTGAATTTTCCCGCTCCGACATTAAAAACGTCGTTGCTGAGTTTAGGGTCAGCGGCGATAGATAGCGATATAGCATCGGTTAAATCGGTTACTTCAAGAAGCTGATATCTATTTAATCCGTTGCCTATAATCGGGATTTTTTTACCGCTGTCTACCCAGTCATAAAGAATCTGAAAAACACCTAATCGGGCAGTACCGATAAATGTTTTCGGGCGTATGATTGTTATATTGAGCCCTTTTTTCATAAATTCACGGCATACCTGTTCGCCCATGATTTTGGAAGTTCCGTAATTACCGACTCCTTCGAGCTGATCATCTTCAACAAGCGGATGTTTTTCTGGTACGCCATAAACCGCGGTTGAACTTATAAAAACAAACTTCTCAACGTTGTTTCTTAACGCTACATTAAGTGTAGTCCTTAAACCATCTACATTTGTTGAAAAAATATCTTCCTTTTTCCATAATGGAAGAGCAGCGGCAGTATGGATTATCGTGTTAATTTTGTTGTCCCGAATGAGTTTTTCCATCACGGATTCATTCCGCACATCCGCAATTTCAAGAAGTGAACCTTCAGGATAATCTCCTTTTGGGAACTGATCTATATCGTTAAATGCGAGAAAAGAAGCCCCGAGTTTGGGAAGCCTTTGCGCGAGATGAAAACCGAGAAACCCGGCGCCACCGGTTACAAGGATTCTTCTGCCGTTTAATATTGATGAGCTGAGTTCCATTTTACTCTACCTCCAAAAAAAATTTAAATCGTTTGCTCTGAGTTTGTTCTGGTAGCGGAAACCGTCGTTTCATGAATCGGTTTGCTGATTTCCTTTACAAACCTTTTTTCTGTCCTTTTTTCGTAAGATCTTTTGTGATAAGCATAACCAGCCAGAAGAGGGAATATTACAGTTGCTTCTCCATATACCATCTGTTCTGCGCTGGAATCCACTTTTCCCCAAGAGTTCGCTTCCCGCAGGGTTGAACCGGATAGTGCTCCGTCTCTTTCATCGGCTACGGTTATCTGGATTGCGTATTTGTGCATGGACACGTCATATCCAAGTACTTCCGCTGCTACAACAATATCCTGCGCGAAATTTTTAGGTACGCCTCCTCCGATCATAAGGAGCCCTGTTGTTGGGGATACAAGCTTGATTCGCGTTAAATCAAGAAAATCTTTTGCGCTGTCGATTGATACCGCGGGTTTGTTCTCCAAAGACGCTTTCCATTGATGATGCACAAACCCGAATCCGGCACTGCAGTCACTGAACGCCGGGCAGAATATTGGAATATCTTTTTTATAAGAGGCAAGCACTATCGATTCTTTGCATTTTCCGTGTTTATCGAGGTATTCTCCCATCTTGTATATGATTTCCCAGGAAGCGTGCGGACGGGCGGGGAGCGAATCAGCTATCTGGCCCATTACCTCATCGCATATACGCAGGTCATCCTCATCGATGAATGTATCGTATATCCTGTCTATATGGAGTTGTCTCAACATATTGTCATCAACATCGGGTGAACCTATATAATGTTTGAATCCAAGGCCTTCGAAGAAATCCTGGTCTACAATATTCGCGCCTGTAGAAACAATTGCGTCAACCATATTGTTCTCAATCAGCTCCACAACAATTTTCTTAAGTCCGGCGCTGATAAGCGATCCCGCAAGGCATAATATGACTCCGCAATCGGTGTCTCTAAGCATATTCTCATATATCTTTGAACCTCTTGCGAGATTGCGTGCCTGAAAAGCCATTTCTTCCATTGTATCAATCATGGTTACAGGATTAAAACATTTCAGTGAAAGATGTTTTATCGGTCGTGAAAGCAATTGTTCTTTATTCGTTCTCATTATATTCTCCTCAAATTTTATTTTATTATTATTTATTGCGTAATTATTGATCTGGAAACTATGACTTAAAGGATATAAATATTATCATATTCCTGTGATAAATAACAGTAAAAAAACATAATAATAAGATTTCGGCAAAAAAGATCTTTTAAGTATTTAACGAGCTGTTATAATGTTAAATACAATAATTAAAAAAGGTTGGAAAATGCATAAAGTTTTTGTTGTGGATAAAAAAACCAGAGCAGGGATATTCATAGCCCCTTATCCAAAAGATGTTGTTGAATACCTGTCTGATCCGAACAATTATTTATGGATAGACTTTTATCAGCCGAATTACGACTGGATTAAGAAGAGGCTCAATCTTAATAAATATATACTTGATCTGTGTATTGAAAAAACAGGGATGCCGTATTTTGAAAAAATCAGGCAGAATTATTTTGTTAAACTTATAGCTTTGAATCCAAAAAAATTTATGGAAATAGGTGATACGGCTGAAATAAATTTCATATTGGCGGAAAACCTTATTATTTCCCTTCATGATTCACCGGTCGATATTTTAGAGTCTATTGAGCTGGAATCAGATGAATTATCAAAATGTTTAAGCAAAGGAACGGACAATTTATTTTATTATTTCTTTAACCTTCTTTTAAAGAATAATTTCCATTTTGCGAACAAAATTCAGGATGAGTTGGATTTTGTCGATTTCCGGTTATTTAATAGAAAAATATTCAAAATGGAGAGGCGATTGTTTGATTTAAAAAAGGTAGTATACCAATATAAAATCTATCTGGATAATAAAATAGAAATAATAAAAGAAATCCAGGCAGTTATTAAAAAACAGCCGGACAAGGTTTTCAGGAAGCAAAACTATCATTGCTCAAAAGAGATTATTTATAAAACAAAATCTCTTATCTTTATGTTCAATAAGCTTGCCGGCCTATACACGAATATCAGCGAATCATATAATTTAATTCTCAACGAAAAAAGAAACATTAATCAGCGCAACATAATATTCGCGATGGTTATCACGATAATATTTGTCGTTATATCAAACAGTTATCTTTTTTCTGTAATATACAAAGATTCTCTCAAATACTTTTTATTGGTATCTTTGCTATTAATATCCTGTTTTGCCGCGATAATTTTTATTTTCCGCAACAAAAAAATTTCTTACTGATATTCAAATCTCATTGAGCAATTATATCATCGCCTTATCTTCGGATTCCTGCAGGCGCGGATGGTGCTTTTGGTACAGACGCAGGCCTCTGTGGTGCTGAATAACCTCGGGTGCCTCCGGGGATATTTGGATTTATTCCCTGGATTTCTCTTGCCGATGGGAGGTTTTTAGCCCTTATCTGATTCATTATCTGCTGGTTAAGCATGTTTTCATTGCGGTATTTTATGACACTCTCATGCATCTTAATTGTCTCGCCAAACTCAATTGGATTGAAAGTTTCGGTTTCGGAGATCATTTCACTGAACTCGGGATCGGTACTTTTTATTACTTTTTTGGATCCATCCGCTGAAACTATGGTAATAGCTGATATGTTGCCTTTTTTATCGTATTCATATAAATATGTTACTTTGTCTTTTGTTCTGGTGAAAGAGGTTACTTGCTGTTTATCATTCAGTTCACGTATTATTTCCGAATCCAAACCTTTGTTTTCAATAATCTTCTTTATCTTTCCATCGTTATCATGTTCATATGATGTGGTTTTAATATTCGGTTCAGTCGAAAACAGGTATTTGCTGAACTGAAGATTCTCAATTTCGGAGAAAGATCCTTTTGTTACCTTGCCTGTGGCTGTATCGGCTTTTGTATAATTTATCGGATTCCCGTTATCAAATCCGTATGTATAATTAGTAACGGTTCCTGTGGCATCGAACTGCTGTATTAGCAATCCCTGTGAGTTAAACAATCTTTTTTCACAGATATTATTTTGCTGATCTTTGAAAGTAATCTGCGTCTGGCTGTTTTGGAGCTGATTGTATTCCAGATTAAGCTTTTTGCCGTCGGATTCGATAGAATCTACTTTCCCTTCAGAAGATATTGTTTTTAATGTTTTTTTGCCGTTTTGCTGAACCTCAACAACTTTAGACGGTTTTTTTGAATCATCAAAAACTATATAAATTACTGTTCCATCGGGTAATACAGCTTGACCAATTGATTCCGGTTTTTCATTGGCTATTTCTGATGGGATCTGTGAAAGCTGTTCCTGTGTTAACATATTTTCCCGTTTTGCTTTGCTTGCGGCGACCGCTTCCGGAGGAACAGATATCTTTTTAGGGCCGGTAAGGCTATTGGCGTTAACAGCCCTTAAATTCTTTGCAAGCATAACCGGATTGTTAGAGGAAGCCCCACCCAAAACAGGAGCGGTTTTTGCAGATGGAACCGCAACAGCTGGTTTAACCTGATTGATATCTATGGGTACCAGGTTCTGGTGTTGCGGAACGGGCGCCGATACCGAACCTGCTGTATCCGATACGGTATTAACCTCTGAAGATGAACTGCTGTCTTTAGTGGCTGTATCGGTTGTTTGTTCGGAAACATTATCCTCAACAGAGGAAGACTCGGTTGTATTTTGTTCCGATGTTGTTTTCGGTTTATTTATTGTTACAAAACTAATTACTCCAAACACTATCAAAACCAATACCGCTAATCCAAGCCAGTAAAATTTGGTTGATGAGGAAACGGTTTTTACTTCTTTGCTTTGATTTTTCGACATACTAATCCTCCTGGAACATATTTTAAATTTTTTTATCTCAACTATTACTTAATTATCTAATGTTTCGATAGATAAATTAACCTGTTTTGTAAATAACCTTCAATAAAAATTATAGGAGCTTAAAACAATTTTCCGATAAATTCATGTTTTTTTTCACTTTTAGATCGAATTCTTCATCAAGAGGTATATATTTCCCTTCACTTTTCGCGAGGATTTTATGATTTTTATCGGTAACTTTCCCTTCAACAATTAGCCATTTTTTTAACTTTCCCGTAACTTTTGCGCTAATAAGAATCTCTTCCCCCTCAATTACAGGAGCGCAATAGCGAACTTTTATTTCGCCGGCAAAACAAAACTTTTTGTGAATGACCGTGGCGGCCCATGTCATTGCCTCGTCAAGCTATGTGGCAGTTATTCCGCCATGTTGGATTCCCTGGTAACCACAGTAGTTTGGGTGCACAATATATAACGCTTTAACTTCATTATCTTCCACGAAAAAATGAGATTTCAACCCGACATTATTTTTTTTGCCGCAACAAAAACACTGATCAAAAGATGGCAATTCTTCTTTCATAATATTTGGATATATTTGTTAATTAATTATAAAATACATGACGATAAAAGTAAGGATAGATATATTATATAAGTTGGACAAAAAAAACAACAAATTAATAAAATATCACAACAATTTAAAAAATTAATATTTAATGAAAACTGAATCGGGTTAATATTGATCAAATATTTAAAAATTATGTTGAATAATTTTGAATTTCAATATTATTATTTAGTTTGAAATATTCAACTCATAAAGGCAGGACAACAATGGAGAAAACTTTGAATAAAGTTTTATATGTTGAAGATAATATGGATGACAGATTCTTTATGCGTTATACATTCGAAAAACTTATACCCGATATAGAGATAGATGAAATAGACAATGGCGAAGACGCTTTGGATGTTTTGAGAAACGAAGAAGAAAAAAAGAAATATCAACTTATTTTTCTTGATATTAAATTACCCAAATATTCCGCATTTGAGGTTTTATCCATACTTAAAAATGAAAACAAAAATTTACCGATAAACAAGATATTAATATTATCAACCTCAAATACCGAGTACGATAGAAAACAGGCAAAAGAATTCGGTATAAAAGAAGTTATATCCAAACCAATCGATGAGAAACTTCTCAAAAATATTCTCGATGAACAGGGGTTTGGCATTTCATCCCCTGAAGATGACCAATAATTAATGCCTTATTAATAAATAATATTAATAACTACCGGGTCCTACAATTTCTTCCAGGCGGGTTTTGCTTTTTTGGGCGTCTTTGTCATCAGGGTTGATTGCGAGTATGGAATCGCATATTTTTATTGCTTCAACATATTGTTTTAAACTGATATATACCGCCGCGATATCTCTCAAACAGTCGATAGATTCCGGTTTTAGTTTGAGCGCCGATTTGAGATAAAATACAGATTCATGGGGACGGCCGGATTTAAAAGATTCCGCTGATTTCATTAATAAAGATTTATAATTATTCTCGCGTTCGGAATCATCTGCGTATTTTGTCAATTCAGATAGTTCAGGTTTAAGATTCTCAAGCCATAAAATATTTTTTCCCGCAACCATATTCGTACTGTTTATTTTCAGTATTTCCTGATATGTGGCATACGCGTTATCAAGATCTCCCATAATAATATAAACTGTGCCAAGATTATTTAGCACCTGAACGGCTTGAGGTTTTAATTCAAGAACCTTTTTCAGGTCAACAAGAGCCGATTGCGCATCTCCGCGGAGGAAACTCTTTTCAGCCTGATCCATATATTTTATGAACTGAATATCAGCATCGGAATATTGATCAGGAATAGTTCCCATAATTTGCTGTATCCTTTTTTGGAAAGATTCAATGTATGCGCTAGCGTTGATGTTTTTCCTGTCGATCTTTAATACTTTCTCAAATTGTTCTATTGCGTATGGATATAAACCTTCCCTGCTGTATACGAGCCCGAGATTGTACTGGGTAACATCATTATCGCAGGCGGTTTCTGATGCTTTTTTATAAAAGGGGAGCGCGTCATCGAAACTTTTTCTGTGTATATTTACCGCAAGCATAAAATAGTAATCACCGGCGAGGCATCTGCATAGATAATCGAAATATGTTTTTTCGCCTGTCAGGTTTCTTAACTTGAATCTGGATGGGGCATCGACAAAATCTATATTCATATCGATCGTGGATGCCCGGTAAACCAGTCCATAGGGAACAAGTTTCAGTTTAGGCGCTTTCAGATCATTGTAGTGGGTAAAAAAAGTCGGTGTTTTTTCCGGATTAAATGAATACGGCTTCAACTGGTTCATCCCGACTTCAAATAATTTTATATCCGGCCGTTCTTTTTCTACATAATGGAGATAGGTTATCGGAAACAACACATTGTCGCCCTGAGCCATGAGCGTGGAATTCTCAGGAAGGTCTTCGAGTATGTTTTTATTAAAATCGAGGGCGAGATAATTATTTGAACGGTCGTTGCCGTAGAAATTTGTAATCGCAAGCGTTATCGGGAATAAAAGCGATAGAAAACTCAGTTTTGAGATTTTTTTCGACGAAAAAATAAAATTCAGCCCGAAAGCAAACCAGATGCCGACAGACATGAACGCGGAAATTACGTATCTGGGCCAGTAGAAAATATCCGATCTGCTTGCGTGGATGATCATAAAGAAAATATTTAATAAAAATACAATGAGCAATACCATAGAGATTCGCCATGATTTTTTGAAAGATGCGATTATTCCAAAAACAATAATAATTGTGCCGAAATAAAAAAATTCTTTTGGGATGAGATTCAAATAATATCCAACAACCTCGATAACGTCTTGGAAATTTTCTACATACGCCCTGTTCCAGTATTCTTTGCGCAATATAAACTCCAATAAACCTTTTCCCGTTTGCGAACCTGGATTACCCCAGTTTATAACCGGATTGAACTTTGATCGCAATGGGAGGTAGGTATACATAATTAAACCGGGAACTAAACAAGAAAGGCATTTCAAAACAACCGGTGGTTTTAATAATTCCGGATTTTTTCTGCTAAACACAATAAATATAGCGGCCGGAATCGTTATTACGGATACAAGATGGTTTGCAAGCCCCAAGCCGGCGAAAAAAAAGTATAACATCAGGTCTTTGATTTTTTGAGAAGAATTATACCTGATTAAAAAATAAAGAGCGCTTATCATCAGAAAAGAGTTAAGAGTATAAACCCTTGCTACAGTCGCCTGAGACCAGAATACATTGATAAAACCGAATGATAACGCGCTGCAAACAGCGATAATTGTTTTTATACCGATACTTTTTAGAAGGATATTCATTATCATAACCGTCAGGGAAGCACAAACCGCTGAAAAAAGGTTTATCTCAAAAGCGGTATCTCCAAACGGGACAAGTATAGAAAAAAGTTTGGCGAGAATAATATAAAGAGGGTATCCAGGCGGATGGGCGATTCCCATGGTCAGTGCCGCGGCGGTTAATTCGCCACTGTCCCCCACATAGACTGTCGGGCATAAAGTTATGAAATAAACGCAGAAACTCGCCAGAAAAACGAAAATGTTGTCTGAATTTTTCAAAAAGAAATTTTTAAGCAAAATATAATTCCTTTTTATTGGAGCAGGATTTTTGTTATCAGCATTTCAATTTTTAAAGTATCCGGTTTTGAGGAACTCGCGGTTATTTGAACTCGGGAAACACGTAGTGCCTGCTGGGAAATCTGAAGGTCATATATAAATTTTGCCAATGCCATAATATCCGATTCGGCTTCAAGGTCGATTACGTAAAATTTATAGAGTTCGTCATCTTTTATCTGTTGAGGTTTAATATCGTTTATATGAACCTTGTTTGTGCTTGCGGCGTTCTCTATAACCTTGAGAATCTGAGCCGTCTTTTCCTGATCGGAACCTTCAAATTTCAGTTTCGATTCGTACTCTTTGTATTCCTTGACAATCTCTTTTTCTCTGCTAAGCATTATCTGGTTGCGGTTAAGTTGTTTATTCAACATTTCTATAGTTGAGTCAAGGCTTAGCCAGTAATTCCACATCGGTTCGGCAAGATAAAAATAAATCAGCGAAACTGATACAACCAAAACTGTAACAAAAAGGAGAGATTTTTCCCGTTTATTCATTCTTGTCAAAAAACTCATTTTATCCCTGTTCTTCTCCTTTCACGAGTGAACATTGAATCTCAAAATCAACCACTTCTTTATCTTCGACTTTTCTTCTTTTTACCCCTCGGGACGATACTTTCTCAAAATACTGGGAATTCTCAAGTTTTGGGATCAAATCAAATACTTCCGACATATTGTTTGCAGTACCTTTGATGATAATGTATTTCGATTCGTCATACAAAAACCCGAAAATAAAAATTTTTTCAGGGATAATGACATATAATTCTCTTAAAAAATCAAGGCTTGATACCTGATCCCCGATGTTTTCCCGTATGATATTGATTTTTTCGCGCATCGCTTCCAGTTTTTTTACTCTGGGGGAAAGAGTATCGATTCTTGATTTCAATTCATTTATGATTTCCGATTTGCGGTTGATTTCCATATAAAAATTAAAAAGGCTGATCCCAAGAATACATGCGAATAAAATTGCGGCTAAAGAAAATTTAGCTATTCGAAGAGAATTTTTTTTCTGGTCTTTTATTTCCTGAGGTATCATATCTATGTTTTTTGATTTGCCCGGCAACAGCAAACCAATAGGCGACATTATGGATACCTCTTTGCCGTTTATCTTATAATTCTGCTCAAATTTAGATAAACTCGGTATTCGTTCTTTTAAATTGAATACCTCTACAGGTATCTGAAACCTGCTGGAGATATTCCTCTCAAGCTGGCTGAAATTGGATATTCCACCGGTAAGAACGATTTTGTCGATTACGTATTCGCTCTGTTCGCGTGAGAATACCGCCAGCGACCTCCTTAACTCATCCATCAATTCAGATTGCCAGTTTATGTTTGCGGATTCAATCTGAAACTTTTTTTCTTTCAGGATAAGATGAATTATACCGAGCGTAATTCCGCGTGTGAAAAGAAGTTTGTCTTCAGACATTATCTGAATATTGGTATGCGTATAGTCGATATCAATTAACGCGGTTGCCGTATATATATTTTTTTTAGCCGGTAATTCCTGCGGTTCAGGAGATGGCACGGCTAAATTTTTCAGGAACAAATATGATCTCAATATAGCTTGCGAGTTAATATCGATTCGTTTTGTGATAATCCCCGCGTTTTCAATCGTATCGATATGCTGGTATATTATGTTTTTGTGGGCGATGGCAAGAAGCACATTGGAGTATCCGTCTTCATTTTGCGATTCTATCTCAAAATCCACAATCATATCTTCTTTATTATAGGGGATTTGTTTTAAAGCCTGAAAATTTACCATCTCCACAAGTTCTTTCGGATCGGTAGAAGGCAGAGAGATAAATCTTATTGTGGTCAGGTTTCGTGGAAAACATGAGACAACTTCCCGTTTTTTAAATCCGTTTTTCTTTAAAAACTCTTTTAGGAGTTCGGGTACTTCATCGTAAGTAAAATATTTCAATTCTTCGGCGGCGATTCTATCTATTGTGATTGAACCGTTTTTTTTCACGGTCATCTGGACAGCTTTTATACAGCCGGAATCAATTTCAATAGCGACATGTGATTTACTGTCACATTTAATAGCTCTTTTTTTCTTTTTCGTTTTTAATCCCATAATAGTTTGTCCGTTTTAATGGAATATGTATCATAAATTTTTAGAAATTAATAAATACCATATTATTCATATTATTTTCGACTACAATTTTCAAAAAAGCGAAAAATTATTCTTCTTTATATTGAAGTATTCTCATTACTTCAAGGTTCTCAGGCGCTTTTTCATCGACAACATCAATGGCGGCAGACTTTTTCTTTTCCTGAGCGTTTTTCCTTGCGAGTTCTTTAGACCGGGTAACAATAGCGGATACCTTTTTCTCGAAATTCTTGTTTTCAAGAGATACAATCGCGTCAATTTTGAAGAAATCCGATGTGACCCCGATCAGTTTTTTTTGCCTAAGCCAGTTAAGCATACTTATTTTACTTGATTCATGAGTACCGATTGCGGTTTCGATATTGGTGTCTTTGAAGAGGTTATCGTCCTGTGTGCCGGGTAATCCGTCGTCTCCGTTGCGGTATTCGATAATCATTCTTATCAGTTCATCTCTTTCACTGCTGTCCATTTCTTTCTGGTCGCTTTGCATCACAAATAGAGCTTCCATAGTTTCTTTTGTGGCTGTATTCATGTTTACCTGTCCGTTGCCGTAGATGGTTAGGATGTTTTTTAGTTTTGCCCGGTTTTTGTTCTTTTCAGAACTCTGTCCGAAAATATTTTTCAGGAAATATAGTTCCTGAATAAGCTCCATATCGCCGTGACGGGCTTCGTACCCATATGTGGTCTCATACCACATATCCAGCTCATCTTTAGTGGAACTTTTGGTTGACCAGTGGATTATTGTATCGGCGGTTTCTTCGTCGAAAGAAAAATTCTTTTTCCAGTATTCGGAAGCGAGGATTGATTTAGGGAGTTTACCGACATTGAGTTTAGCGCATTCATCTGAAGCTCCGTAAAGAGTTACCTCATTATCGTCGTTACCGTCGGCGGTATGTTCTACAGATACCTTTACTCCTTCCATGTCTGATTCAAAAAATGATTCGGGCAGGTTGCCCCAGTTTTCATTATATGCGTCGACTTTTCTGTCCTGATCGTTGGCGATATTGAAAAAAACCCTGTTTATTACCTGTCCGGCGAGGTATCTGCATTTTGTCTTGTCTATATAATAACTGGTCAGGCGCAGTTCTATTGTACTGCGGTATCCGAGCCCGACGGCAAACAAAGACAGTATCGCCAGAAGCCACATAACCATAATCAGGATAGTCCCTTTCTGGGGTATCCGGTTAAATTTTTTATTTTTGTTAATCATCGAATAGCTCGTCTTCCTTTTTCTCTACCTCTAAAGTTCCCTGAGGAATAAACACTGTTCTCTCGAAAGTGAGATAATCGTCTTTTGATTCAGGATTTTTATCATCGGCGATAACAATTTTTATTTTTACCGCCATCGGGATTTTATTTTTCATTTTCCATTCGTCTTTCCAGTAAATTGTGTATTCCGCGTCAGGATCATCCTCTTCTTCTTCGGATTTGTATGGGTACTGGAAAGAAAGTTCCACGATATCCGATGCCATTTCTCTGGGTTTGACTCTACCTGGATCAAGGCTTTGCAAAAACGTTTCCTGTTTTCTCATTAAAGATGAGTTTCGGTCACGATACGAAATCCTGTCGAGCATATAGGTTACTTTAAATACATTGTCGTCAAAACCGCCTTTGATTTCCTTGTTCTCTTTGGTTACCGGCAATACAATAGGGAAATATAACTGGTTCGCTTCGCCGACTAACTGGATATATGAGAAATACGAACAGTTGCGGATATCGGTGGTCATGTTGTCGAGAATTATGCGCGCTTTCTGGTGAAGGTTTGAACCCTGATCTCCACGTTTCCATGAATAAATACCTACCGATAAAGCGGAATACAAAGCAACCATGATTGATGCGAACAATGATATCGCAATCAAAAGTTCTATCATGGTAAAATTGTTTTTACGGTTTAGTTTATTCATTGTTTGCGCCATTTTCAGATTTGTCCTCAGGCTGTTTTCTCATCGTTGCGGTTTCATAGGTAAGTTGTTTTTGATCTTTTTTATAACTCCAGGACACAGTAACCTTTATTATGTACAGAATATAGACCGGTTCTTTCTCCTGTACTTCGGTGGTTGTGCCGTCTTGATTGACAGCGACAGGAACGGAGTTCTCCTCTATTTCGTCGGGCGCGGTTACTTCCGGGAATGTCTCTGTTATGGATATTTCCCACTGGTAATCGTTGTATGGATCCTCAAATTGGCCTGAAGTTTCACCGGATGATATAGTTTTAGGCGAAACCGCTTCCCAGATTTTCTGCTCAATTAAGTTTGAGGCCGTCAGGTATTGCTGTGAGATTATTCCTGCGGCGATACTGTTGCCGTAAGTTCTCATGATTGCAATAGTACCTGCGGCGACAACTGTTATAGCGAGGAGCGCTTCCAGAAGAAGGAATCCGAATTGAACGGTTTTATTTTTGCCGATAAACTGAAATTTCATAATTTCTTTTTTTCATTATATATTTTAACGAGACCTGCCATTTTCTTTGTCGTGATTGTATATACGATATCCGATTTACCTTCGCCTTTTATGTATAGTACACAATCATCAGACTGTCCGTCGGGATAAAAAGTTACATAATCCTGCCCGTCGGGTTCGTCGAGATCGAATTCTACTCCGTCTGGGAAAAACATTTTCTGGCCGATAGACCCTTTGATGGTCTCGTATTCTTCTTTTTTCTTTCTTGCCCTACGCGAATACTTTTTTTCGGTTTCCTCATCTTCTTTCTTTACTGTTTCAAGACAGAACGCGTTGTCTTCTTTGAAGAATTTCAGACGGATAGGGCTACGCTCTATGATTGCCCGGTCGCGGGCGTAGTTCATGAGTTTGGCTATGTTATATACGGTGCTCCTGAATTTTATCGTCTCATAGGTATTTCTGAATCTTGGCGACGCTACAGCGACAATAATGCTCAGGATAAGAACGACAATACACAGCTCAATTAATGTAAATGCCCGTGATTTTGTCTTATTCACTTGCTCCCCAGTTAGTGATATCATCTCCGCCTCCTTCGGATCCGTTCGGACCGAACGAATAAAGATCGTAATCATCTGGATTATTGCTTCCGGGACATTTGTATTGATAAGGGTTGCCCCATGGATCGTTGAAATCTTTTGCTTTTATATAAGGCCCTTTCCATCCTTTTGACGAGCTGGTTTTTAATGAGCCGAGCCCTTCTTCCGTTGTAGGAAACCTGCCGCAATCGATTTCAAAAAGCTGAAGAGCTGTACCGTATGCGCCTGCGATTTCGCTTTTTGCCGTCTGGACTTTCGCTTCTTCCGCTCTTCCGGCAAACCTGGTTACTGCAACGGTTGCGAGAATCCCGAGAATGATAACCACGAGCATAAGCTCAATCAAGGTAAAACCGCGTTGTGTTGATTTGTGCATCTGTAAATCCTCCTTTATAGTTGAAATGTTGTTGCATTATTTACAAAATAAGTGTTTTATTATATTCACAATAAAAAAAATTTTGCAAACCATTATTTACTGAAAGAGTTTAGCCATTTTATTTCCAGTTGGTTCATATTCTCGATAATACCAGGATAACTGAATTTCAAGGCGCTATCGACATTTTTCCCCGCCTTTAACTGGCGGATAAATTCGCCGAATCGTTGTTGTCCGTAATTGGTAATTAAAAAATTTATTATATTTTTCGATTGTTCATAAAATAAAGTAACAAAAATGTTGTCTTTATTGGAAATTACATTGTTAATCCGGCTAAATTCGCTGAACGGGATGTGAGTTTTGTTCCGTACCGATTTTGCTAACAGCGTATGTCGTTGCGGATCAGAATATTTTTCTTCGTACTGGGCGATACCTTCGTCTATCCACAATGGGACACCGGCATTATCTTTTATGTATTCGCGGAAAATTATGTGTGTCAGCTCATGGGGAAGTAGAGAATCCATAAATGTAGCTGATGACGGATACGTGTAGATTGTCCGGTTTGTGTAATCTGCGCTTCCCGCGAACCATTCGGGCTGGTTAGTTGCCAAGTGGTATTCGGATTTATCAGCGAATATGACTATCACACACCTGTTGTTCCATGTCCAGAAATTGGAATATCTGTTTAGCCCCAGATCGGATTCAATTTTATCGTAATACAATTCGCTATATTTTATTATTTGCCGCGCGAATTGTTTATCGCACCTGTATCTTATGATGAAATGCGCGCTTTTTTCCGTTTCGAACCCATCTTTTGCTGAAGCGCATACATAGCTTGAAAAAACAATTGTCAGGATAATACCGAAAATAAAACAATTTCTGATCATATGAAATGACCTTGAGGTTTTTCAGTTTAAATTATTTAGCCACATTGCTCAAATCGAAGATAGGCAGAATCATGCTTATTACAATAGCTCCGAGAATCGAGCCGAGCACAACAATCATCAATGGTTCAAGGATGGTTGTGAATGTTTTTATTGTCCTGTCGACTTGTTTATCGTATGATTCCGCGACTTTTTCCAGTGATTTTTCCACATGCCCGCTTTCTTCACCCACAGCGACCATATTAACAAATAAAGGCGGGAAATTACCACATTTCTTGAGGCATTCGCCAAGTTTCGCGCCTTTAGATATCTCATCGGCCGCCATAGCGATTTCATCACGGATGACTTTATTTTTTATAGTATCTTTTATTATGCTTAACGATTGTATAATAGGTACGCCGTTATTTAGCAGTGTGCTTAATGTCCTTCCGAACCGGGCGATTTCTTCTTTCAGGATAAGGTCTTTTATGATGGGTACTTTCAATTTTATCCTGTCGTAAATACGGCCGCCGTCTTCGCTTTTTTTCCATTTTTGAAAAATATAGAACAATGTTAGCGAAACAATCAGAATAAGCCACCAGTAATTATTGAGGGCGGAACTGATCATTATAAGAATTTGTGTAGGCAAGGGGAGAGCCTGTCCCATATCGGAGAAAAGTTGGACAAGGCGCGGTATTACGAATGTCATCAAGACGGTTATCGATAGTACACCCACGCTCAACATCAGCATTGGATAAGCCATGGCTGATTTGATTTTGCTTCTGGTCTCGTCTTCTTTTTCCGCAAAATCCGCCAGCCTGTTCAGAACGGTTTCCAGCATACCGCCGATTTCACCGGATTTGACCATGTTTATATATAAAGCTGAAAATACTTTTGGGTTTTTGCCTAACGATTCGTGCAGTGTTTTACCGTCGCGGATACTTCCCTGAATATCATCAAGCACTAATTTCAGCGCGGTATTATTACATTGTTCTGCAAGTATCTGAACCGATCGGAATAATGGTACACCTGAATCCAGCAGGTCTGCCAATGATCTTGTGAAGTCGGCAAGGTCTTTTATTGAGACTTTTTTTAAGAAATTCAGGCTGAATTTTTTTTTTGTTTCTTTCTCTAAAACGAAATTGTCTTCTTTCATGACAACGGATATAGGAAAATATCCTTTCATGGAAAGTTTATGTAATGCGTCACCCTGATTGTTCGCCTCAATTACTCCCTGGGTAATAGCCGAAGGTCCGGTTTTTGCTTTATAAAAAAAAGTAGGCATCAGTCAAGAATTTCCTCATGTGATACCCGCAGTACTTCATCGACGGTTGTTAATCCACGGAGAGCTTTTCTAAGCCCTGTTATTTTTAATGTCGACATGTTCTGCGATTTAATAGCTTCTTCTTTTATTACGTTTGATGGAATACGCTGGACAACCATTTCCCTTATTTTGTCTGTCATCAACATGACTTCATAGATCACGGTTCTGCCCCGGTATCCGGTATGTTTGCATGCTTCGCAACCTTTACCTTCAAACAGTATGGTTTTATCGGGATTGATATCAATCCCTTTGAATTCTTTAGTATATAGTTTATTAAAAGGGATCTCATGTTTGCATGAGTTGCAGATTAACCTTACAAGCCTTTGCGCGATAACGCATTCAACCGACGATGACACAAGATAAGGCTCAACACCCATATCAATCAAACGGGTGATAGACCCTGCGGCATCATTGGTGTGTACCGTGCTGAACACCATATGACCGGTAAGCGATGCCCTGATGGCGGCTTCGGCGGTTTCGTAATCACGGATTTCTCCGATCATCATAACGTCAGGGTCATGGCGGAGCATCGACCTTAATGCTCTGGCGAAAGTCAGGTCGATTTTAGGCAATACCTGAATCTGCGATATCCCGTGCATACGGTATTCTATCGGGTCTTCGATGGTGATTATTTTGATATCGGCTTTATTCAGTTGTTTCAGACACGCATAAAGGGTTGTTGATTTACCGCTTCCTGTAGGCCCTGTAACAAGTACGATTCCGTATGGTTTGCCGATTACCTTGTCGAGAATTTCCAGTTCACGGTCGCCGTATCCGAGTTGTGTTAAATCAAGAAGCTGGTTGTTGGCGGTTAGAAGACGAATGTTTACAGTTTCCCCGTAAGGAGTAGGGAGAGTTGAGATACGTAAATCGAGTTCCGTATCCACAAGTTTTATCTTTATACGGCCGTCCTGAGGAAGCCTTCTTTCGGCGATATTCAAACTCGCCATGATTTTTATACGCGATACTATAGCCGATTGAAACCGTTTTATTGTCGGAGGCACGTTGGTTTCGTATAATATACCGTCTATACGGTAACGTATGCGGAGTTCGTTTTCGAATGGTTCAATATGAATATCGGTTGCCCTGTCTTTGTAAGCCTCAACGAAAATCTGGTTGACGAATTTTATTATAGAGGCATCGGCGGCCATATCGTCGGTGCTGTCGATAGCTCTTTCTTCTATTACGGGCATCTCGGATGTGTCGATGTTTTCATCCATCATTTTTTCTACTGTTTCCGCGCCGAGACCGTAATATTTCTTTTGCGATTCTATAATCATTTCTTCGCTTGCGAGCGACGCTACGATCTGAAATCCCAGAAGAAGTTTTATATCGTCAAGGACATGCAAATCAAGCGGGTCCATTGTGGCTACCCTGATTTTGCCCGGCCCTTCCATCCGTACCGGCATTATTTTGTAATGATGCGCGAATTTAGCCGGAATCTTTTCTACGGCTTCTTTGTCGATAGTTGCTTCTTTAAGAGAAATATATTCTACACCAAGATGTTGAGCCAGCAGAGGAAGTATATCCTTTTCTTTGCATTTGCCCAGCCTGATCAAGGTATGCGCGAGATACTTTTCGTTTTCTTTCTGTTTTTCCTGGGCGATAGCGAGATGCTCATCAGTAATAATGTTCATCAAAATGAGCATGTTGTTGAACGCTTTCTCGTTCATGTCACCGGAAACCTTTATGTTATTGGACATAGATTTCCAGTACGCTTTCTCAACAACGTTATACAATTCATCGAGGTCAAATGGTTTGGCGATGTATTCCTCAGAACCGCTCAGAAGCGTTTCCTTTATCTCGTACGATTGGTTGTAGCTTGTCATAACGATAATGCCGAGATTCGGATGAACATTCTTTATGGAGGTTATTAAATCAAAACCGCTTATACCGGGGAGTTGAACATCGGTTAAAAGTATATTGAAGTTATCGGCAGACAACATCTTTAGCGCGTCTTCTGCTGTAGACGCTTCAGATACTATATAGCCGTGTTCGGATAAAGAAGACTTCAGTATCGCCCGGATATCATCTTCATCATCCACAACCAGAATATGGATTTTTTCAGATATCATAAATAAAATTAACCCTCCATTGCCAAATATATCATAACATAAATGTTATATGCAATATCCGCTTTTGGCAAAAAACCGATAGTAAAAATTGTTTTTCTCAATCATATTTAATTTCGTCAGTTTTTGGCGGTTTCATTATATTAAGTTATTTTTTTGGAAAAAATAGTTAATTTTTCTTTTTTTGGCGGTAAATTATATTTGTAATTGTAACTTGCAAACAATAAAAAGATTAGAGATTTTTGCTTTATCTTTTTTTACCGGCTCTGTAAATAAATTAAGTAATTATTTTTTTTAAATAAATCTTGAAAATATAACATTTTCCTGTTAAATTAAGAAATTGAAAACCTTAGCGGCTCTGTCCCATAATAATGATAATGTTTTGAACAAATACCGTTTTTTATAAATCCCAAAATAGTTATTATAAGAAATATTTATATAATCAAATATTTAGAAATTAGATTATAAAACCTGTTTGTGGTTTAGGATAAATATAAAAATTAGTGAAAGGATAATTGTGGATATACTGCGCAACATCTCCTCATACTCCAGAGAGTCTGTGTCAGATTTAAAAGAAGATAACCTTAGAGTTCTTGTCATTGACAATGAGGATCAAACAGTTTCACTCTTAAATAAGTATCTTATCGATAGCGGTTATTGCGATGTCCGCATGGCAAAATGGATGCATGCTATGACTGAGTACCATGCGTATAATCCGGATATTCTAATCGTTGGGGTTGTTTACCCCCTTAACGAAGGAATGGAAATTATAAAGTCCATAAGTTCGGAAGAATCAAAAAAAGAAATTATTATTTATACCGACCAGCATGATAAACAGCTCTTTTACGAAGCTCTTAAACTTCAGGTATGCGATATTCTGACAAAACCTATTTGTCCGGATGACCTTGACGCTGCGCTTTCACGAGCAAAAAAGCGGTTGGAATCAAAAAAAGAACAGGAAAAATTTTTCATATCCGTAATGGAGAGGACACAGCAGGTAAAAAATTCCGAGTCCGACGCAATTCCGGCTAAAATGATCCAGGGTATTATCCATAATCTTAACGCTCCATTGTGCGCTATATCCGGTAATGCTCAACTTCTTGAACATGGGTTGGAAAACCTTCTTGTATTTTTGAACAATTACTGTTCGAATTTTGAGCCGGTAGTCTATAAAGAACTCACCAATAAAATAAAAAGGTTTAAGGATTTCTCAACCAACCAGAATATATCTACCGAAAGAATGAAAGATATTATTTCAAATTTCCTGTCGAAATGGAGAAACGAAAACGACCGTAACGAAACAGATATAGATATAAACAATTTTATAAAAATCGAAATGGAATACATGAATTCCGACCTTGAATTTAAAAATCAAATTAAAAAAGAAATTGTACTTTCTCCCGGAATACCTTTGATAAGAGGAGTTTATTCCGATTTTTCACAGGTGTTTACGAACCTTGTAAATAACGCTGTTAAAGCTATGTCGAAGAATCAATTCAAGGAACTGAAAGTTATTACCCGTCAGGATTCCGAATGCGTTTATGTGGAAGTTTATGATAATGGATGCGGAATCGATTCTGATAAAATAACAAAAATATTTGATGATTTTTATACCGATTGGAACAATCTCAAGGAAAATGACGGCAACGGCAATGGGAACGGTGATATTGTATCCGGTACAGGAGTAGGATTGGCGAATTGCCTTGAATTGATGAAAAGTTACGATAGCGGATTTGATGTTAAAAGTGAATTGGGCAAAGGCACTTGTTTTATATGGAAAATACCAAAAGTCAGGGCGCTCGTCTTAAATGACAGATTTTAAAAAATTTAAACAATACGTCTCAGATAAAGAAAAATACGAACTTTATTTTTTTGAGTCTCTTTTAGAAAAATATCCGAATTTTCCCGACGTGTTATTTCCACTTGCGGATTTGTATACGGCCTTGGGGTTGTTCGAAAAAGGTCTTGACATTGACCTGAAACTGTCGGTTATGTATCCAGATGACGAATCCGTTTGGTATAACCTTTCATGTAGTTTTAGTTTGTGCGGTAAAATTGACGATGCCCTCGATGCCCTCGAAAAAGCAATAAAAATCGGATGGGACGATGCCGAGCATATAATAAACGATCATGATCTCGATAATATAAAACATACTCTTCGCTACAATATTCTCCTCAATTACCTCGTGAACAAAAAAAAGGCTTGAGTACGTATCTATTTTTTACCAAGAAAAATCGCTTTGTTCAGTAATATCAATTAATAGTTATTATAATACCTTTATATATTGACATATATGAATTTATAGTGTCAAAGAGCTTATTATTGTATATGGCAAAATAATAAAGGTGTATCTATGAAAAGCTATAAAATTCTGAGTGGTTTATTTTTGCTTTTATTACCGCCAATAGTTTATAGTTATGATTTAAATAAAGATGGATATCTGGATATAGTTTTTTTAAATAATTCCAATGACACCAACCGGCAATATAAATTCATATGTATACTGAAGAGCCTCATCAAATCCACAAAGACATTACTTCCGACAATGGGGGCATTTGGCGTTAGCGCTGGTAATATGTCGGCTTTCGGGCAGAATTATATTGAGGAAACCACAGCTGTTACCGAACCGCTTTCAGTATTTCTTTTGTTAATAAGCGCATTTATCATTTTTTTAAAAAAGGTTTTCGAACTCAATAATTCGTAAAAAATAAACGCATTAGTATATCCCCTTTAATAAGCGCTTTATGCTCATATAATATCCATAATATTCGATTACTAATATTGATATAATACTCTTTTTTGCCAAATTAAAAAGTTTGTATTATCTTAAAACCTGATATCTGTTTTTATTCAAAAAGTTTTCAGTAAGATGTTGTATTAATAAAAAGGTGTTTTTATTAATTACTAAATTAAATTTAATTTTGATTTTAACGTATATTAAAATATAATCTGGAAAAATCAGAAAAAAGGGAAATTAGTGATTCGGAAAATAATATTTATATCATTTATTGCTGTAATTTTCTATTTAGAGCCACTTTGTGCGGATGAAATCACATTGAAAAACGGCCAGAACCTTACCGGTAAAGTTTTGAGCCAGAAAGATAATATCATATCTTTCGAGATATATTTCGATTCCATTGTGGTGTCAGCCTCAATCAATAAAGATGATATACTCAATATCGAGCTTGACAATTCCGAGTTGATCGATGAATCTACACTTTTTGAGATAACTCAACAGTCCAGGGGACTTATCCTCTACAAAGGCAGATGGTTGCCCAAAAAACATGTTGCTACTTTGATGCAACGGCAAGATAAAATCGATAAAATAAAAAGGTTTACTCTCCTATCGATACAGTTTTTTATATTTTTAATGGTTTGTTTTGGCGCTATTATCGGTTTGGATTTATTGAACTTTGGGGTTAGAAAATATAAATTGTGGCGGGTAGCGAAAACAGAAACCGCCGATAACAGGCTTCATCGAAGAATTCCAGTTAAATTGGATTTTTGTTTTAAAATTGAAAATGGAGTTGAACATAAAGCTGTTACAACAAATATAAGCTTAGGTGGACTTCTTTTTTCAACTGAACTCGAACTGAAACCGTCTGATCGGATTTCCGTGAAACTTTCTTCTGAGGATAACGAAATCTTAGAGCTTGAAGGCCTTGTCGTAAGAAGTGAGAAAGATTATAAAACCGACCAACACAATATAGGCGTGAGTTTCTTGAGCGTAGACCATGAAATACGCCAAGAAATCGCGAAAATCATAGCCAAACATAGAATATAAAATAAAAAATCCTTCAAATGAATTATGAAGGATTTTTTATTTTTATATACTTACATTAATAATTATATTACATCATAAATACAATATAATTTTATTACAGCTCTACCTCAACCAGATCCCGCATTCTCTTTCCCGATTTGAAAACAACAACGTTTCTTGGTGGTATTTGAACTTCATGCTCAGGTTTATTCGGGTTTCTTCCTTTTCTTGCACCGCGATGTTTTACTTTGAATACCCCGAAATCTCTCAATTCCACATTTTCTTGTCTTTCAAGACTCTCAGTAATGTAATCAAGCGTTTTTTGAACTACCTTTCCTACATCGACTTGGGTTAAACCGGTATCACGCGCTATTTTTACCACTAAATCCCGTTTTGTCATAGTCACCTCCATAAAAAGTTGTTATTGGACTTTTTTATATGTAAATACAATCCCCCTCCAGTATGCATAATACATATTTATAAAGGAAATGTCAAAATATATTTTTATGTATCTCTTTTATACCCAAATATACACCAAAAAATACTTTAATATAATTTATCCTGATAATGAAATCCGGTAAAATTTTCACCTTTTTGATTTTATATTGTTATATAAATTTAACTTCTTTTAAGATCATAACTTAAAAAATAATACATGAAAATAGAAAAATGAATAAAATACGAAAAATTTAATTTATTAATTTATAATTAAACTTCAATTGAATTAGAGTCGATTTATATAAAAAAAGGAAAAAATTTTTTTTACATAAGATGAAATTTCTTTATATTTTTATTTTTTATACAAAACTGGTTTTTAAATAATTAAATAAATTTGTTTAATGAAGAGAATTTTAGTTATACAAAAACAAAAATATTCTTTTATCGATGAAGCGATAAGCAGGCTTTGCGGAAAATTCAGTTTCCATTCTACCTGTGACCTGAAGAATTTGCCCGATCTGTTAAATAGCCTGGATTTTGATCTCATTTTAGTCGATTCTGAACATCGGATAGCGGTTATTCAGTATATATATGCTTCCTCTTACAAAAAGGCGATACTTATATTCAACCCTTTTGTCAGCAAAGAAAAAAAATGCATATCCGGGAATTTGTTCGCAATTAATTCGATTTTGCCGGTGGAATTTAAATCGTCAGATAATATTGAATACCAAATTAACGAAATTATCGACTCAGCGCAAAATAATATACCTTCCAAAAATTGTGAAATCGGTGACGATATCAAATCGGAAATTTTAGCCAATGTTTCTCATGAACTGCGCACTCCTTTGGCTATAATCAAAGAATCTGTTGAAGTTATTTCGGATAAATTGATAGGTGACGTAAACGACGCGCAGGAACATTTTCTAAGTATCAGTCTGCGCAATATCGAACGCCTGGCAAATATAATAAACAGGTTATTGGAAATGTCGGGTATCGAAAAGAAAGATATTAAAATCAATTGCCGGCGGGTGAACCTGTTTTCCGTTATGGAAAAAATATATAGAGAAATAAAACCGGGCGCGGAAAAAAAATCTATTAGTATAGAGATCGATATCACCGATAATTTACCTGAAATTGAAACCGATGAAAAGAAGATACGGCAGATTTTGTCAAACATCATGGAAAACGCCGTGAAATTCTCCAATAATGGCGGGTCTATCTATTTCGGGGCTTACAGAGTCCATAATTCTATCGAGATTTTTATAAAAGATACGGGTAGAGGCATTCCGGAAGAAGAATTGCCGCGAATATTTAATAAATTTCATCAAGTCAGGAGAACAGCGGGGCCCGGCGAACGGGGGACAGGATTGGGGTTATCCATATCCAAAAAATTAATAGAGATGCTGAACGGATCGATTCAGGTAAAAAGTGAAGTTGGAATCGGTACGACATTTGTAGTCAGTTTACCTGTAAACAATGATAAAAATTATTATATATAAAAGGAGGTATTATAATGAGTTCTGTGGATTTAAAAAAGAAAGTCCTTATAATAGAAGATGAGGTGGAACTTCTTACAATTCTTCAGATTCGATTATCGAGGAATAATTTCGAGGTGTTTACCGCATCCGACGGTAACGCCGGGCTCACTCTTGCCAATTCAGTAATGCCGGACATAATTCTGCTTGATATAATGATGCCCGGTAAAGACGGGTTTACTTTACTTCGCGAACTGAAAGGGAACATAAATACATGCGATATTCCGGTAATTGTTGTTACAGCCAAAGATAAAATGGAAACAACCTGTATTCTCGAAGGCGCGGAAGATTTCATAATGAAACCTTTTGATTATCGCCAGCTTGAATTAAAAATAAAAGAGCTTATCAAAGATTTTTAATCAAAGGAAAAAAGTGTTTCCCTCAATCGCGCATTCAGCTTGTGCGAAAATGGTCTTCGCATACTTTTCTTTTTTGACAACCATATCGTCCGTATCATTCGGATCGTGATGAGTGAGGATGAGTTTTTTCACTTTAGCTTTATTTGCCAGTTCTACCGCCATATCCACAGTGCTATGGCCCCATCCCTGTCGCGGGAATTTCGGATCGCTGTAAACCTCTTTTGTGAATTGTGCATCGTGAACAAGAATGTCGGCTTTGGAAGCGAACTTTACCAAACGCTGGTCTGAACCGACGTATCCTTCGGTATCTGTGGAAAACACAAATTTTTTGTCCTGCCACATTACGGAATATATGAATATACCGCCTTTGGGATGAGCGTACCCGCGCATAACATTGATTCTTATGTAACTGTTTTTTGTCGATTCGTTGGGTAGTTTGGGTATTCCCTCAAAAGGACAAAAATAAATTGTATCGCCGTCAGCAACTTCATTGACTGTTTTCTGCGAGTTCATTTCAGAGAACTCGACAGGAAAATAAGGCGGAAGCATCGCTTTGGAAATGACATC
>CAYVGJ010000013.1:70658-93410 GCA_964451165.1 uncultured bacterium
GTATCTTTGCCGGGTTTCGGATAACTTCCTCTGCAACCCCATATTTTTATCATGAATTTCGATTGTTCCATAAAATTGTCCCCATGGGTTTTTATTGACAGCAGGTTTTTAGCGATTCTATTATTGTTTTACAGAAAGCCGGCAGGTCGTCGGGTTTGCGGGAAGTTATAATGTTATCGTCTTTAACAACTTCCTTATCCTCAAAAATACCGCCTGCGTGAATCATATCGTCTTTTATTGCCCTGTAAGAAGTAACTTTTTTGCCGTTTATTATATCCGCGGATACCAAAACCCATCCGCCGTGGCAAATTGAAGCGACTATACTTTTATTCTGATAAATCTTGCGCACAAAATCAATTACATGGTCGTATAACCTCAAATGATCCGGTGCCCAGCCGCCCGGAATTACGACAGCACAGTAATGTTTTGCGTCGCAATCGGCGACATTCGCGTCAACATGTATTGAAATCCCGTATTTGCCGTAATATGTTTGAGCGGAACCCGTTCCAAGTATATGAACATCAAATCCTTCTTCCTTCAACCTGTAATATGGATAAAATACCTCAAGGTCCTGAAAATCCCTTTCTACAAGTATGGCTACTTTTTTCATAAGAACCTCCTTGATTTTATATTACACGATAAATTACGATATTTGTTATTTTACAGGAAAAATTTTATAATTAAAACCTAAAATGTAAATATTTATATAAAAAAAATCAAATTATATTAAATAATTCATTCGGAGCGTTTATCATGTATTCAGGGTTATTCTCTTTCAGGTCGGTTTCCCATCCGTATCCCCATAAGACAGCGCATGATTTTATTCCCGATGCTTTGGCTGTTTCTATATCAACAGGCATATCTCCGATAATCAATGTATTATCCGGTTTTGAATCAAAATGATTTATTAATTTATAAACACCTGAAGCGGAAGGTTTTTTGCCGTCAGGGTTATCGCCTCCCAAATATATATTAAAATATTTATCCAATTTTAGATGCGTTAGTATTGGTTTAACGAAACATGTTGTCTTATTAGTGAATATGGCAAGGTTTCGTGATCCGTCAATTCTTTCGAGCATCTCGTAAATACCGGGATAACATTTTGTTTTGTTGGATAAATTATCGGTATAATGTTCCAGAAAATATTCGTGTATCTTATCGAAAAGATCGGGTGAAACTTCCTCATTTAAGGCCTGTTCCAAAAATTTTATTATACCTTTTCCGATCATCCTTTTTGTGTCTTCAACCGGGAATGTTCTCAAAGAACATCTTTCCAGCGCGAAGTTCAGGGAATCGGTCAGGTCTTCGATAGAATCTATCAGAGTTCCGTCAAGGTCAAATATCAACAAATCGTATTTCATTTCCTTCTCCTGATTAGAGTAATTTAATATTCGATTCAGCCGATTGAGCAAAATTTCAATTAAAATATCCATAATATAATTAAACATTTCTTTAGTCTATACAAAATAGAATCAAACGAGTACAATGACAAAATGCTTGACTGGAGTTTTGATGTGTTATAAATGTTAAAACACTTTTGTTTAATCTAATATATCATTCTGGAACTTTTTTATATAACCCTGATGAAAATATGTCATGTAACACCACATTATCTGCCGAGTTTTGCGGGAATAACAACCGTTATTCGCGAGGTATCCGCGAAAGAACTTGAGAAAGGGCATGAAATCACAGTACTCTGCTATTTCCCCTGGAAACCATGGAGACTGACGGATATAAAAAGCGAGGTGATCGAAGGTATAAATGTTATACGTGTGAAAAATCATCTTATGACATCGCGAAATCTATTGTTCGGAAGATATTTAAACAGATTTATACTCCCGTTTGAGTTTTTTTCTGCCCTGAAAGGTAAAAAGTTTGATGTTTTGCATATCGCGGGTATTCATCACCTTACATATTGCGCGATTATTTACGCGAAAATAAAGAAAATACCGGTTATGCTGTCGCTATATGGAGAAGAATTGCGCGCCTTTGACGATTGCGGCAAAATAAACGGGGTTATTAAAAAAATAAAATTAAAACTAAGATACCTTTTATATAAATTGATATTCAATTCGGCAGGTTCAGTAAGTTGTTCGAGCAAAAGCCTTGATGCGGGATTGAAACAGCTTGGCCTGCGCCATGACTCAATCCTTATTCTAAATGGTGTAAATGTCGATAAGTTTCCTCTTGAACGCAACGATCAAAGAGAACAATTCAGGAAAAAGTACGGTATCCCTGAAGAGAAAATGATTATTGGAAGTGTTGGAGGTATATCCGACAGGAAAGGTTACGATATACTGATAGACGTTTTCGCCAAAGCTGTGCGCAAGAACCGCAACCTTCAGCTGGTGATTGTTGGCGGAGGCGATATCGAATCGCTTAGAAAAATAGCCGATCGGCTTAATGTGCTCGATAAAATTAACTTTATTGGAGCGGTGAGTTATGAACAGCTTGTTGAAATATATCCTGTATTCGATATTTATGTTCAGCTTCCCCGGCAGGAAGAAGGAGTATCGCAAACAGCCCTTGAGGCGGCGATGATGCTAAAGCCGACCGTTCTATCCGATTGCGGGGCAATGCGTGATTCGGTATATAAAGACGTTTCCGGTTTTATAATACCTGTTACCATGACAGATGAAATAGCGCGCAAGGTGTTGCTTCTCTCTAACGATAGTGAACTGCGAGATAAGATGGGTACTGAGGGAAGAAAATGGGTCATAAATAATTTTTCTTATGATAAAATAGCCGGACAATACTTGGAAAAATTTGAAATTTTAGTTGAAAAGAGGCGAAAGTGAATCTCGATAAATTTTTACAGGCGTATCAGGGTAAAAAAATTATAATTACCGGTGGGTTAGGGTTTATCGGAAGCAGTATAGCGATAAAATTAGCCGGTATCGCCAGAGAAATAACCCTTGTTGATTCGCTTATTCCTGAATATGGAGGAAATGTTTTTAATATTGAACCTGTTAAGGATAAAGTGAAAATAAATATCGCGGATGTACGCGACGAAGCGAGCATGAATGCCCTGGTTAAAGATAAAGATTTTATGTTCAATATGGCGGGAACCTTGAGCCATATCGACAGCATGACCAACCCATATCTTGATCTTGAGATAAATTGCCGGAGCCAGCTTACCATTCTCGAAGCATGCCGGAAAAATAACCTCGACATAAAAATTGTGTATGCCGGGACAAGGGGAGAATACGGAAAAATAAAGTATTCGCCTGTGGATGAGTTGCATCCGCTGATTCCGACAGACGTAAACGGGATAAATAAAATAGCCGGAGAATTCTATCATATTCTTTACAACGACGTGTATGGGATCAGGGCGACATCTTTGCGCCTTACGAACACCTTTGGCCCGCGCCATCAGATGAAACACAGCAAACAGGGATACCTGAACTGGTTTTTGCGCCTGGCGATGGATGACCAGGAGATAACCATATATGACGAAGGTAAACCCAAGAGGGATTTCACATACATTGACGACGTGGTTTCCGCTTTTATCATAGCTTGTGCAAGCGACGAAGCCAACGGGCATGTCTACAATATCGGAAGCGGCAGGGGAGTCAGTATTTTTGAGTCGGCGCAGGCTGTTATTAACGCGGCAAAATCCGGCAGGATAAAACATGTGGTTTATCCGGCGGACAAAAAAGCGATAGAAATCGGCGATTATACCGCCGATTATTCCAAATTTAAAAACCAGTTCGGTTGGGATACGGAAATATCCTTTGAGGAAGGCCTCAATAGATCGTATGAATATTATCGCGAATACAAACAGAATTACTGGTGAATATGATACCTTTTATTGACCTAAAAAGAGAATATAATTTAATTAAAAACGAAATCGATTCAGCCATTGCCGATGTTTTCAATCGCGGGATTTTTATTCTCGGCGACAATGTGGCTGATTTTGAAAACGAATTCGCACGGTACTGCGGATCGCGATTTGGTATTGGTGTGGGTAACGGAACCGATGCGATAAAGGTTGCTCTGCTTGCCTGCGGAATAAAAAACGGAGATGAGGTTATCACCGTACCGAATACCGCTGTTCCCACTGTAAGCGCTATTGTAAGCGCCGGAGCAAAACCGGTATTTGTGGATATCGAGCCCGATACGTATCTGATTGATCCGTCTAAAATGGAGGAGTCAATCACGCCGAAGACAAAAGCTATAGTGCCGGTTCATCTGTACGGGCAGGTAGCGGATATAGAGGCGATAAACCGGATCGCGAATAAATATAATCTAAAAGTAATTGAGGATTGCGCTCAGGCATCTGGAGCTGAGTTAAACGCGAAAAAAGCGGGTTCGTTATCCGATGTTTCCGCTTTCAGTTTTTACCCTACAAAAAATCTCGGTACTTATGGCGACGGAGGAATGGTTGTAACCGGTGATGAAAGCATCGCAAAGAGAGCGAAACTTTTGCGCACCTATGGGTTTGAAGGAAAATATGTATCTGTTATAGAAGGGTTTAATTCACGTCTCGATGAACTTCATGCCTCAATTTTGCGAACGAAATTAAAGTATCTGGACGAATTCAATAAAATGCGGGTTCAAATCGCCGATATTTACGATAAACACATAACTAATCCGGCCGTTATTAAACCTGTTCGAAAAACCGGGTGTGCTCATGTGTTCCATTTATATGTAATTCGGACAAAAAACAGAGATATGCTTGCCGATTATCTTAAAAAAAATAATGTATACACCCTGATTCATTATCCGATTCCGATTCATTTGCAGAAATCTTATGAGTATCTCGGCTATAAAGAAGGAGATTTCCCTGTGGCTGAGAAAACCTGCGGCGAAATTCTATCTTTGCCTCTGTTTGTCGGTTTGAAAGATGAGGAAGTTTTCGAAATTGCCGATTTGATAAATAAATTTTAAATTAAGGAAAATAATTATGAATAGCATTAAGCTTTTTGTGCAGAGATATTCAGGACTAATTTTTTCTGCGATTATCTTATGTGTTCTTATATATATCTTTTATATGATTTCCATATCAAAAACCGAAGGGCACTTTGTGTATGCTATTGACGATCCATATATACATATGGATGTAGCAAAAAATATTGTAAAATATGGGGTATGGGGAATTACTAAATATGGTTTCACTGCACTTTCCTCTTCAATAATTTGGCCTCTTTTATTGGCAGGAGCATATAAAATGTTAGGTGTTAATGAAATACTGCCATTGATAATGAATGTGCTATCAGCATTGGCGTTGATAACTCTCATTTACTGTATTTTGAGAAAATACACATCAAACCAGTTAATTTTATCAGTGATACTTATATCTTTCATTTTGCTGGTTCCTGTTATACCGCCTATATTTACCGGGCTTGAACATACATTTCATGCGTTTTTAAGCGTATTGTTTATGTATTTAAGTTCGGTTATATTATGCAAAAACGAAATTCAATTGCGAAATTGTAAAATGCTATTTTTTACTGCTCCCATCTTAATGGCGACACGATATGAAGCTATGTTTCTTATAGCAATAATTGCATTTTTTTTTGTTTTGCGCAAACAATGGAAAATTGCAGTTTTGCTTGTAGTCTTTTCGATTATCCCCATAATAATATATGGTGTAATATCAGTAGCAAAAGGATGGTATTTTTTTCCAAATTCCGTGTTGATAAAAGGGAATATGCCTAAAGTATCTTCCTTAATATCAATAATTAGTGTTTTTGGACGACATGCTATAGCAACTACAGTTAAACAATCTCATCTCTATGTATTAATGTTGATAAGTCTATTGTATTTATTATGCCAGATAAAAAGGTATCCTTGTATTTGGCGTATAGATACAATCATGATGATTATATTTATACTGGTAATGTTACTGCACCTTCAGTTTGCTGATACCAATTGGTTTACGCGCTATGAGCTTTATTTCATTTCTATGGGATTTACAGTAATAGCTGTATTCGCGCTACAGGATATTGCTAATATGAACAAACCAATATGGAATATTACAAAAATACAACAATATATAATTTCATGTTTGATTTTGGTTTTTCTTTTTATTCCTTTCGAGGAACGAGGCCGATTATATCTGATAAATATACCAAAAGCATCATCAAACATTTATTGCCAGCAAATTCAGATGGCTAAATTCATAAAACAATATTTCCAAGGGGCTTGTGTAGCAATAAATGATATTGGGGCGGTGAATTGGTTTGCCGATATAAAATGCCTTGATTTATATGGGCTTGCTAATATCGAAGTTGCAAATGCAAAATTGAAAAATAATTATAGTACGGCAGTAATAGACAGTATCTCGCTAATCAATGATACTAAGATAGCGATTGTTTATGATAGTTGGTATTATCTTTATGGAGGTTTACCTCGAAATTGGGTAAAAGTAGGGCAATGGAAAGTACTCAATAATGTTGTCTGTGGAAGTGATGTAGTAACTTTCTACGCGATAGATCCATCTTACGCAGATTATTTAACAAAATCTTTTTTTGAGTTTTCACAGAAACTTCCGCCTGGAGCGGATTATTTTTTATTTAACGGGCAAAAATGAAACAGAATTCCAATTATTCAGATCGGATGACAATATTATATCCGGTAAACATAAGGTTTCCGATGGAGCGGGCAAATTCCATCCAGATTGTCAATACTTGCAGGGCATTGGCGGAAAACGGCGTAATGGTCTATCTGCTTGTCAGGAGAATGTCAAACAGGAAAACCGATGAGATGCTCAAATTCTACGGGCTTACTCCGCATAAAAATTTGAAGATAATAAAAGTTCCCGTAATTAACTACGATAATCACGAGTTTATATGGAATAAATCTTTTTATGTATCTGTGGTTTTATATATATTTTATTTCCTGCTGTTCAAGAAGATAGATGTTTTTTTTCTACGTGACCTGGGGCTTGCCAAACTTTTTATTAAATTAAAAAAAATATTCGGTTATAAAATCGTATATGAGACGCATATAATAAGTTATATCGTGTCTGAGAACCAGCATCTTCTTTTCCCCATGGCAAATCCTGTCGGCGAATCCAAAATAGCACAGATAAAAGCAAAAGAATCATTTGTTTATAAAAATTCTGATGCTATGTTTGTACTTACAAACCTTCTTAAACACAGAATCATCGATGAGTTTTCAGTTGACGGCGATAAAATCAATATTCTGCCCGATGGCGTAAATATGGAATTATTTGATAGTTCCGATTCAGACAAACGTGATGGCCTGGTATATATCGGCCAGCTCTATCCATGGAAAGGTGTGGATACATTGATTGAGGCAATGCAATTTATCGACTCAAAATTGACTGTTATAGGCGGTGTGCCTTTTGAGGATGATCTGATAAGGCTTAGGAAAAAATCGGAAGACCTTAATCTGGATAATAAAATAACATTTACCGGGTTCATGAAACCGGAAAAAATATCACAATACCTAAAGAAAGCCAAAATATCCGTTATCCCGCTTCCCGATAATGTAATTGCGAGGGATTTTACATCGCCTTTGAAATTATTTGAGTCCATGGCGGCAAAAACCGCTGTTGTGGCATCCGATCTGCCGTCAATTCGCGAAGTTATACGCGATGGTGAAAACGGGCTTTTGTTTGAGCCGGGTAATCCCAAATCTCTTGCGGATAAAATAAAATTAATACTAAAAGATGAAGAATTGTATAAGTGTATATCCGAAAAGTCATATTCGGAATCCCAAAAATATTGCTGGAATGCAAGGGCAAAATCAATAATATTTGTTTTGAGAAAATTGAAAATCTGCTAATATCTTCTACTCATCTTGTATTTGTTCCAATTTAAAAAAATATAGTCCTGTTTCTATTTGCTGAAACTATAATATGCTACAATTTTGTGGAATTAAATTTTATTTCTACAAATATGTATGGTTATAACCTGATTATTAAATGATTCTGAACCGATTTTATGGTTTTAAAATGCATAAAATATTAATAATAAGGATAATATGATAGTTGGCACTTTCCTTGCTTCATTTTGGATAGTCGTTAAATACTAAATTATCGACGAATAAATTTAACCAGAATTTCAGGAGGGTTTATGAAAAGTTTTATTAAAAAGAAAGATTTATTCGTGTTCTTTTTTGTCTTATTTACCTTTTTTGTTTTTAGCAGACAGGCTGTATATAGTGCACAGGAAACTTCTCCGGAACCGAAGTTTCTGGATCCGGAAATTGTGGATAAATGGTTTAATGAAACCGTCGGCAAAAAATTTGAATCCGTTGTGGGCGATGCTAAGATTGGAATACCATATATACCTTATCATGATGATTTTTATGATAATTTCGGTAAGATATCACCTTTTGATTTTACGCTCGGATTTACTCTGGCAAACATCTATTTATGGCGCGGGCAGAACCTCGGTAGCGATACTTCCTGGATGCCATATGTAACCGTAAGTCCGGATTTTGAGCCTGTAGGCGATTTAAGTTTTACTTACTGGGCGGATATAACCCAGCATGTGCCCGGAAAAGACGACTTGGAATACGATTTCGTAGTCGATTATAGCCTGTCTGTGCTCGATACGCTGAAAAAGATCGGTTGTAGTGTAGATGATATGCCTTATATTGGCAAAAAACTGTTGGATTTCACGTTTCAGACAGGTTATCTCTATTACTGGTTTCCGCCGGTTACGGATGATTCACATGAAATATATTTCGGGCAATCATATAACTGGCCGTTCCATCCATACTGGAAAGTTTATAATGACTTTGATCTCGGGCGCGGAGTATGGTGGGAAACAGGAATCTCTCAGGATTTTGATCTGAAACTGTTTACTGTATCGACCTTCGCGTCGCTTGGATACAACCATAGACAATGGTCAGAGTCATCAGCATTGCAGACACTATTTTTTGGTGGATCCGTACCGGTTCCGATCGGCAAACATATGACTATCGAACCGTTTCTTTCTTATTCAAAAAGATTGAAACGAACATTTACAGAAGATGGGACTGATCTTACCCATGACGAAATATACGGCGGGTTTAATTACACATTGAGTTTTTGATCTGTCACAGGAAAACTTATCATTAGGGAGGCGAAAATGAAAAAATTCCTTCGTGTAACCACTCTGGTATTGTGTGGTTTTGTATTGGTGAAATCTGTTTGCGCTCAAGGATCTACGGATACATATAAACTTGCTATAGACACTATCTGGACACTGGTGGCGGGTTTTCTTGTATTTTGGATGCAGGCAGGGTTTGCTCTTGTGGAAACCGGTTTTACACGGGCAAAAAACGCAGGCAATATTCTGATGAAAAACCTTATGGATTTCTGTATAGGAACAATTGCTTTTGCTGCTATCGGTTACGGGTTAATGTTTGGTGAAAGCAAATTCGGGTTGTTTGGCACATCAAAATTTTTTCTCAGTAGTTTAAATCCATCGTCAACGGATGGATTATGGCAGTTCACATACTGGTGGTTTCAGGTCGTTTTTGCCGCAACCGCCGCGACAATAGTTTCCGGCGCTATGGCGGAGAGAACAAAGTTTATATCATATTTAGTTTATAGTTTTGTCATATCTTTAGTGATATATCCTGTTGTGGGACATTGGATCTGGGGTGGCGGATGGCTGAGTAAGATGGGATTTATTGATTTTGCGGGATCAACCGTTGTTCATTCTATAGGTGGATGGGCATCACTTGCGGGTAGCTGGGTTCTTGGTCCAAGAATGGGAAAATACGGGCCTGACGGTAAAGCAAAGGCAATTCCCGGCCATAATATACCCTTGGCGGCACTTGGCGTATTTATACTCTGGTTAGGTTGGTTTGGATTTAATCCGGGAAGCACAACATCAGGAACAAATCTGAGCATAGCATTTATCGCGGTAAACACTAATTTCGCCGCCGCCGCGGGCGCTATAGCTACCATGATTACTGTTTGGATTAAATATGGTAAACCTGATACTTCAATGACCTTAAATGGAGTCCTTGCAGGTTTGGTAGCTGTAACAGCGGGATGTGCGTCTGTATCTCCTTTGGCTTCAATAATAATTGGGGCTTTGGCAGGGATTCTTGTAGTCATATCCGTGGAATTTTTCGATAAGATAATGAAAATAGACGATCCCGTAGGAGCTATATCGGTTCATGGTATTTGCGGTTCGTTTGGAACAATATGCGTAGGATTGTTCGCTAACCCGGCGTATGAATCCGCCAGCGGAGCGGGGGCGATGGCAGGTTTATTTTATGGCGGCGGATTTAAGCTTTTGTTAACTCAAATAACAGGTGTTTTTAGCGTTTTTGCATGGGGTATTATAACAGCGCTGATTCTGTTTGTTGTTCTGAAAAAAACCATTGGATTAAGGGTTTCTTCCGAAGAGGAACTTAAAGGGCTTGATATCGAAGAACATGGTATGGAATCGTATGCCGGATTTCAGATATTCCTGACTGAATAAGTATCTTATATAAAATAAGGAGCAATAAAAATGAAATTGATTATAGCAATGATACAACCGCATAAATTACCGGATGTTAAAAAGGCCCTTTTTGAGGCTCAGATATATAAAATTACCGTAAACAATGTACTCGGATGTGGTCAGCAGAAAGGGTTCAGCGAAACATACAGGGGAGTAGTCCATGAAGTGAACCTCCTTAAAAAAGTAAGGCTGGAAATAGCTGTTAATGATGAATTTGTTAAACCTACAATCGACGCGATAATAAAAGGAGCACACACAGGAAAAATCGGTGATGGAAAAATATTTGTTCTGGATTTGCCGCAATGTATAAGAATAAGAACAGGTGAGACTGGCTCGATAGCCATCGGTTAAAATCCGGAAAAAACATATCGGCGTCCAGGAAGTATGCTTTTTGGGCGCCTTTTTCATTTATATAAACTGGAGAGTATCAAAAAAAGATGTTATTAGCTGATTAAATCATAGATTCTATAAACTGTTTGGATTTGGTACCCGCGTCAAAATTTTTCCTGAAAGGTTTAGTTCCGGTGGATTCAAAAATGCCGGTCAATTGAGCATTAGTCAAACCGAAAATAAGCGAAAGTGAATCGGTGGAAGTTATACCTGTTTTCTCTGAAAACGAAACAATTGAATTTACATCAGGCTCTATTTTTGGGGGTAAAACCAACGGCTGGTTTTCGAATATGTTATGTTCCTCAGGCGGTAAAAACGATTTTCTGTTGTAAACTACAAGCGATTTATAAGCATGATTTGTCGAGTTCTTTATGGTGTTTATCATGTCATCAGGAGATTTAAGGTATTTCATAAGATTCAACGCGAATGTGATTTCACCGGGATATTGATAAAGCATATTTATATCCGTATCCAGATCTATGTATACCGGGTTCATCCATTTTCTCAATCGGTTATTGGCGACAGCTGTATTTTCAATAATTTGAGAGAACATTCCTTTAAATTGCGGGTTCTTTTCCAGAAACGATTTTTCTTCATCATCAATTATGAAAATACCGTTTTTTACATTTATTAACCGTTGAAAATCAAGGTCAAAAGCGAAAATTTTGATATCCCAGTTATCTATCCAGTTCTGGATTAATCGATTGCGTTGCTCAAAATTGGTTTCTTCTGTATACAGGTTGGCTTGAGCGAATCTGATAAGCGCCTGTTCTATTGTAGCTGCGATTGAATACGCTTCTTTACCGATAGAACTTCCTATATCGCGTATTGTCAATGTATAATCCCCGAAGGTAGTTTTCTGCGCGATTATATCATTAAGATAATCCTCGGTATCTTCAATCCATCTTGTGTTTGAGCGGAACAATAAAGTGGCGCCGATAGTTTTATCTTGTTTCTGAAGAACGGATGTGATTCGAAGGCAACTTAATAAAACGGGATTCTCAAAATCCTCTGTTTTTAATAGATAATCAACATAATCCGCAAGTGACCGCAAATCTACAATACCGTATCTGGCAAAGAGCGTGTCGGAATATTTTGAAGCGACTTCAAGAAAATATGGAATCGAAAAACGGGCTATGTCATCCGCTATCTCTTTACGGTGACCCGGATTATTTGGATTATACTGATTGTAAAAAGCCAGCTCCGGATCCGTACTGGTGAACGATTCCAGATGCATATCGCCTATAAGTTTTTTTGCCAAATCAAGTGAAGATAATTCATCAATAATTCTCCGCTTCTCTTTTGATGATATGAATTCGGATACAACTTCGCTCGCCTCTCTTTTTTCTTTGTCCGGATGGAAATTGTTTTGAAGAATATAGATATGCTTGTACACATCTCTACCTTCAAAATTAAATGGTATGAATGCGTTACCGCTGGTGAATTCAACTGACTCATATAATGAGGCTAAAACCGATGTAAAATAAGGGCACGCTTTTTCAGGATTTTTTATATTATTTTTTTTCAGGCTGGCTTGCAATTTTGCTGTAAATAATTTGGATATCGCCTCTACTCGCTGTCTTATACTGTTGCTGTCGATTCGGTTTTCTATGGACTCAATAATTATGTCTTCTATAAACCGCAGGATGGTATTATCTATGAAATTCTTCTGAATTAAAGGGTTAGCGGATTCATTCTGATTTAAAGAAACGAAATCGGATATGATTTTATCAATTTGTCCGCTGGTCTGAAAATATAGGTTTACTAATCCGTTAATATCCTCGTTTAACCCTAAAAAGTTGAGCATGCTATCGGAATTTTCAATATTATGGGTTGAAGCTATATAATCGATTTTTTCGATATCAGGCCGGGTTTTTGCCGGTAATGTATAAGGTTGACCGTTAAGATGATTGAAGGTTTCCGGTTTGGAGTTAATTTGAACCCCATGCACAAAAAAAGATTTATAAACCGGATTAAACGATTGGCTGATTATTTGTTCCACTCTGTTTATAGCGGTGAGCGAACCTTCAGCTTTTTGAGGTTCTTTTTCGCTTAGATATCCGATTGAATTCATGGCAAATATAGCTTCGCTCCTGAAAGATTGAATTCTGAAAAGATCCGCTTCACTCGCCAGATCAATCAATACCGGTTTTACCCAGTTTCTCAACCGAGTTTTTATTCTGCCAGCGAAATTCTTAAAAACGAGCTCTTCTTCTTTTTTCTGTTTCAGATCTTGTCTGTCTGAAAACATTTGTTTATATTTCGGATGATTTTCGAAGAAATCGTATTCATTTGGTCTGCCTGTTTGCTCGGATACCAGATATATGCCTTCTCTTGTGGTTACAAGTTTCTGCAGATCTTTATCGATAGCATATACATTAACATTCCATTTATTGATCCATTGCTGAATGAGCATTGCTTGTTCTCTGCCGGATTTATGTGAAAAAACAAAATTCATGGCGTAATCGTGCAGAGCCAGTTCAATCGCCGCGGCAATGGAATAAGGCTCTTTACCATAAGAAGATCCGATACTGGATACAGTAATGTTAAAATCGTTTCCCGCTATTTTTTGCGCGATTAGGCTTTTTAAATAGTCTGAAAACTTATTCAGCCAGGAATCGCTTTCGCGGAAAAACCATGTGGCGCCGATTACACTGACCGAAGATATTGTTTGCCGGATAGATTCGAGTTCTTCAAGCAGTTCAATACTGTAGGCGTCAAGGTCGAATTTCAAATAATTAACCAGTGACTCAAGATCGGCTTTACCATATAAACTGTTTAATTCAGGACTATATTTATTCGCGAGTGACCTGAACTTATCGATTAAGATAAAAGAAATTTCGTCTTTTAATAATTCAATCTGATTAGCTGTACCTTTATAATTGAACAAATAACCTACAAGGCGGTAATCGGCCTCGCGATTATGCCATTTTTCAAATACGGCATTGAAATCGATGTATCCGGGGATATTAAGTATTTCCTTTACAAATTCCTTATCTTTGAGTGAACCGCTCATTATTTCTTTTGCCTGAGGTGTCAGAACCTGGCGGTTAATGGAAATTGAGTTTGTGGTTGTGTAATCAAGATTAAAGAAACCCGGTTCCAGGTAATAATAATCAAAATAGGTAACTCCATTTATCTGGTAAGGAATAAAAAAATGCGAATTATCGATTATTTCCACCGAATTGAAATAGGCGTCTACCTTTTTGTTGAAACTGTCGATTATCTTTTGGGAATCGGGTATCTGTTTTTCACGCAATTTGAATGCGTATATATATTGGATTTGTTTTCTTATAAAATCGATATTGCTTTTTAATTCGGTTGTTTTTAAACTGGATTTTCCCAGATTAACAGCGAATTCCCTGATGAAATCAAGGACAATTGTATTTAAAAACTTATCCTGGCTTTGTTCGGAAATAAAATCGGAATTCTCAATTCGCATAAAATTATCAATTAATATTTGCGACTGATAGAATGTATGAAACCCGTAAATATCAAACAATTGTTTTTGTGATATACCAAGAATTTTCGCCAGCTGAATAGGGGCGATAATTTCTTCACTAAGCGACAGATTGTATACTCGCGATAAATCAGGCAATTTTGCAGGTCTTGTCGTGTAGGGTTCATGGTCAATTATTTCCAGGTTTATCGGTCCGGCGAAAAAATCTCTGTTATAGGCGATAAATGATTTATAATCCGGATTATTCGATGCCATAACCAGTTCTACAGCCGTTTCCCGCGGTTTATCTTTGATATACGGCAGAATATTCATTGCGAAAGTTATTTCTGTTTTGTATTGATCTATAACCGATGAATCATAAGAAAGATTTGCCGCAAACGGAATAAGCCATCTTCTTAGCCTGTCGTTAATTTTTACGTACTGAACTTTTTTACGATGCGCCGGTGAGATGATAGATTTAAACATTCGTTTATAATGCGAATGCGAGTTAAGAAAATCTATTTCTTTGTCGCCAATAAGGTAATTGCCTTCTCGAGCGGTAATCAGGCGCGGGTAATTTAAATCCATGGCATATAGTTTAACATCCCATTTATCGATCCATTGCTGAATTAATTTTTTCTTGCTCGATTTATCCGCAATATCTTTAGCGATATGATTTCGTGCATAATTTTCAAGTGCGCGCTCAATTACCGCACCGATAGAATAGGTTTCTTTTCCTATTGAACAGCCGATAGATTTTACGGAAATCGTAAAATCGCCGGCGGCGATTTTCTGAACAATGAGGTCATCCATATATTCCTCAAATTCATTGAGCCAGAATTCATTCTCCCTGAATATGTTGGTGATTACATTGCGCGGATCGGCAATAGAAAATAATTCTTGGATAAGCATACAATCCTTTTTGGCATCTTGTGTGGCGATTGATCCTGAACTTACAAACTCATATAGGCTTTTTATGTCCGGAGAAACCAGTACATTCGAATATTTTCTCGCAATCGATCTGAAATAGTTAATTGTAAGCGTTGCTACTTGCTTTTTCAGTTGAATAAATTCAGGTCCGCCCATAATGAATTGGGGAGGAAGCTTAAAAACATTAAAATTACCTGTGGCGATTTCCAGCCGTTTGCTTTCAAGATATGATAAAGGAAGAATATCCGATGGGAAGAACGGAAACCGCATATTATAACCTGTCAAATCAAGTAAATATGTGGCGTATCTCAATTCCTCAAATTCGCTTATCAGCTGAGTTTTTCTTATGTCCGAAACTGTTTCCGATACGGGGAATTCTTCGTGTTCCGGTAAAGTTGATTGCGGATCCCAATCGAAATCATAATATGCCTTAATTATATCCTGAGCCATAGTTGCGTAAAAACTATCCATATATTTGTTATCCAGGAATATATGCTCAAAACTTGTTTTATTGCCCATATTGACAGGTACAAATAAATGTTGATCGGCTAATTCTATTGAGGCAAAGAAATCGCTTATTAATCTTGAGAAATTATCGGTAGCGGTTTTGTGGCCGGTAACTCCCATATCGATAAGAAGTTGACTGTACAAAACTCTAAGCATTACCTCCATTTGGCTGGTTAACGGATTTATATTTCCTTGAGGAAAATTGATCAGGTTTGAAATAATATAATTTGTCATAAAAGGATGCAATATATCATCAATAAACCTGATTTGCGCGTCTTCGGATTCCGGGGATTCATACTCACTGTTTAGTTTGGTAATCAATGAATGCACCGATTGAAGCAGATTCTGATTGTATAGAGATTCTACCAAATCCGCCCTGAGGCCGATAACCGATGCGATTTTGTCCGGGTTGGATGTTCTCAGGTTAACCGAGAGGTTAATTATCGATTCCAAATCGGGGTATTCGGCAGGCGGTATAACTTGAGGCTGGTTTAACAATTTTTTATGATTAACAGGTGGATCGTTGAACGAGTTGTTGTATGAAAAGAAAGATTTATACGCCGGGTTGACTGAATTTTCTATAGCTTTTATAACTGCCGGTTTGTCTTTCAGATAAGGCAGTACATTCATGGCGAAAGTAATTTCAGCTTTATTACGGTTAACGGGCGATAAATCGTCGTTAAAGTCGCAATATATAGGAGTAACCCATCTACGAAGTCGCACTGGCATTTTTGCCATAGGATAATATCCGTCTCCGGGGTATTGTTTTGCGATCATAGGCATATATACCTTGTGGCGGTCAATAAAGCCTAACCCTGTATCATCCATTATATAAAGGCCTTCTTTCGCGGTTGTGAGCCTTTGCATACTGAAATCGAATACATAGACTTTCACATCCCATTTATCAACCCATTGTTTTACGAGTTTAATTTGCTGTAGCGTATCGGTTACATCATTAAAAACTTTTTCCTTAGCGTATTTAAGCAGTGTTTGTTCAACAACGGCGGCGATAGAATATCCTTCTTTGCCGATAGCTCCTCCGATACTTCTTACTGCCAGGCTGAAATCGTCTCTTGATACTTTCTGAGGGACAAGATCGTTTAAATATTTCTCCAGTTGCGGTATCCAGTCTTCACTGCTTCTGAAAAAGTTGGTGGTTCCTACTGAATTACCGTTGCCCTGCATAACTATCGCCGATATCTTTACGAAATCATTCAATACATAATCGTCTTTATGCCCGGATTTAATTTTCTGGATATACTCATAAAACGCGCTGAGATCGGCGCGCCCGTATTCTTTGATGAGTTTCGCCGAATGCCTATCTACCATTGCCCTGAAATAATCAAGGCATGATAAAGCTACATAATCCTTAACTTTGTCGATTTGCAAATGATTGCGCGGATCGTATGTCGGCGGTAAAAGTTCGCTGTGAAAATATTCGAATGATTTCTTTATATCCACAAAATCAAGGAGTTCCCGGATGTAAACAATATCATTGTAATCTTTAATGATCTCGGATTTGGTTTTTGCGGAAACAGTTTCCACCTGATACCTGGCTGATGGATCTTTTATGGGTATAAATGCTTGGTTATCAAAATAACAATGATCGTATAAATCCGGTTGCGCTTTCAATGGCAGAAATAAATGGCCCGTAGAAGTAAATTGAATGGATTTATTAAATCCCGCAAGGTTTTGTTCAAACAAAACAACATAAGATTCGGGAGAAATGGTATTCAGTTCAATAAGCTTATCGTGATATACCTGAACTAAATGTTTTTGTAAAAGAGTCAATTTGTTTGTTATATGCTCCGTATTATATATCTCTAACATTTCCATTATTTTATCCTGCAGGATAACTTTGTGCTGTCCATATATGAAATCCGCCTGCCCTTGGGATGTGGTAAAATGATCCTTATGAAACTCATAAAAAACCGATATCAAAGTATCCGCTATCCTGCGTAATTGCGGATCGTAAATATCGGTTATTGTCTTCTCTGGTAATCCGAAAATACGGGATAAATTTTCTATAGAATCATCTTCGGTATATAAGGTTAGTCTATGTATATCGGTAAAATCAGGAAGAGAAAAAGGAGGTACCGCCTGAGGCTGTTGTTTGATAAATCCCAGTGAATGCGCTTGTTGTGCACTGTCTGTGTTATATGAAAAATATGATTTATAATTTCTGTTTGATGAATCTATTGTTGCCTCAATAACCTTCTGTCGTTGTTTATCGGATCTTAAAGAAGGGAGAAATCCGGTCATAAAACTTATCTCGCTCTTTGTAGCGTTCAGTACGCTTAAACCGGTATTCAAATCGGAGTATACCGGACGGATCCATCTTCGTAACCTGTCGTTAGCGCGCACAATATTGTTTACTTTATCAGAAAACATTCTCTCAAATTCAGGATGTGAGGAGAAAAATTGCTGTTCTTCGGTATCCAGAGTGAATATACCCAGCTGAGTTGCAGATAACCGGCTAAAATTCGTATCGATGGCATAAACGTTTACATTCCAGTTGTTTACCCATTCATCAATCATTTGATTTTTGCGCGCTTTGTCGGTGATAGAGGAAAAAGCCATTTCGGCAAAAGATAATAGTTCCTGTTCAAGAATGGCTGATATGCTATACGCTTCTTTACCGTTTGTTGAGCCGATACTTCTTATATTTATGGAATAATCATTCACGGCAATTTTCTGAATGATCAGTTCTCTTATATAATCTCTTACCGGCGCAATAGATGCGGTATAATCACTAAAAAAAGGCGGTGAAATATTAGTATCGGTTTGTGCTGATTTTTGGATTTTTTTGGAAAGCCTGGCAAAATCCTGCGAGAGTTTTTCATTATAAGGAATTTCCTGATTGACAACCTGTTTTATGTAACCTGTAAATGTACTGATATCGGATTTAAGATAAAATCTTCTCAACTCATTGGAATATTTGGTTATAAGAGCTCTCATTTCATGGAGAACTATTCTGGATTTATACTCGCTAATAACCATATCCCGATTATTTTCCGGAATTACGTCGGATGGTAAATCCTTAAGGTTTAGCCCGGCAAGGAATAGTTCGTAATATGGGATGGAGGATATACTTTTGGCGAAATCCATAGCTATTTGTGATTTAGAGTTTTCTATATAATTGATAAGGTTTTTTACCATATCCATTTCGGAGATATCTTTGATCAATTCAATGGCTGTATTACGGCTGATAATTTCTGTTTTCGGTTTGCCAGTAATATCGGCCTGGGCTAAACTCTGCCGGTCTGTAAATATGTGTTCATAAACATTTGGAGAGAAAATAGATACAGGGATAAACAGATGTGTATTACCAACGATTGAGGTCAGGGAATATAGTTTATTGAGTTTGCCGTCGAATTCTTTAGAGAGTGTATCGGCATTATTGAGTTTTAGGGATATGAGGTTATTGCGGTAAATGAGGGAAACCAACCTTAAAAGATCAGAAACCTGAGCTTGTATCTCATTCGCCGGGATCATTTCTCCGGCCTTACTCATAACGAAATCCTTGAGATAATCCGTTAACTTATTCGAGATAAATTTATCCTGTCCCTCAATTGACGCGAAATTCGCCGATTTATCCATCATGAAAACGTTTACAAGTTCGCAAGCCCTGTTTTGTGTACCGAGATTATATTCGTTTATAATCGTGTCTTTAGCGAGATCTCTATCTATATCGTCAATTATTCCGGTAAGGGTATTTAATCCATTTACCGGTGGTACAATATCTGATGTGGCTTTACGAAGTAGCAGATTGGTTTGCGGATCAAAAAAAGCGTCGCGAATAAACTTCTCCGATTCATTAAGCTGAGCGGTTGCCTGCCACAAATCGAGATAATTCAAGGAAGGCGAATCGGTTATGCCTGAATAAGATTCCATCTTTTTTAAGAGAAACGATTGCCCGTTTGACTCGAAAGCGTTTTTTACGATCGACATATGTTCCTGCATGGCAGGTTTGAACAATATTGCGGGCCCAATTCCGAACTTGTTGATAATAATCCCTTCCACAAGCGAATTTTCACCGCTTACCACCGCGTTATCGGATATGCTCATAAGCGATTTGAAAAGCAAGCTGTCAAGAGGAGGAAGGTTTATGACTGTTATATTGCTTTTGTTATTTATGTTATTGTTGTCCGCCTGCTGAAGGTCGATAAAACTGAAATGTCGTTTGAGAAACTGTTTATGCCTCAAACCGCCGGCTGATTTGTCGGAATAAAATGTGAACAGAATCTGTTTTTTGCCGGTTGATGACAACGCGTTCATGAAATAAGAAAGCTCAGCGTCGGATATATCCGTCAGATACCTGAAATTCCATGTCTGGGAAATGATATCGGCTTGCGCTATGTTCGCGGATTGAAGTATTCCGGCGAGGTTGTTGCCGGAAACGGCATTGATTCTATCCAGGATGTTTTCTCTGAACTTATCTTTTGGCTGAGATTTCAGTTTTCCTATAAGATCAAGCAGTTCCTGATCCACAGTGAAACCTGTTTGTATAAAATTATTTTCCCTGAACGAAATCGGAGCGGGGTTCGTATTCAGCTCAATTTCATCTATGGCCTTTATCGGCGAAAGATTTGTACCGGCAGTAGGTATGCGTATAAATAACGGTGTTTCTTTTTGATTTAAAAGATTATTCAGTCTTTTTATCCTGTCATCATTGGCAGGATCGATTTTTGAGCAAAGCTGAATAACAACTGGTTTTTTTGAAATGCTGATTAATCCGATGGGATTTGCGTTTATATCGAGCTCGACAAATTGATTTTTTGAGGAATCGAACATGGCGAACCGGAAACTGAAATTTCCTCCGGCCATAGCGGATTTATACTTTTTTAAAGTTTTTTGGAGCTCATCGTTATTTTCAGGAAGAATTACTGTCGGTTCTATGGATCTTTTATTGAGAGCCTGAATGTATTTTATACTGTAATGAGCGTCTCCATGCCCTGAATAAGGCGAATTTGAATCGGCTATTGTCCATGAAGAAATAAATACCTGCGTATTCTTGAGTTTTACTGGAGTATCTTTCAGAACCATGGCTGATTCCAATCCGACAGATGAGCCGCTATCGGCAATTTCCTCAATATGTGTTTTTCCTGAGGAAACAGGATATATTCTTAATAATTTACCCATACTGTTTATTGTGATGGATTTTGTTTCAGGATCCGTTTTGAAATTCCCGAAAGAGAATACATCGGTAACAAGATGGTCAAAAAGGGCAATAGATATTTTGTATCTTTGTGAATCTTTGTTAAATCTTTGTTCTATTGCGGAAGAAAACGCGGTTCGCCAATCTTTTATGAGATTATACACCCCAATCGACGAGAAATCGGTTAACGATTCGGCGATCGAAGAGAAAATGAATTTGTTCCTGAATTCAACAACTTTGTTGATATCGTCAAAACTGTGTTCAGCGAAAAATGATGTCGCCCTCAAGTTGGTATTGGCAGGATTGGAAACGGAATACCCTGTTGAGGTTAAATCCGAACGTAGTAATACAGTGGCGTAAAGCCCGCTGTCGCCGGCTGAAGCGTTTTTTGGGCTTATTACGATACAAGAGATGCCTTTGGTTGCGCAATCGGCGATAATTTTATCTTTATGAAACCCGCCGGCAATCAGAATTATGCCCGGTGATTTATCCGATTCAAATAAACGCAAGGTATTACTGAATAAAAACTCGTCTCTTTTTGAAGCGGTCTGGTAAAAAGCCAGGCTGTTGTTTACACTATCCTGAATCAAATCAGTGTCTGTTTGGGGTAACTTATCAGCTACAAGATTGTTATAGGTGTTGCTAAAATTTTTTGCCGAGGACAGTTCTTCCTTAACTTTTTCGTATTCACGCCGTGTTAGTGTCAAATTAATCATTTTCTCAAGATAAACGGATTTTTTATCCAGCTCAATCAGCTCTTTTTCCACTGTTGTTTGCGCGATGATTCCATGGCATTCATCAATAAATAGATCGAGCTCAAGGCAAAGCTGTGTTTTGTCTATGGACTCCGCCTGGCGCGATAACTTTATAAACTGTCTGATAAGAGGATAATCATCAACCGAAAAATCAGGCGATCGACCGGCGTAATTAATCAGCCTGTCATAAAACAGGGCGGAGTTAACTTCACCTTTCACATTCATATAATACAATTTAGCAGTTTGTGACGATATATCAGCAGGCAAATTTTTATTTATGAAATTCAATAACTGTTCCGTCTGGGTATCGAGTTTATCATAATCAAACTTTTTTTGGGCGGCGCAAATATCGGAAAACTTTTTTAAACCAGTGTATTTTTTTATAATTCCCGGATTCTTTATAAGGGCGGAACAAAAATTTAAGTATTCATCCAAATCGGTCTTTCCCAAACGATAAGATACGGTCATCTTTGAAAGTTTTCTAAGTTCCTGATTAAAAGTTTGTTCCTCAGCAAACAATATATTCCCGCGGATTTTTTTTACGAGCTCATTTGATTTGCGGTTGAGTTCGCATGAATTCCGGAAATACCTGATATTTTCCCTGTAGAGGTTTTCTTCATCCACACCGTAAATCCGCAAAGGTATTCCATTATAAATGGAAAAATATTCCTCGCCTGAAATAAAGCTGGATTTTAATAAATTATCAGCTATATATTTCCTTGTTTTTTTATTTGGGAATGAAGCGAACAGTTGGGTGAGGATTTCGCCCTGCGATCCCTCAACCGCGATTTGCGAAGCCAATTTGCCGCTGACAAGCGAATCGACAATAGCGGATAATTCTTGCTGAGCCGTGTAATTGCAGTGCGCGTCCTCAACGAAGTATAGAATGGATTCGGATTGAGTTTCATGAGAATAAGTTACATTCAATCCCATATTTTTGATTTTCTCTACGGATTTCTCAAAGGCGGGCGGATCCGCTTTAGTTTCCGTCGGGGCGAATATTAAATAAATAAATAATAGTAAAAAAAAGAAACGCGTTTTTCTCATAAAAGGAACCGGATAATATAATGGTTTATTTTGTTAAATATTATATGTCAATTTTAACACAAAATGAGTAGTTTATAAAATAAATTATCACTATGCTTTAAAACATGC
>CAYVGJ010000013.1:93510-98075 GCA_964451165.1 uncultured bacterium
ACTGTTGATTCGTATCCCGGAGGCAATCCCGGATATGTTTTGCCCCATGTTGCGTTTGTCTGGCCGGTTGTTTCATAGTCATGTATATCCGGTACATCAAGAGCCTGCTGTACCGCGGCTTCATATTCTCCCGCAACTACATGGTTAAATGGCCCGTCATCTATATCGACTCCTACAATATTGTTCAGGTTGTCAAGTTGCGAAAGATAACCAGCAGAATAAATACTTGAGTCTTGAGTGTTTATTGTCAACTGAACAAGATTTGTGTTTATGGGGTTTTCCGCCTGATAATAACAGTATAATGTTGAAGCGTCGTAAAGAGCTTTGGTTCCTTTTTGTCCCGGTCCCGGTAGTAAATCAAGGAAGTTGAATATCGTGCCGGGTGTGGTCGCCAGGTCTGTATCGGATACAATTACATCGATGGTTACGCAGGAAGTAGATGCCGGACGGCATAGTATATATTCGCTCTTGATCAGTAGCCCGAAACTATCAGGGGCAGTTAATAACAGTACAAATAAAACGACAAACAATTTTTTCATGATTTCCTCCTCGAGTGATTTAATACACCCGTATTAAAAATTAAATTTCTTTTTTAAAGTAACTAATAATTTTTTTCGCAATAATAATCCTCCTATCATATAGCTTACCAATAGAATAGTTGAAGGTTCATCAAATGTGGCATTGGGTACCGGCAGTTCATCGGCGTAAGCTGGTGATCCTGCGAGAACGGAAGCCGATTTGTATACCGGCGCTTGGTTTGAAGTTATAAAAAAGGTGAATGATTCGCGGTTGGGGAATAAACCTGTCGGAATAAAACTGAGCGACTGATTTGGTGTTAAGCCTGATGGGTCGAATACGGCAAATGTTATTGAGCATTTGATGTCGGATATAACTTCCTGCTCAAATGGAATAACATGCCGGCTACTAAACGAATTCAGGTTGTCGCTGTCCAAATCGCAATCAGCGCTGTTGATAAAACCTGCCGTGATGACGGATGCCGGATTAACATTAACAGTTAGGCTTGTCGCGTAATTCGATGTGAGATTTTCCAACTGGTAAAAATAAAAGTACGTTGAGGATCTGAATGCGGTTGCATCACCCTTTATTATACCATATGTTGAAGTTAATACATCAGCAAACACCAGTACCGAATCACTGCCATTATATATATCTCCATGAGATACAATCCAATCACACGTAAAATATTGACCGGTTCCAGATTCCCTCTCAAATTGCGCCTGTCCGAAAATCGGATCGGAGAATTGATTGGGAAGAGATGGTTTAATACGTGTTGCATAGATTGAGGAATTCTGCAGAAAAATCATAATGAATATTAAAGTTGTCCATAGTTTCATATAACTCCTCCTTAAAGTTTCCCCCTCCGTATTAAAAAAGCTAAATCATTTGTTTCCCTCCTTTGTGTTTATGTTGTTGTTTGTAATGCCGCTGGTTATAAAAACAAACATAATAATCTAAAAATGTAAAAAATAAAAATCATTATAAGCCGCAAAAACTTATATAAATAAATGACTAAAATAAATCAAAAATGTAAATATATAAAATATACAAAAGAAATATAACATGATAAAAAATAAAATATCAATAAAAAAATAATATTTTTAAAAATATTTATAAATACTTTAAAATAAGGATTATAAATGTAAATAGCTGATACTAACTAATAAATAACCGTTATTGAAAAATAAATATATGTAAGATAATATATATTAAAATAAAAGACAAAAATAATGTAATGAGAGTTATATAACGTGTTGTTGGCAAGAAATTATAAAAATAAACAAAAAAGACATAATAAGTCAACTAAAATAACTTGCGGATTGGTGAAATAAAAAATAAAAATATAAATTGATATTCACCTTAAAATTTATTTAAATTGTGTTTAAAACTTAATTCTAAAATAGATTTGTTATGGGAGGATATAATGAGTTTAAAAACAACCGCATTCGGGTTCCCGAAAATCGGCCCTAACAGGGAATTTAAAAAGTCACTCGAATTGTTTTGGAAGAATTCCATATCTAAAGATGAACTATTTATTCAATTGGATGAAGTTGATACCGACAGGCAAAAAATTTATTTAGAGTCATCGCTGGACATTATACCGTCCAATGAGTTTTCCTATTATGATTTCATGCTTGATATGTCCGCTATGCTTGGGGTTATACCGGATAGATTTAAACATATAGAGGATGATTTAAGGCTATACTTCGCTATGGCAAGAGGTGAAAAAGATATACCTGCTTGTGAAATGACAAAATGGTTCAATACAAATTATCATTATATTGTGCCGGAAATTACTCAGGATTTCAATTTAACTGCAAACAGGCCTTTATATTCTTACCGTGCCGCCAGAGAAAAACTGGGTATGGAAACAAAACCGGTTATGATAGGCCCTTATACATATATATATATGAGCAAAATTATCGAATTAGATTCCTCTATCGGAAAGGAAAGGCTCGTTAAGGCAAAAGAATCAAGCTCGTTCAGGGAAATAATCAGATCCGTATCCCGTATATATAACAAAATACTCAGAGAACTCGATGACGAATGCGTGGCATTAGTTCAGTTGGATGAGCCCGCATTGACGCTTGATATGAGTGATTCTGACGTGGATATCCTTATAGAAGCTTATGAAATATTAACCGGCGGCTTGAAATCGCTTAAAATTCATCTCCAGACTTATTACGAGAGCATATCCCATTATCAGAAAATAGTGTACCGGTTACCCGTAGATGGAATAGGGCTTGATTTTACCGAAAATGAGACTAATCTGAATTTGTTGCGCAAATACGGGTTTCCTGAAAACAAAGTGATTATCGCCGGAATAGTTTCTGGAAGAAATCCGTGGAAAGTTGATTATAGAGAAGCAATGAAAATGTTTGATGAGATAAAAAAATATATCCCTTTAGACAGGATAATATTATCCAATGCCGCTCCTCTGTTTCATCTTCCTTATTCGCTTGAACCGGAAAAAGGAAATATGAATCCTAATGTTATCAATTTGCTTTCTTTTGCTAAAGAGAGGCTTAATGAACTTAAAATTCTGAAGGAAATAATAAATAACGATGAGAAAATTCCGCATCAGGATTTGGAAACAACACGCGGTTTATTCAAAAATAATACGGTTCAGGCAAAGTTGGAAGAATTCAGACAAAAAAGTTCGTTTCGCGAACCGTTTTCTAAAAGGCATACATTACAGGATGAATTACTTGCGCTTCCTTTGTTTCCGACAACTACCATAGGAAGTTTTCCCCAGATTGGCGAAATCAGAAAAAAAAGAGCTGATTTTGTCGGCGGAAGAATAACAAAAGAAGAATATGACGAATTTATAAGATCTCACATAAGAGCGCTTATAAAGCTTCAGGAAGAGATTGGGCTGGATGTTCTTGTTCACGGTGAATTTGAGCGCACGGATATGGTTGAGTTTTTCGCGGAAAAGTTGTGTGGTTTTGCAATAACCAGAAACGGCTGGGTTCAATCTTATGGTTCGAGATGTGTCCGCCCGCCGATTATATACGGCGATGTATCGAGGCTCAAACCCATGACTGTGGATGAAACCCAATATGCCCAGTCATTGACGGGCAAACCTGTAAAAGGTATGCTTACAGGACCGGTAACTATGGTTAACTGGTCGTTTTGTAGAAGAGATATTCCAAAAGAAGATGCTGCGTTTCAAATAGCTATGGTTTTAAACGATGAGCTGAAAGACCTTGAAAATGCGGGAATTACTATAATTCAGATCGATGAACCGGCTTTCAGGGAAGGATTGCCTCTAAAACAGGAAAAACAGAAAGATTATTTGACATGGGCGGTGAACGCTTTCAAAATCGCATGCGCTGAAGTGAAACCTCAAACCCAGATTCATACCCATATGTGTTATTCCGAATTCAATGAAATTATCAATTATATTTATGATATGGATTCGGATGTAATATCAATTGAAGCATCCCGGAGCAAAGGTGAAATTTTACAGGCATTCGAAAAATTCAACTACAGCCACGGGATTGGAGTTGGAATCTATGATATTCATTCTCCAAGAATACCTTCCTGTGAAGAGATGGAAGAGATCGCCCTCAGGTCTCTGAAAGTCATAGATAAATCTTTGTTATGGATTAATCCGGATTGCGGTTTGAAAACAAGAGGGTATGAAGAAACTATTCCGGCACTGAAAAATATGGTTAAAGTGGCTATTGCTTTGCGCGAACGGTTTAAAAATATGTAATATATAAAAAAGCCGCCGGAAACTAATTCGCTCCGGCGGCTTTTTAAAAATTATTTTTATTAACTTATACCTTCAATCCGCTGAGAAGGTCTTGTAACGATTGAACCTGACTGCTTACATCTTTTGTGGTATTGAGGCTTTGTTTGGAACCGGCTGAGTTTTCTTCGGCGATTGAACTTACTTCCTCAACGGATTTGCTTATCTGTTCAGTTCCTGCTGCCTGTTCGTTCATGGAAGCGCTGATTTCCTCGGATATTTTAGCGAGGTTCTGCATGGCTCTTGATATTTCATCTGCGCCTTTGGATTGTTCTTCAAGCGATCCTAC
>CAYVGJ010000014.1:0-51852 GCA_964451165.1 uncultured bacterium
AAACCGGAATACGGGTACAAACCCTTAAAATAATTGTTGACGGCGTCTATATCGATTTCCATATATGCTTTGCCGTTATCAAAGTAAGTATACTGGTTTCCGCCGAGAACGTATTTTACGTTCAGAGCGACAACAGCGGGTTTATTTACTGTCGCGCAATAGTTAAGCTCACCGCTTACAGCAGATATAATAAGGTTCGCTGTATCGAAGAACGCCTGAACCTCAACAAAATCGACAATATCAGCAACGGTTTTGAAATTTGTGTAACTACTGCTATCGGTATCGTAATAACTCGGTATCACTTCACCGAAAGTCATTTTATGAGTATTGGCGGCGTTGTAAGCATTGATTTTTGTCCTGATATACTGCAGACGGCTGATATACGTATTCCATAACGTGCTCTGGCTTTTCGACCAATTCGGATGCGTAGTGGGAGCGATATTGGTTATGATACCGTCTATTCGCTGGTTTGGCGAATGGGTGTTATTGTAATTAAATACCGTATCAATAAGAAGTTTGGATAAATTCCAGTCGGCATCGTTGAGCCAGTTTGAAGCTCCCATGGCTAAATAAAATTTCATGCTCTGGCCGGGATCATGGAACTTTTCTATAAACGCAGGGAGTTGAGCGTCTTTTCCGGTTATGCTTGAAGTACCGTTCCAGCCTGTTCCAAGTTTCACCCTGCTTATCGCGTGTTTGTAAAGTGTTGAAGCATAAGGCCTGTAACAAAACCAGATAAGCGCGTCCTGCTCGGCGGTATTGAAAATATCCGTATGGTATGTATTGCCGGGTAAATACAAAACATTCAATGTCCGGGAAAACCCGTTTACGCCGGATGTCTTGTAATAAGGATAAAGGAATATACCGAATCCGGTCAGTGAACTTGACGAATCGAACGCAGTTTTCAGCGCCGAGATAGCGGATTCAAGCTGAGTTGCGCCGTCATCGTAAAATGTGTGTCTCCGATGAAGCCCATCGTAATTAATAGGAAACATTCCGACAGTAATTTCCGATTTCTTATTGCGCAGGTTGGCGTAATCTATTTCGGCCCCGCACATCTGGCGGATCGACTCAACGTTATCGGAATACGCCATCAGATTGATTTTCGGGACTCTGTCGATAATGTCGTTAACATTTGATACCGTTGATGTATCTTCATCATAATATGTGTATATATATTCCGATAAAACAATATCCGGATCGTTGGCGTCGTTATAACTCTGAACAGCCGCCGTGGCGTACTCGAGCCTGTTGAGATACCGGGTCCATATTACAGGCTGGTCAATCGAATTTAACCACGAGAGCGTATCGGTCGAATACGCATGGGGTTCAATATCGGTCGATATCTCATCGATCCGTTCTTCCACAGGATGCGACAGGTTGTAATTCAGCCTCAAATCAAGCATAACCCTGGCTATATCCCAACCGTCCAGCACATTTGGATCTTCCGATTCCTGAATACAATCCGGCGACCATGTCAAAATGGATACATAAATACCCTCGGCATGTACCGCGCGAATAAACTGAGCAAGCTTCACGTCATCCGGCGATATCGTTGTAAGTCCATTATAACCCGGCGCAATAACGATTTTGCTTACGGCTTGGGACGCGATCCCATTGGGCAATTTGCAGAAATTAATGAAGTTTGACCTTTCGGTAAGGTTATTTAAAACATCAGTCGCGTCCACCCCTTTTAGCGATACAAACAACGATCTCTGGGCAAACTTATCGTAAACCGTTGGACTTGTCCCTCTTCTCGATTCTACCAGATCCGATACACCATCAAGATCTGTATCAAGAAGTGTATTGGTTACAGTTGCGGGTGGAGTAACTGGTTTTCTTCTTGCCGCGAAAGATGTTATGGCGGACAAAATAAGTACCGCTACTGTTAAGGATAATACAAACGCTTTAAATCCAAAGAGTTGTAAAAAATATTTTCTGCTCATGATATATACCCTCCGAACAAATATTGAATTTTCAAAAACATGACGCTTTTTTTATTATAAGGTATTTTTATTAAATGTAAACAATTACTTATGTCTCTTTTAGGATATTACAATATATATTTATAACTTGTCAGGTATTGGTTTTTTCCACTATTTCCGGCAGTACGGATTTTTTACCTACAGTAATTTTTAAGATAACAAATGATATGGCGGTTCCCATTATACCGCCGATGAAATATAAATAATCCGGTGGTCGGTTAATAAGAAACACGGTTAATAGTATACCGGCAAAAAAACCGGCGGTTGGTATAAAAAACAATAAAGTCGAGGCTTTAAGAAAATTCACGGTTTCGATTTCTATAACTACTTTATCTCCAATCAAAACAGAACTATCAATCTTTACAGGAACCACCCTTTTCCCATCGGTTCCCATTGAACAACAGCCGCATTTATCGCATTTGCCTTTATCGTCGCCGGATAACTCTACCATTATACGTGTATTCTCAATTTTTATGACTCTACCTTCTTCTCTAATTTTCATTGATTTATCCTCTCAATATTTAGAGCGCGAAAACAACATCCGGTTAACCAGCCGGATATTATCTGTTTAAACTTGACAAAAATCCCGAAAAATTATAATATAATGAAAAATATCCCTCAAGTATGTTTTTTATCCCACAGGATGGATGGATTTTTTTTATTACTGCCGATAATATATTTATTATTATTTGAAGGAAATAAAAAAACCGGAACCTCCGAGGGGGGATTGGCGATTCCGGCCTTTTATCTCCGAGATGTTTCCATCTCTTTATAAAATATTATTAAGCAATAGGCGTGCCATATTTAAAAATCATTATTTCGCCTCATTTTAAAATATGTAATTGCGCAAAATGCATTAAAATGTAAAATTATTTTAATTATATTGTAAAATTATTTTCCACCGGTTAAAGAACCTGATTGTATAAAGGATATAAAAATGACAAAATGTAAAAAAATATTTATTCTTGGCGCCACGATTATTTTAACGGTTTCTTATCCTGTCTATTCCCAATCCGAAAACAAAGATCTGCTTATCGAAAAATCGAAACAAGAGTTGAGGAATTCCTTTTTTTCGGATTCTCTTATCGGTGTAGGATTTAAATCAACTGGGATCGATGAAACCAAAATAATGTATCCATACGGTTACAGCACCGACGATTATTTCCGCTGTATAGCCTCTACTGAAAGAGATAATGAAACTTTCCGGTTTGTGGACGTGGTTATCAGGAAAAACCCTCTGCCGGAATTTGAAATAAACTCTGCAACGCCTGAGATTTCATCTTATTTTATGGATATATATTTTGAGGATTTGAACAGTATAAAACCTGTTAACAATCGTGAATTGCATATAGAATACATGAAATTTATTGAGTGCGCGGATTCGTACTCAAATATTTTTCTTACCGCGCTGGAAACCGACAAACCGGTTAAAATCGAGTTTAAAGACGGGACATCTTATGTATGTTTTGTGGAATCGGTTAGCGATCAAACATTACGCAACTTTTTTGTATTAAAGAATAAAATGGGTTCAGCCAAATATTACGAGGAATTTAAACTTGGTGTGGTTCCCGGTACGCCACGCATGATAACCGATGATTCCGAACAAAAAGGAAACACTGGCAAAATCAGTTTTTACCGCGCCTGCATAGACAGCCCGGCAAAACGGCCCGGTATGATTACCAACCGGTTTACCTGGATGGGAAAATATTATCTCGGTATCGCGGATACTGTCGAGTTAGCGGGTTATATAGATAAAAACCAGGAACTCAATCTCCATAAGATAAAATTACTCGATTCTAACCGCAAATACCATGAACTTTTCCTACCGGATTTAACCGCAATAAAAACAGCCGGTTTCATCGATAACGAAGGGCTTGTTCAATCCGCTCGGGATAAAATTATTCACAACCGGGAAATAACTCAATCGCTTGCGAGAGCATGGGATTCGGACTCACGATTGGTTTATATCGATTTTCGCGACAAGCCCATGTTCAAAGGTATTCTTGCCGAGTTCATTCCCTCATATTCGCTATCAAAAATAGTCCATGCTGTTGCCGAAGGCGAAGGCGGACAATTCGCTTTTGTCAGAAATATCGATGATGTAAACACTATTTATTTCGTTCAAAAAAACGATGATGAAATCAGGAACATGATCGAAAGCCAATACGAACAATCGCGCAAACACCTTATTCCGGCAGAACCCGAATCGTTTTCCATAAAAAATGTAAAGCCGGTTATGATAAAATCCACAGGCAGCGCGAAAACTCAATATGAACTTAACCTGAATAATATCGGTTTACTCTCACAGGATAAAATCCGGGTACTCCAAATCCAACCGCCTGAAGGTGATTACAAATATGTAAGATTGGATGTAGATCTCAAAATAATCAATGGAAAAAAGTCAGCGAAAAGACAGGTTTATTTCGACGAATTCGTGTTATTCGATTCGAATCAGAAGTTCCTGCAATATTACGCTCTCTTATATAATAATAAAATAACGGATATGGTAGAGATTTCCAAAACAACGAAAGTCTTCAGTATTATATTCTTTGTACCATCGCAGACACGAAATTTATACCTGAAATTCTCAAATCTGGATGCCGTAACTATTCAGGTTCCCGAATAATTATTCGGGTTGTTGTTTTGGAGCCAATCCTTTTCTGTTTTCGTATTTAAGCATAAATAAGAGATAAACGATATCGCCGTACGCGACAACAATTTTTTGTGCCAATAACGCTATTATCGCCATCAAAGCGAAAAATCCGAAAAACGCGAAGAATTTCAATACGGCAAAATTGAATATTCCTAACCCGATAGAAAAAATAAATACGCGCCACCAATTTTTATGAACAAGTGTCCAACTGGATTTAATTGCGGGAACCATCCATTTGTCCCTGAGCAAACATACTAAAGGGATAAAGAAAAAAGTGGGGATGAAATATATAAACGCTAAAACGGAAACCAATCCGAACGGCAAAAGAAAAATCGCCGTCAGCGATGATTTACCGAACAATTGAGTCCCGACAGCTGCCAAAATACTGGTTATTATTGAAGGTATAGCTACAACCATAAGAGCGATTACAACCGTAACGAATATTTTAAGGTATTTGCCGAGAACTTTGAACAAAATTTGTTTGAGGTTAGATTCTTGCCCGATAATCTTGTTGTTTATAAAATAAATTACACAGAAATCTATTACCGAAGATACAAACGCGAGAAAAATCAAGGCTGAATACATACTCCGTGTTTGTGAATAATAAGTACTGCTTCCCTCAACCGGCAACTGAAGGAATAAAATGTTGCCGAACGAAAAATAAAGTATCAGGTAAATGGGAAGAGCGATTATTAAAACCAGTTTGGCAATGGATTTGAAATTTTCTTTATAGATTGACCACGCGTACTTTAACGTAGCGAAAAATCCGGGGTTTCCCTGAAAAAAATCGCTGATGTTCATTTAATGTCTCCTTTTTTTGATTATTTTATCAAATTAAAAATATCATAACATATTTTTTAAATCATCAAAATTTTATAATAATATGCAATAAAAAAAGTTATTCGCGATTTATGTTATAAAATTTTGCATAAAAAATAGATACTATAAAATTTTGTGAGTGATTGTTATTTTTGCATCGCTTAATAGCTCAATCTGCCATTCCCGCAAAAACAGAAATCATGGAGCGTAACTAATTGTATGTTAATAAGATATATTGTTTATAATATATTACGCATCAATATCATGAGAAAAACTAATGTTTAAATTTGTTTACTGGATTGCTACTTCCGTGGCAATGATATGAAGATATATTAGTTATCCTAAATCATGTAATGTAATTTAATAGAAAAATTTCACAGCGGTTTTTCAAAATTACAAAAATGAAATAAGCATAATCGCTAAATAGTTCTTTTCAGGCATTGTTTCCCATATTAATTTTTCGGAAACATGCCAGAACGCTTAGTCCCAACATAATCAAGGTCATTGGTTCTGGTATGGGATTAGCTGTGGTTCCTTCAAGTGTGTAAGATGTTAGTATTAATTGATCATAACTTTCGTTAGACCTTGGATTCACTATAAGGTATATCGAATCTCCCGTTAAAAGTTCTACGTTAAAATTTGCGTTTACAGATTGTCCGGCATTAATTGTAGTTGAAAACAGGTAATTCTGGTCGTTATTTTTCTGAAAATATACATTTACCCCATCCGCTGATGACGAATTGAGCCTAAATCCAGCATTAACTTCAAAAGAAGCGCCTAAAGGGGATTGATATTGTAATATTATGCTGTAATTGTCTTCCGGATGAAATCTAATGGACTTGGCCGTTTCGTATTTGATATAAGGATAAACATTGTCCCGATTGCCTACCATTGATTGTGAATATTCAACAGATCCATATGAGGTTATCTGCACAAAATTATTTTCGTTATTGGTATATTTATTGGCATATAAATAGTTCCAAACCTCTGTATTGCCGTATTCGTCACCATCCCATATGGGAAGCTGATACCAACCTGTTCTATTAAAATAATCCCATGTAATAGTATCAGCGTATGTATTTATAGATAAGAAAAATAAAATTAAGGTTAGAAAATACGCTTTTTTCATCCTCGTCTCCTTATATTATTGAGCGCATATTAATTTAAGCAAATTTATGTAATAATAATTTAATTTTAATACGGGTTCATCAAAGAATGAACCATTTTAAAAAATCAAAGCGTCATCACTACTAAATTATAATGTGTGTATTGATGTTTGTCAAATCTCAAAACGATTTTTATATATAATACAATTATTGTTAATCGTTCATTATTTATAATTGCACAGTTTATCTGATAAATTGTGGCTACAAAAATAAAAAAAACAGTACAACCGGGTGTAGCGGCCTGAAAATCAAAAAGGAGGTTATTTATGCGAAGAATTAACTGGAAAAGTTTTGAGCTGAAACGGATGGGGCTTCACAGCAAAACTGTAAAGGCGATAATGCGCCTTCAGCGCAACCAGATTTACGCGGACAAAAAACAGGAACTTCTCAAAATAAAAATACTGGAAGTTTTGTTGTCGGCAAACATTGGCAGGTTAATGAATGATTAATCCGATCTTTGAAACATGATGCGAAGCATCATTAGAAAAAGTTTTTGTTTCTTTTTTCAAAAAGAAAAAAGTTTTTTAATTTGTCGCGCTATTGTCTTTGGAATCGGTTTTCAATTTATTGATGAGTTCCTCAATTTCTTTCGCTCCGGGTTGATTCGGGGCGGAGTTCAGAGACATCTGAAAATATTTACGTGCGGATTCTGTATCGTTTTCCGACAACTTAATTATTCCTAAATTGCGTAACGCCTTATAGTTGTTTTTATTGAACATCAGCACCGATTTGAAATCGGATTCCGCCGGGCCGGTTTTTCCCATTTTCAACCTTGCGATTCCTCTGCCCAGATAAGCGGTTTCGCTTTTTTTATCAAACTCGAGGTATTTGTTGAAATCGGATTCTGCTTCAATAAACCCGCCTTTTTTTGAATGAGCCATCGCGCGCATCATGTATGCCGAAGGGTAATTATCGGGCCCGCAGATTGTTAAATCGTCAATGGCGTCTGTCCATTTGCCCAGTTTTATAAGTATTGTCGCGCGAATATAACGCAGGTACTTTTCTTTGGCAGGGTTATCTTTCGACGAGTTGATCCTTGAGGTGATCTCGGATAGCATCTTGTCGGCCGATCCGCGTTCGAATACATCGCTGTGTATCTTGTCATAGAACGAGCCGTATTGCCCGATCATATCGGTTACGTATTTGCTCGCGAATATGTTGTTGTTGGCGGATAGTCGGGCATAATATTTTTTGCTCGATCCCTCGTTGCCGAGAATCGCCTCGATTTTTGCCATGATCAGGAGCGTTTTCTTTTCATATGGTGTCAGTTTAATAAGTTTATCGCCTTTGTCTCTGGCGAGATTGAAATCGCCTTCGCCAAGCGACAACATCAAATCGAAAAACAAAATCTCCGGTTCATACGGCAGATACTTTTCAGCTTTTGCGGCAAACGCCCCGGCGTTTTTGATTTTATCCGGAGTGAATTTATCCGGATTGATATCTTTCAAATTATCGGTTATGCTCATTACGCCGTAAAAATAGTTATAAAAACCGATATTGCGAATTGCAAAAAAAGCCGATCCGGCGCATAAAATAACCGATGCGCACAATATAACCGCCGATTTTAAAACCCGTCCGCGCAAAATAACGCGACGGGTATCCGCGTAGGAGATGTTTAGCAACACACCGAATGAAACCGCGAATATATACGAGGCGACAGGTACGTACAAATCGTAACTGAAAAATGAGTCGATCAGAACGACTATCAGAGACGACAAAAACGAATAATAAATGAACCTGTCTTTTTCACCAGGCAAAAACCTGAATATTTTCAGTAACCCGAGTATCAACGCGATGAAAAACAATCCGAACCCGATTATACCGCCTTCGGTTAATATTTGAAGGTAATCGTTATGCACGAATTTGGAATAATCGACAAACGGCGGGTCAACCGACGGGTACGCGATCCAGTAATTGCCCGCGCCATAACCTGTCAGCGGTTTTTTCAGGAACATCGCGAAACTGGTTTTCCATATAGTATCGCGGCCGGATAACAAACCGAGCGGTGAGTTGTTAATGAATTTATTACGGAAACTTGTTGAAATAAAACCATTTTCACGTGATGAGACAACTTTTAAATCGGCAAAAACATAAACCGCGAAAATTATTGCGCAGGTAACAGTGAGCAAAATTGAAAAAGTTTTAACCGCACGCGGCATTTGTTTCTTTTTATACATTGTTAAAAAAATCAGAATTACGCAGATACCAGCCGAAACCCATCCGCTCCTGCAGGTGGTTACAAACAAACCCGCGCATATGATTATAAACGCGGCGAAACTCAAAACCTTAAACCGCGGATACAAACAAATCGCGCAAACCGCCCATACAAGAGATACCGCAAGGTATTGCCCGAGCAGATTCTGGTGCCCGAACAGCGATATGATTTTGCCCTCTTCGGCAAATAGTAACTTAAACCCGAAATACTCAAGCAAACCGAGCGTAGCCGCTATTACGGCGCAAACCAACCCGCCGGCAATAAAATTTTTCAGCCGGCTTACTTCATTCAGGTTGAATGTAATAAAGAGAATCGAGAATATCAGAAACAGCCGGAAAGTTTCTTTAAACCATTCGTATTTATTTTCCGCGAAAAAGAAGGTTAGAGCCATATACATTACAAATAAAAAGAAAAACAACAGCGGTTTATTCTCGCGAAACCCGGTTTTCGATATGTATATCGCTCCGAAAAAAACTATTATTGATGAGGCCAGCGTGAAAACGTCTTCTTTGATCGAGTATAACGGATCAATACGAAACGGGCTTATCGCTATAACAAGCAGAATAAGCCCGCAGGTAATAAAAAAAGAGATCAGCCGGTTAAGTCTATCTGGCATTTTCCCTAAAACATCATTTCATGATCACTATTTTATAAAACACGTTATAAGAAGGTGATCCGCTAATATATGATAAATAAGCGTATGAATTCGGATTATCCCTGTCGGTTAATTGCGGATAAATCAGTTTTATCGCGTTGTTCAGGACCTTATACGATAAATAAGTTGTAGTTGGCACAAATTGTATCGAATTAGTTTCATCAATGAATATTGATTCTATATTTTCATACCATTGCTCAGAATCAGCGGAATTAGCCCAAAAAACTTTTATCATAGGCATATCGTCAACATCAAGATCGGCGATCGGTATTGTTTTTACACCATATCTTGTATATATTTTTGTATGTGCCCAATACCCTAAATTTGGATTATAACACCATGGCCCATCTCCAAAAAAAACATCAAAGAATTCGCCGGGAGTATCCGATGAAATTATGTTACCGGATACAACCTGTCTTCCTGAATTTACTACGTTATCGGCGACGGCGGCGCGGTAGGCATAACCTACGGACAGAATTTGCTGATCTGGTGTTAACAGCTCAAATCCGTGCACGTTATCGCTGAACCAGACACGCAGGAAAACTTCGCTGTTGGCGGCAAACACTGATTCGGGTATGGAAACCATCGGTTCACCGCCAAGGGCTACGCTGTAGATCCCGTCTTTCACCTCAACAGCCACGCCGGATGCCGGTTGCGATCCGTTTTCGCTGGATGCGTCGTTTGACCAGAACGTTGTTGTGCCCGCGCGGTCAACAAGCGCGAACTTAAACTGTCCTATACCCGTAAACGGCGTGCCGGAAACGCTTACCCTGCCCTGAAAATTAAGAAGTTTGGGTACTGAACTCTGTGCGAACGAAAAAACCGCGAAAACGAAAACAAAGCTGAAAAAAACCGCTAATTGAAATAACCTTTTCATTTTTTCCTCCATTTTTTATTATTCTACAACTATTTTATATAATCTGTGTTTTATGTTTATATCTGATGAAGGCGGGTTTTCCCCTGTGCCATCGTATTTTCCGTCGCCGTTAAGGTCAAGCCCGGTATCAAAACATTCGTTTTCGCCATTGCCCTGTGATGGGATATGATCGTAATATAATTTGAAAGAATCACTTTGATAATCTTTTACCATAAGTTTATAAAACCTGCCCGAAGCGCCCGGCCATTTAATTTTGGATAAACCGTTTGTGCCGATAGATACCTTGCAAAAGAAAATCGAGCTCGGATCAAGTGGGTTTGTGCCTGCTTTGTACTCAAAACCATCGTCCTGCGAATCGCCGTCGGTATCTTTAAGCAAACCGGATGTGCCTATCTGGTACTCGATTATATTAGAGAGCGTATCAGAATCACCGTCGACTGTAGAGTCAGCCAGATCGGGATTGCCGTTGTTGGCGATTTCCCAGAGGTTGGGGATACCGTCGCAATCACGGTCGATTACGTAGTTCCACAAAATTCCCTGTTCCAATAGGCATGACAAACTTAAAACAGATGATTCAGTATAATACATTATAGCTGAATTGATATTTTTATAATTTACTGAAGAATTGATATTTCCGGACGAGTTTATCGTCTCTATATTTATGCTGTAATGCGAACTTGACCTTGAACATGTCTTTGATGTTTCTGCAAAAACGGGGTTCGTGCCGTTGATTTTTTCTGTTCCGTCGAGCACACCGTCGCCGTCGGTATCAGGATTGTGTGGATCGGATGAGCACATCATCTCCTCAAGGTTGGATAACCCGTCGTCATCATAATCGAGATGCGCGTCGGCAACCGAAGGATCGGTTTTCTTCAGGTATTCGTAATTATCGGGCATACCGTCAAGATCGGTATCGGCGTTGTGCGGGTTTGTGCCTATAAGGTATTCTACACCGTTAACGAGCGAATCGCAGTCGTAATCCATATCGGCGTCGTCGTTGTTTTTGTCGGTAACGAAAATGGTTTCCCACCAGTCGGGCATACGGTCGGTATCCGAATTTATGTTTACGCCGATCGAATACCATGGCAGAACCGAATATCCGTTGCTTAAACACGGCAGATTAAATTCCATATCTGTGGAGACATAAAAAACATCATAGTTTACTGATCTGGTGAAATTCGCAGGCGCGAAAGATACATTCGACGCGCAATAATGTTCGCTTGAGGAATAAGATTTTATATATTGTTCTGCATTAAGCGGATCGGTTCCGTTGGCGTTTTCTGTTCCGTCGGATACGCCGTCGCCGTCGGTATCGGGGTTATAAGGATCGGTTGAACACAACATCTCCTCAAGGTTGGTTAACCCGTCGCTATCAAAATCGAGATGGGAATCCGCAATCAAAGGATCGGTTTTCCACAGATATTCGTAATTATCGGGCATACCGTCAAGATCGGTATCGGCGTTGTGCGGGTTAGTGCCGATAAGGTACTCTACACCGTTAACGAGTGAATCGCAGTCGTAATCCATATCGGCGTCGTCGTTGTTTTTGTCGGTAACGAAAATGGTTTCCCACCAGTCGGGTATACGGTCGGTATCTGAATTAATGTTTACGCCGATTGAATACCATGGCAGAACCGAGTATCCTTTGCTTGAACACGGCAGATTAAATTCCATATCTGTTGAAACATAAAAAACATCGTAGGTTTCTGATTTAGCGAAATTCATCGGCTCAAAAGATACATTTGATGTTGAGTAATTCGCGCTTGCTGGAGACGACGTTAAAAATTTCTCCGCAAGAAAAGGATTTGATCCGTCAGATCTTTCCTTGCCGTCAGACACTCCGTCACCGTCCATATCCGGATTAAGCGGATCGGTTAGTGATTCGGTCAACTCAACCGTATCGGACAACCCGTCTGCGTCGGTATCAGCGACTGCCGGGTTAGTGTGGTATATGTTTATTTCTTCTGAATCTGTCAAACCATCGTTATCCGAATCGGAACTATTGGGATTGCATTTGTAAGAATGTTCCATAGCGTTGGTGACTGAATCGTTATCGTTATCCAGATCCGCATCGTTAACCAGCGGGTCGAGCGAATTTGCGATTTCCCAACCGTCGGCCATCGTATCGTTATCGCTGTCGATAGATAACGGGTCGAGCGAATTTGCGATTTCCCAGTCGTCGGTCAAACCATCGCTATCGGTATCAACCGACAATGGATTTGTACCGTATCCGTAATTATATAAGCAGAAAGCGTCTATGGATGCCTGGTCGTATCCGTAACTCTCTTTGTCATCTTTGATATACCTGAATTCAATAGTATGCGTTCCCGCGGATAAAGTTCCGCAGAATAATTGCCAATCTATCGCACCAGACCATTGCTGGATTACCTGCGAATCTATGATCAGTTCAAGGAAATCGTGGCCTTGTTCTGATGAAACGGTGTAATAAAAAGAATAATCAGCGGATTTCTTCACATTGACCGTGATTTTCATTGAACTTGACTGATTATCAAGCAGGCAATCAGGAGAACATGCGGAAAACACATCGTAATAATATACATCTTTTGTTATTTCCCAAGGGAAATCTCCGGTAGTTACCCAGTTATATTTATCCATGGATTTTCGCTGGAACCCGTCATAGATGATGGTGCCGAGCTCTTCGCCGTCGGTGAGCCCATCGCCGTCGCTGTCGGCATTTTTGAGATTTGTGCCGAAAACTTTGAGTTCGAGTCCATCCATTACTCCGTCGTTATCTACATCTATGATAAATGGGTTGGAAGAATAAATCATGAGTTCTTCACGATCGGTTAACCCGTCATCATCAGTATCGGGCAGTTGCGGATTTGTTTTCTGCTCAAATTCCTGAATGTTTGTTAGCCCGTCGCCGTCGGCATCCTGATTCCTGTCGGCATTTGATAACGGATTAAGGAAATATGTTACCTCATAACCGTCCGGCATACCGTCTCCGTCGGAATCTGGATTGGAAGGCGAGGTTCCGTAACCGGTAATTTTTATCTTGAAATTGTCTATCCAAACTTTATCTAAACCGGCTGAATTGATTCCATTTTTCGAGTACTTAAACTCAATCAGATTAACTCCCGGTTTAAGAGAACATGATAAGTTTGTCCACGGTACTTCGCCGGATTCTATATCGTATGTTGACGAATTGACAATAAAACTGAAATAATCGCCGTTTTGCTCGGAAGAAACCCTGTAATCGAAAGACAGCCGTATCTGGTTATCAAGCAAGATGTTGCGGGGCAACACAACAAGCAGTTTCAGCGAACTGCTCTGGTTATCCGGCAAAGAATCCGGACTGGAGGCGGCAATCCAGAAACCTGACGTTTCGGTATTCACTATTTTCCACAAATAGTTTCCGGTTTGATTCCAGGAAAGACTGGTTTCCGAAGGCTGGACGTCTCCCTGATCATACAATGGAGTATCGCCATTATTAAAATTGTAAATCAAAGGAACACCAATTAAATTCTCAGCACTTATACAAACACTGCTACTATCATAAATAGTAATAGAATAACCGGAATCACTTACAGATTGCCATACAACTCCGCTATTACTACCGCCTCCGCTGCCTCCGCCATTATAATTTACCTGCGAATAGTTCGGCAACCACAATAATCCACCGAAATTACCGCTTTCAAAACCATCGGATAAAGTTACGCCAACCTCGACACTGTCGATTAACCCGTCGTTATCGGTATCCTGTTTAGTGGGGGACGATTTAAAATTGTGCACCTCATACCAATCATCTAATCCATCATCATCTGTATCGTACTTCAATGGATTGGAATAATAAGTTTTTACTTCTTGATCATCATAAAGCCCATCGGAATCGGTATCGCAATCAATCGGATCTGTTTTGTAGACAAAAACTTCTTCATAATCGGTAAGGCCATCGGAATCAGAATGAATACTTTTGGGATTTGAATAATATATATATATTTCATCATAATCACTAATCTTGTCGCCATCTGTATCTTTCTTGTTCGGATCACAACCATGACCGATTTCTTCAGGATCCGAAAGCCCGTCACCATCTGTATCCGCTTTATTAGGATCGGTTTGATATATAGCTAGTTCATCATTATCTTTTAATCCATCATTATCCGCGTCTCCATTAACAAGAGGGTCTGTATGAAAATTAAATATTTCATTGCCATCCCAAAGATAATCATCATCGGTATCGATATCATTTGGGTTCGTATGATATATCATGACCTCATCGAAATCGCTCAGTTGATCATCATCCGAATCGGCAAAAGCTGGTTTTGTATGATACAAATACGCCTCATCTCCATCCGGAAGCCCATCGTTATCTGTATCGATTTTAGATATATTTGACTTGTATGCTTTAACCTCAGAACCATCTGTAAGCCCATCGCCATCAGTATCAACAGCAATTAATGGATCTGTCTTGTAAACAAAAATCTCTTCATTATCGAAAAGCATATCAGAATCGGTGTCAATGGATGACGGATTTGTTTTATAGATTGTTATCTCATCATAATCGCTAAGACCATCTCCATCGGTATCCGTTTTTGAAGGATCGGAATTATATTTTTTTACTTCATCCCCATCAGTGATGCCGTCATTGTCGGTATCGATATTGGTTGGGGACGAGAATGTACCTGGTGTTCCCTCATTATAAACTTTTACATTATCAATCCAGATATTATTATCACCTGAAAAATATACCGAATTATAATCATCCCACCATCCAACAGATGGATATTGAAATGGTGGGTAAAGGGACCTCTTATTAGAATAACTAATGTTTTTATACACGAATGAAATCTTATAGTTACCGGGTAATAAAGTTGTTGTATATTTTGACCATCCTGAATATCCACTCCAACTTTGTTTTAAATTTGAATTAATATACAATTCGAATTTTTCACCATACATTCCTGACCACATATTACAATCAAAAGAGAATATAGAATTTTTAGTGACAGATAAGGTGATACTTAAAGAACGTTCTTGACTCTTATATCCTATGGAATATGGAGTCGTAACCATCTTATTTCCACTCTCATTACTTGAAATTACCCAGGATTGTGATGTGTTGGTAGATGACCGAGTCCAGTTGTATTTGTTAAAACTCCCCGATTCGAAATCATCAAATAAAGTTATGCCTTTACCTGTTTCTTCCCCATCGGTCAACCCGTCGTTATCGGTATCAGATAAATAAATTCGGATCCGAATGGTATGTGTTTACTTCCAACCCATCAGTTGTTCCATCACCATCTGTATCGGAAAGAAGAGGATCTAACATATAAACAAAAATCTCATCATAATCGCTAAGCCCATCGGAATCGGTATCGGACTTTATCGGATTGGTTTTATAGGTGTTAACCTCAGCATCATCGGTTAATCCATCTTTGTCTGTATCGACTATATGTGGATCCGAATGATATGTCTTTACTTCTAAAACATCGGTTAACCCGTCATTATCTGCATCACCATTAGTGAGCGGATCCGTTTTGGAAACAATAATCTCCTCATAATCGTTAAGGCCGTCCAAATCGGTATCGGAGACAAGCGGATTGGTTTTGTAAATAATAACCTCTTGATAATCACCCATTCCATCCGACTCTGTATCGGCCTTTAGCGGATTGGTTTTATAATTATATTCCTCAATATTTTTAAGCAAATCCCCATCGGGATCCAAATCTGCATCGTTAACCTGCGGATTCAACCCGACCTGGATTTCCCAATCATCGGGCATTAGGTCATTGTCCGCTGTCGGAATATAATAAGGGCCGGATACTACCCATTTTCCGTAATTTATACCATCATAAGCCCGCATGCGGATATAGTATCCGCCTAATTTCGATTCGGGTATATCTGATGATGAATTCCAGATTATTTTCAATCCATTGCCCGGCAGAATATTTGATACCGTTCCCTGAACAGTTGCTTTAAACCATATTTGAGGAATAGTGTCTTTGGCGTATTGTAATGTTATTAATGATTTATCATTTTCCGCATCGGATAAATCATAATTTATATTTATATCCCCCATTGTTTCAGAAAGTTTAATGTTTGATATTATTGGTGCTGTTTCTGAACATTTTATTGCAGATACATGATATTCTCCGGCAGATATTTGAATTATTCCTGTTAAATTTAATACCTGAACCGGCGTAGATTTATCGACCGTTGTACCATCACCAAGCTGTCCGTAGCGATTATACCCCCATGCCCACACTGTTCCATTGTTCTTCAATACTATTGTTTGATGTTTGCCTATAGAAATTTGACTTACATCGGATAAATTCTTAACCTGAACTGGTTCATATCTATTAACCGTTGTACCATCACCAAGCTGGCCAAACATATTAATGCCCCACCCCCAGATAGTACCATCGTTCTTTATTGCCATTGTAAGATTATATCCGGAAACGATTTTAGCTATTCCTGTTAAATTCTTGACCTGAACAGGTGTATTTTTATTGACTGTTGTACCATCCCCCAGTTGGCCATAATTATTATTATAACCCCATGTAAAGGCAATAGCATCATTTCTCAATGCTATTCCATTATTTCCTCCTGATGAGATTTGAATTATTCCTGTTAAATTCTTAACCTGAACAGGTGTACTGTTATTGACAGTTGTCCCATCGCCTAACTGGCCATAGGTATTATGGCCCCATGTCCAGACCGTTCCATCGCTCTTCAACGCTATTGAATGGTTAAACCCTACTGCGATTTGAATTATGCCTGTTAAATTCTTAACCTGAACAGGTGTAGATTTATTGACTGTTGTCCCATCGCCTAATTGGCCATAATTATTATCACCCCATGCCCAAACAGTTCCATCGCTTTTCAACGCTATCGAATGATAATACATTGAAGCGATTTGAACAACATCCGTCAAATTCTTGACCTGAACCGGAGTTTTTCTTTTATTAGTTGTTCCATCCCCAAGCTGATAGTAATCGTTATAACCCCATGCCCATACTGTTCTATCGCTCTTTAATACAATTGTGTGATTATAACTACTCACAACCTGAACAACACCACTTAGATTCTGAACCTGAACAGGGATATATCTATCATTCGAAGTATTATCGCCAAGTTGTCCGTACATATTTCTCCCCCATGCCCAGACGGTACCGCTTTTGGGTGTTTCGGCATAGACGGAAGAAGAAGTAAATGAACAGAACAAAATTGACAAAAATAGAAATGAAGATAAACAGGCTTTTTTGTATGCAGTATTTTGCTTAATTATATAATTGATTGAAATACATGATGTTAAAGCCATAAAATCGCGTAGTCTCCGTAAAAAACTGTTTAGTAAATATATACTATATTAGTACGCATTTGTAAACAAATTATTTAATATTTTGTTACAAATTTTTTATCTTTATGGAACCTTTTTTAATAATCAGGGAATAAAGAAGATAAAAATAACGCAAAAATACGGCCGGAAATATATTTGTTTCTGGGATATAACGGGTTAGAAAAACAAATATTAAACTGATGAATGAACTGTTCGGTTATAAGGATATTTTGGAACGTATCCTTTTAACAAGCATTCCGAAAAAACCTGTGGCAAAAGATACTAATGTTAATGGTTCAGGAATAGATTGATCGGGATAAGAACCGCTTTCCCCTGAAAATGAGAGGTAATCGGCATACAAGTCGCCATATACATACCCTTTGGCAGCTCCGAATTGAATGGAGATCGCGTTGACAGTTTGATTATCGGTTTCATTGTATGTCAATTGATATCCGGCGCCGCTCACCGAAATATTTATATTGCCGTCTGTCCTTTGAATGGAGACGGTCACGTCAATTATTGAAGGAAGGTTATTGCCAAAATAATTATAAATGTAAGGATCGGCCGCCGGTGTGGGTTGTATAAAATAATGGCCTTTGTCGTTGGTGTGGCCGTCCCAGAACCCCGCGCCGCAGATACGGCTCAACACACCCGAACCGCTATCGGTAAACAAACTGACATACATATGCTGAACAGCGGCAACCGTATTGTTTGCGTCCGTCCGGAATACATAACTGAGGTTAAAATTGCCGTCTACAGGATAACTCAAGGTTTTTGTAAGATAAACATACCCATAATTTGTTGTGGCGGGAACTATATCAGATACGTGCATTTTTGACGAACCGAATTCATATTGCCATGAACTTAAATTATATCCATTCTGAACAAATCCATTGACATTAAAAAAATTGTCTGCAGTATCAAAATTCTCGACAAACTGATATTGCGCCCCGTACGATATTTTTTGACAAAAAGCAAATATAAATAATATCGCCACAATTCCACAAATAAGGTTTCCATGATTCGAAAGTTTCATTTAATATCCCGCCTCTGATTTATATATTTGTTTGAATATCCCATTTAATTTGCCCCATAAGAAATATAACCCGCGAATACAGGTATGTCAAACAGGCTGCCGCTATGCGGAAATATGAGAGTGCTGAAAAAATCATAAAAATGATATGCCATCACGAGGAGTTCTACGAAAGAGAAACGATGTGGTGATCTAAAAACCATCGGGTCTGAGATTGCCATGGTTTCTTTAGAATCTCACAATGACAGGATAGAAAATTCATTTTTAGCAATCACAAACTTTATTATCTGAAATTAATTTATAGTTATGCGGAAGACTAATGTTTTCAAACGATATGAGAAGAAACCTTTATGCAGGCGACAATCCCGGCCCTGACAAATAACAAACCGCTTTTTGTTTCAACACATCAGCATGCAGGCAAATAGAAACGTTTTCCCGTATCGTTTTGGAATCGATTACACGAACCGCGTCTTCCCGTACCTCAGAATAGGATATGATGTTAGAAAGAATATTTGTTTGTTCGTCAAAAAATTTCCGGTTTATGGTACACCCTTGTTTTTGCGGAGATAAAGCGATATAAAGCATATCCATTTCGACAAGATCATTGAAAAAATGTGTTCCCAGAGATATTTCCGGAACAAGGGTTTCGTGCATAGCCGCCACCTCACATAATATAGATACCTTACTGATTTCCGCAAACGAAACCGGTACACCCAATTCAGGAGTTGTTGTCGCCCATCGCCCGGGCCCAATAAGCATGACGGTAAGTTGCCCGGTATCGTCTTTCAGATGTGTAAGTTGCCCGATAAGCCTTGCTACCGAATATCGATCGGACTGTTTCATCTTTCCATAGATTTCGGGTACAACATATATGATCCGGTCGATGGTAATCGCCCTGCTACTGCCTATAACAGGCCCTCTTGTTTCCAGTATAACCTGTTGAGCAGGTATGGATTGGGGTTCATCCACGCTAAGGATATTCCCTTTTACCTGAAACGGCCTGCATTGAAGTAAGTTGACACGGAAATTTTCTTCATCAAGAAAATTCGCCGTAAACTCGATATCAACAGGGTAATTATACGCTTGCTGAAGAATACGCAGTATACTGCGCATACTTTCGACAAAAGATTTATCCGCCAGCAGATGTTTAAAAGTCAATATCCATGAAAAAATATCGTCCCGGTTCAGTTCGCTTTTAAGGCGCATAAGTTCATCATCCTGAGACGCGAATATATGTATGGGAAATTCCGGTATTTTTGTAGCGATATCTTTAAATTCTCTGGTTACAAGAGAATTATTTGCCAGATCCAATATATCTGCAAAATGTTGAGTGTATTTGCGAAGGTCGCCGGGAGTGGTTTCAGGATGTTTCATCGGCGAATTGAGCGCCACAATGCGTGTATAATCGTTTTCTATTCTGTCGACTGCTCTTGTACCCAGCCCGAACACAAGCCGCAACATCCCGGATTCAGGATCTATTTCCTTATCCCAGACAAAAGGGTTGAACGAAAAACCGACTCCGGCGATTTGAGGAAAATACTGGTCGCCGTATATGGAACCGGATACGCGTTGAACAAGGAGCGCCATTTGCTCATCTTTTTTTAGCAGATCCCAGTGCGAACGATACGCAAGAGCCTCTTTACTTACTGTGCTTGCGTATACGGTACGAACCGCGTTTACAAAATTGGTAAGCCTGTCTTCGGGTGTACCCTGATTAGTACAGAATACACTTTCGTATTTTCCGGAAAACGAGTTGCCGTAAGCGTCTTCAAGCAGGCTTGACGATCGCACGATAATAGGCGATTGACCGAAATATTTCAGCATTTCCTTGAATTGATCTATAATATCCTGAGGGAACTCGCCTTCAAGCAAAAGTTTTCTTGCCTGATCGGCGGACTCGAAATTATTCTCCATATTCAGCCGCCGGCGTATCCACCAGCATTTATTCCTGATGAGATAAGTGTAAAAAACGTCCGCTCCTACAAAAAAAGAATCATGATGCTCAAGTAATTGCGCCAGTTTTTTATCGCTCTTTTTTATGATGGATTGAGCCAGAAGCATACCGACAGATTTTCCCCCGATTAACCCTGTGCCAATCATGCGTTTGCCGATATCGACTATATCATGCAAATCAAAATATTTAATGGCAAGTTTAAGTAATTGTTCGTCTCTGGTTATTACCATTCTTAAAAGGCGCTTGAAAATGGCATAGTTAGTGTAATATTCTTCTTCGGAAACAGTATCGATTAGTTTTTGCGCGTTGAGAAAATTTTTTGTCCAGACATCGCGTAACTGTGCCGAAAAAGTCAGGCGCGGTTGCGGTAATGAAGATAGGATCTCGGCAATTGTGGTACTTCGCGTTACAGGTATAAAAGACTCACCTTCCCATTTGTGCAAAAGATACATTGTCGGCGAATAACGTTTATCAACTTTCAATGGGTGTATATAAATATCACCGTTATTGTTATATACATTAAGCACAACTTGTGCCGTTGCCTGAATAGCGTCGGTTGCCAGCGCTGTGTGTCTGTCGCGCAAAAGACCGAAATAAGCAACGGTATCCAGCTCAAAGAGATATGGGCATGTTATCATAAAAAAGTTACCCAGCATCCGGTCGCTGTACCAGTCGGCCGCAAGGTCGGAGAGACAATCGAATATATAAAACGCTCCTTTACCGTGCTTCTCTATAACATCCAGTATTGCGGATATAAAGATCTCAAATCCTTCTTCGGGATGAACCTCATAAACATTGACCGCCAAACCTTCGGGAATTACCTCCTTATGGTCGGCAAACCGGAAATAAATCAGGTCTCTTTTGGCTCTCAGCGCTTCTCTGGCATAAGGATGAACAAGACGGACATAATCGTCGATACTGTCTATCTGAAAAACGACATTGTCGCCTAACCATATTTCTTCTAAAATTCTGTCCAGTTCCGGCAACCCCGTTTTGCAAAATTGGTTATCTGATTTCATAATTTACCCCGCATATTATTTATTATTAACATTAGAGCTAAAATGCAGGCCGATCGAATAATGAAATATTCTAAAACAGAAAAGCTTTGACAACAATTTCAATATGACGGTTCTAAAAAGATTATCACAGCTATAGCTGATGTGATAATCTTTTTTTCATAATCAGATTTTTTGAAAGCGATTCGATTATAAACGGAAAGAAATGTTTTTCCATCGGTTGTTTCTCGGGGATATTATATTTTTTCAGTATGGTGTCAATGCCCGTACCATTTTCCATATTATAAATTTCATTCACAATAAGGAAATCCATATCGTCAACATTCTCACTTCGTTTCCGTTCGCTTGCCGAACGTAATTGATCATTATTTTCTTTATTTGAATGGTCTTTAATTAAATCTCTGAAATATTGGAAATAATTGCGTTTGCCCACGATAAAATGAAATGTATCAAGATGTCTTAAATCATTCGTTTCGCAAAATAGTTTTATACAGTCAGAAACAGAACGATCATTTTTAAAGAAATCCGTAAATTGTTTTGCCGTATTATCCAATATTAACTCAATATTAGCCTTATCCTGATATCAATCTAACATTTGTCCTTTAGATTTACCCGCGTCAGCAATTTTAAATTTGATGATTTCAATCAAACAATTTTTTTACATCGGTTTATTTCTGTAAAAAATAACTGCAAAAAAGGGAGGGATGCAATCCGACGTAACATCAATTTATTTAAGTTTTTGTGTATGTAAAACAAAAATAAGGAGCAACCAAATGACGAAAATAAAATTTGCGATTTTATTTAGCTTTATTACCGCTATGATTTCACAGGCGGTTATGGGCGGTGAAAACATTAAAGGGCAACCGAGTATTGAGGATCTCGTCAGGGAACAGGCAAAACTCATAAACGATTTGAAACAGAGGGTAAATAAACTTGAATCATCTAAAGATTCAGGAGTAGCGGCGTTGCCGTACAATATCACCCTCGAAAATATCGCGCCTAGAGCGATGTGGGCGGAAAGAACCGTAATAAAAGGGGATTTCAGGTACCGGCACGAATATATCTCCGATAAATCATCCAATTCCATAGAAAGAAACAGGCAAAGAATACGCGCAAGAATCGGGTTGTATTCCAAAGTACAAGACGATCTGGATGTAGGTTTCAGGATTGCCACATCGGAAGCGTCTACCGCGGAAGAAGGCGCAGATCCAAGATCGACAAACCAGACATTGACAAACGCTTTCTCCAAAAAGTCTATCTGGCTTGATATGGCTTACGTCGACTGGCATCCGATGGATATAGCCGGATTGAATACCGAGGGCCTTCATTTAATCGCCGGTAAAATGGAAAACCCTTTCTATACTGCAGGTAAAGAACAGCTGATTTTTGATTCCGACCTGACTCCAGAAGGAGGCGCGGTTAAATATGAGAAAAAATTCAGCGATCTGAACCTGAAACTATTCGGAAATATCGGCGGGTTCTGGGTTCAGGAACGGTCATCCGATGTGGATACATCGCTCTGGGGTTTTCAAGGCGGGTTTTCCCAGAAATTATTTGCGGATGCGCTTGAAATTACAGGCGGGTTAAGCCTTTACGCGTTCGGATCTATTGAAGACCAGAGAACTTTATATACTTCAACAAACTCAAGCGGAAATACATTCTATTATTTCGGAGCAGGCGGGGCAAGGGAATACCAGAAAGATTATGATATCCTGAACCCGTTTGTTGAGGCCAAATTCAACGTATTTAACATGCCCGTTTCCGTTTACGGCGATTTTGCCAGAAACGCTACGCCAAACGATAATTTCGCCGGGCTGGTAGGATGCAAAATAAATAAAGCCAAAGACCCCAACACATGGGAAGCTTTCTATAATTATCGCGAAGTCCAGCCTGACGCTGTACTGGGAGCGTTCACAGATTCAGATTTCGGTAACGGGTTAACCGGTGTAAAAGGACATAAATTCGGGTTCAAATACCAGCTCACAAAAAATGTCGATATTGGAACCACATTGATTCTATCGAAAATAGATATGCACGCTCAATCGAGAAACAGGGTGGTTAACAGGCTGAATCTATCCTCAAACGTACCTTTTAACCGGTGGGAAGAATACACAAGATGGCAAGTAGATTTGAATGTTAAATTCTAATTAAACGCTAATAAAAATCTAACATATATAGTGAAAATATTATCTAAACATGGGTACTTTTTACCAGATTGTTTGAAAACAAACTTTAAAAAAAAGGAATTGAATATGAAAAGAATTGGTTTAGCTATATTAGGATTGGTTTTAAGCGCCGCTGTTATCAACAGCGCGAACTCTCAGGACAAGAAAAGCCTGACAATAAAAGGGTCCGATACCATGGTTCACCTTGTAAGCGCTTGGGCGGAAACATATATGAAAGAAAATCCAGGTATCGAAATATCTGTAACAGGCGGAGGTTCTGGAACAGGTATAGCCGCTTTGATCAATAATACAACCGATATCGCGTCCGCTTCACGCAATATAAAAGAAAAAGAAATCGATCAGGCTAAAGAAAATAACGTAATGCCTCTTGAAACAAAAGTGGCTCTCGATGGTATCGCTGTGGCGGTTAACCCTAACAACCCGGTAAACGAGTTGACTATGGAACAGTTGAAAAAAATATTTACCGGCGAAGTAACCAACTGGAATCAGGTGGGCGGAAACGATGAAAACATAATTGTATTATCCCGTGAATCAAGTTCAGGAACGTATTTGTTTTTTATGGAACACGTGATGGATAAAAAAGATTATACCAAAAGCGCCAGATTAATGCCCGCTACTTCAGCTATTGTTCAGGCTATTACCGAAGATAAAACCTCTATCGGATATATCGGGCTTGGTTACGCTGAAGAAGCGAAAGGCAAAATCAAGGTTATTCCGGTTAAAAAAGACGCTAATTCACCCGCGGTTAAACCATCTGTAGATACAGTGAAAGACGGATCATACCCGATTTCACGCGGTTTGTTCCTGTATTCTAAAACAGCTGTAAGTTATTCGGGCATAATAAGAGAATTCCTGAATTTCTGCCTCAGCGGAGAAGGACAGAAAATCGTTGTCGATAACGGATACGTAAGTATTAAATAATTTGGATTTTATGCGAATAGGCCTCGATTTAAGGAATATGAAATGAGCAAAGAGAAGTTAATAAAATATATTTTGGCCGGCGCGGCATCTTCAAGTATTCTGATTGTCGTTCTCATCTTTCTGTTTTTGTTCAAAGAAGCTGTGCCGTTCCTTAAGAAACCCGGATTGGGAGCTTTGCTCAATCAGGACTGGAGGCCGGTTTCATTTTTCAATGAATCGTATGGAATTATACCTCTTGTAACCGGATCCTTGCTGGTTACCGTGCTGGCTACACTGATAGCGTTGCCTTTTGGAGTTATCGGCGCGGTGTATATTTCGGAACTGGCGACTCCGCTGGAAAGAGAAATATTTAAACCCTTTATTGAAATTCTCGCGGGAATACCTTCTGTAGTTATTGGTTTTTTTGGCCTGGTGGTTTTAGCGCCTGTAATCAAGTCAACTTTTCATCTTCCTTCAGGATTGACGGCGTTTACAGGCGCTATTCTTTTAGCTCTGATGGCGATACCGACAATTATCACAATATCTGAAGACGCTATTAGAAGCGTACCGAAATCATATAAGGAAGCATCACTCGCTTTAGGGGCAAGCAGGCTGGAAACTATTTGGCGGGTAACTGTTCCCGCGGCATTGTCGGGTATAGTTGCGGCGGTTATGCTCGGCATGGGCAGGGTAATCGGAGAAACAATGGCTGTGCTTATGGTTACAGGAAACTCTGCACTCACAACATTCAACCCGTTTACATCAGTCAGGACAATGACAGCTACCATAGCTGCGGAAATGGGTGAAGTCGCTTTCTCAAGCACACATTACAGGGCTCTATTTTGTGTAGGTATTGTTTTGCTTGTCGTTACATTTATAATTAATCTGGTAGCTCAGAAATTTTTAAAAAAGTATAAACTGTCATGAGTAAAAGAAAAAGTGTTTCGGAAAAAATCATCATTTGTTTTATGTTTTTAATAACATACTTTATCATTGCCGTCGTCGGGTATATAGTGTTTGATATTGTATGGAAAGGGACACCGAACATCAGCTGGGGGTTCCTGACGGAGTTTCCGCGCAAAGCGGGGGCTGAAGGAGGGATTCTTCCGGCGATTGTCGGAACGTTTTATCTTGTTATTGGTACGATACTTATTGCTCTTCCTCTTGGAATGGCGGCGGCGATATATTTGAATGAATACGCTCACCAGGGCGCTTTTGTGAACTCCATACGGCTTGGCATAGTTACACTTGCCGGTGTGCCTTCGATTGTGTTCGGGCTGTTTGGGTTAGGGTTATTCGTAATCTTTTTCGGATTCGGCACATCCATACTCGCGGGAAGCCTGACTTTAGCCTGTATGATATTGCCCACTATCATAGTTGCAAGCGAAGAAGCACTCAAAGCCGTACCAAAAGCTCTCCGGGAAGGAAGCCTGGCTTTAGGAGCTACAAAATGGCAGACTATATACAAAAACGTGTTGCCGTATTCGATATCGGGTATGATCACCGGTTCAATTCTCGGTATCGGCAGGGCGGCTGGTGAAACAGCTCCCATATTATTAACAGTCGCGGCGTTTTTTCTTCCAAAATTACCCAGGTCTATATTCGATCAGGTGATGGCTCTCCCTTATCATTTATATGTTCTATCTACTCAGCATCCCGATATATCTCTTGTTCGCCCGAAACAGTATGCGACGGCGCTGGTTTTGCTGATTCTTGTTCTGGGAATAAATTCAGGAGCTATTATACTCAGGCTTCATTACCGAAAAAAATGTCGCTGGTAAAAGGGGATTTTATGAACGATTATATCAAAAACGAAAGTAACATAAACATTGGCTCGCATAAGGTAAAAGTTTCCGCGCACAACATGAATTTCTTTTACGGCAAAACAAAAGTTTTGTTCGACATCAATCTTGAGATATACGACAAGAAAGTAACAGGATTGATCGGCCCTTCCGGTTGCGGCAAATCGACATTCTTACGTTCCATTAATAGAATGAATGATATTATCGATGATACACACGTTGAAGGAAAAATCCTTATTGACGGAAAAGATATCTACAAAAACGGAACGGATGTTGTAAAATTAAGAAAAAATGTGGGGATGGTTTTCCAGAAATCCAATCCGTTCCCGAAATCGATATTCGACAATGTTGCTTACGGCCCGAGGATTCACGGAGTATCAAATAAAAGGGATTTATCCGCCATTGTTGAGAATAGCCTGATCCGCGCAGGGTTGTGGGATGAAGTAAAAGACAGGCTGGACAAAAGTGCCATAGATTTATCCGGAGGCCAACAACAACGATTATGTATTGCCCGCGCGCTCGCTGTCGGCCCTGAGATTTTGCTGATGGATGAACCCGCTTCCGCTCTTGATCCGCGCTCAACAGCACGCATCGAGGATTTAATCGGCGAACTGCGCAAAGATTATACCATTGTCATTGTTACACACAATATGCAGCAGGCGGCAAGAGTATCCGATTACACCGTTTTTTTCTACGAAGGGCACTTAATCGAGTACGGAAAAACAAAACAAATTTTTACCAATCCCATTGAGAAACAGACTGAGGATTACATTACCGGAAGATTCGGTTGATAAGGAGAGAAGAAAATGTCACAACACCTTTTCAGGGAAATAGAAAAACTAAAGAAAATGTTATTGTCACTGGTTGCAGTTGTTGAACAAAGCGTTCAGTTGTCCGCACGTGCCGTTGAAGAACGGGACGCGCAGTTAGCCGAGAAAGTAATTGAGGGCGACGAGGAAATTGATTTGGCGGAAGTCAATATCGAGGAAGAATGCCTTAAAATTCTCGCTCTGCACCAGCCGGTAGCTATCGATTTGCGGTTTATTATAGCAATACTTAAAATTAACAATGACCTCGAGAGAATCGGAGATCTGGCGGTAAATATCGCAGAAAGAGCGGTATTTATATCCAGAATGAATAAAATAGAGATACCGTTTGACTTCGGAAAGATGACCGAAAAAGTACAGTTTATGCTAAAATATTGTATCGATTCACTGGTTAATCTCGATTTAAAAGCTGCAAATGACGTATGTATGGCGGATAACGAAGTCGACGAGATCAACAGGAACACATACATTCAGATCCAGGAAAAAATAGGCGAAAATCCGCAATATTTTGATTTGTTTATGCATTATCTGCTTATCTGCCGCAACCTTGAAAGGATAGCCGATCACGCCACAAATATCGCGCAGGATGTTATATACATGATTCAGGGAGAGATTGTCAGACATAAAAAATCTGAGGACAATCATTGATCATAATCAGAATCATATGTTAAATATACCCGCGGAAATGGTCGGACTGTTTTTCTATTAATGTCATGTTAATGAATAATTGTTGTTTTTGATGATTTCAAAATCATCGGATATGAGATACTTGTTTTTCAGAACTCAAGATCAGGCAACAATTCCAAAACCGAATTCTTTACGAATTCACGTTCGTAAAAATCGCTGTTTACAACTTTGTTGTTCCATATAACGATATCAAGGTCTATTTCTCTGGGTCCAAATCTGTTGGCGGATTTTGCGCGCCCCAATTTTATCTCAACGTTTTTTAGGTACGCGTTCAGGTGCTCAAATTCAAGAGGTGTTTTAATGAGTATTGATCCGTTAATAAAATCGGGTTGATTTGCGTACCCTACGGGAGCGGTTTCAACAAAACCTGATTTTGCTAAAAGGGTTTGGTCTAAAGATAATAATGATATAGCTTTCGCAATATTTTCCTGCGGATTGATGTTTGAACCGATACTGATCACCGCCCAGTTCACGGTTGCCTCCTGAAGGTTTTCTCAACCGATACCGATTCGGCAAACCTCAGCGAATGAGGTTTATCCACCGATACCGATGCGCAAAGGATGCTCTGGTCTTCGGTTACAAGTTTTAAGATGAAATCGCAAAGGGATTCAAGCAAACAAAAAGACGACTGTTCGACACCATCGATAATCTTCTTTTTGATTGATTTATAGTCTATGGATTGAGTTATATCGTCGGTTTTAACTGCCGAAGAATCGTCGTATTCGAAAGAGATATTTATGAGTATATCCTGTTTATTTTTTCGTTCCGAATCGTTTACTCCAATAATAGTGCGCAGGCTCAGGTTTTTTATTTTTATCAACGCTGTCATAGATGTTTTCCTCCATCGACAAAAATAATCTGACCGGTTATATATTCATTTTCTATCAGAAACCGCACGGTTTGGGTGATTTGCGATATATCGCCTTTTTGGGCGAGAGGCACCCGGTTTATCAGCGGGGTAAGGTAATCCTCATCCTCACCCGGCGGAGGGAGTATCACGCCCGGGGCGATACCGTTGACCCTGATATTCGGCGCGAATTCTTTTGCCGCCATTCTGGTAAACTCAAGAATAGCCTTTTTGGATAAAGTATAGGCACCGTATAGCGAATCGTTTGAGGCTGTTTTGCAGTCGAGCAGGTTAATGACCTGGCCGGTACCGCAAAATTTCGCGAAATCGCGCGTCAATATGAATGGAGCGAAAAAGTTTACATTGAATTGCATTTCCAGCAGATCAAATCCGGTATCGATGATTCTGCTTTTTTTAAAAACCGAGGCGTTATTTACCAACAAACACAGATCCGGAAACTCGGCGGCAACATTACCCATCAGGCTCTCCAGCTCAACCCTGTTTGCCAGATCGCACTGAAACAATATGCACTGCGCGCCTGTGGCGGTTATTTCACCGGCGGTTTGGATAGCTTGTTGGCGTGAACTGTTGTAGTGCAGGGCTATATCGAACCCGAGGTTTGCCAGAGAAATAGCGATTTCCCGCCCGATCCGTTGGGATGATCCTGTAACTAATGCACAGCGAGCCATTTTGCCTCCCGTTACCTGTTATAAATATTAAGCTCCATTTGAGATTATAATTCTATTGTTTTTGAAAAATGTAATCACAATTTTATAATAATAAAAATCAAAATAAAATGTTTCTTTCCTTTTAAAAATAAAAACGCCTGTCAAAAGAAACCCGTCAAATAACTTTTTATTTATACATTTTTATTTTTCTAAGTAATGATGTTTCGTATCCTGATTTCTTATTATTTTTTAAGTAATCCAAGTTTTTTTAGAACCGCAACTAAAAATAACGCTATCCAGGCGGATACGGAAACAATTTTGCCCGCTGAAAACGTAACAGGACAGTAAACAAACTCGATGTGGTTTTCGCCGGGCGGCAAATCCAATCCGCGAAAAAGATTTTTCACAGGTTTTATCAGTACTTCTTTTTTGTTAACATACGCTTTCCAGCCCGGATAAAAAATTTCGGAAACAATAAAATATGATTTTACTGGAACATTCATTTCAAAACTCAATTTGTTCGGCTGATAATCAATAATTTTAGCGGGCATAACACGTTTTTCAGCGTTTGATAACACCGAATCCACTGCCTCATCGATCGATTCTGATTCCGACGGTATCGCGAACGCTCTTTGCAGGCAATAGTGGTTCAAATAAAGGTATGTTTTTGCCTGAAGCATCTTCGGCGCTTTTATAAGTTCGGGATACGCTCCGTATAAATAATCCGTATTGACCTGATCCATATCGAAAGATTCCACAAGCTGAAGGTTGCCGTGTTTTATCGGATAAAACGAGTAAACATATTTGGCGTTGAGTAAATTCAGGTATCGCCAATCGAATTTCAATCTTAAATCAGCTTGTTCAAACCCGCTTTTTGTCGGTTCAATCCCTTCCTGCGACTTTTGTTTTACGTACATTTCGTCAATATAGTCAAGATACCTTCCAAGCATAACTGGTTCGTCGCCACCGACTTGCTGAATGTTTAGCTGTGCTCCGACATATTGAGGCATTGCCCCGCTGTTGTCAAATACCCGGAATATCGAACGGTCATTTATAATATGTTCGTATATTTTTGTGTTCGGGAAAATGTTTTGCAGCGCAACGGATTTAATAATCGGATACGCAAGTGAACCGAGATCAAATAACGTAACGGCAAATATCATTACTGCGAAAAAAGTTTTGCCAATGGAAAATCTGTTTCTGAGTAATAAAACAGACCATGTGAGAAAAATAACCGCGATAACTTTTGTTGATCCGCCGATCATTTTTCCACTGTAAAAGAAACTGACCTCATTGAAAAAAACCGCAATCAATCCGATAATAAACATCAACCTGCACAAATGTTTTACACTAATAGATTTGGTATTATCCATAACATATTGCAGGGCAAACCCTGATAAGATCGCCGCCGAGAAGGACGCGAACAAATACATTCTCGCCGGGCACCGGAAATATTTAATTCCGGGCACCGCCAAATACATTATCTTAAACAAAGGGCTGTTGCTTCCGAGCGAAAACATAATAGAGAAAACCGCCAGGCATAAAAAAAACCATAATTTTTTTTTTCTTAATGTATTATATGAAATAAGGCTTAAGAATAGAGGCGCGATACCAATATAAACGGCGTGTTCCCAGAAAAACAGGTTATCCGTATTGGAACCCGGCGCGGGAGTGACAAAATAATTCGGGTAAATCAGAGTAATAAAATCGGATAGTTTCAGTGAATCAGATGTAGCGAAGATATAATCCGTACCGCCTGCCCTATGAAACTCAAATACCGTTTCCAGAACCGGCAGAAGCGATACACAAACCAGTGCAACTGCTGTGAAAACTCCTGCAAGATATACCGATATTGTTTTTGCCGGATTAGATTTCGCCCCACTGATCAGCGTCAATAGATAAACCAGCCCGATAACCATCTGGTAATAAAAAATCTGCATCTGCCCGCAGAAAAATATCATCGATACGCAAATGGAAAACAAAACAATATTTTTCAGGTTTCCTCTGGCGGATAATTTCTCCAGACAAATAAACAGCCACGGAATATACGACCATGAACATGTTTGCGTAAGATGCCCTGCGAAAACATGTCCCACTGTTTTGCGGTTGAGTATAAACACCGCCGCTGCGAACAATGCCGCGACAAACGGCAATTGTTTTTTCCGGGCAAAGATATACATTCCCATACCCGCGAATACCATATGCGCGGCAAACAATAGAGTTATTGCCCATTGTACAGGCACAAAAAAGAAAATAAGAAACGGTGGATAAAAAAAAGTCGACTGCGGATTACCCACTAACGGTACTCCACTGTAAATAAGAGGGTTCCATAAGGGCAACTCGCCGAATTTTCTTATCGAATGCACCGTAAAATATTTAAAAAAATACCATACATGAATAACATCAGAGAAATTCAGTATTTCTCCCGGTGAGACAAGCGGTTTAAAAAAAAGAAAAAATATTCCCGCGCAAATAATCAAACCGGCTGTAAGCAATAACTGTGTTTCTTTTCTCATAAAAAATTATTTTGCCTTTTTTATTTCCACGATATCCCACGGCATATAACCGCTTTTCAGTTCGGGTATGCTTTTCGGGTACCTGAAGATACCGTCAACGAGAATTTCTTTGCCCAGAGTTGAATCCGCACGGCATACGATTGCCTCGGTGTATGCTCCGCGAACGCTTGCAAAATCGAGTTTCAGGTTCGGTACTCCGGTTAACTCGTCTTTGAGAAGTTTCATTTTGGATTTAAGTGTTTTTTCATCGTCCATCGGTTTGAGCTGAAACGGTGTATGGGGTTTGGGGATAAAAGGGTTAATGTTCAGTTTCAGTTTCATCCCGAACCCGGCTATTTTTTTAGCAAGGTTCGCGATAGCTTTTATATCATCGCCGGTTTCTTCGGGCAAACCGAATATGAAGTAAAGTTTCAGCTCCTTAAGCCCCATCGCCCTGAAAATATTTATTTTTTCCAGCAGTATATCATTGGTGAAATGTTTATTCAATTTAAAACGAAGTTCATCGGATCCGGTTTCCGGTGCCAGAGTTATGTTGCGTTGCCCTGAGCGGATAATCATCCGTGCGGTACTCTCGGAGACAGATTCCACCCGCAGGCTCGATATGGATACATCCATATTCCATCCCAGAAGTGTGTCGGTGATTTCCTCAATCGACGGGTGATCGGCAACAGCCACTCCCATGAGCCCGACTTTGTCGGTCAAAGCCCGGTATTTTCCGATTTGCTCCAGAATCGATTCTTTGCTCCGGTTATGCGGTTTAGGGTATATGTAATCGGCGGCGCAATACCTGCACCTGCGCCCGCACCCGCGCCCGGTTTCGATCAAAAACCTGTCGGGAAACTCGGTATTGGGTGTTAAAACAAAACTTTGCGACGGGTATTTATCCAGATCGGCGATTATCCTGCGGTAAACTTTTTCGCCCCGGTTGGCTGATGGGCAGAAAACACCGTCTATGCCGTTTAGTTCGGCAACAATATCCGTTCCCGATTTATTTTTCAACTCCGATACGCCAGCAAAAGTATCGGCGATTTCCGATATTGCTTGTTCACCGTCACCGATAACTATCGCGTCGGCGATATCCGATAGCGGAGCAGGGTTGATTGTTGGAGCGATTCCGCCGATGAGCAACAGCGGATCGGTATCCGGGCGCACATAGCGCAACGGGTTCATGCCCGCCGAACGCAGAATCTCCGTCAGATTGAAATAATCGAGCTCATACGATACGCTGAACGCCACAATATCAAAACTGCGCATCGGTTGTCCGCTCAGTATGCCTGCAACGGGTATGCCCGGACTATAAAATCCCCGGTCGCAAAACACATTGGGGTTGTTGTTGGCATGATAATATATCGACTGAAACCCCAAATTACTCATTGCCACATGATAACAGTTTGGATAAACGAGAATCATCCGCACAGGTTTGTTTTCCGACGGCACAAACCCTCGTTCCGAAGATAAATAATCGGCGGTAATGCTAAAATCCTTTTTGCACGTTTTCATATGTGTAATAATTCAAAATTAAAATATTGTTATATATGTGTTATTCGCGATATCATCCATCGATATCATTTTCTGCCGGACTCGCGGTTTTAGTTGCGTTTGGTTTATATTCAGCGCGGTATTCATTTTTATGCTATTGAGAAATAAACCGCAATAATCTTTTTCAGCAATACCTAACGGCAACCTGTAAAACTATTCTTTACAATCCAAAATGTTATTCCGTATATAACATATAATTCATTTATCTTATATTTATTTATGACATGTATAACAAAAAAACATATAATTTTTCGAAAATTATATTAATTCTCTTTTTTGCCTGGCGCGAATTACATAATAAATCCGGCGAATAAAACCGATTTAAAAACCACGCGCGAATTATTGATTCACTTCGGAAATCATTTTTTTTGTTTTCCGTTTAAATGATATATGCGTATTTATAACTACTTGTAAAAGATTCTAATAGCTTGTTTTTACTCAAAATTTCTGATATAATTATATATTAATTAATAGATAACGAAAATTTTATTACATAACCTTTAATAAATATAGAAAAGATAAAAAAATGAAAAATCTTTTATTTGATTTAAAAAGAAAAACATTTTTCAAACTGACAAGCTTAATTCTTATTCAAACGTTGGTTTTCAGCTCGATATTATGGGCGGATCAAAACGATCAGGCGGGTTCCATAAAAATTCCGTCGGATATCGGCACGATAGTTGAGCGCCATGATTCGGAAAAATCCGGGAAAATCGTTATCCATATTCAGGATACACATACCAGTTATTCCGCTCAGAAATATTTGTCGAAAATATTGAGTTACCTGAATAACGAATACGATACATCAATTGTCGGCTTAGAAGGAGCTACGGGGGAACTTGACACCTCTAAATTTTCACGGTTTCCGGATAAAAATGCAAAGGAAAAAGTCGGCGATTATTTTCTGAAAAACGGAAGAATCGACGGAGTTGAATATTATTCTATTGTTGAGAATAACGGTATTAAAGAAGATTCAGTAGCGGTAAAAGGGATAGAAGTCGACCGGTTGTACCGTGCCAATATGAACGCGTATTTGAGATCGGTTTCGCAACAGAAAAACCTGCTTGACTTTTGCGGTGTTTACCAGGATTACCTAAAGAAGCTCAAACCCGATGTTTATTCCGCCAAACTCCTTGAGTTCGATGAAATAAACGAACTTTACCGTAACGAAAACCTGACTTTCATCGATTTCTGCAGGGAACTGTTCAGTTTTTCCGAGAGAAACCTTGTGGAATACGATGAGCTGAAACATATCGGCAAACTATTCAGTATAATAAAACTCGAATCGTCAATCAATTTCCACCGCGTTGACATAGAACGTATCCAGGCGATAAACCAGCTGAGCAAAAGTTCGCTGAAAAAAGAGGAATCCGCCGATATACTGAGCAGGGAAATGTCGTTCAGGACGCAAAAGGTATCCATGGATGATTTCTACAGGTACCTTGAGGAAACGTTTGCCAGATACGATTTCGGCCTCGATAATTTTCCGAACTTAAAAAAATATATTGCTTACGTGAAAACACTAAGTGGTGTGGATCATAACAAAGTTCTGGTGGAAATAGATCAGCTTGTAGATAAAATTTACGGTTTGTTTATCGAGAACGATACCCAGCGCCAACTACACGAAATGGCTCAGCTTATAAACATAATAAGCAGGTTTCCGGAACTTCAGATCACAAATTCGGAGATAAACAGGTACAAAAGCCTGAAAGAAAAATATTCCTGCGCGAAAATAGTTGAGTTCACAACAAAACTCTCTGCCGGGCTGAATATTAAACCTGAAAAAACATTTGATACCGCTCAAATTGAGGATAACCTCGCCTTGTTCGAGGATTTCTACAGGCTTGCCCGCGAACGCGAACAGGCAATGGTGTCAAACGCGCTCAAACTTATGGACGAATCGGGCAAAAACAAACTCGTACTTATTGCCGGCGGGTTTCATACACGCGGAATATCCGAATCGCTCAAACAGCAAAATGTATCTTATATTGTCATAACACCGCGCATGGAAAGCGATTATAAATCCATTCCTTACACGAACCTTCTTCAAAACGCCTATTCGCCTCTGGAAGAGATGCTTGCGGCGAGTGTGAGTACTTTGAAAGTCGCGTCGTGGCTTACGCAGAATTCGCCTCTGGCTTATCCTGAACGCGTACAGGTTTTATCGGATAAGCTTAGGCTTCTTTTAAGTACAACCGCCCTCAATAACGAATGGAATAAGATAAAATCACAGTATTCGGCAACCGAACTGAAATCGCTGACACCCATAATCGAGAAACAACTCACCGATTCCATAAACGGTATTATCCGCAAAGCGCAGTTTGAAAATTTTATTTCCATAGACTCAATCCGTATTGATCCGGCAACAGACAAACTGTCCGCTTCGGTAAAAATCGCGAGTATACCCGATTCAATAGAGGTTCAGATGTCTCAGTCGGCTCAAACTCCTGATGTGCCTCAGGAGATAGGCGACCACCTTCTTGAGGTGATCAGGTTTTCCGGCGGGTTCACAACCCAGATTTATTCGCCGGAAGGGCACAACCTCATGGCGGAAAATTATGCTGTCGTGCGTAACCTGATTTTTAACAGGGTGATGGAATCCGAATCAGATTCCGCTCAGATCATTGCCGCGATACGAAGCGCCGTGCCAGATATCACTATGACGGACAAGGATATAAATTCCGTTATCGATGAGTTTAAAAACATGGGGTATCTATCTTTCAGCAAATCAACGGGTAAATACTCTATCTCCGGCGACCCGTTTCGTCTTGACGTAGCGTATTCGGTCAAAAATTCACTTGAGCGTGTTGATGAAAATGGAAAAGGGTCTTTCAAAACCGGAAAAATTACTGTTGCCGATGTTCCTTTGGATCTTGGCAACATAATGCGTAACCTCAAAATAGAGACCCTGATTTTCGAACCGACTTTATCTATTCAATCGATCGAACAAGTGATTCAATCATTGAGAAGCGGTATGTTTGACGAATCGATCAAACCCGGCGCGGTATTATCACCTGCTTCAGGGATCCAGGTTACAGTGAACCAGCCGTTAGCAAGCAGTTCATTTATTGTATCTGTCATGTCAAAACCATATACGGCTGACGAGGAGATAACCGTGAGGGAAAATATCTCAAGGGCATTTAATCTCGCCAGGATTTATGATGTTTCAGGCAAAAACGAGGAATTGATTACCTTTGAGATCCTTAAAGAAACTATAGGGAAAAATATCGGTTCGGCTGATATTGATTACGCTGTGTTGTCGTTGTCATCAACATTAACTGACGGTGAAAAAGTTGTGCTGATCAATTATCTGCTTGGAAGTGTTAATCTCGATAAACGCGAATCAGCGGTAGTTGAGAAAAACTTAAGGGGCATGTTGAACTTATCGGGCGATAAACAACCTTCATATACTGAAAATGTTGCCAGATTGATTCTGGGCAATGAATTCGAGTCTAAATATATACTTGCGTTGAGCATTATTTCCATAATTAACCCTAAAATACAGCTAAACGACGCGCTCAAATCATCGTTGATCGAATCGGTAATCGCTACTAATGCCGCGTTGAAAAAACGTGATCCGAAAGGGTTTGGCGCGTGGTTCGGATTAATCAGGCGGGAAATCGCCAGCAACGGATCCGAATCAGCGTTTAACACTGCTGTGGCTAAGGTACTGGATTCCGTCTCAAAACAAGGTATACCAGCGCTGAAAAATTTATCCGCGACAGAAAATTTCGCGCTAATGGGGTATGCTCGCCTGAACACCGATGATATACGCGATTTGTGGACGGTATACGAAAAAGATGTTGCCGTAACACAAAACCTGGCGGATTTGGGAAACACGTTGGACAGGTTCCTCAACCTGATCCGCGCTCGGGAAAATTACCTGAAAACCAGCGGATCGGCTCTCCCTGAAGTTTCCATTGAGATGGCCGAACTGGGAGACCTTATCCAGAGAATTAATCAGGTTAAAGCTGATTCAACAGTTGAAGCCATAAATAAATTCAATTCCGCTAATACAGGCGGTATTTATTTTGACCTGTCGCGAAAACTGGTCGAAGACAACCCTGATGTGGTATATGAATATCTGTTGATGTTCTCGCGTCCCGCTCAGCTTGACGAAACAAAATATCCTGTTGCGGCAAAACTGAAACAAATTCTCAATGACTATCTTGATGTGAAAAATATGTGGAGTTCCGGCAATACGTCGCAAGCGGCCGCTCAAATGAAAATAGTTGCTCAGGATGCCGCAAAATATATAAGCGAAAACAATTTTTATATATTAAAACCCGCTGACGCACAAACTGTTAACGATGATTTATTCTATCTTGGTGAAGCGATCGCGGGAACACCGGTTGACGCCGATAAACTGTTCAGCGGATTCAATGCCATATTTATGGAATATCTCCACCGGATTCCCATTGAGCATGTTCCCGGCGCGTTGGGAGAGTTCGGTAATTACATAAACGGCAACATCCTTCCTCAACCTGGTATAACCGATCTTGTAATCTGTCTTAAAGGTGATGATTACACCATGACTGAGTTTGAGGTTGCCAGGCAGGATAAGCGCGATTTGTATAACGAATTAGGTATTACCGCAAACGGCAGTAAAATATACATTGATATAAACAGGTTTAAACCTCAAACCGGAGATTCATCGGAATTCTTCAAAAATGAGTTGATTAATGCTCTCTCTTCCCGGTATAACACCGTTGAAAAACATCTTGAAAAACTCCGTGAAGCAGGGTTGCCTGCGGATTCAAGGTTATTGCGGTTGAGCCCGGAATCATTCGTCAAAATGGAAGATATACTCGATCTGGGTGATGGCGTAACTGCCCAAGACGTTGTTCCCGGCGCCTCAGATATCGGCACAAGCATACCTGTGGCAATATCTCCGGGTAAATACGAGGATTTCGTCTCGAATCAGAAAAAGTTATTTGATTTGATTCAGTCATATGTAAACCAGGCATCTTTTTTCGTGAACAATTTATCAGATTATAAATCGGCTTTACTTCTTTTGGGTGAAGCGGGCAAACTGCTCGACCATCTGGCTTTGTTCTCACCTGTTTTAAAACGAAGTGTAGCTGAAATTATCGCAACGGATATTAACGAACTGAAAAACCGGCTTGAAGGAAAACCCGAAACTGCCGGTGAGACTGTTCTTATTTATCGGTCAGACAAAGATTTACGCGAGATTTACCCGCAGATTGCTGAGGACGAGGTTATATCCAGTATTTTGAAAGGCGCGTTCAGGGATTTATCAGAATCTGTAGGCGAAGAATATGCAGATATGGTTAAATCTCAATTCAGTATCGCTGTCGGGAACCGTCCGAAAGAAAATGTTCCTGAACGGATGGTATATATAAGCAGTGGAATTTATGATTTCCTCAAATACCTTTCCTCAAATGAAAAAACACGTACGGTGGCGTCAGCTCTTCTGGCACGCAGTATTTTCGAGGCGCATCAGAACCGTTATAATATTATGGCGAGCACTATTTTAGATCAGCTTGCCGAATCGGAAGATACTTTAAAGAAATATATTATGCCCGGACAAATTGCCTCGCAAACTCCCGGCCCTGATTTTACCGGCGATGTGATTATTCCTCTGGATATCCGGTTCAACAAGTTTGGCCAGCCATTCGCAGATTTCTCAGGCCCGCAAACCGTAACGCGGTTTAAAAACGGTGTGGCAGTTGAAGTGATCGACCGCACAGGACAAGGCGGCGGAATAGACTTTTTTACCGGCAGGCAACTTAAACAGATGCCGGGCGGATCCGAAGGCGAATTTGTGTTCTCGCTCGATCCGGAAAAAATGCTTGAGAACAACAAAATGTTTGTGCCTGTCCGCAATGATTCCGGCGATATTATGCGCATAGATATGTTATCTCCTCTGGAACAGTGGATCGGCGAGTTATCCGCTGAAAACTCGGTTTATTTTATCCGTAAAGACGGAGTTGCTCTCGCCCTTGTTAAATCCGGAGAAACAGACGATTTTATTTATCCTCTAACATCTTTAAAAAAAGCGATGGAGATCCTTAAAGTATCTAACTCAGATGATGTTATGGCTCAGCTTAAAAAAATCGCGCAAACACGGCGTGAAATTGTGCTGAAAATGGAAGAAACAGAAGAACCCGATCAGATGATACAGCCTGGAAAAACCCCGCGGTCGGGAGTAATGGGCGCGATAAAAGGTAAACACATACTCTTCGCGGGTATTGCTACGACTTTACTTGTCGCGGCTTTAACAGGATGCGGTTATGCCTCGGATGAGCAGAATAACCAATCCGGTCAGGATGATAGTCAAACTTCCATCAAAGGAGCCGATCAGAAGGATATTATTTCGCCCGATACGCAAGCCGTTCCCGATTCAGTCAAACATGTAACGCCCGGGCTTACGGATAACATTTCGCAGGAACGGTTGATTGCCGGTTTAACTTTATTGAACAATAACCGCCAGGTACTCCAGCAACAGTTATCGCAACTTGAGATTTCAGGCAAAGGCGAATCCGCACAGGCTAAGGAACTAAGGGTTCAGATTGAGAAAATAGATCGTGAAATCAATGCGTTAAACTCTCTGCCTGTAAAAGAAGTATCCAAATTAAAAGACGCGCACCAACTCGTTACCGTGCAGATTGACGGTCAACCGGATGTAAAACTACCCGCCGATCTTCATGCCCAACTGAAATCCATTCTAACTGATCAGGAATACATTCAGTTTCTTAAATCGTTATCGGATTTCAGCTCCGGCCAGCTCGTCGACAGGACAGGCGCCGACGCCACTGGGAACCCGCGATTCGACAAATTCGACGGGTTTGTCAGAAGTTACGCCGGAACTGACGCGCATCCGGATTACAAGTTTCTCGCAAAATACCACAGGGTTGTTCCTTACGATCAGTCCATAAGCGTTTACGCCGATCTCGCCAACGGAAATTACGCTACCGCTTACCGCAAAGTCGAGGCACTCATGCGCATAATGAAATACGAACAGGAACGCGGGCTCAAAGGGATAATCAAATTCGGCTACAATACTCAGGATGATCTTTTCGAATCAAACCTTGCGCCGATGGGTAACACGGCATGGGCGCTGAAAGCTATTTTGGCTTATGTGGATATATCCGGCGATAAATCGCCTCTGATCGGATGGAGAGGCAAACAGCTTAATACGGCAATGGAATTTGTTCTTGGACAGCAAGTTATGGATCAGAATGATCCGAGGTACGGGCTGTTCAGGGCAGGGTTCATGCTCAGGGAAAAAGACGGAAAAACCATCGAGGTACAGAACGAAACGGTTATTGTGGAACATCTTGCGGATATCCATGATTTGCTCAATCTCGCTTACCGCGCTTCAGGAAACCCTGTATTTAAAGAACGCAGGGAACTACTTGATAATATGGTTATTAAGAAACTCCTTGTCGATCTCGGCAACGAAAAAGGAGCGTATTTCAGGCCAAACATGAACGCCAACGGCACATACGGGCAGGGAATCGCCATCGACGATCTGTCGTGGGCGGGAAGTATGGTGCTCACTATGGATCATTTGCCGATGACACAAAGAATGGATATTGCCCGCAAACTGATCACTTATGTACATAATAATTTCGTGGTTGAACATAAGATAGCCGACATAAACAAACCTGTCCCGGCAAGCCCTGTGGTAATGACACCGCAATTTATAAAAGACAGAACCGCCAACCCGAAAGCCGATACTTATGTCGGCATAAAGTTTTTCGACGATGTTTTCGTAGACGATTTCATAGAAAAAATGAACTGGGACGACCCGAATATCATGTCTATTCAATTCGAGGCGACTTTAGGGTATGTTCACCTGCTCACTCAGATGGCGGCAGTAACAGATAACCCAGCCGAACGCGCTCAGTTAGCACAGGAAATAAGGTTTCTGATAGATAATATAAAACGGTTTCATTCGAAATTTTCCACTTCCGGAGGGTTATCTTACGCTACACGCAACCTGAACATGATCCAGACAACTCTGGAATCGATCATCGCTACTGAAACGATGCGGACATTGCATGGAATATGGTCTAACCCTAAACTCATGTGGTCGTTTATCGGTGTGTCGTCATCATCCTTGCAGGGAACAAGAAAAGCCGAGTTGCCAAAAAATTTTACACCGCTTATACCCGATCCGACTCAGGCACGCTCAATGTCGGATGCCTTGCCTCAGGCTGGAGGTACCGCTACTGGCGGAGCGAGCCAGATCGAACAGGCAAATACATTCGTATTCGACATGCAAACCGAACAGATAATTCATCCGCCTGAAAAATACGGTGTTTCCACAATAGGTGCGCCGGCAGACGCTTCCGTAGCACAGGTAATAAGGGATGATTTTCAGTGGATTACAAGTGCTGGAAAAGGACAATCGCCTTATGGTGATGTAAGTACCTGGACAGGAAAATTTTTTACGCCATCTACTCAATCCGTATCCGCGAAAGTGTTTTCCGGAGTTGATCTGGCATCACATGACCAGATTCCGGCAATCGTGGTTGACGGCAAACTGCAGGTTACCGGATTCGCAGTTATGCCTGCCGCCAAACTCGGCGATATTACCCGATTGAATGTCGGAGATAGATATGAGATAACCATAACCGATGATAACGTTATTTTGCAACATACATTCACCGCCGCCGAATACGAACGGTACGACGGGTTCTCGCAAACTTCCATGGATACAGCCAGAGATCAAAGCAAACCTGTCATAATACCGATAAAGGATCTGCCGCAATTAGCGGGATTACCGAAAAACACGGTACTTGATGGATATATCGATTCACAACGTAATAATCTGGTTATAGAAAAACCCGGTACAACCGAATCGTTTGATTTAAAAACAGTGTTCGGAGCAAAATTCTCCGTCGCGGAAGGTACAAGATTCACCCTAAAACCACAAAAAGACGGTACAGTAACGGTTGTGGAAAACACAAATATCACGGCAGTATTTCAGAACCCGTGGACTCCTAATATTTTACCTCAATATCTCGGCGACCTGATGCAGGGTCTTCGCGAAAAAGGAATAAGCAGTATTTACGTAAACACCGAACCTCTGGTTAAAACCAGAGAGATTCACGGCATGAATACCCGTAAATATTACCAGATGCTTATTGAGCTGGCTCGAAAAGAAGGAATCGAAATTTTCGCAGTTCAGGGTAAACCGAACTGGGTAACAAGAGACGGAGCAAGCACCGCTATTTTATATATGGACGAACTCGGAAGAAAACAACTCGATTTCGACGGGTATGTGATAGATATCAGGCCGGAATTGCTCCCACAATGGCGCGAAGGGGCCGAATCCGCAAGAAAAGAGTTTACCGCCACTTATACAAGGTTAACAAACGAACTGTCTGAAAAAATCCAGTATTATGCGGGCAACACTAAACCTGTTTTTTCGTCAGTCTCAAGAGAGGTACAGACACAGTCTGGATTCAGCATGCCGAAAACTACCGAGCAGATAATAACCGTCCGCGCAACTACCGCGATCGATGTTATGGAGCAGGTAAAAAGTTTCAATCCGCAAGGCCCGTTTCAGGTAATGGTAGACGCCGGGCTCGATGATGATCCGTCAAAAACGTTTGTTCTGAAAGAAAATCAGATGGCGGATGTACTTACTGAAATAACCAGATTGTTCAGGCTTGACGAAACGTTAGGTAAATGGTTCGGCGGATTTGTCATTAATCAGGATACCGGCGAAGACATCTTTAAAGTATTGAGTACAGGCACAGGAAGAGAAGCCGGCGACAGAATGAAAGACACCGTGTACCGCACCCCCGACGGAGTGATTCTTGTTACCAGTTCTCTTTATAATTTTCTGGTTACCGGAGCGACGGCCGACCAGCTTCCCCTGGGAGAAAAAGGCCCTACGGCTACGCAAAATCTGATTGATACCTTCCGAGCCCGACTTGAAGCGTTGTCAAGAGGTGTTTCCGGCGCGGGGAATATCGACCATATGGTCCGGTCTGTGTTGGAGACTATTGCTCGCGACAAAGCTACTATATTGTCTGACGCTCCGCCGTTGGGCGCGGAAATAGGAACCCTGGTTTCCACATTAAATATATTGTGGGGCGAACGGTATACCGATCTCGGACAAATAACCGATGTGGAAATTGTCGGTAAAGACAGGTCCGGCAATGTTATCGCAACATGGAAAAACCTCATCAATAGTCCGGTTCCGATTATTGTCGGAAAAGAAAGCAATATTGCTTTGCTCGAGGTCAGGGCGAAAGTTTTATCCAAAGCACAGCCCGGCCAGGTGTTCCCGGCTTATATCGGGTTCCTGACACATCATCCGGGAAGCGGAAGCATTGTATCGGAGGTTTCCTCAAACGAGTTCACGCTCAACCCGGGAGAAGAGTCAACCGTATCTTTCGATGTTGAAGTTACCCGCGAAGGGTTTACAGGATACAGCCTGATTCTGTTCAATGGCCAGAAATTCAGCGCCGCCACAAAAGTCGTGGATATGGTCGGAAGGTTCGGTCACAGGTTCGGGATTATCGCCGACTGGATGAACAATAACGCCGATAGTTTCCCAAAATATTACAGGGACAGAGTATCCGTAGATAAAGATTTAACCGTCAATCAGGCAGGATTACTCGCCGGATTGATTGATACCAGACTAGCAATCGACAATTTCGCGATTACCGATTTCACAAGAGAAAAAGGAGTCGAGGTAGCAAGATTTCTCGCTGAATCAGGTATCTCCGAATTCTCCATAAACGGCAACCGGCTTGTCGAGCTGGTAAACGCCAGTACCGATATAGAATCGGCAAAAAGAAATATAGCCGAGTTTCTGAACGAGTTGTCGGCAAGAAAAATAAATGTTGTAATTTTAGTCGGCAAACAATCATGGCTCACAGACGGCCCTGATTATACTCAGGTTCAAAAAGACCTGACCGATATTTTCCGTCTTAAACTCCCGTTTAACGGTGTTGCAATAAGTCTTGGCGATAAAATCACCGTCAATCACCCGCTTTTTAAAGAATTCAAACGGTTAGCAATAAGCGAAGGGTTCAGCCAGACGCTTATATTCGCCCGCACAGATATAAAAGTTGACGGCAAACCTCTGGAAACACTGAAAACTCCGGAAGAATTTTTAGCCGCTCTTAAAACAGGCAACACAAACCTCCAGATAGCCGTTGCGGATTTCGAAACTTTGCGCTCGATCCTCACAAGCAAAAAAATGAATTCAATATCCGACGCATCTATTGCCCAAAGGGCAAGAACAGTAACCGAAAACGATCTTGAGTCGTATATCAATAACGGGTACGCAAATTTATCACGAATAGAAAAATTAATGTTCGATTTCGCCGGAATAAAACGGTTACCGGAAATCCAGCTTGGCGAAGCCGGAGCTAATGTGAATTTCGTAAATCCACCGGAACAGTATGTACCTGTGGACGGTACACCGTATGTTGCTGTACAGATAGAAAACGTCGGCAGCGCGAAAATCGGAAACTTCACTGCTGTTATTGAGTTGTTCAACTTAATTAACCGCGAACATAAAACGGTTTCGTTCCCGGTTGTGTTAAAACAAGGTGAATCAAGGGTTATAAACATACCGCTTGAGAATATGGAACCCGGCCAGTGGAGATACGATGTAACGGTAGTACCGGATTATTATCAGCGCGACAAACTGTTTATTCACAGTATCCCGTTATCGATAGGAGGTACACAGGTTAAAGTTGGCCAGCTCAATTTTACCGCTTTTGAAGCCGGGCGAAAAGGAGATAAACCTGGTGAGAGAACCGTCAAAATCGAGGGAACGGAATTCCAGCTGATTGAAAAATACGGACGGTCCGGCAAACCGGCAGTCAGGTTTTACGATCAGGCTGGCAACCCTGAGATCATTACGCTCGACGATCCACAGAAAGGCGTTTATTACGCTCTCGGACCATCGAAATTCATGATCAACGTCAGCAAAACCATCTTTAATGACTGGGCGATCGAAATCGCCGGCGAGGAAGTAACCATAGCGCGTATACAAAACGGGCAGGAAGTACTCAATATCGGTGTTCCGCATAAATCGAAAATATTCGGATATATTCAGAAAGGTATTTCCGAAATTAAAGTCGCTGACGTCGATGTCAACGTACCTAAACAATATATACCTGACGTAAAATCAACCGTTGTTCCTATTGAGCTGGATAAGGAAATCATTGTCGGCAACTACAGGCTGGTATTCAAACCGACACCTATGGAAAGTGTTATTGATCTTATCATCACCGAACCGGATGGCAAAGTAACTAAAAAGAGCTTTTTTAAAGACAGTCCAATGCGAACCGTTGAACTCGGCGATTACCTCTTTATTTTCGGTAACGATTCCAGAAACAATACTGTCGGTGTTTTTTCAAAATTCGTAAAAGCCGAAATAGAGTTTACCTTGGAAAACAGCGGAACCGGCCCGCTTAAATACGAACCGGAAACAACGTTCTTCCACCCGTTGGTCGGTGAAGTCTCAATCGTAGCCAGAGAACAGTTCATGATCCAGCCCGGGCAAAAACAAACGGTTAAAGTTACGTTCCCGGTACCTGTAGATATACTTGCCGTGGAAAAAAATGAGATGTCTCAGGTTGTAACCGATTTTAGAAAACTGCACGATCAGTATATGGGGTTCATATCCAAATCAAGAACCAAACTCGAAACGGGCGAAATTCATCCTGATGTATACCCTGGTCTGATGAAAAAATTGCAGGATGAACAAAAACCTGTTCTCATTGAACTGCTCAACTCAAGCGTGCGAATCGCTCAGGCTGTCCATGACAAGAACCTGCTTCAGGAAGCGTTTTTAGCCGACCGGATAAACCTGACAGGGCGGATTCAGGAAATAATGTTGATCGCGGATCAACTTAAGTCAGCACGGGGCGCGGATTATGAAAATACGTTATCCAGAGCTCTGGAAGCGGTTACCGCCCTTAACGGCAATCTGGGAAGCCTTGCCAATCAGGAAATGGGATACCGGTTATCGATTCATGACCTGTCGAACCTTCTTGGCGAACTGGTTTATTACAGAGGCGCCGGAGGAAGTTTGGGCGAACCGGTTGTAAGAGACGTTGTTGTGGATCCGGTACTGAACAAAACCATGCCACAGCACGTAAGGCGAATCGGGAAATCCGAACCGTTTATTATACCGGGAATTTTTTCCGAAAACGATATGTTCCAGCGGGTAAGCGATCTGGAAACAGCAGAACTCGATTATATTGCGTCTCTTGAACAATACCATATCCTTTTAAGAGATATAAACCGCGCTAAGTTTTTCGATATACCTTCAGCCGCACTGGCATCAAATGTCGCCGCCGAAAATTACCGCAATGCCGAACGCGATCTCGCTATCGCTCAAAATGTGCGTATACTTGAACTGTACGCGTCATCAATAAATATGCTCAAAAACATAACGCCGGATACCGCCATCCAACCCGCAACCGATGTTATGGTAATTATTCAGAAAGAAATAAACGATGTTGCGCAAGTCGCCATAGAAGACCTTTATTTTAAAAACATAGGTAAAAAATTCGAAGGTTACGATCCCGCAAAAAGAATGCGCACAACATTTCCGGTGGATAACAATCAATTGACAGAGTTGTTTAAAGCTATTCAGGACGCAAAGAGTATAGAAGAGGTTAGCGCCGCTATTGATACCCATCTCGCTTCGGTCGACCAGAATACCCGCGACAAACTGAAAGAAAAAGCCAAAAAAGTTGTGGCGAGTTATAAACAATCCAAAGAACGAACAATGGCTACAATGATAGTCATACTCGATGAACTCGGGATTGATGACAGTTTCGCGCTGGAATCAATCGAGCGTAATATCAACTGGTATGAGAAACAAGGAGGTATACGGGCTCCACAAAAGATAATCGCTTTCAAATTGATGCGGGAATTCATACACGCCAAAAATATAGCAGAAACTTCGTTTGTAACCTCAAGAGCCAACCCGGGAGATCTGGATAAAGTTAAAACTCATTTCGCTAACGCATTAGGATATTATTTCCAGCTTATCGGTGTATCCAAAGAATTCAAACCGGTAGAAAGCCTTGACCAGGCGCTGAAAATGATCGGTTCCTCGTCGTTACCCGCCAGGGATAGACAAATTGCCACAGGCGTAATTAAACAGATCCAGGCTGAATTCAAGCTGTTTGAAGATAATTTGCCGAAACTTCAGCAAAGCAGGGATACCGCTATGCGATTCGCAAAAACCCAGGAACGAATCACCGATAACGCCGAAGCGCTTTTAGAAAGGCTTACCCAGACAGAACCGAAACATTCCGATACAATAAAAAGCCTGCAAAAAGAGGCCGATAGAAAATTCGAAAGAGTTCAGGCGGTAGTAAAAACCATGCCTGCTACTGACGCGGTAAAATATCTACAAAAAACCGAATCATTTTATCTGGCTTTATTGGGAGAACTCGTTCAGGAACAGCAAATTAACTTAGGTTACAGACAGGATGCTGAAACTCAGCTCAAACAGCTACAGGCTCAAATAGAACTGTTGACAAAACAATATATGGCTGAAAAAATGGTATCCAAACAGGAAGAAATCGCCCATCAGGTGAGAAGCCTCAGAGAAAAATCTTTTAAACTGAAAGCAGATTCGGGTTATTATGAGGCGTATTCCGCAAGCCTTACCGAACAAATAAAAAGAATTCAGGATATCCTATCTCAAACTCATGCCGCGATAATCGATCTGGGCGGTGAAGTTGATAGCAAAGCAATTAATCCAATTCTGGAAAGTATCCGTGCGACAGTTGACGAGCAAACCTCGGCGTATCAGGAAATAGCGGCGTTCAAGAAAATCCTGGACCAGAAAGAAGCCGAACTCAGTAAACAGCTGAAAGAAATACTTGCTCCGAATTCGTATCCGTTCAATACACAGGAAGCATTGACTGATCAAACCGATATCATAGAGGCATACAGGGCAGTATTGTTAAGATATGCCGATGTTTACGACGAACACGTTAACGATCTTTCAAAGAAAGTATTCGGAAAAGATTCCGATCTGCGGTTGCAAAGATCCGAGCTGAGCCAACTGTTAGCGGATATGCCTGAGTTCAGACAAGCGATGTCTATTCCAGAAGGTTCGAAAATAGAAATATCCGCGCCGTTGACCGCCCAGCAGGAAACAGCGATAGTAACTGAAGCGATGACACAATTGCGAGGCGCGATAAAATCGGCAAAAACCGTAAAAGAACTTCAGGACGCTTTATTGAAACTTGAGAATCAGTTCAAACTTCTTCATAACTCAGTCAGATCAAAGGGAGACAGTACATTTTCATATAAAGGTACCGGATTTAATCAGCCGTTTTATTTTGAGATAAATGTTGTTCCGCCAGCAGAAACGGGAGTAAAACCTTATAAACTCGGGTTCACGGCTACTTTCTTTGAATTTAAAGATAAAACACCTTATATAACATTGTCTTATCAATACAAAGACGCGAAAGGGGCGAAAAAGGAATACCGGACATCTATACCAGCTTCAGACGCGATTTACAAAAAAGCCGATGCGCTAATCAGTAGCGGTAGAGATTACAGCCACTATACTTACTATTATTCTATATGGGATATCCAGTTCCAGGAAGATTTCGATGACCTGTCATTGCTCAAACAGGGGTTCGGATTGGTTTCCCAGCGTGATAAACAGATTGAACCAATTGTTATAAAAGTACCTGTGCCGATCACAATTTTTGTAAACGGCGCGAGAAAAGATATTCAGCCGGGCGAATACCGTATTTCAGGAGATTTGTTTAGCGCGCAGAAAGAAATAAGAGCTATTCAGCGAGCCATAGAAGTAGCGGTAAGAAATATGGGTGTGAGAAGCCAGGCGATTACAAACAGTATCGCGGAACTCGAAAAAGTATACGGTGCTATAAAAGTATTGCCAAAAGGCGAATCGTTTGTGTTCAAACCATTGGCGGATCAGCGGGATTCCATACCTGTGGTCGAGAACGCCAGAAACAACGCTATGGTTGCCCAGAGTTTGATGGAGCGGGCGAAAACAGCGGTCGAAGTCGCCAGAGTCGGGCTTCTTGACGCTGAAATCGGAGTTCAACAAGCTGAAACCGATCTGCAAACCGCTAAAACCGCGCTGTCCGAATCACGGGTTGACGCTCAGCAAGCAAGAGCGAAAATCGAAAGAGAACTCGCTTCGATGATATCCATGATAACCGATTCGGAAATATCCAAATATGTTCTCAAGAAAGCTCAGGAAGACGCTTTAAGGATAACCCTGCCGTTCGATGTGAACAATGCCAGACACAAGCAAATATTAACTGAATTGGAATCAATTGCCGATCAACTGGAAAAAGGAACACCGAAAGAATCCCTCAAACGTGTTTATAAAATAAACGATGTAATCGGGAACTTCTATATCGGTTACGATCAGCCGACAGCTAATCAGGCTCTAAACGGTCTTACAGGCAAGAAAATATCTCTATACTCGAGCATGTTCACCATCGACTGGAATCCGGCTGAACCAAACAGGTTCAATATTGAGATGTCCCCTAAATTCGGTGACGATTTAAGTTATACTCCGGAAAGGTTTCATCAGCAGAAACGTTTATTTCTGGAACTGCTTAATAAATACGCAACCAATGACCAGATAGTTATTCTCGCAAATAAAGTCGATCAGGTCGGCAACGCCGTTATGGAATACCGGAGTGCGGTAAGCTGGGCGCAATATCTGGAAGAAGTGGTCAATACTTCTCAATCAAATCTTCGCCAATCTGAATTAAACCTGATCCGGGCAAAAGAATTCCTGGAAAAACAAAAGTATGAGTTCGAACGGGCGAAAACTAATCTGCAACAGAAAATGGACGGGTACCAGCAGGCTGAAGAACAGTTCGCTCAGGCAAAAGCCGAAGCGGAAGACCCGATTACGCCCGAAGAAGCGCAAGGCGCGTTTAAAGCGCAGAAAAAACCTTCTGTTGCTGTACCTGAAGGCGACTCAACAGACAGGACCGATCTGCTTAAAGGCGAAAATATACGAGAAAGCAACACAGCGATGAACCAGAGATTGTTCTCTAAAGTTCTCGCGAGAATTTTTTACGGTATTATCGGTTCAATACTTGTTTTATTTAATATAGACAGTGTCAGGCGAATTATCAATAGAAGCAGAATTCAGCAGGAAAAAGATCTGTTGAGGAAATCTCAAGCCGCTCGGCCCGCGGGATTACTCTCTTCGCTGGTTCAATATTTCCCATTCAGGTCAGTGACGATATCCGAAATAATACCTTTCAGCGGCAGACGAGTAATCAACCTTGCCGTACACAAACAACAGTTCCAGCGGATAGCCCGGCTAATGCAACGATGGGGTGTGGATACTTTCGCTGTGGTATCCGATCAGTTCAAACAGGACGCGAAATTCATTGAGCCGGAAACAATGACATACAAATCTCTATTTACAAGCGAGAAAATAAAGAATCTGCCCCCGCTGGATAAACGGATTTATCAATTCAGACTGCTCGCAAGGCTCATAAGAGGGTCGGTTGACGACTTGATAACAAGCGGCAAATTCAGAATAGCGTGGCTTGCCGCGTCAGTGATTTTGGGATCGGCGGTATTCCCGTTCTTAGGGTTTCCGAGCCTTCCTTTCACATGGCTTAACAATATTCCGCTGTTGTGGGGAGGAACATCGTTCTTTAATCCCGCGCTGTTCTTTAATCCGGTGGTATATTTGCCATGGTTCTTCTGGACACCGGTATTGTTCATAATGCCGAAATTATTGTATAATTCAGCTGTTATGGTTCCTGTTGTGCTGAATATCCTTAAACTCGGCGTTTTTATCGCTTTCGGAGTATTCAAATACCTGTTTGCCAAATCAATGTATGTGGTTCTGCTTCCTTTCCTGCCTTTGTGGAACGGATTAAATATGTTTGTGGAAAAAAGGTTCAATAAAAAATTGATCTCTCCTGCAGACGCTACCGATATACCCAATAAAGTTGTATCCTGGGCAGGCAAAAACCTCAACCGGATCAAACCGTTTAAAAGAAAAGAAACTCCATCCGGTCCTGATTATTCAAAAGAATTTTCACAACAGGTAATAGAAAAAGCAAGAGAATGGGCAATAGAAAACGGGCTCGGACAGCTTGAACAGATGAAAAAAGATCAGGCTCAGGCTCTTATCAACAGTTTTATTATTGAGCAGACCATAAAGAATACAAAACATATCCTGCTTCAGGACGAAGGAAACACACTGCGCGTTAA
>CAYVGJ010000014.1:51952-94386 GCA_964451165.1 uncultured bacterium
TAAAGAATACAAAACATATCCTGCTTCAGGACGAAGGAAACACACTGCGCGTTAATGTCGCCGGCGAAATCGACGACCTTTATTTGTCTCCAGGTATGTTCGCTTCGATGCCAGCTATTTATGTTCCGTTCTTTTTACCTGTAAAGCAGAATTTTGATAAATGGTTCTGGGGAATTATGATACAGAACTTTACCCAATCGCTCCAGTATGCCGCGTCAATGGGTACCCGGGCGATGCGCGGAGCGGAACGAGGCGCGATATCCAAACACAGGATTTTCTCCCATATCATATCCAAATCGGAACTCGGCATTCATTCGTTCCTGTTTATGGTTCAGCCGCGCTGGCTGGTAGGGCATTTGCATGTGGTTCGCGAAGAACTTCTCGGAAGCAGGATTGTATTTGATCTTCAGTTTACCGACGCTCAGGACCTGAAAACAAAAACCGCTCCCGAAGGTGTGCGAGAATGGAAAAATGTTGAGGATTATATCAGATACCTTACCGATAGGGATGCCCGCATACCTGATCTTGACGCAAGGACCTTGGAAAACATTTTCTCCGGAAAATGCGATATTCAGGTGAATTTACCTCAGGATATGCCTGAAGAGGAACGCAAAGCCATTACTGATGATATCAATTTAAAATTCAAACAGTTAACGCAAATTGCCGCGGGTTATTACCGCACATATCCCGACGAGTACAACCCGTTTTACGGGCCTGGAGAGAACGTAACGTTCCGCAATCATTTCCCTGAAGTGAACAAACTCGATAAAAACGACAAATTTGGGCTCGGTACATATTCGCCTACCGAAGGGGTATTTTATGTGCGTGCTAACATGACTGGCGGATACAATTACGCTCCTGGTGGAGTGAATATTTCCGGAACAGACGGCAATTTGTCGTTTGAACCGACAGGAGAAGTTGCAAGAGTCGATTACCAACAGAAAGAAGGCGGCAAAGGCGATAAGGTTTCCGGTTCGAAAGCGGCTAACCTGAACGCCATTCTGCTTGTTATCCAGGGACAAACATATTTATCGCGCAAGATAATAGAAAAACCGGACGGATCAAAAGAACTTGAAGTGAAGTTTAAAGACGCCAACGATGAATTTATGCCTCAAGTTACCCGCGCGAAAGAAGAAAACGAAAAAGATAACGCCCGCAGGGATAATTTGTTCCGCAAAAACTGGTGGAATACCGCCAAGAAAACTTTCGCCACTATTTTCGATAACTCAACGAAATCTTACGTGTCTGTAAATCTTGGTACCAGAATTGGATTTGAACCATTTGCCGGGTTGAGTGGTATTATTGCCAAATGGAAAACACTCACACTCGGTGCGGTCATAGGTGTTATACCGGTATCACTCTACGGAATGTTACAGGATCCGATAAATGCTTCTATGCAAGCGTATTATGATCCAAATCTTGTTAAGAAAGCGGCTGATTACGATATTTACGTTAATAATCAGAGATTCAAAATTCTTAGCGGCGAACTTGGAAATAATGTGTCTCTTGAGAACAAAACCGTTAAACTCGACGGGTTCGAGTACACGTTACCCGATCAATCACAATTAAATACACCACAAACCAAACTCGAGTTCGCGAAAAAACTATGGGAATTGAGCAGTATGGTTGGAATCCATATTCCTGAATCGTTATATACGGCTAACGCGGGAATTCTGTACGATTCGTTTTTGTCAATAAGCGATTTCCTTATGGCTGTTGAATTACAGCGCTTCGCGGATAGAAGATCGCAAATTGCCGGCACAATAAATTCATGGGATAAAGGGTTGGCTGAATCCGGCGCCGCCATGGCCAACGTTCAGGATTACCTGATGAGGCTATCGGCTGTTTTCGCCAAAGACAGTACCGAGATGAAATCTTTTGAACTTCTTGCCCGCTATTTTGGCAATAACGATGCAAAAATAACTGTTCAAATTACGGATAATCAAGGCAATGTATCTGCAAGAGAATATGATTCGAATACCGTTTATAAAATCGGTGTTTACAACAGGGTTTCACAACGCTATAGCGCCGCTTACAGCTATATCGCCGGGTTAACCTATCATGGTTCACATGACGATAACGTGCACAGATCCGGATCCATAGAAACACAATTGGGCGACAGAAACCGCGAAAATATAAAACGGTTGGGCATCGAACGCAACGAACTCCAGTTTACCCGTTCCTGGACATGGATTTCCCCAAAAGGACCGGTAAACATTTACCATATGCAGTCTATGGCAAAACGTATCCGAAACGGTGAACTGAACCAGCAGGCGGCGGCGTTCTTGAAAGATTTAGTATCGGCCGCCGATATGAACGGAACACCTATCGACAGGATAATTATCCATGACGGAAACGGCAATGCGCCGTCGCAAGACCATAAAGATTGGAAAATAATTATAGTCAGCGATTCGCAATCCGCCCTGAATTCTACCGCTCAAGCTATGAAACTCATAAACAAAACGCTCGCCAAACCGTCTTTTGCCGGTTTAAAGTTTGAGAATAACCAGATCGAAGTCATCCACAGAGATGCGTTCAATACGCTGGAAAAATTCAGGGTATTCACAAATACCGGTTACGATCTTGAGAATTTCGATCAGAAACTTGATCAAGCGGGAAAAACAATCGCGAAATGGGCCGGCGAATGGATAATGAGCTGGAAAGTTCTTCTCGGGATTATCCCGGCTGACCTGTCGCTTAATATGCTGAAAAATATAGCGAAGAAAAAAGATTCCCCTTATATCCAGGAACGAATAAAAAATATTGAGCGGATCCTCGAACGGAGAACCAATGTCAGGTCGTTTGTCCGCAATTTGTTTACCATAAAAGAAACCAATGTATTCGATAAAATAATCACTTTGCCGATAGCGTTTGCGATTAACCACAGTATCCTTCTATCACTACTGGCGGTTCTGACTATGGGTACGGCGCCGGTATTGATTCTCGCTTCAACCATAGCGTATCCGTTTGTGACATCCGGGCTCGGCATTTTCTCGACAATCTGGCTTGGAACTCTCTCCGGAGTAATTACCGCGGGGTTGCCATTATCAATAATGGCGAGTTTCTTAAATTACAGGAACACAATACAATTATATTCCGAACTGAACAAAGCGAAGAAATTTTTGGAAAACGGCGAGTTTAGCGCTCTGCCTTTTAAAGATAAACTCGATTTGCCGACTTTTTATGACGATAATGGCAACATCAACCAACCTGCTACCAACGCAAACAACAAAATTATCGATCGGCTTCTTGGTATAGCCGATTTCACATCCAACGATACCGCGCCGCTCAGATCCATCATTTACGCTTACCGGGCAAAAACCAATTTGATTCGGCAATCGTACAACGATGCCTTAACGGAATCCGATAAAGTCAGGTCAGCGTTAGCAAACGGTATTGTGATAGAACCTTCTACCGTCGAGGAAGAATACCTGGCGCAAAGCGTGCCTGACGTAAACGGGTACGAACAATCGTTCCAGGAATTCAACTATAACCAGACGGCTATCGAACCCGCAATCGAAGATGTATCCGATGAACTGGCAAGGCGCGGGCAGTTGTTGCTCGATAACCTGCGCAGAGCCGCCAGCGAAAAACCAGAAGAACTTCTCAAATCGGTAAACGATTTCATCGCCAAAAGAAAGAGAACAGAAGCTCCATTCGGCAACGAGAATTTGTATACAACTGCCACCATGGACGATATAAAAGCCCTTGCGGTATTGAGCAGAGACTTGAAAAGCACAGGATACCTTGACGTATCCACAAAATCAAACCGCAAAGATGTGGCGATACTCGCCAAGATATTCGGGTTAAGTTATCAGGACGCTATAGACGCTCTGAGTTCATACTGGAGCGAAGAACACTGGCCTGTGGCTGTGGGAATTCCATTTATGCCCGGTACAACCAAAGGCAGGTTGCGCGTAACCGATCGCGGCGGCGAAATAGAGGATGCCAGGCCCATCCCCGTTATAGCCGCGATGATGACGTTTGCCGAAGCGCCATGGCTTGCGGGTTTATCCGCTTTCAACGTGCTCGACACCGAAGCGGACGATCCGGCTTTCGCTCTGGCTGAAGATACCAAATTCGGTATCATGGGTGTTTTCAACCCGCCGTTGTATCCTAATACACCCGCGATATCCATTCACATTAAAAATTATGTGGAAAGCCAGTACGAAAGAAGGCTTTTGGGTGAAATGAGCTATAAAAACGCCGCACAGGTTGGAAAAGGGTTGAGCGTACTTTATGGAATAAACACTTTGCTGGCGCATCCGGTATTTACTTACGGCGCAGAACAGGCTGTACAAAACGATTGGCGAGGGTTGTTGAACACAGTTTTCAACACAAAAGCCATGAAACGCGATGAAATCGCCTATGAAGGAGCCGGAAGAGGGTCAGGCTGGCTAAACTATATCATTTTCGGGTACACATTATACGGGCATCTCGGTAAACGGGTCGGTGCGTTTCCTCCGGGTATGGCTCAGGCGGTAAGGCAGATCCAGTATATCCACAAGCTGGATGAGGAACTTAACGGCAACCTGATGAAAGTAATCAGGTACCTGCAGATAATGAGCCCGTCAAAAATCCTCAACGGGTTAACGGGAGTTGATTTCCGGTTGGCGGTATCTATCGCTTACGGATTGGAGAAAATCAAGGTTGAGGGTAAAACCACAGGCCGGATTCTCGATGAGATTATCGAAATGGCTCTGCGCGATATTATCCAGCCGATGAGTCCGAAAGACAGGCTGAAAGCTTACGAAGCGTTTCAGGCGGGAAATGAGCTGTTCGGGCATAATATTCCTTTCCCTTCGGATATGTTGCCGGAAAAAGTAGATGATATTAAGACGGATATACCATCAATTGATACACCTGTTGCGCTGTCCGCTGAGGAACAAGAAATAATAAACGACCTGATCGTACACGGGTTTCGCCAGAATGATCTTGACTCCATTATGGAAACCATAAAAAACCTTCAGCCCGATGTTCGGTTGACGGCGTTAAAAAATATAAGAACGGTCTACGAAGTTCCTGCAACTCAACTTAAACAGGCACGTGATATTTTATGGCAGTTCCGGTTCAATAAAGCCATACCTACAAACATAACACGCAAACCGGCAATAATAGGGATATTAAGCAAGATATTCAATGTTACCATGGTTGCCGCTTCAGCCGCTCTGATGGGATGGTGGGCAATCGTAATACCGATACTCCTTATGATAAGCGAATCGATGGGTATATATAAAGGTTCTGCCACGAAACATTATTTAAGATATTTTATGGGCGGTATCGGCGCTTACCTGACATTCATGATTGTCGGCGGATCAGCGGTTTTATCGCCGTTATATCTTGGACTACTGTTCCTGTATGTAACCGGAGCGGAACGCGGAGCATATTTCGTGCTGTACCTTATAGACCGTATACCGGTTTATATAATGAATTTGCGTACCGAAAATTACAATAAACTGTCTATCAATGACAAAATGGCGTCGCTAGCGGATCAGAATACATTCTCCGACGAATTCAGGATTTCCATTATAAAAGATGTTGTCTCTTCAATCGGAAGCCAGACGCATCTTGTGGAGGAATACGATAAAGTATTCAACCAGAGGTTTATTCTCACTACTCTTGAAAGAACATATCTTGAACGCTTAAAACCTTATTACCGTGAAATTTATGGTGACAACGCAATGCAGGTTGAAACCGATGTCAACCGGGCATTATCCAAATTCGCTGTTGATCAGAGGTTACGAATTGTTAAGAAAATTTATGAACGGTTAGGTGAATCGTTCACTCCTTTTGAAATTGCCAGACATATCGTTACATCCTCCAAAACCGGCGATAAAATGAAATACGGTTCGAGTTTGAGTTCCATTCGCAATTATTTTACAAATAAAGGGAGAGAAAGGTTTTTCGGTGCTGTGGCTACTGCTCTGGTTGTCGGGACGAACCTGATCCTGTTCGGGTTACCCGCATCAACCATGGGTATTCTGGGGATGGCTTCCGCAGTTGGGATTTTATTCTTCCTCGGTACACGCAGTTTTGAACAGACAACAGGCGCTATCGCCGGAACGTTATTGCCTGCAATGCATATGGCGATTTGGGGATTATCCGCGTCGTTTATGCCTCTGGTTGTTATTTTAACCGAAATTTTAGCCGGGTATATGGCAGGCTCAACTCTTGGCCTCATACTTAAGAACTCCGTTGAACTCGGATACAACCTGATTGTTCAGCCTCTTATACTTAATCCGTCTACCGTTTCACAAAGAGTAAATGAAATACTGGCGAAAAACAAAAGACTCCAACACAGGTTGCTGGTTGCCTCAATTGTTCCTCTGATTGACGAAGTCGATTCTGATCTGGAATTCAAAGATAAATTCGACAAATTGTATCTTGATACTATAGAAACCGTAAGAAATGGAGATACAGAAGGATTAGCCGGAACTGATACAGGTATAACCGGACCACAAAATATTCCGCCTGACAGTAACGGATCTGTCGTGCCTGTTTCACCCGCGCCGAAACCCGATTTGCCTGGAGCGTCAACATTAACGGTTTCAATGGATTCACCTTCACAACCCGGTAAAAATTTTACGCGCGGTGTATGGAACCCGCATAACGAGTATTCGGATAATCTCCGCAAACTGAACGATGAAATTTCCGCAGGAAACGTTGCCCCGGTTACGGTTATCGGCAACATCAACGGTAACGCCGATGTTTTGCAGGCGTCTATAACTGATAGTGTCAACAATGGAATCCGCAAGATCGTTGTTTCGGGCAATTTGTTCGGCGATAACATCGATTCAAATATCGCCGTTATCGAGTTTCTCAACGGGATTAATCTAAGCAATAACAAAGCAATATTTACCACACAAACAGGCGAGAGGGTCGAGGTTGAACTCAATATTCTTATTAACCGGAACAATATAAATTTTGTGAACGCATTATCGCCTGAAATGAGCATTTCTTTCATTCAATGGCTTGCCGCAGACGGGATCCGTGCCCTGACACCGTTAGAAAAAGATGTTCCGTTATCCGATTTATTTGAAATCGATAATTTTACATTGAAAGAACTTGGCGATTACCTGAACGGTGCCCTGACTATTTCCCAAAAAACCGGCGCTGATATCAATCAGCTCATCAGCCAGATACAAAATGGGTTGGGCAACCTTCACGAATGGTTGTCCGCAAATCCGAAACTTGCTTTAACCAAAGATTGGATCGCGCGCAACATGAACCTCGCGGTTATGGATACCGATGACGGCGCGTTGTATTTACCTGCCGGGTTGCCTGTCGGAGATAATCAGAAAATTGAATTCGTGTATAAAGGCAAAACCGGTATCGAGGCTCTGAATTCACTCAATTCCGATTTGCGTTCCGCTTTGAACACAGGATTGTTTGAGCCGGATCTGATTGCGGCTATCGATACTTTATTCAACCAGTCCGGTATAGCTGTGGATTTATGGAATACACCAATAAATGGTTTGAGTTCAAAGAATTTGCTCGGCGTCTATGACGGTGCGTTGGAATACCTCAATGTAAACCGAATAGTTACTCCAAACACTACCGATCAGGATCTTGATGCCGGATCGATTAAAGGCGATATACAGCGAAGGGTGTCGGTTGCGGCAAATGCGGTTGACCAATCCGCACAGCCAGCGGTAACTCATTCCGATAAAAGTGTTTTTGATATAGCTATTGGCGAAATGTATGATCCGGATAACATTTTTGCGGAGTTTGCTCCCGATAACGCCGAATCGCTTATCGCGTATCTGAACAAATACGTATCCGGTAAAACAAAACTTCCGTCGATTAAGGCAATAGAGTCGAATCCATATTTGATGGAGATACCGAGGATTTCGCAGGGGGCAAGCATAACGGCCCAGAAAGTTATTGAGCTGGCAACCGAATCAAAAATGACGGTTACACAGACAGTAAACCTTATTAAAGTTCTGGAAGAATCAAAATATATTGTGTCACCATATGGCGACAGAGATGTAATTATTCTTGATTTCGATACGTTTCAGTTGACATCGAAATACAATCAGGGTAACCAGACGCAGAAACGTGTTATTGAGGAATACATCGATTCTCTGCAGAAAAAGTACAGCGATGCAGGCAGAACAGCTGAAATCGCCGTATTTTCCGATAAACTCGATACCCATGAGATCACCCGCATATTGGGAACCGGAATAAGCGGAAAAATAAAACTGTTTTTTGGAAATGAAATCATGGGATCGATTCCGGCAGTTGGACCGAATGAAAAATATACTCGTTTTATTCTTGAGCGGATCACAAACCAGAATATCAACAGGCTGAATATAAAGGTGTTCTCGAATAGGGCTGAAGTAATGGATGCGGCATCGGATTTCGGCGTAATCACTGCCGATAGAAAAATAAATATTCTCGATGCACTTCGCGTTTTCGCGAACCTCCATCCGGGCATTTCTGCGCAAACCCTATATCCGGTATCGGCAGATACAGCAGTACGAAACGCTCTTAATACAGGTGATTATCTCATGCTTGGCGGGAAAGAGATAACTCCTAATAACGGTTCAATGTTCATACAGAAAAAATCGCGGTTTAACGCGTTTATCGAGAGTTCAGTCTGATGTTGTTTACAGTATACCTGAATTTCGGCTTTTTTAAGATTCGTTAAATATAATGAAAACGCTGAAATAGTTTTAACACAATGATTTCATTTATTTTGTGATTTCAGGAAAATTCTTTTTCATCAGATTTTATAGAAACTATTACAGTTTTATTTTATGGCAAAAATATTAAATGCTGATGGGTCTTTATCGTTAGTCATTTCGAGTTTTCGTATCAGATACGAAAATACCCTGTGAAATTTTGTTTTCATTTTAACAAAATTAAGCACACACACACAAACACTTTCAATAGGGCCTCTTATTGGGCAAAACTCAAGGTATGAAAAATCTTTAAACAAATACCTGACACCATCTTTAGAAAACCTGTAAAAATCGAGCATTTGGTCTTTGTAACCGTGATACTGCCACAACCATGGCAAAAAAGTTATTATCTTTCCCCCCGGTTTTAATACTCTGTGTAGTTCTGATACTGCTTTAAAGGGGTTATATACGTGTTCTAATATTGCGTAGCAGATTATGCCGTCTATGCTGTTATCATCAATCATGTGAAGGTCGCAAATATCTGCGATCAAATCGATATGCGTTTTCTCTACTATATCTATAGATATTATTTGCTTGTCTTTTATCTCATCAGCAAAAAGACCAACAATAGGCATGGTTTTGTCACCGAAATATAATATTTTGTTGCAGGTCTTAAATACCTCACCATACTTTTGTATTTTAAATATGTCGCAATACGGCAATTTGGATATGTTTTTCTCCCAGCTGGTTGATAATATATAATCTTTTGTTGTATCTAAGGTTTTGTTTAAAAAAGTATCATTTTCAGGTAAATTAACGTCTTGTTTTTCAATTTTAGGATACCTGAAAAACAACTCGCCGTTTGAAATAATTTTTTCATTTTTGCATTGCGATACATTAATTATTTCTTCTATATTTTTATAAGGTTCTATATCAACAAGGTTATTGAATATAAAAAATATATAATCAAAACGAATAAGATTAATTCTGTGAATTAGCAGTTTCATTTTTTTAGCGCAAAAACTATCTGTTTTTGAGTATCTATATATTTTTCTAACCCCTTTTAGAGCATTTATTTCCTCATAATTTTTTTTATGGCACAAAACGGATAATTTTATATCGGGATATGTATTGACAAGACACTTTATAACCATATCCGTCTTCTGTTTATTACCTGATCGGACAATAAGCGTTTTTTTGTTATTTAAATCAATATTTCGTATATCTATAGCGTTTCCTAAAAAATAATCTTCTTTGTTTTGTCTGGTATTTGGATAATCAAAACTAAATTGATCTGATAAGAGATACCCATACAACCTTTCATACTCAAAAGCCACATGCATGCTGTCTGCGTTATCTTTCACAATCTGCCTGCTTTTTTGCCCAAAAGATAAACGTAAATGTTCGTTGTCGATTAAAGTTTTTAAACCGCTCAAATAAGCATCCATGTCGTCCAATTCCACTGTAAAACAGTTGGTTTTGTTTTCGATAAGGCTATTTTGCTGTTTCTCAGCGCGTTTTCTTACGGTTATAAATGGTAATGCATAAGCCATTGCCTCAATCAACATATAGTTATATTCTTTTTCATTTTTATATATGATGTTTCCATAAGGATCGAAATATGTTCCGGGTTTAATTATCGCAATATCTATATTGCTTGAAAAACAGCATAAATCGGCAGGGTCTTTTATAAAAAAAATGTCAGTTGATAAGTTCTCATACATTTGCTCAAATTTTAAGTTGTCTTTATCGGTATAAATAAAAAACTTAATATGAGGATACGTCGTTGATAACGATTTAAAAACTTCTATCAGTTTATCGAAATAGGTCAATCTTGATATTTTACCGCTAAATCCGATAACAATCTCAGATGGCGCGATACCTAACTTTTCCCTTATTGATGAATCCTTTGTATCAGGACTATGATTTATCAGATCTATACCATCTTTTAAAACAAATACATATTTATGGGGATACTTGGCTTTTATTTTTTCTAAAACAGACTCTTTATGCGCACAAATGCAATCTACCGGGTAAGTGAATGTATCATTTTGATAATAATCATTGCACATATGCTGTATTATCCGCTTAACATTTGCTTTATCAACTAAATATGTAAGTTTGTCCTCTGTGTATGTATGGGCAATCTCTATATTATTATCTATAAGATAACGGATTAAAGTAGCTTCATCGCTTATTGTAAGGTAACTATTCCCTGATTTATTCTGAGAAGAAACAGCGGTATTGGAATAGTATACATAATGAACATCATATACTGTCCTGTTAAGTTTATCGGCTACAGGATAAAATATCTTTTTAAGATAAAAATCAGGTTCAAGCGATGTAATAAAAACAATACCTATTTTATTTTTCAAATAAATAAATCCTTCCAAATATTTATACTATTAAACTTTCCTGCCCATTATTTTTAGATACTGTATATACTAATGTCAAAATATTTAATAAGAGACTTATACATAACTTGTCATTTTCAAAGAATCCGTACTATTTAGGATTTATAGAAAAAATTAATGAAAATATATTGTCTAAATTTACAAATAACCCATTTTATAAAGTATTTGGGATATTGTCAAATGTTGTGTTTTGAAAGCTGAAGAACCCCCGTTTTAAAAAATCTTCGATTGTGTTTATGGCTTTAAGAAGATCAATTGATTAGTATCGGTTTTGCGTTGATTGTGAAACTTCAATTTGCATAAATTTAGCAAAACGCTTATACGCATTTTAGCGGTTTATTCCGGTTAATCCGTAGTATTGGATTTTGGCGGAATAGTGAAACAAAAAGTAGACCCTTTTCCCAGTCCTTGCGATTCAACCCAGATTCGGCCTCCATGAAACTCAATGATCCGTTTCACCAGCGCAAGACCTATGCCGGTTCCTTCCATATTCGGATCGAGTTTCTCAAACAGATTGAAAATTTTATTGAAATATTTCGGTTCGATACCGATCCCGTTATCTTTGAAATAGACCTCCTTGTTGTCATTATTGTATCTGATGCCGATTTCAACTGTCGGATCATCAGTATTGGAACAATATTTTATTGCGTTATCCAGAAGGTTTACAGCTACGTCAAGCAGCCGCATCCTGTCACCCCATAAGTTGGATAAATTTTTGCCGACAATAACCTTAATGTTTTTCTCGATAATCTTTCCATGCACAATTTTCATGGCATCATGTATCAAATCTTCCAGTAAGAACTCTTCCGATTGATTTATAATTCGCCCTATTTTAGATAAATCCAGCAATTCATCCAGAAGCCGGCGCATATTGTGAACCGCGAAAATAATTCTCTCGATATAGTTATTGATTTTCAAATTATCTTTTAACAGATAATCGTTTTTTATAAGGTTCGCAAACCCTTCTATTGTTACCAGAGGTGTTTTCAGGTCATGAGATGCGGTAAATGTAAATCGTTCCAGTTCAGCATTTTTTTGTTCAAGATCACTAACTAAACCTTCGAGTTTTTGTTCAGCCTGTTTTTGTTCAGAGATATCTCTCATTATTGTGGAAAGATACTGTAGTTCGCCATTTGCCGATTTATGCGCTATAATTACTTGCGATACAGGTATTTCTGAGCCATCTTTACCTAACAGGGCGGTTTCTCCATACCAGATACCGTTTTGTATGGCTCCAGGGATGCCGATTTGCATAATTTTATCATACGCCCATTTTGTATGGACTGTTCGTATATCAAAAAGCGATACATCATCATTTTCATCAAATCCCACTAATTTTCTGCCTGCCTGGTTGATATAGGTTATCTTTGTTTCGGGGGTCGTTATAGCAACCAGGTCGTTAGTTGTCTCTATTACGGATATCAGTAAACTCCGTTCCGCCTCTATTTGTTTTTTGTCTGTAATATCATGGCATACAGCTACACCGGCGATAATTTTGCCTTTTTTGTCATATATGGGAGCGGCATTGATTAAAACCCACCTTTTCTCACCGTTGTCGTGTTTGAATATTGCTTCAACGTTAGTTGACATTTCCCCTTTGAAAATAGCTCGTGAAAGCGGTAAATCATTCGGATCAAAAATTCGGCCGTCAGGATAGTATATTTGCCAGTTCATCGCGTGTTTTTCTATCGGAATATTTTCGAGGACCATATTTGTTTTGTCTCTTATGTCATATAATGCTTTATTTATAATGCGAATATTAGCGTCAGGTGCGTCGGCAACTACAATTCCTGAGGGCAGTTGTTCAATAGCTGTTTGAAACAAAGCTTTGGATTCTTCGAGTTCCTTAATTAGTTTTTCCCGTTCGATTTGTACCTTTTTGTATTCGGTAATATCAAAAGTAGTAACAAGAATACATCTTTCATCGCCGATTTCCATGATTCGCGCTGAATGGAGCCCGATAAGAATAGAGCCGTCTTTACGTTTGGAATGCCACTCCATATTTATAATTTCACCAGTTTTCATTAACTCCGATTTTATCCGTTCGGTTGTCTCTGGATCGGGTGTTAGTTTAAGTTCCGAGGAACTTCGCCCTATAACTTCATTGCGGGAATAGCCGGTTATATACTCAAACATTGGATTAACTTCGCGAAATAGTGTTACCTCTGCGCAAAAAGCGCTTATCGATATAGCAATGGGAGCAGTAATAAAAATATTATAGAATTTCAATTCGGATTGCTTTAACAATTCCTCGGTTTTTTTCAGATAGCTGATATCCGTATGCGTGCCGCAAAAATGAATGGGCAGTCCATCTCTATCACGATCAACTGTCATACCTTTGCTCAATATACAGATCCATTCTCCGGATTTGTGCCTTATTCGGAACTCGAATTTAACAAAAGGTTTTGTTCCTTTTTTAAGTGCATTCAGCTCATTTTTCACATTTTCTAAATCGTCCGGGTGAATCATATTCTGAAAATCATTGAAATCGAAACTTATTTCATATGGTTCATATCCGAGAAGTCCGGTTAAAGATTTACTTAAAGTAGAGAAATTTTTTGCGATATTCCAGTCCCATATCCCTAATTCAGGGTTGTCAAACGCTAATTGGATCGATTTGCCGTTTTCGCGCAATTCGTTTATCTGGTTTTTCATAGATAATTGTTCGGAAATCATTTTGGTGATAAGCCCGGTTAGTTCTGTGAGAAAATCCATAATCGTTTCCAGCCGGTCATTGTCAATTACGGGTATTTGGGAAAGAACGGACATATATCTGTTTTCATCAAATCCGTATTTTTTCGCCTGTTTTCTGAAAAATTCTTTATCGGGAGGTTCATGGAAAAACTGCCCACAGCAAACATTTGCTATATGCCTGTCTTCCATCTCAATTGCTGAAACCACTTCAACAAGCCCATTGTAGCATTTATACAACCCAAACCTTTTTCCAGGTATTATATTTTCTGCGAGCCGTTTATTACTATCGTCACAGGAAAAGTATTTTTCAATACCGATATCATGGCAATTCCTGTATATTTTCTCATTGCAGGAACTTAAAATTGGTTTACCCTGTAAATCTTTAACTGAAAACGAAATACCGGCTAATTTGCAGAATATGTCGATTATTTTATGAAGTTCGGGGACTCTTAAAATATCTTCAATTTTATATTCCATATTTTCTCCGGATAAAAAAATCTATTAATTAGAAATAATTTTCATTTCATCAGTTCAATATATCAATAGTTATGAATTATTCTTCATGAATAATTGCAAAATAAATAAATTTGTTTATATAAAGATGTTTTAATATATTTCGCGCAAAATATTCATAAATATTTTCCCGGAGCCAGTAAAAAGAAGTGGTTATATCGGTTGTTCGCAAACCTTAACTTGTTTTTTTGAGATATTTTATCCTACAAAAAACCCGTTTAATCTGTCATTTTTATCTGGATAGGTTTTGATGTATTCAGATGAATTTCTTTCTGCGGAAACGCGATAGTAATGTTGGATTCGCGGAAAGCTTCATCAATTTTAAACCGGAGGTCGCTTCTGACAATTTTTGAGTCGACAAGCCGCGAGATCTGGATCCAGAAAAGTACCTCGAAATTCAATGAGCTTTCTCCAAAATCGGTGAATAATACAATAGGTTCAGGTACTTTAAGTACTCGTGTATCGGAAGATACCGTTTGATAAAGAATTTTTTCCACTTCTTTTGTCGGTGATCCATACGTTACGCCGACGGTAATGGATTGCTGAATGTTATTGTCGGAGAAAGTCAGGTTAGTCACAGCTTTTTCAATAATAGAGCTGTTTGGCACAAGTATATCAATTCCTGAAAAAAGTTTTATCAGCGTACAACGTGTTCCGATATCGATAACTCTTCCGTAATTATTATCGTACTGAATGATATCTCCGATCTTAATTGGCCTTTCGAACATTATTATCAATCCGCTGATGAAATTGTTAAGCAGGTTCTGAGCCCCGAAACCTATGGCGATAGCGATAGCGCCTCCTAAAAAAGTAAATATAGTCAATGGGATATTTAGTACATGGAGAGTAAAAAGCCCGATCATCAGAATAAGAAAATAATACATGATTTTTTCAAGAGCTTTACCGGCGCTTTCGTCAATGCGGGTGTGGATTATAAATTCCTTTTTTATCAGCTGAGTAAATTTTTTCGCGAAATATATTCCGACTAAAATTAATATAAGGGCGCGTAAAACTTTTCCCATTGTTATAGGTAATTCACCGATAACAAAAAGTTCCAGTTTCCATAAATTTGTTACGGCGCTGTAAATCCATTGGAGCACATCTTTCATGGTTACATGCTGGAGCTCTTCCTGTATCTGAAAATCCAACAGTTCCGCTATACGTATAAGAGATATAATCTCCGATAGTCTCTGGCTGAAAATCTCCTTGTTTTTTTCCAACGCTCTGAGTTTTGATTCGGCGTTGGATTTGTTGCCGTAAGATTTATCCCATGCGTCAATTTTTTTTTTCAGATTGGTGATATTTGTTTCAAGGTCAATAAGCCTTGCCTCGATAACCTGCCGGTTGCGTCGGGAATTATCAAGTATGATAGTGACTTCCTGTTTCCATTTGGAATACTCGACGGTTTTACTATTGTTGAATATGGAATATCTTCTGTTCCATAACTCTTTTTGGATAGATAGGTTGGTTAATATCTCCTCCAACATCTCCACCTGATCCGCACTTGCCTGAACCCACGCTTCGTTTGTATCGAGGATATCCTGCTGGCGGGTTATTTCTTCTTCCCCGCGCGCTTTTTTGAGCGATTCGCGCGCGTCAGCAAGCCGTGCCTCATTAGCACTCAGTTTTATTTTCGCCTGATGCAGTTGACGGTTAATTTCACTGCTCTTTTTATCTATCTCGACGATTCTTTCCGACAGTTCTTCCTGAGTAAACCTGATATGCTTTTTTATAGCGTTTATTTTGTTTTTAAGAAAACCTATTGTTTTCTGGTTGTTCTTCAGGTCAAGGCGCGAGACCTCAAGCTGAATTTCTTTGTAGAGGTACATATTCTTAACAATAGTTTTTTTGAGTTCGGCTATATTTAGTTTCTGCAGGTCATCGGCGTTAGATTTATCAATTGAATCTTTTACTTCACGGTACGATTTTTCTTCTTTTTTTAAATACGATTGAGCGTCGTCAAGCTCTTTTTGCGAAGTTTCCAGAGCAAGTTTGAGCGTATCCTGTTTGCTTTTTTCGGCTTCAAGCTGATCGTGCATGGAATCGAAAAGTTTTATTGTGTACGGAGGTTTTTCAACTATACCTGTCGATTTGAATATCGCGATCATTTTATCAAGATCGGAATCGGATTTCAGCAGGGCTTCTTTACGCTGGATACCTGTAATCTGGCGCAAATACTGGTTTTTCAGTTCCCGCAACAAATCAAGTTCACTGAACTCTTTTGCACCGGATATGATTTCCGGTTTATCAGGTTTGGGTTTAGCCAGTTCCAAAGATTCCAACTGGGATATTTTGCTGTCAATAACCTCTATCCCGGACTGGATTTTCGTTACGGCTGATTCAGCTTTTTTACCCGCCTCGTTATCGGCTGGAGTTTTGTCCGCCTGTGAAAACACAGGTTGCGTACAGGCACAACTGAGAAAAATAATGAATAATATCGATATATGTAATATTATTAATCGGGTATGTTTATTGGTCAAAAAAAACATGATGTATTTTATATCCTCCGGTAAAAAAATTTGTCTGCCAGGTTTGCGGATCATTATCCTGAAATTATAATATAATGGTTTTTAGACGTTAATAGATATATAAAAATTTGTTCATTTGATATTATCCTATATATTGAGGTTCAACACTAAATACTTTTAAACGAATATTCATACATTAGTTTAATGTATAATAATTATGTTCAATATTTATTTTTGTTTTATTACTGTTAGGACAAACGTTTATATCATGGTTTCCATTAAGTGACATATTTGGTATGAAAAGAAATTTTTTTTATAATCCGCATAAACCTGATTCAATAATGTTGCTGATTTTCACTCTATGTATTTTTTTATCCCGGATCCCGTTTCTTTCTCCCGGGTTTGGCGATGATCCGGATTCCTGGAGAATGGTGGACAGTGCGCGCTTTATTGCCCGGACAGGGCAGTACGCGGTATCGCGCAAGCCTGGTTATCCTCTGGTTGAAATGGTATATTCGCTTATCTACAGGTTTTTTGGAGCGGATTACATTGTTTTTAATCTGATAACAGCTTTGTTGAGTTCCTTTGCCGTTTTTTTCTTTGTACTTGCTTTAAAACAATTACGGTGCGCGAATTATTATCTTGCGGCATCAGCTCTGGCGTTTACGCCTGCAGTATATATAAACAGTGTAAATTCAATGGATTATATGTGGGCATTGTTTTTTCTGATGGGATCGCTGGTTCTGGTTTTGAGACAAATGCCCGTTTTTGCAGGTATTATGCTTGGATTAGCCCAGGGATGCAGGCTCACATCTGCGGTATTCGTATTGCCTTTTGGGTTGTTGATGTTTATACCCGGTGTGTGCAATTGGAAAAAAACCGTTATTTTTGTTGTATCCGCTTTTTTTGCCGGCCTGGCATGTTATATCCCGGTTATGAATAAATACGGATTGGAGTTCTTAACCTATTACGATATTTTATATCCGGACTACAAATTATTTTTTGATAGAATTATGCTCAATGTATGGGGTTGGCCCGGAACAATCGGTATTTGCGGGGGAATTGCGTCGGTATTGTTTTATCTGGTAAAAGATAAAAGAAGGTTGATTCGTAACCGGCGGGGAAGTGAAACTTACGAAAATATAATCTGGGTGATGATCGTATTCATATACCTGTTTATGTTTATATTCCTGCCGGCAGAATCGGGATATCTGATTCCCGCAATCCCATTCTTAATTATTCTATCCCAACGGATATTGAACCGGATATTTTTCCCTGCGGTTTGTTTTCTGGTAATTTTATCGTCGTTTATTCCGTTACATAATGTAAACCTGTTTGACGCTTCAATATTTTATAACCATAAAAAACGAATTGCGCGAATGGATTTCGGGACCGACATAATCCGGTTCGCGCGAAATGTTGGCGGGAAATCGGTTTTTGTGCTCGGTTCATGGTTTCCGCAGGTTCGCGAACAGGCACGGCGATACGAGTTGAACAATATTATGTTTGTTTACCTGGTTGACGGCAAAAGATTAACGATAGCGAAGAAAGAACGGGCGAATATCTATTATCTCCCTCAAGTCAGGAAAGTTAATTTGAAAGTTCACAAAATTGACCTTGACGAAGAAGGCGCGATACCTTTTTTCAGGTATAATCATAAAAAATAGATGACAATAGTTTTATTTAGGTTGCCTAATCTCACGGAAAAATATTATATTTACGGGATAATCAGCACTAATTTTAACAAACGGATATTTAATTGATGAAAACAAGATTCGTTGCGGTTATAATTATTTTTGTTGCCTGTGTTTTCGCGTATTTCAACTCGTTATCCGGCGATTTTGTCTGGGATGACAACCTTCTTATCAAAGATAACTATTTTATACAGAATATCTCAAATATAACAAAGGTATTTACCATAGATTTCTGGGAAGCCTCGCTCAAAGCCCAGAAAGGAGCTTTCTACCGGCCGGTAGTTACGGCATCATTGATGATAGACCACCTGTTTTATAAGAACAATCCGATAGGATATCATCTGACAAATATTATACTGCATATTCTTACATCGATCATGGTTCTTCATGTATGCCTTTATTTCTTTAGCCTGACCTCAGCTACACTGGCGGCTCTTGTGTTTGCCGTTCATCCGATTCATACTGAATCCGTGGCGTTTATAAGCGGGCGCACCGACATATGCGCGGCGTTGTTTCTCCTTATATCCCTTTACTTCTTTATTCTAACGGTAAACAGTGTGGATATAAGGTTTTCGTTTTTTTCCGGTTTATTTTTTCTTCTGGCGCTATTATGCAAAGAAGCGGCGGTAGCGGGAGCCGTCATGATATTATTCCTGTGGGGTTATTTTAAAATGTTCAGGACAAGAAAATATTCATATTATATTGTGGACCTGATACGTAAGACACTACCGTATGTGCTGGCGCTGATAATCTATATTTTTATGCGCAAAGCGGTATATTCGGGGCCCGTAAAATATTATCACGAGTATCCCGCGGGATCGGCTTTATATACTTTTCTGACTATGCCGAAAATATGGTTTTGTTATGTGATGAAACTTTTTTACCCGGTAAATTTGTCTGTAGATTACGCTCCTGAAGTGATAACAAAGCTGTTTTCGCCATATTTTCTATTCCCATGTTTGTTTTTTGCCGTTTTAATAGGTGTTGCCATATGGTGTTATTTTACAGAAAAGCGATTGTTTACTTTCGTGATACTGTGGTTTGTTATGACTATTCTTCCCGCGTCAAACATTATACCTATAGGCATTTTAATGGCGGACAGGTTTTTATATATTCCATCGTTCGCCTTCGCTTTTTTAGCCGGTTATATATACGATAAATATTATTTTGATTTAAATGAATCGGCAAAAAGAATAATGGCTTACTCGTTTTTTATTATTCTCGCTTTGTTCTTAGTTCTTACTGTCAGGCGAAATTTTGATTGGAAAGACAATCAAAGGTTGTGGCTTAAAACCGCGAAAACCACTCCGGCGAGTTTTCGGGCACATGGAAGTATGGCAACCATGTATATGGAAAAAAATATGCTTGATGACGCTCTGCGCGAAGCCAAATTGGCGGCGATTTACCGCCCTGGCGATCCCAGGAACATGGGTAATATCGGCGTAATTTATATGACGATGGGAAACTACGATTCCGCCATAGATTATTTCGAGAAATCTATCGCCCTTGATCCTGCCGATTTCAGGACATACGCCAACTTGTATCTGATATATAACGAACAGAAAAAATATGACCTCGCTTTCAATGCTCTTGATAAAGCGACTCAACTGAGCCCCAATAATATCGATTTATGGAAACTTAAAGCGCAGTTCTGCAAAGATCATAAACTTTATGAACGGCTAAAAGAGAGCCATATGCATCTAATAGAGCTTATTCCTACGGATATAAAATTGCTTAAACAGATTGCCCAATATTATCAGGATGAAATGCAGGATTACCCCATGGCGGTAAAAGTTTATAAAAAAATAATCCAGACAAATTCGGATCCGGAAGTGTTTACAAAGATGAAGCAATGTATGGATAAAATAACGTTTCAACAACATGTTAAATAAAAGGCAATATTATGGCACAGACAATAATGGTTGATCTTGATGTAAGGTCATATCCCATATTTATTGAACATGGGGTACTGGATATGTGCGCGGAATATATTACCGGTTTGAAAACAGGCAGACGCGCGATAATAATAACTAACGATATAGTCAGCAAATGGTACCTGGATAAAGTATACAATAACTTAACCGAGAATGGATTTGATATAGAAACCCTGATTCTTCCTGACGGCGAAAAAACCAAATCCATGGAATGGCTTGAGAAAATATATCACGAGATGTTGTCCGCCCGTCTTGACCGTCATAGTATCGTGATTGCGCTTGGAGGCGGGGTTGTTGGCGACTTGTCTGGGTTTGCCGCGGCGACATATATGCGCGGAATACCATATATTCAGGTACCCACAACACTTTTAGCACAGGTCGACAGCAGTGTCGGAGGAAAAACAGGTATTAACCTTAAGGAAGGTAAAAATCTTGTCGGAGCGTTTTATCAACCCATGATGGTGCTGATTGACCCTTCGGTTTTGTCAACACTTGATGCCCGCCAGCTAAAAGCCGGGTTTGCAGAAGTTATTAAGTATGGAATAATTTGGGATCAGGAATTTTTCTGTTATCTTGAGGAAAATTTAAAAAAGATAATGAAACTGGATAAAAACCATTTGGAACAAATAATAAGCACCTCATGCAGGATAAAAGCCGATGTTGTGGGCAAAGACGAACGCGAATCGGCTCTCCGGGCAATACTTAATTTCGGGCATACTGTCGGGCATGCGATAGAAGCTATTGCCGGTTACGAAACCTATGTTCACGGCGAAGCGGTGGCAATGGGAATGATAGCTGAATCGTATCTTGGAACGAAAATTCTCGGGTTTGATGACAATAGCCTGCAGAGAATAAAAACAATTACCGCCAACTCCGGGCTTCCGTATTCAATACCGGAAAACATCACAACCGATTCAATTATCGAACATATGTATTACGACAAAAAAGTCCGGAACAAAAAAATCCGTATTGTCATTCCTGAAAAAATAGGGAAAGTTCAGATAATCGACGATATATCTGAATCCGATATCGCCTGGGCGCTCGAACAATGCAGGACACAATATAGTTAAATTAAGGTTTCCGCGCAACTAATATTGTTTTCTTAGATTGTGAGGTCCCGAAGGAGCCTCACAATCTAAACTCTTATTTTTTTTAATACCGCCACGTCGGTTCGTTTTTTTATGAAATTTCCCGGAATGTTTCGCGTCCCTTTTTTATTTTATGGGAATGTAAATATCAAATTCCGAGTTTTCCTGATCGATTGGATTAAACCGCCGGCTATCGTAATATTCAAAATCGACGGTTTTTGCCAGTTCCATACCGCTTTTATGAAGCCATGTTCCATAGATAAAATCATATGTCATGCGCAGGTTCGCAAGACTCCCTTTGTGTGTAAAAACCGCGTATTTCTGGCGCTCAATAACCTGTGTAACCATACCTTGCGGTACAAAATCAAAATTGTTTACCTCTACCGCCACTAATTCTGTAAATTCCGTAGTATCGGTAAAATCCTTAATATCAAAATCAGGGTCAACCATACAAATGCCGTATGAAACGGCTTTATCGGTGCGGTTTTGAATTTCTTCCATTCGCGGGATGAAATCTTGCCACAATTGCGGTATTTTATTGTCTTTTAATGTTGTTCTTCCCTGCATGCCGATTACTTTAAACGTTTCTTTGGTTACGATTCTCGGTTCCATAGTTAATCCTCCTTCCAAATGTAAGAGATAATCTTCTGTGATCTCTTTTTTTTCAAATATAAAAGATCTCTTTTTTTGTTTTCTATACTGAGCCGGATTAACCCCGAATTGTTTCTTGAACGCGCGGGTGAACGATTCCTGTGATCCAAAACAATAACCTACGGCTATTTCGATAACGCGTGTTCTGGTAACAAGCAATTCTTCAGCCGCCCGGGAAAGCCTGCGTTTGCGGATATATTCTCCTACAGAACACCCGACTAATGCGCTGAATATACGGTGAAAGTGAAATTCCGACAGACAAGCCTTTCGGGCAATATCCGATAACCTTATTTCCTGCTCAAGATTCTTTTCGATAAAGCTAATCGCACGGCTCACTTTTTTAATATAGTCCATGGATATACTCCTGCATATGCGAGAATAAGGTTATCGTTTGCGAAAATTAAAGTTTTGATAATTTTTGCTGAAATGCGAAACTGACGCGAATATTGTTCTATATTAAAAAAAGATATGAGGCATCCGGTGAAAAAGTTACCTTACGAGCAACATTTTCATTAATATCATATTATCAAACTGGAATACTGCAATTTTTTTTTTGTATAGATTTTTATGCCGCTTTATCGAATTCGCGGGTTATTCGCAATTGTTCACGGATATTATACTCCATTTTGCGTTGAGGTATGCTTACCGCTACACCTCCCATTTCTGCGCCAAGCACAAATTTAACCTCAAGGAACTCATCGCGCATATCTTTGACTCTGACTTGAGTGGATGAGCGTAACTGATCTAACTTGTCTACAGATAAAACTTTACCGAACCAGCTGTCGATCTCAACAAATACGGGTAAGATTTCTCTCGAAGTTTGATCAACTGCTGATCTGTCTTGAGCAGATATAACTTTATCACGCGCCGATGTGAGCTGGTCTACCCATGCGCCTTTTTCGATAGGTTCGGAATCCGTTTCTCTGGTTTCCGTTATCGTCTGGAGGTATCCGTTAATTTTTTTAAGCAGAGATGCCCGCTCAAACCATTGCGCCAGGTCTGGGCGCGCCTTTTGCGATACTTCCACAATCACTGTTTCCGGATCAACCACAGCGTCCGGCCCCATCGTTTTGAGAAAATTAATTCTGTCGCCGCCGATTTCGAGTTTTGACCCTTCTTCTATTTCGTTAAATGAAATAGCGGCAGAAGCTGAATTGCGCGATAACCCGATTTTGAGCCCCAAATCCAAAACTATCTTAACAACATCCGGATCGGATTCGATAATATTGAATTTTGCCGTGTTCAGGGTTTTCGAGACTTCGTTTTCAGAATCGAATTTGCCTTTGAAAACCACATTCTTAACCACATCCAAAACCAGATTTATGTTGCCTGCCAGTTGTGCGGGTGTTACACCTGTTGTGTCCGGATCAGTAAACTTATCCGGCGCGAATGCTTTTAAATCCTCACTGCCTATAATGATTACATCGGAATCGGTAGAACCATTCAATCCTTTCTCGACAGTCAACCCGAAAAACGACAGGCGCATAGCCATGTCTTCCGGAGTTCGGTTCCATGAATATATCACTGCCGGGCCCTTGTTTTCGGATTTTAATTCGCGTATCTTTTCTTTGACGTTTAAAGAATCGGTATCGGTAAGAAATTCGGTTTTGCCAGGCGATGAAATCAGGTCGAAATTAATCAGGTTGATTGCAGGCAACGATTTATCGGTATCAATAGATATATCAGCCAGAATATCATCAGATGCTTCCTCTCCGGATTTCAGTTCAACAATATCGCCATCCTGATTTGCCGTTAACGAGAAAATCCCGCTTTTTCTTTGCGGGGCCGAGTTAATTTGGGCCATTACTTTATCATATGATTCTTTAAGGAACTTTTCATTTACGGAATATAAAGATCCGTTTATATGTTCTCGCACGATATTGAATCGGGCGGTATTTGCCATTTCAATACGTTGCGTCCCGCTAATTAGAGGGTTGCCGGCGATAATGCGCAGTTGCTGTTTATAATCGAGCAGTATTTCATTGAGCAGTTCCGCGCGGTAAATCCCGTTTTGCGGATCGGATATAACCTTTAGTGCTGAATCGGACAAATTATCGTTTGCTGAATCGAACAAAGCTATTTCCGAGTTGAAAGTAACAAACCGGGTAAAATGATCGAGCATACTGTTTGCCCGTTCATAAGCGATTTCAGGCGCTTTCCCTTCCGCAATAAACCCTTCACGAAGGACAGCAAGAAAAACAGGTTCAAACATAATCGCGAGCAGTTCCGCTTCAATTTCTCCCAGCAAAAGCAGGGGTGACGATATCGCTCCAGCGTCAATAACAACAGTATTTGTAGTTTGCACAGGCTGATAGGAATCAAATCTAAATTTCAAATCGATTGATTCAAGGCCTCTGTAATGCTCCGCAATAATATTTTGAACCTTGATTAATCTCGGTTCGGCTATACGGTCATAAAACAAACCCGCGATTGATATCGCTTTATCTACCGCCGCAACTTTCGATACCAATATAGATTCAAGTTCCGCTTTTTCCGCCGTAGTTCCGTATATTTTTATTATAGATACCATTCGGGAAGTTACGGGATGCACCTGTGTAAGGTACAGATTCATTGCCTCAATCGCTTTATCTTCATCGGATTTATCCGATTGGGCAATCAATTTTGCCTGGGATTGAACTCCGGCGTATTCGGATCCTCTTTTAGTCATTTTTTCAAGAGTTTCCACAGGTATCAGTTTAGCTATTTCGTTTTTGAGCAGATTCAGAACCGCTGTTTTGCCTGGAGAGATGTTTATCACCGGTTTTTGAAACGGTACCAAATCCGAACCGAAACTGAATTTAGCCGGCAGTTTTGATGACGGTTCAAACGCGCCTGTTACCGCTGCGTCAATTACCGATTTGCGCAAATCCGGTGCGGAATCAAGCATAGGAATTGATGCCGGGTTGATATTTACCTTATAAATAAGGTATTCCAACAGATTATTTATGTATTTCCAGTTGCGTTCAGCAGAATAATCTGATTTCGCGATAGCGGTTTTTATTATGTTCACGGATTCAGGATCGCCGTGCAGATACCTGTCTATCAGATTATTTGCGCTGGCTGGTGAGATTCCTTTGTTTTTCGCGAAAATTAAGTTTATCATATTGTTTATTTCCGATATCGGGAACAAAAACCGCTGTTGCGCTAAGTTAATCGCCAGAAACTCAAGCGATGTTATCATAGCTACAGGGTCCGATGAAGGCATGCGCAATATTTCGTCGGAATAATCGCCAACCTCAATTCCATCCGGTGCGATTGTAAAAACAAACAGTTCCGGGTTGATTTCTTTGAGTTTGCGGATAACATTATCGTCATACTGTGGTTGAAATTCGTAAACCGCGGGAAATTTTATCTCGATTAAAATTTGTGGCGCAACTTTTTCCGTTTTTGCGGCCGGCCTTTTTTTGTCTTCGGTTAAAGACCCGTATAAAGAACCCGCGATAATATCGTTTATCAATATTTGCTCAAGTGGTGAACCCGAAGGCATGGAAAACACTATTTGAGCACGGGCGGAGTCGGTTAACCCGGCGCGTAAATTTGAGTTTAGCGCGCAATAATCGCTATTGGATAAATGAGCGGTAAATGTATTTTCTTTATCCTCAACAGCAATTGCGACAGTTATTCCCGGAACAATTGATTGAGCGGAAAACAACGGGTAAACCGCTGATTGCCGAATGGCGGTTTCTTTTATTTTTGCGGTAAAATCATTGTAATAGACAGAATCTTTCGCGGGAATATAAAACCAACTTATTCCACCGGGACGCACAACGCTCTGCCAGTTTGCAGAATACAATGGGGAAGAGGGAAATACGTTTCCTGTCGCCGAAACCAGCTTTAAAGCCATATCTTTTGACGCCGCCATAGACACAGGCGATGCGACTACAGGCCCGGATATGGTATTCCACCCTGTTTGGCGAACCAACGCTATCAACCGTTCCAGATTTATTTTGTTAGGCGATGTTTCCTGCCCGAAACTGTCGGCAAGAACACGAAGCGATTTGGCGCAACCGTTTATTCTCTCTACCATGGCTTGAGTATCGGATTGCGCAAACCCTTTTTCACCCCGTGATTGCAGAATAGCCATAATAATAAGGTCGCATCCGATTTGCGAAGCGGTGAAACTGTCTTTCCCGTCAAACTCAAAGAAACCCGCCTGTACGGTTTTATCTTTTATATCCGAAAATCCGGCAAAAATAACTTTCGCGCCTTTTTGCTGTGCCTCGGAAACAATCCGGTAATCGTTATCCGATTGCGGGTTAAGCGCAATTATGATAGTGCCTGCCGATATAGCGGACGTGCCTTCGGAATAAAACTGTGAGCTGATCGGGATAGATGCCGCGCGTGAATATTTATCGCCTATATAATCGAGCGTAAAAGATAATTGAGCTGCGCCCATAACAACAATATTTTTAATGGAAGATATATCCTTAGGCGTTAATCCAATGGACATGGGATCGACAGCGAGCTGATTGCCGGGAGCATATTTTCCGGTCATGGCGGAAATAGTGGCTATTCGCGAATCGACATCCGGCATGGTTATCCCCGCGCCGGCACCCGGAATTTTGTCGGCGAAAATATCAGGCGACGCGAAAACAGCGGGTATCTTCGTGCCCGCTCCGATTTTTTCCGCAAACCCTTGTGCCGCGGGTATTGCATCGCTTCTGTTTCCCGAAGCGATAACAAAAATGTTTGCGGAATCGAAACTCCTGTATGTTTCACCTTTATCGTCGGGACCGATAGGATTGCCTTTGGCTGTAATCCTGTCGATTAATTTATTTAGTTTCCGGCGGTATTCTTTAGTATCCGTTACAGGGTCAAATACAGTTTTTTCAAGAAGGTTAACTCCGTCTTTATCGAGAACAGTCAGCTGTTTTAGTTCGGAATCTAATTTTGTCTCATCAATAAGACCTGATTTGAAAGACAGATAAAGCCCGATTACCCGAAGTGCGGCAAACGCAGGCGGAGCAAACCCTTCCGTTATCCTGTCGGTACTTGATGGCGATACGGTAATTACCGGTATGCCTGATTTTCTCGCGGTTTTATCGGCGGTACTGCCTGCCTGAGAAGTGATGAGTACGACTTTAGCTCCCGCTCCGGCTGATCCGGTGATGGCATCTATCACGGATTGATCTTCGCCGGATGGGGATACCGCCAGTACTATACTGTTGGGCAGACTAATTGATCCGGGCATCGATTCTTTAACGGATGATGCGTCAATTACTGTATCCGCAAGGCGCAACCCTTTTTGGCGCGCTTCGTTTACCGCGGCGCAAAGCAGGCTGTAAGCCGGCCCTTGAGCGACAGCCGTGATAAAAGCGGATTTAATATCTGCGGGGAAATTAGTGAAGATATCGTCTCTGATTTTGTATTTCCCGTCTTTGATTTCCGTAAGAAAATCTATTGTGTGGGCTTGAACCGTACTTCCTATCGCCGGTTTTAGTTCGGATGCAGCGAGGCTATTTGTTATTTTATCCTCTGGCTGGGCGATAATTGAGTTGTAGAATTGAGCGTTAGCGGGTTTATCTTCTCCGGTAATCGCGTTGAGCACATGTATGTTTTCTGCGGTTTCCTGTGCGTTTTTCCCGCTGATATCGGATCTGTCCGCCCAGATTATCTCATAGTCTCCCGCTGGTACGGCATAAACCTGGACAGAAGAAGAATTTAAAGCGGGTTTTCCTTTTTCGTTTTTAAATAAACCGGTTGAAGCGCTGATTGTACCTGATAGAGGAGCGATGGAATCAATATCAGGCCCGAAATAGATTTTGCCTGAAGCGATTCCGGTAAAGAAATTATCTGAACGCGGAGAAAACCTCGCGCTTATGTATTCGTGTGTATCCTGAGCGGTTATGATGTTTAACGAAATCGCGCTTGACGTTGCGGCGGAATTTAGGTAATTCAACGCCGATTCGCTTTGTAATACGATATTTTTGAAATCCGATATTTCATTTGCCCACAAGCTTTTATCCATTCCGCTCAGTTTTTTAGCGAAAGACATGATTTCTTCAACCGATTCAGGATAAGTCCTCTTTGCCGATTCTACAGCTTCTTTCAGTTTAAGTTCACGGTAAGTTATTGGCGCGGTGTCCAGTTCTGAAGGAGCTTTACCTTCAATATACCACATAAGAAATTTTTCTATATCAGCTGATATTGAAGGGTACGCAACGGTTAACGCGGATACCGCCTGTTTTAACTCGAGTTTCGCTTTTACCGCTTTTGAAATAGAAAAATATTTTGTATTGCCGAAAAAGTCAGTTATAAAATTGTCATCCAGAGTTTGTGCGGGATTATCGAGAGCGGAATACAAAAATTCAACTGACGCAATCGGATATTTTTTTGAGGAATCATATTTTTTGAAGTTATCCTCATGTTTATTTTTTATTGATTCGGGATCGATGCCGATTTCTTTCAAAATATTTTCTATCCGTTGCCGCAACAATGGGGTATAGTCTCCTGTATTGTCCAAAATAGAACCGATCGCGTTTAAGGTTTCTACCGTATCCGTGAGTCTGAACAGGCGCATTATCGCCTGTTCGCCGCTTAAAATGGATGTATTGCCGTATTCATCGACAGTTGAGCTTAAATAAAGCATAAGGCGGGTTACTGTTTCCGCATCGTAACCGTACTCGAAATTTTCCCCATACCTGTTTATCAGAATGTTCATGATCATTTCTCGCGTTATGAAATCGCCCTTAAACGCGGTAAGTATAGCCACTTCAGCGCCAGTACCGGGTATAAGGCGTTTGGCGCCGAAATAATCATAAGCGTTTTTCGGCATATGTTTAAAATTCGTCAAATCATATGGATGTACCAAAACGGGGGTATAATCGGGTATCTCGTATTCTTCTTCATCTTCGTCTTCGTCTTTGTCCTTTTCATCATCATCATCTTTATTTTTTCTTCGCCTTTTTCTCGCGTATTTTCCAATTCGTTTTTGTTCTCTTTTTACTTTTATTTCCATTCTTTTTAATGGTTTGGTATCATCAATATAAAATGGTTCGCCCGGAAACAGTTTGTCCAGTAAATTAAGAGTGGTTTGGTCAAATAGTTTTTTTCCGGTATCGCCCCGGGGAAAATCGGGCAAATTTATCTGGATGGCAATCATCTCGCTGTTATTTTGATCCGTTAATCTGTTTATGGTTACGTTTTGTTTGCCGAATGTATCGAACAACGCTGTCCGGATTCGGTAAAAATCGTTTTTTTGAGGTTCTTCATCGCCATCGCCGGAATATCCCCATCCGGATACGTCAAACGAATCAAACATAAATTTCATGCCCGCGTGTGAAGAATGAGCGCCGATATTTACCAAACCAACTGACGCTGATGGGCCTGTAGCCATACCGAAGGAGGCGATATCTCCCATAGCAGCTCCCGCGTCGAGCATCTGTTCATCGGATAACAGGGCAACGTCATCCGGTTTTTGCCATGGTTGAAATAGAATTAGTTTTCCGGTTAACCTGGTTGAGTAAATCCTGATAAATTCATCAAATGAAATTAATCCCTGTTCCGATTCCGGCGCCATCGGATCTTTCAAATAGACTTTTCCGGTTTTATCCGCTCCAAGGTATATGTAATGTGGAATTCCCTGAGGTGTATCCACAATCAGGATCATCCGGTTACCCGATTCGATAAGGTTGGCGATATGTTGCAGTATTTTATCTTTATTTTGCCCGAGATCGTATCCGGAGGGAGAACCTTGCGCGGATTGAGGCGATACGATATTTGCCATTATTTGAGCCGCTTTCGCTACGCTGAACATACTGCTTTGCACAAACCCGTCTTCAGATACCATCTTGGAGTGGTCTATACCCCTGTAAACTCTATCTATGGCGTAAATAATCGCTGCGGTGAGTTTAAGCGGGTTGAACCCGTCGAGTTCTTTTCTTCGTTGTGTTGTTAAATATGACGATACTTCTTCGGATTTGCCTTCTGTTGAAGCCAACAGGGCATACGCGGCGCAGTTTACATTATTTTCGCCGAGAACTTTGCGCAGTTCACCGTAAAGTGAGCCGGCGGTAAGGTTTTCTTTCTCTTTTAGGGGAAGATTATTGATCGCAGTGGCTATTTCATCGAATACCTCGCGAGATTGGGTGCTGTCGCCATATTTTGGTTTAAGTAGCAACGATGGGTTTCGTTTAGCGACACCGCAGTCTATAGCCGGCTCAAACCCTTCTCCGCGATCAACCATTATTCCTTCAATTACGTATGGGTGTGGAGCATTGTTTTCCGTATAGTTTCGTGCGGTTTTCTCAAGTTCCCTGATAAAAAGTGTTAATTCCGATGGATAAAGAGCTAAAAAACGAGTTAGCGCCGCCCTGTCGGATTTTATATCGGAAAGGTACCCCGATACTTTTTCAATCTCAGGCGATTTTGATTGGCGCGAAACAACTTTGCTGATAAACGAGCCAATAAACTCATCCGATACCTTCATTATTTCCTTTTTTGAAGCCGTAACCGGATCGGATGCCAGTAACGATACATTACCGGTTTGTGTATCCATAGCTATATAAGCTTTACCGACAGGAATATTGTTGATTTTAACCGGGCTGAACTCATCGACTTTTTCTCGGATAGCGATTATACCCGGATGAAAATCCTCTATTTTGCCCGGATGTACAGAAGGGGTTTTCAGCACTACTTTTACAAAATCCGTTCCTTCAATACGGTCGATCTCGTAATTGAGCAGATCGGTATCGGCAGGCGGTTTGGCTAAAGCGTCGGCAAGAGCGGCTATGGCGGGTATGGACCTGCCGACAGCCGATATGTCAAGGTTGCCGGACGTGTTTTGGAGTACAAGATCCCTCTCCACATATATTTGTTTACCGTTCCATGCCGGATCAACCGCTGAGGAAAGTTCGCTAAAACCAGGTACCTCATTTATCTTCCTTATATTACCTGCTGTAGCGTATAGGCTTGATACGAATTTGAGTTTCGGGGTCAGAGCGATTATGCCGGTTTTCCCATTCATAGTTACAGTTCGGTCAATGGATTTTAGAAAATTCACTGTGATCGTGTTTTCCGCGATTGAATCCGATAAAACCGATACTGAAATATAATTCTGATTAGTTTTAACAGCTTCGTAAACACCCGCTAAAATCTGAGCCTGTTTTGAGAACCCTGTCTTTTCAGGTGCCTCAAGTTTGAATGAACCTACGATATCATGCGAGACAGCATAAGATACCGCTGCGTCAAACCCGCTCGGATCAATTAGCGCGACCTCAGTGTTGCCGATAGCCCCTATTTTTTCTTTGAGCGAATTCGACAGTATCGATTCCAGATCGGATTTAATCCGTTCGCCGAGCGGTATTGCCATATCCGTTTCCCGGGTTGAGGTTATTCTGAACGCCATTTCTTTGCCGTTATAAGAAATTTTGTAATATCGTTCTCCGGTTTTGAATACGGCGATGTCTCTTATTTCTATTCCCTTTAAATTTGGTAAGTAATCGCCGAGTTTTGAGTTTAGCGCATGGAGAAACGATTGTTTTGCAAGAGCCGGGTTTTGCGCCAGCTGTGCCTGAAGGCCGGTATCGGATGTGAGCACGCTGTCGGCAAGTTGTACGAGCGAATCGATTTTATAACTTGTTGAGAAAATTAGTTTCGCGTCAGGATCAACAAGCGCAACGGTAGCGAGCAGGCTCTGATAAGCGAGGTAACCGTTGGATAAACTTAACATCGATTCCATAGGTGTTTTCTCGCCGGTCATAAGTTGCAGGTATTCATCGTTGGTGCTTGCTTTGGATACGCGCGGGATTACGGTTATAAAAGAAATTCCTTTTTTGCGAAGTTCGTCCTCAATTCCTTTTGTATGAAACCCTCCGCAAATCAGAACAGCGATATTTTTGCCTTCAAGGTCCATTTCGGCAAGTGTATTATCCACAAGCACCTTGTCCCTGAATTTCGCTACGTGGAAAAAATTCTCTATGAACGGTATCTGATCGTCGATCCATTTAAAATCAGCGGGATTATAATCCCACTCGATACTGTTGGCGGTACAGGATTTCATGATGTAGTTCGCGGCTAAAGTGGCGGAAAACGGTTCTTTTTTCTCCCTGATCTGTTCCACTTCGCGTGGAGTAAGCTGTAGCGCGAAAAAACGTTTGAGCTTTATAACCGATTCGCTCATGGAACATAATTTAAGTTCCTCATCATTCTTAAATACAGCTTTTTTTACTATCGACTCAATATCCGCTACTTCTTTCGCGAGAGACGAAAAATTGATTTTCTGGTAAATTTTCAGGTATGAGATGTAAACGCATAAATTGTCGTAATCCGCCAGAGAAACCTCGGTATCGTGCGAATCTGCTATCCGTTCAAGATAAAGAAAATATTCGGCGGGAGAAATTTTGTTTAGTTTGTACATCAGGTTCTTATTCAATAGTTCCTTAAGTTGTGATTCGGGAATAAGTTTTGATACCGAATCGACAAATTTTGCCTGTTCGGCGGAGATTTTATCGAAATTGATCTTTTGCTCAAGCAAAACGGCTTTTCTAAGAAGTTGAAATTGCTTGAATTGTGATATATCAGCGCCGTATTTATCCGCGTAATCCGCCATTAAAGAACAGAATTCGACAAACGATATTTTCTCCATCCGGTACTCTTTTATTTTTGAAAAAAAAGTCTGCGATTCTTCCGTTAACAGTTTAGAACCCAGTTTATTAAAAGCGGCATCCGTTTTGTCAAGCAGTTCAAGGGCTTTCTCGCGCGACTTTATTGAGTGCACAAACGAGTTGAAGTTATCGGTATAATAATCTTTGTCGTCAGCGCCTCGCAGTGTAAACTTATAATCGCCATTTATTAACAAAAACTCAGCTCCCGTGATTTTTCCTTTTTTGAGAAAATATCCGGACACATTTCTGCGTATTTTCGTATCCGGAAACAAAAATTCTTCCGATTCTATTTCACCGCTTGCGCCTTCAGTAGTGACAAGCTGAACATTATAAACAGAAATTAGTTCTCTCAGTATTTTGATGATATTTTCCTGAGCTTCGTTTACGCAATGGGCGTCCTGGATATTGATAATTACTTTATCTGAAGATGTTTCGTTTGAGGATGTAATTTCGCCTATTTCATGTGGAATTTTGTACTGGGATATGTTTGCCGCCACAAGCGGGCCGGTACAGGCAAAAATACTTAATGCCGCACAATACATTGTAAAAAAAGGGTGTTTTCTCATTCGCATTATTGAGATACTCCTTGATTATATTTTATATAGTTAAAATTTTATAATTATCGGATTATGATCAAAACAATTATACCACAATTCAGACGGTGACGCTCTTAATTAATTTGACCGGCAACATCTTTCGTGATATGGAAATCATGAATTAATATACGGCATGGTTTACAATAAAATTAAAAAGGGGGAGGAGGATGTAAAGGATGCTGAAAAAAATTTTATTCTTTTATTTTTAGTATAATAAAGGTCATGTCGTCATTGAGTGATGAGCGTCCTATGAAATCCTGCAGAGACCAGAATATGGATGAAGCGATATCTTGCGCTGACATGGATTTATTTTTCTTAATTATTTGTTTTAGCCGTTCGAGCCCGAAAAACTCTTTTTTCTGGTTCGCGGCTTCAGTGAGCCCATCGGTATAAAAGAGAAAAATGTCGCCTTTCTCAAAAGGAATTTTAATTTCCCCGTATTCGGTATTTTCGAACAGGCTTAAGAATAAACCGTCTGTTGTGATTTGTTTGAATTTGCCTGTTTTGTTTGAGAACCATAGAGATGGATTATGTCCGGCGCTGGTATACAGAATAGTTCGTTCTTTTTCGTCTATTATGGTATATAACATGGATACAAAATTATTTTTCGGAATATTTTTATACAAAAACGAGTTTATAGATTTGATAACCTGCTGTGTAGACGGTATTCCGCGGGCAGATAGCTGGACGCAAGCTTTTACTTGTGTCATAATGAACGCCGCGGGTACTCCGTGCCCGGTAACATCGGCGACGGCGAAACCGAATTTGCCGTCGGCGATTTGGATATAATCGTAGTAGTCGCCTCCGATCATTTCTGCGGGGGTATACATTGAGGAAACCTCAAAGACATTGCTTTGGGGAGGCGCTTTTGGGAGCAGTTCGACCTGCATTTCCATAGCCATGCGTACATCCGCCTCAAGTTTGGTCTTCAATATTGTTTGCTGGTAAAGGGTTGCGTTTTCTATGGCGACTGTAGCCATACTTGCCAGGGTTGTCAGCGAATCGATATCGTCTTTAGTGAAGGTATCGCTTCTGAGTTTGTTAAGCACAAGCATAATACCCATTACGGTTGAACCGGTTTTAAAAGGAAGGCATGCCAGCGAGTTGATATGCAGGTTTCTTGACTTAATCAGTTTCGTATCGAGATATTTGTTTATCTGTGATTTGTTGAGTACTACCATTTCTCCTGTTGAAAGCACTTTCTCGTAAACCGGGGTAAATAATTTGTCGCGGTAACGGATATCTTTTATCACATTGAGTTCCAGCCCGAACTCAATTTTCTTGGATATTTTTCCGTTCTCATAGAGTAGCGCCGCGCCGACTTCTGCCCCTATGGAGTTGATGATCATATCCACAAGAGTCGCCAGTAATCTGTTGGGTTCGTGTATGGTGGTTAGTATTTTGCCCGCCTCGTAAAGTTTGTGCAGTTTCACTGTCCTGTCTTCGATTTTGTTCTCTATATTGTGCGAACATTCTATCAGCTCCTCATGTATAAGTTTTAGTTCCTCATTGGTTTTTCCTGCCTGGCAATACATGCGGATATTATCCAGAATGGTTGTCAGTGCCGGTATAATCGATGTTAAAATCTCTTTGCTGGATTCCGAAGAATAAGATGGTTCTGCGGAAGCGGTTATTATTGAGCCGATATACAATCCTTTGGAGTATATTTTGTTTACAGATACATGACCGTCGGTATCCCAGATTATTGTTTTGTTTTTTGTATCTCGTTCAACCAATACTTTTTTCTGAGCGGTTTTATAGTCGAATCCACATTCTGTATGAACTTTATAAAGAACCCAGTTTACATATTCATCGCCGATTTGCCTGGTGGTATCGATAAGAATTTCGTTTTCATCGTCAATATAAACGGCCATCAGGTTGTAACCCAATGTGCAATAACACGTATGAAAGATGTTTGCCATTATCTCGCAATAATCTGTACCCTCATTCGCGTGATTGGATATTGAACTTATGAGGATATTTTCCTTTAATTTACGGTCAAAAATTTTACTTATTTTTTCCAACAAAATTGAATCGGTAAGTTTAGGTTTAATGGGCGGGCGACTATTCTTTTTATTAGCATTAGCGCTTAGAATATCATTTGCGATGGACACAATTTTATCGGGATTAAACTCTTTTATAAGAAAATTATTCTTTTTCAATTCCAAATCGAGTATTTCACCTCCGGTATCTTTTGGGCATAAAAGAATTATCGGTATATCGCTGACATCGGGATCGGATTTCAAAAAACGGTATGCTTCGGTTCCGGAGATATCAGGCAAAGACTTATCAATTATTATTAAATCCGGGGTATTGCTGTAAATGCTTTTAAGAGCATTTATACATGTCTGCTCAGTAATTATGTTATAACCGGATGATTCAAAAAATTTTCGCCCGATTGCCAATCTGTTTATGTTGGCATCCGCTATCAATATGGTTGATTTATCTGTTTTTTTAATCCCAGGCAAAAAGAAATCCTCTTTATATTACAATTTTAACCGCTTAATATCGCAAAGTAATTGATTAAAATAAAATTCGTTAAATCCCGTTTACAAAATATCGGCTGATTTATTATTGTTCTTTAGCAGGATTAATAGGTTGATAAACCGCTGAGGGCTATGAAATTTATCAAATTTTAGATGTTCTCATCTTAAAAAGAGGGTTTAACAGCATAAAATATTTTTATTCTATTCATAATATTTATAATGTATAATATTTTCCTTAATTTTTAGGATAACAAATGAAAAGTAATAAAAATTCCAAATATTTATATTTGAAACATCCTGAATTAAAGGTGGTTAGATATTACATTAGATAAGCGGGGCAGTTTTTGCTTGTTAAAAAAAGACGATTCTGGTATCTTAAGAGGACATTTTTTTAAAAATAAACTCTATTAATTATACCATATGATCTTATGAATTACAACTTTAAAAAAAAGTAACTGATAAAAAATAAAAAAAGGAGTGCATTATGGCTAAGTATGTTTATTTTTTTGGTAACGGTAAAGCGGAAGGTACCGCGAAAGACAAGAACTTACTGGGTGGAAAAGGAGCTAATCTTGCTGAAATGACAAATCTCGGTATTCCTGTACCTCCAGGATTTACCATATCTACAGAATCATGTGTATATTATTACCAGAACGGGATGCAGTTTCCCCAGGGCCTTAAAGAAGAAGTCGCCGAAAACCTGAGCAAACTTGAAAACGCTGTCGGCATGAAATTTAACGATCCCTCAAATCCTCTTCTGGTTTCCGTGCGTTCAGGCGCAAGGGCATCAATGCCGGGCATGATGGATACAATTTTGAACCTCGGATTAAATGATACTATAGTTGAAGGGTTGATAAAAAAATCAGGCAATGCAAGGTTTGCCTGGGATAGCTACAGAAGGTTTATTCAGATGTATTCCGATGTAGTTATGCAGATGGAAAAAGAAGTGCTTGAGGAAATACTCGATCATAAAAAGAAAGAAAAAGGAATAAAACTCGATACTGAACTTACAGCGGAAGACTTAAAATCGCTGATTCCACTGTATCTTGCCGAAGTGAAAAAACATACTGGAAAAGATTTCCCGACCGATCCGCAGGAACAGTTATGGGGAGCGATAGCGGCCGTGTTCAGGTCATGGATGAACGACAGGGCAATAAAATACAGAAAACTTAACGATATTCCCGAATCATGGGGAACCGCGGTTAACGTTCAGGCAATGGTATTCGGCAACATGGGCGATGATTGCGCCACAGGCGTTGCCTTCACCAGAAACCCATCTACCGGCGAGAAAGTTTTCTACGGCGAATTCCTGATCAACGCCCAGGGCGAAGACGTGGTAGCCGGTATACGCACACCGCAACCGATAAACGAATCCGGCAGAAACGAAGAAACATACACAACTCTGGAATCTTCCATGCCTTCTTTATATAAAGAACTTGAGTCAATCTACAAAAAACTCGAAGGGCATTATAAAGATATGCAGGATATCGAGTTCACTATACAGAGCGGGAAACTCTACATGCTCCAGACAAGAAACGGCAAACGTACAGCCAATGCCGCTCTGAAAATAGCTGTGGATATGGTTCGCGAAGGAGCTATTGACAAACGTACAGCGGTATCGAGAATCGAACCTGCTCAGCTCGATCAGCTTCTGCATCCGATGTTCGATCCGCAGGCGAAAAAGAGCAACAAAGCTGTTGCCAAAGGGCTTCCTGCATCACCAGGTGCCGCTGTCGGCAAAGTTGTATTCAACGCCCACGATGCCGAGGCACTCGCGGAACAAGGCGAGAAAGTTATTCTCGTCAGAATAGAAACATCACCTGAAGATATTGGCGGTATGTTCGTATCACAGGGAATTTTAACCGCGAGAGGCGGTATGACATCGCACGCCGCTGTGGTTGCCCGCGGTATGGGAAAATGCTGTGTTGCAGGTTGCGGCGCGATAGCAATTAATTATAAAACAAAAACACTTGAAGTCGCCGGTATCGTAATTAAAGAAGGCGAAATCATATCACTCGATGGTTCAACAGGCGAAGTTTATAAAGGTGCTGTGAAAACCATATCACCTGAATTGAGCGGAAATTTCGGCGAACTGATGAAATGGGCCGACGAAATCCGCACTCTCGGAGTCAGAACCAACGCAGACACTCCAGCCGACGCCAAAGTAGCAAGGGATTTCGGCGCGGAAGGTATCGGATTAACGAGAACCGAACACATGTTCTTCGAAGGCGACAGGATCAAAGCCATGCGCGAAATGATCCTTGCTGAAGATACCGCAGGAAGAGAAAAAGCCCTCGCAAAACTGCTTCCTATGCAGAAAGGCGATTTCAAAGGTATATATGAAGTAATGGCAGGACTACCTGTAACAATAAGATTGCTCGATCCGCCGTTGCATGAATTCCTCCCGCATGAAGACGCCGCGATAAAAGAACTCGCTTCTGAAATGGGCGTGGATGTAGAAAAACTCAAAGCGAAAGTAGAAAGCCTTAAAGAATTGAACCCGATGCTCGGACACCGCGGATGCCGCCTTGCGGTAACATATCCGGAAATCGCCCGCATGCAGGCAAGAGCGATCATCGAAGCCGCGTGCGAGGTATCTAAAGAGAAAAATATCAAGGTTGTTCCTGAAATAATGATACCTCTTATCGGAGATGTAAAAGAACTGAAACTCCTGAAAGACGAAATTATCGCCATTGCGGAAAAAGTAATCAAAGAGTATAACATCACGCTGGAATATAAAATAGGTACAATGATTGAAATACCTCGCGCCGCGTTGTTGGCTGACGATGTTGCAAAAGAAGCCGATTTCTTCAGTTTCGGAACCAATGACCTTACCCAGATGACATTCGGTTTCAGCAGGGATGACGCAGGTACATTTTTACCCGATTACGTCGGAAAAGCGATTCTCGAAGACGATCCGTTCCAGACCCTTGATCAAAAAGGTGTTGGCAAACTTATTCAAACTGGTGTAAAATTAGGCAGATCCACAAATCCGAACTTAAAAGTCGGTATTTGCGGTGAACATGGAGGAGATCCGAAATCGATAGCGTTCTGTTATAAAAACGGCTTGAACTATGTCAGCTGTTCGCCATACAGAGTGCCTATCGCGAGATTGGCGGCGGCAAGAGCTGTGATTTTTGAACAGAATTAATAAATTTTTTTAAGTTGTACTGTAGTAAAAATTTTATTTGCCGAATAATGTATTATCGTAAATAGTATATATTCCGGTTTTAAGAATAATCCGGATTATTAACGATAAACGTGTAATCAATCGTAAACAGGGTAACTGAATGGTACAAAGAAACTCAGTTCAACGAAATTCGGCTCCAAGAAACTCAGTACAGATTTATTTAAGAGATATTGGAGAAATTCCTCTTCTAACGCGTGAAGAGGAATTGGAATTGGCGAGTTTGTCAAGAAACGGAGACGCTGAGTCATACCGTAAACTAATACGAGCTAATTTGCGGCTTGTTGTAAGCATAGCAAAAAAATACGCCAATATGGGCCTGCCTTTCCTCGACTTAGTCGAGGAAGGCAACATAGGCCTTATGAAAGCGGTTGAAAAATACGACGTTTCCAAAGGTTGCAGGTTAAGCACTTACGCTTCATGGTGGATCAGGCAGGGTATTATCCGCGCTTTAGCCAATCAAGGGAAAATTGTCCGGATTCCTGTATATATGATCGAAAAAATGGCTGAAGTGAAAAGAGCTATCGAAACAATTTCCATTAAAATGGGGCGTCAGCCCACTAATGAAGAAATTTCGGAAATAACAGGCGAATCTGTAAAAAGCATCGTTGAAATTCAAGAACTTCTGCAGAAACCAAATTACTTGTACAGTTCCATAAAAGAAGACGAAGTCTGCGAACTTATAGATATGCTTGAAGATGAAGATGCTCTGACTCCGCTCCAGACACTGTGTACATCTATGCTCAAAGACGAAATCGTAGATATGATAAACCTGCTCAGTGACCGCGAGAAAAAAGTACTTATACTCAGATTCGGGCTTGGCGGTGAAAAATCAAAAACTCTCGAGGAAATAGGTGTTGTTCTCGGTGTTACCAGAGAAAGAATACGCCAGATTGAAAAAGCCGCCATTAAAAAACTACAGTCTATCGCCAAAGAATATGAAATAGAATTCAAAGATTATAATCTTTGATATTTATCCGCCAATACATTATAATTCACCTGATTTTAGTATCTGAACGCAACTAAGTATTTCATAATTATTTACTTTAATACCGACGTACAATATCAAGGAGGCAAAATGAAAGATTTAAGGGATTATATCAGGGATATTCATGATTTTCCGAAACAGGGAATCATTTTTAAAGATATAACACCGCTTCTTAAAGAACAGAAAGCTTTTGCAAGGGTGCTGGATATATTTCATGAACGATACAAAGACAGTAAGATAAAATATGTCGTCGGTATTGAGTCGCGCGGGTTCATTATTGGATCAGCTCTTGCCGCTAAACTTGGAGTCGGGTTCATCCCGATTCGTAAAAAAGGCAAACTTCCATACAAAACCATATCGGAATCGTACCAGCTTGAATATGGCACCGATTCAATAGAAATGCACGAAGACGCTATCGAAAAAGGAGACAGGGTATTGCTTGTTGACGACGTACTGGCTACAGGCGGAACCATGCTTGCCGCCGCGAAAATGCTTAAAAACGCGGAGTTGATAGATATCGCTGTATTAATAGAATTAACCTTTCTCGAAGGCAGAAAGAAAATAGAAGGGTATCCGTTGTTTTCACTTATTTCATACTGATTTGGGTCTATTAAGATATGAATTTATTCGTATACGGTACATTAATGAATGAATCGACACAGAAAATCGTAGCCGGAAAAAGTTTCAGGCACGAAAAAGCTGTGTTGAAAAATTTCCGCAAAGTCAGCTCACCGGTCTGTTTTCCATTTATTATTCCTTACCGTGGGATTAATGTGGAAGGGTATATTTTGTATGGCATTGACGATGTCTCAATGGCAAAAATGGATAAATATGAAGCCGAAGGTGACCTATACTGGCGAAAAACAGTACAGGCATTTTTGGATGAAACCGGACAACCAGTTGAATGCGAGGTCTATATAGGCAATGTCAAATCGATAAGAAAATATTTCATGCCCGGAACAGATATCGATGACCGTATTGAAATGTATGTGGAAACCGAGATTGACGAACTGCTCCTTCAGGATTCGCTCAAAAACAAAGATTTTTTCCATGCCGTGGAACAGAACAGGATCACAAAAGAACTTCTCGGATCAGCATTTGAGGATATCGTTCAGACGCACATATCGCATCAGGCAATATCTTTGAGTTTTCTCACGAAAAATTTGCAGAAAGCCGGAATACCGACTTTGCGCCATATCCGCAACAACCCTGAAATCCTCCCTTATGCCGATAACTATATTACTTTTGCTGTGCGCCATATAATTTTCAATCAGATAGAGGACAAAATACATGGCGATTTCAGAGGAGCGGTAAAAGTTAAAAACGAGTTTTACGCGTACGCGATTTCTGTTTTGCTCGCTCTTGAATTTATGAATACGCACAATGCCCGGGTAGCTTCTCTTATGGAAGAAAAACTGGCAAACAAGTTCCATGAACACTGGGAATACGTTGATTATGCGGATATTGCCCTGAAAATAGCGGATATTTTATACGACCGTAAAAAAGTCGAGTCGATGATGGCCATACTGAAGAAAAACCGTAATGTTGGTGAAATACCGTTAGGGGCTGAACTGGAATTCAGTACCGTCGGCCGTTACGCGGTTCATCGCGACCGGCCTCCTGATCCGGAATATAACTATTTCAGATATTTTAAGGATTTCGATCTTACCCGCCGGTTATGGAAACTCGGTGGCCATGTCGACGACCACAGGTTTCCCGATCCGATGAGCTACCGCTCATATGGGTTTTTAGAATACGCTTTCGGCAAAACCAGTATATATGAGGATCTATCCAAACCCGTTACGCTTGATCCGTGGGTTCTCAACAAGCTTATTAGTCAGGCGTCAATATTTTCCGGTGTGCGGCCGCACAGCCTTCACATATCGATTGAAGCTCGCCATAAAGTTCAGTACGACAAAAAGAATAAAATTGAACATCTGATTTGCCTGCTCCTTCTCGGAGGTGACCTGGGTTTTGATTCTTATAATAAACTGCGCGAAAAACGGATTTATAACAAGGAAATCATTGATAACGACGGTCTGCTTCATTTCAGTTCTGAAAACATCCATTATCAGGATCCCGATAAATTGCATAAAAAAACGGTGATAGAGTTTCAGTTCCCGCGATTATATGTGGATTTCAATTACGAACCGCTGATCCTGGCTCTAAAAGGATATCAGCTCGCGAAAAACCCGCGCCCATTATGTTCTTCAGAAAGCCCTGATAAAGTTGCGTGGTATGAGATGGAAGCCCTTACAAAATGGGCTGAATCACCTTATCCTGTATCTGAGGATGACATCAGCGACTTTATAGATACAGTTACCCGTGGCCTTATGACCGAACACGAGGGGCATCCGGCACACAAGATCACTTATATCCGTAAAAACATCGCTATGATCAGCGCGCGAATCAAAGCGAAAAACAAATTTGTCGAAATGAATTCATAACTCCATTAATTTTTTTGTAAAATTTACCGATATAGTTAAATAAAAA
>CAYVGJ010000015.1:0-84751 GCA_964451165.1 uncultured bacterium
AAATTGGGAACGCTGAAAAAATCATAAATCGATATGCCATCACGAGGAGTTTTGCTTTAAGCGAAACGACGTGGTGATTCCAGAAACATCAGATTTGAGCCTGCCATTAATAAATAACGCGGTAGAAACTTATTTTCAGTTTTCGCAAATACAGTACAGCCGATTATCCTCAAGCCGGTAATATAATGGGGCAATCGTAATTTTCGGGTACTTCTTTCTTAACCGATGCGTTTCACTAATAGTAAAATCTATTTCATTGCCTATTTCATGCATCAGAACCAGATTCATAAAATGATCTTCCGCCGTCTCTTTAGTCCAACCTGCTCTTTCGACTAATCCATTGATGAATTTTTCTTTTTTGGAAACCAGGTTAACCATTCCGCAATAATTATGGCCTATCAAAGCGATATGGTTTACTCCACCAATGGCGATAGCGTAAGATACTTTGAATTCGCTATAACGCAAGTTCCCTCCTCCGGATCGTATGATATACGCGAAGTTGTCGGGTATATGAAGGTGTTTGCGGTTATCCATGCACATCCCGATCAGAAGCTGAGCTTCCGAATATGTATCGAGTTGGCGATTTAAATTATGATATTCCAGCAATAACCCGATGGGATTATCCATGTATTCATCCGGAATATCCTGGCGGTCCATAACAGGTAAAATTTTATAATCCATAATTGTTTCTCCTCATTTGCGATGAGATTAGGGTTAATTAAAATTTTATCCGTCCCCTGGATAAATATTTCATAAAAAAAAAGATAACCTCATTGTCTGTTCGAAAAATAGTTTTTGTTTCTTGCCTGCCATATTCAATTTTAGAATCTTTTTTGTTTTTTGTCATCAAATTAATGCGGATGCCGTTGCGCAATGGGAAAATCTGTTTCTTATACAACATAATTATGCTATAATATAATATCTGAACAGGCACATAATAAGCACGATTCACTAAGAGGTTATAATGAAACAGAGATTCACCAATAAATTAATATCACTGGCGACAGCTTACAGTTTGCTGTATTCTGCTCTGGTTTGCACAAATAACGCTATGGGAGAGCAAACCGAAAATAAAATATGTATACCGCATAATCTGGGTACAATATCATCGCGCTGGAATCCCGATTCCCCGCCGGATAAATTTGTAATCCATATCAAGGATATTCACTGCGAATATGGGATACAGAAAAGTATCTCAGGTATACTCGAGATGCTTATCAGGCAAAACGGAATCCAACTTATCGGGCTCGAAGGCGCGAATGGTGAAGTCGATACTTCCGCCTTCAGATCGTTTCCCGATAAACAAGCCAAACAGCAGGTTTGTGATAATTTCCTAAAAAAAGGAATACTTACTGGCGCTGAGAATTTATCTATAACAAAAGGGGATTCGCTGAATTTCAATCTTTTTGGTGTGGAAGACCAGAGATTATATATAGATAACCTGAATTATTTCCGCAACACCATATTCGCGTCGCAGAAAACCGAGTTTCTTTTTCGTAAACTTGAAAGCGCAATAGATAATGCGAAAAAATCCATTTATCCGCCGGAATTATATAAGTTTGACGCGAAATCGGCTGAATTCTCATCGGATAAAATGGAGTTTGACACCTGGTCGCGGGTATTGAACATGAAAGCGCTTGAGTACAATATATCGTTATCCGGTTACCCGAATTTCCGCGCGATAATGGAGGTCTTTAAATTAGAGAAAAAAACTCTCAACTATAATCTAATAACCGCGGAAAAACAGGTTCTGACAGGCGAACTGAAAACAAAATTGCCTGAAGAAGAGTTTGTCGCTTACGCGAAAAACGAGATTAAATACAATATCGGTAAAATTTCGCCGTCGGAGTATTTTGAGTCTATCGCCAAATATATAGATTCGAAAAAGTATCCGAACCTGAATGAATACCTGCGTTTGGGAAGGTTGAGAAAACGGGTTGATCAGACGAAACTTTTTGAAGAGTCTCTATCGCTGGAAAAAGAAATAAAAAAAGCGTTGTGCGTTAAGTTAGCTAAAGATTCTCTATCGGAAAACCTTTATAACGCGGTAACGGTTCTTGACCAAATATCCGAATCGGCGCGCATGTTTAGCAAGATCAACAGTATCAAGCTAAACGATAGTGAACTCGCCATTTTAAGGACAGACAAAGATAAATTAAATCCTGCTTCGGTGATCGGTTTATTAAAAAAACTTTGTGTTGAGGAAAACATAAATGCCGATCCGGAAATTTTTTCCGCTCAATTCCTTGAATCTATCAGAACACCAATAGATTCAGGCATGAAATTTTACGGGCTCGCCGATAAAAGAAGCAAAATAATGGCCGATAACCTTATTTCCAAAATGGAATCCGAAAAGGACGATCGCGCTGTGATTGTAACCGGTGGTTTCCATTCGAGTTACATAGAAAACTATCTTCGCGGGAAAAATATAGCATATATAACCATCACCCCGAACTCTACAGCTACCGACAACGCAAAATATATATCGCTTATGACCGACACGGCTCTTGACCTTACATCCAGAGTCACCGACGGTTTACATATAGCGTTTCCGGTTTTGTTCAGCGCGATGGTATCAAACTCGACGTATTTTGAATCGATAAAAAAAGAAATGGCGCAAAGCCTTATTTCGTTCAAAAATATATCTGTGACTCAATACAGGGCCCAACTCAAAGATGATTTTTCCAGAAAAATGTTCAATAAACTTCTGCTTATCGCGGGATTGGATTTGGCACAGACTCAACAAATGCCTATCGGTCGGCTTATCGATAATTTGAGCCCGGATACTATTTCCGATTATATTTTAACCTATGACAATAATAAAATAACATCGGAATTGGTTTCTGCGGGAGTAAAAGCGTCGGATCTGTCGTTTGAGGATAAAAAGCTTTTCGCTGATTACCTGATATCTCTTCTTGATATAGCTATTCAGGTTACACCCGGCTCAAAGAGTTTGGGCAATTATCTGGATAAGATACTTGCGCAATCAAATACCGCTCAATTCACGGTTTTGCACAACAGCGCGTACTGGAGATTAAAAAACAGTTTATCTGCCGTGAAAACAGTCTCAAATGACGATTCGCTGGAAACGAAGGTGCATAAAATGGCGTTTAAACTTGCTAATGAAATCGCTAAAGCCGGGTTAATCAATTTACCGCAAACGATTCAGGAATCCGATATCAGGCTTGGCAATAAATCGCTATATGGTTTTCATTCGGGTGAAATTGAGGACAGAATCTGGTTTGAGTTTATCGTAAACGATGTTTCCGGATCGGAAAAACGTTTTTTTGTCAAATCCGCGCGATATGCTGATTTCGAGGTTATGGGGCACAGGGCAGTTAAGGCTATCGGCAAACTCGATTATAAATATCATTACTCAACAGATGTTTTAGATGATTACGCAGGGTTTCATATATCCGATTATGTGGGTGATTTGACAGCCGACCAGTTTGATCCAACCGATGAAAACGTCCTGGATTTTGCCGGAAAATTAGGTGAGGCGGTAGCAATAGCTTTTGCGCTCGGTTTGGTCGACCGCAAACTCGATAATTTTAGGGTTGCTTATAAAGACGGCAAACCGGCATCAGTAATAAATATCGATTTAACAGGCGCGCTCGCGTCGTCAAAATTACCGTTAAGCCTTGTATTCGAACCGATAACTTCATTTGTTAAAAAAGCGAAAAAACAGGAAGTCGACAAAAATACCGTAAACAATATTATGCTCTCTTTTCTCATGGGGTTTCAGGATTCTATATTCGATATCCAGGATTACTACACGGCAAATAAAGATAAGCTCACCGGTTACCCCGGCCTGGCGGATTCTCCAAGATGGAATAAAGCGCTTGAGAGAATGAATCCGGATATAACCGATCCCATAGCATTATTGCGCGAAGCGGTGGATTATCTTAACAGTCAACTTGATTTCAATATCTCATCGCAAATTATTGATTATAAACCCGAAGGTGTAAGTGAACCACAAAGGGTACAGGAATTTGTGGAAAAACAGCAGTTCACCCGGTTTAATGCGGAGATTTCCTACAATTCCCGTGTTTACGTTAATAAAAACGGAACAGTTTTTCTGAAACGCGAAGGCGGCGCTGTTCATAGAATAAAAAATAGAATAGGTATTTGGCTAAAAAAACCGAAATCATTTATACGTTTTGTTGGAAATTATGCTTTTACTTTGCTTGGCGCTTCCGCGTTGATTATTGCCGCCCACAGGCTTGGTGGAATAGTTCCGCCAATGTACACAATAGGTCCTAAAGATCCGGTAAATATCAGGGCAAACGGAATTACAGAACAGGTTACCAATGCCTTTTTTCAACAGAAAATACATATAACAGTAAAAGAATTGTTTAAAGAGCTTGCTGAAAAAGGTGATACTCAATCGATAAACAGAATCATAGACAATTATCTCAAATCTCAGGTAACCATGTGGAAACGAGGCGCATTTGACAGGGACCTGAATTTTTTCAATAATTACGGGATCGACAATTTAGATACTCTTGAAGTTAAATGTTTCGATATAGGAAACTTAACGGATAACCTTCTTGCAGGCATAATAGTTACTGTCGCCAAACCTGGCATGGATGATATTATAAAACAACTGATAGATATTCTTCCTGCGGAAAATGTCCGCTATTTCAAAAAAGAGTTTGCCAGGGTTTTTTCCGCAAGTAATCTGATGTCGCTGTGGAATACCGAATACCCCGTACCCGCGGATCGGATTTATCTTAACCGGAGAGTCGGTTTTTTTGTTCCCGGCAATTCTATCGTGGGCAATCAGGAATCATTTTTGTCTGAACCGGAAATGGTAACCAGATTCATAACAGGCCACAAGTTTAAACCGTTTACAAAACAGGAAGCCGCAACGGATATGGAACTTTTAATCAGTTCCGATTCGAATTATGTGCTCAAAACATCCGGTACAATGAGCCATACGTTTAAAAGTTATTTTAAAGCGGTAACTTATATGGCCGACAAATTGACTAAACCTATACGAAAGAGCAATATGCTCAAACTTGTTTCTTTAGCGTCTATTGCCGGATTACTTTTTATATACCCTCAATTGTTTTACGGAACAGTATTTGTTTTACTTTTCTCCTCGATTTCTCTTTCGATAATAATCGGGCTAACAAAATCGCCGATAGGCGGAGTTATACTCGGCCCGCTTCTTCCTATACTTACGCCTCATAAAATAAAAGTGGCATACGCGCGTTTGGGCGGGCTTGTTCCTCCCATGTACAAATTCAAACTGAATGATAATGTAAAGATAGGTTATGCCGGCAGGACTTTTGCCGTAAAAGAAGGGTTAATCCAGAAAAAAGCAAAATATACCTTGCTTGATGTGATGAAAAAACTTGGAAAGGAAGGAAACGTTTCTGAGATAAACAGGGTGATAGACAAATTTTTCGAGATGGAAACAATGTTGTGGGAACGAGGCGTATTTGATATCGATTTCCTTTCTTTTGAGAGGAATTACGGGCTCAATGACCTCGATAAACTTGATATTCAGTTGTTTGATCTCGGTGGAATATCGCCATATTTCCTCAGAGGGTTTATGGGTATTACTTATGAGGGGAAAATAGGCAGGAAATTCATGTTCGATGAACTCAAAGAATTGGTACCTGCTGAATGTGTCGAGCATTTTACGCGCAAATTCAAACAGACGTTTACAGTACTTAATCTCCTGAGGCACTGGAAAAAACAAAAACCCGTACCGCTTGCGAAAGTCGACCTGAACGATTTTCCAGCGCAACAATACGATATGCCTCAACCGGTAATTAACGGGCTTAGCGCGAAACAATCCGCGGCTGTTATAGATATGGTCAATAATTTTCTTTTGGAAGCCGGTCTTGAAAACGAATTCCATTTAGGCGATAAAATTATAGAGTTATTTGAAAATTGCCTTCAGGATGGAGCTATTCCCGAACTGAATGAAATCATGAAAGTTCAACTTACTCCGAAAATGTTTGTGCGAATAATAACATCGAAAAATTTTCATATTTATAAACCGCTTATGCAGATGTCGCTGGGTATGATGCAAATATCAAAACGATTCGATATAGGGGGTGTTTTTGTCGCCACGGTGGAATCGCTGGTTATCAGTCATATTGAGAGTATGAGCGGTCAATCCAATCCTAAAGTACAGGACAAAATCAATCATTACAATCACCTGATAGAAGAAAGCATATAATCTATTCCATCTGTTATACCTGAAAAATCATGCTTAATTTTTTTTTCGCGCGATACTCGTGTTCATGCGGGTATAATAGAAATCGCAATCAATACAAATCGAATTATGTTTATTTTATAGAACCGATTGTGTATAATTTACCGTTTTTAAATACAGGTGTCATACGTCACAGAAGGTGAGGCTCAGATGAAAAAATTAAAGTTTTTAACCGATGAAGTAGATTTAAGTACGTTTGAAGAGTTGTACAATCAGTTTTTTTCCTCATACGAAGAGAAATTCGATAAAACCCCGTCTACAATTCGCGCTAATTTTCTTAAAAACCTGATCAGGATTTACGAAAAAGAACGCAGGGGGTTAACCGAACTCCATTCTAAATACGATCAGCAGTTAAGATACATGAACAACGCCGATTCCATAGACGAACTGGTTGAAATCCATAACAATTTAAACTGCGTTACCGGCGATATTTTTATGAGAACACGATCTGTTACTGAACTGCATGCGCGATGCACAAATTACCGGGACAGGCTGACTTTGAAACTCCTGGCTCTCACAAAAAAACAGATGAACTCGAAACTGGATCCGGCTAAAAATTCGTTCGCGTGGATCAGAATGGGCAGTACAGGCAGAGACGAACAAACATTAATTACCGACCAGGATAACCTTCTCGTATACAAAAATAAAGAAGACAAAAATTATTACAACGAATTCGCCATAAAAATTGTTGATAACCTTGAGAAAGTCGGGTTTGCCCGGTGTAAAGGCAACATAATGCCCACAAACGAAAAATGGATCGGCACTCTATCCGAATGGAGAGGGAAACTGCACTCTTATGTTGCCGATACCGAGAATCTTGTGGATTTGATTGTGCTCACCGACGCGAAATATTCCGGAGGCAACTATCCACTGGGACGAGCGTTTATAAAAGAAACCCGCACTGTGCTTAAAACTTACTACGCCTCGTTTAAAGCGATTGCCAAAGCCACTGTTCTGATGCCTGTCGCCCTGACCATATTCCGCAATTTCAAAACGGAAAAAAAAGGCGAGTATAAAGATATGCTTAACGTTAAGAATCAGGGTTGGCTTCCTCTTATCATGATCACGCTCCTTTTCAGCCTCGAAAACGATATTTGGGAAACAAATACTATCAGGCGAATCAAATTGCTTGAAAAACTCAACTTGTTTGAACCTCAGTTTTCTGAAAATCTTATGGAAAGTTATTTTATTCTGACTACTCATAAGATTATCGCTCAGCTCGATTTTCTCAACGATAAAACCGATACGCTGACCTATTTCATAAACCCGTATAAGCTTCAAAAAGACGATCAGGAAAAATTAAGATGGGCTCTGTCGGTAGTGGATAAATTTCAAAGGCTTGCGTCATCAAGTTACAACATTAACGAGGACGCATTATAAAATACACAACCGCTATTATCGCAAATGGGGGGATCATGTGTTTTGCCGATAAAAAATATGCAGTTTTTAAAAACAGTTTCTTCTGGTTTTTTTTGTTATTCGCGCTAAGTAGTTTCGTGATGTTTTATCAGCTCGGTTCGCGCAGTTTATATAACCCTGACGAAGGTAGGTATGCTCAAATAGCCAAAGAAATGGTAAAATCCAATAACTGGATCGAACCGACATTATACGGAGTGGATTATCACGCAAAACCCGTTATGTTTTACTGGCTGACTTCCTTATCTTACAAAATATTCGGAATGAATGAGTTTTCAAGCAGGTTCATCCCTGCTTTCTTCGGGATGCTGGGTATCCTTATCACTTTTTTGTTTGTAAAATCAGTTGCGGGGGGTAGGGAAGCTGTTTTCTCCTCATTTCTTTTGATGGCAAATTTCTGGTATGTTCAGGTAAGCAGGTTTATGTTAATCGACGCGGTATTCGCTTTTTTTATATTTGCCTGTTTGTACTGTTTTTATACAGGGTATGGTTCCCGATCTCATAAACTCCTGTTTTACAATTTGTTTTATGTGATACTGGCGTTTTCGTTTCTTACTAAAGGGTTTGCTTGTTTTATTCTAACCTCTGTCCCTATTTTTGTTTACCTTTTCTACAAAAAAAGTTTTCGTATCGGGTTCAAAATTCATAACCATATCTGGGGTATTTCGCTGTTTGTGTTTATTGTGGGGATATGGCTGGTCAATATATCTGTGCGCGAACCTGAATTTCTCTGGAACTTTATCTGGCATGATCATATAGAACGTTTTTTATCTAAAGATTATGAACACCAGCGTTCGTTTTTCTTTTTTTTCCTGTTGACCCCATTGTTCTTGTTGCCCGCTCTATTTTTTATTGAACCGGTTATAGATACGTTTAAAAACTGGAAAAACGGGCATAAAGACCTTAAAGTATATTGTCTTATCTGTGCCGGATGGGTAATCCTGTTTTTTTCTTTATCACGAACAAAACTTCCGACATATATCCTGCCGGCGTTTCCGTTTTTATGTATCGCGCTGGGATTGGCATGGTCTGAGTTGACACAAAAAGAACCGGCCGAAAAGGTATCCTTACGATTATGGAAAGGCGGGCTGGTGCTGATTCTGATTGTCGGTATAAGCGCGATTGTTGCAGCTGTTTTCTTTGACCATTTGTTTGAGCGGAAGTTTCCTATTGAGAATGAACTTATCGCCGCCGGATTATTTGTCATTTTATTTGCGGTATTGGGGATTATATTTTTAAAAAAGAAAAATTTGAGCGGTATATTCTGTTCGTTTGTTATTATGATGACTCTGGTTTATGTACCTGTAAATTCAGCGATAGACAAAGTCAATCTCAATTACACCACAAGACCGTTTGCGGAAAAACTTAATATCTTGCTTGAACGGGAAGATAAAGTATATTTATACGGAAGCATAGGAAACTTTTACGATTTCCAGTTTTACCTTAACCATCCTGTTTATCTTGTCGGTTTGACAGGAGAATTGGAAAAAGTAGTCGATAACGATGACAAAGTTTATTTAATTACGCCTGAAAAATTCAATAACTTACTCAGTTCCGATGAAAAGTTCTATATTCTTACCCGCAAAAAATATTATAAGGATTTCGATCCGATTATTAAAGAGCACATGAAAGTGGTTGTGGAAAATATAGACAAAGTTCTTCTTAAAAAATAAGGTGAGGTTCCGTATAAAGTTAGATACGTTCCTGGTTTCCAGCATTTCACAAATAAAAAAATCAATCACTAAATTTTATGTTATCTGAATTTAATTTATGGTTATGCTGAAATCTAAAAAACCTTTTTCTTTTTGAAAAAAGAAACAAAACCTTTTTCTACGGATGCTTCGCATCCTGTTTTAAAAGATATTATACTGCGATTATTTTTCACGAGGCAAAGCAAGTGATTCGCGCAAAAACTGTGCTGTATGAGACGTTTCGCACATCGCTACTTCCTCAGGCGATCCGCAGGCAACAAGATATCCGCCCTCGTCGCCTCCTTCAGGGCCAAGGTCGATAATGTGATCGGCGGTTTTTATCACATCAAGATTATGTTCGATAACCACAACTGTATTTCCCTGACCGCGCAAACGGATAAGCACCTCAAGGAGTTTTTTTATGTCATCAAAATGAAGCCCTGTCGTCGGTTCGTCAAGCAGGTATATGGTTTTGCCGGTAGCTTTCTTGCTCAGTTCCGACGATAACTTTATTCTCTGCGCCTCGCCTCCTGACAACGTCGTGGCAGGTTGGCCGAGTTTGATATATCCTAACCCCACATCGAATAATGTCTGAAGTTTATTTTTTATCGACGGCACGTTTTTAAAAAATTCCACCGCTTCCTCAACAGTGCTTTCAAGCACATCAGATATGGTTTTCCCTTTATATTTCACTTCCAGGGTTTCCCGGTTGTACCTTTTTCCTTTGCATACCTCGCACTCGACATAAATATCAGGCAGAAAATGCATCTCTATTTTAATGATCCCATCGCCTTTGCACGATTCGCACCTGCCACCTTTTACGTTGAATGAGAACCTGCCCGGTTTATATCCGCGCATTTTAGCTTCGGCAGTACGGGCGAAAATATCGCGGATGAGAGAAAACAGCCCGATGTATGTAGCCGGATTGGATCGCGGTGTGCGCCCTATTGGCGACTGGTCGATGACAATGGCTTTGTCGATCAGGTTAAACCCTGAAATTGATTTATGTTTGCCGGGTTTTTCTTTTGATTTGTAGAAATTCTTAAACAGCGCCGGACGCAGAATATCGTCAATAAGCGAACTTTTGCCTGAACCCGATACGCCCGTAACGCAGGTGAACAACCCTACGGGTATTTTCACGTCGATATTTTTTAAATTGTTCTCATGAGCGGATTTTATCACGATAAACTGGCTGTCTTTCGGTTTTATTCGCGATTCAGGTACCGCGATAGATTTTCTGCCAGATAGATACATTCCCGTAAGTGACGTCTCAGAATTTACAATATCATCAACAATACCTTGCGCCACAACGTATCCGCCTTCAACTCCGGCTCCGGGCCCCAGGTCGATTATGTGTTCTGCGCTTCTGATTAACGCTTCGTCGTGTTCCACCACAAGAACAGTGTTGCCCAGATCCTTCAGCCGGTGCAGGGTTTCTATCAGTCTGTGGTTATCGCGCTGGTGAAGCCCTATGCTCGGTTCGTCAAGCACATACAGCACGCCAACCAACCCTGCGCCGATCTGGGTGGCAAGCCGGATACGCTGAGCCTCGCCGCCGGACAGGGTACTGCTCTGGCGGTCGAGCGTCAGGTAACCGAGCCCCACATCGGTTAAAAATTTCAGGCGCGCGAGTATCTCTTTGGTTATCTCGCGGGCGATTGTGCGGTCTCTTTCGCTCAGATCAATGGTATCGAAAAAATTTTTTGATTTCGTGATCGACATGGATACAATATCCTGTATGGTCAATCCAGCTACGGTTACCATTCTGCTTTCTTTGCGTAACCTCGACCCTTCGCAGGAGGTACATTTTCGAACCGATGTAAACCCGGAAAGCCATTCTTTCATGTTTTCGCTTGCGGTTTCGCGGAAAATGCGTTCAAGTTGAGGGATAATTCCTTCATACCCCTCGCCGTCATCGGATTTTTTCCAGTCGTCTGCGCTTTTTTCCCGTTCACCATAAAGAAGAATCTGGCGGGTATTTGGGTCAAGCTCAGAAAACGGTGTGGACGGATCGAAATTGAACCATCGCCCAAGTTTACCGATAAGTTTAGAGTAATACCTGCGGAAATGTCTGCCCGATACTTTCCACGGAACCACACACCAATCGCGCAGGGAAATACTTTTGTCCGGTATCACCAGATCTACATCCATCTCAACCGTAGACCCTATGCCATGGCATTTCGGGCACGCGCCGTACGGTGAATTGAAAGAAAACATTCTCGGCGACAGTTCTTCAATGGAGATTCCGCAATCGGCACAGGCGTAATTTTCGCTGAACAGCTGGTCTTCTCCCCGATCGGCGAAATTGATTATTACCAGTCCTTCCGCTAACTTCAGCGATATTTCAACCGAATCGTTGAGCCTGCTTTCTACATTCTCGTCGATAACTAACCTGTCTACAACAACTTCAATATTATGTTTCTTGTTCTTGTCGAGATTGATTTCATCGTCAAGCCCGTATATTTGCCCGTCTACCCGCACTCTTACGTACCCGTCGCGTTTTATGTTGTCGAACAACTGGCGGTATTCGCCTTTTCGCCCGCGTACTACCGGTGCGAGAACCATTATCCGTTCGCCTTGCGGCGCTGTGGATATCTGATCGACGATTTCCTGCGCGCTCTGGCGAGCGATAACCTTGCCGCAGTTTGGGCAATGCGGTATGCCGATTCGCGCGAAGAGTAAACGGAGATAATCGTAAATCTCGGTCGATGTCGCCACAGTCGAACGCGGATTGTAAGAAGCAGACCTCTGCTCAATCGATATCGCCGGAGACAATCCTTCAATATGTTCAACATCCGGTTTCTTCATCTGTTCCAGAAACTGGCGCGCGTAAGCAGAGAGCGACTCGACATATTTGCGTTGCCCTTCCGCGTAAATCGTATCGAAAGCCAGCGACGATTTGCCCGAACCAGACAACCCTGTAATCACCACCAGTTTGTTTCTCGGTATTTCCACGCTTATGTTTTTGAGGTTATGTTCTTTCGCGCCTCGAATTATTATGTTGTCACTGCTCATGTGTATTTCCTAAAATTTTTTGATTATTCAAGAAGTTTGTCTATTTTTGACGCCATTATAAAGTCGTTTTCCGATAATCCGTTTATGGAATGCGTACTTAAATTGACTTTGCACCTGTTGTAAGAAACCTCAAGGTCGGGATGATGGTTTTCATTACCGGCTACCCACGCGATGGCGTTAACAAACGACATTGTCCTGTAAAAATCGCTGAATTTGAATGTTTTGGTTATACAGTTGCCTGTCAGGTCCAACTCCCAGCCGGATATATTTTTCAGCATATATTCCGCATCCGATTTCGCCATAGGCTGTATTGCGCCTTCGCATGGTTTGCAGGATTTTTTCGATAAGTCTATTTTTGCCGTAACAGTCATTTTCCGCCTCCTTATAATAGAGGTTAAAAATTATATCTGATTGTTTGTAATCAGTCCAGAAAACTTATTCCGGTAATAATTTTGGGTCATGGAAAAATCGCCCAGTTCAATAAAAGAGGTATTCGCGTAACCTGTGGTTTATTTTAATTACAATTGATTTCCTGAAAAATCTGTGATTATTCGCCCGCCTCTACCATTTGATCTGGTGTTTATCGTAAAAAAATTTGCCGGATGGCCCATTGTCAGGCAGAAAACATAACCAGACTGGAGTTTTCGCGCCTTCCTCGATGCTTCTTGTGGCGCTCGGCCCACCCATATCGGTACGTACCCAACCCGGATGCACGGAATTGATCAGGATATTTGAGCCGGCTACCTCATCGGCGAGTATTCGGGTTACGGCGTTTACCGCTGTTTTGGACATTCTGTAAGACGGATACCCGCCTTCCATGGAATCAAGTTGCCCGAGAATTGACGAGAAATTCACTATCCTGCCGTAATTGTTTTTCCGCATTAAAGGTATGAACGCCTGGCACATACTCATAAGCCCTAATACATTAACCTCGAATGTTTTGCGGACAGTATCCATAGGCACATCCAATCCACGGATACCCTCATCCAGCAGAATACCCGCATTGTTTACCAGAATATCCAGCCGGTCGAATTTTTCCATCACGAAATTGCGCAAATTGCGGATGTTTTCCTCATCCGTTACGTCAAGCTGGTAAAAAGTGGCATCCAATCCGTCCGCCGTGAGCTTTTTTACGGCTTCTTTTCCTTTGAACTCATCGCGGGCAGTTAAAATTACCTGCGCATCTGCTTTTGCCAGTTGACGGCAAACCTCTAATCCTATACCCCTGTTGGCTCCGGTTACTAAAGCTATTTTTGCCATAATATTAGTCTCCTTTAATAATGTCAGAATATCAATACATACCTGAAAATACAGATCAAATACAGCCTGATAAGGCTCAATTCCGGCAAATGGTTGTCTTTAAATATTCATATCTTGTTTATATTTAATTTATTATATATCTTTCACATTAACAGCCATTAGATAAATTAGTTCTCCGTTTATCAAATGTTTATTTTATAAAATAATATTCAATTAGAATCAATTATTCACGATATATAATATATCCATAAAGAGAACGAAATGAGAAAACATAAATTTATAGATATTGACAAGTCAAAATGCTGTAATTGCCATGTGTGTATATCTGTTTGCCCGGTAAAATATTGTAACGACGGGTCAAGCGGGCATATAAATTACAATCCCGATATGTGCATCGGATGCGGCAACTGTGTTAATGCCTGTACCCATGAAGCGCGTTATATAGCTGATGATTTGCAACGGTTTATTATGGATTTAAGAAAAGGGAAAAAAATCGTTGTTTTCACAGCTCCTTCAATAGTGTCAAATTTCCCTGACGAATATATGAACCTGATAGGTTTTCTTAAATTTATGGGTGTAGAATCTGTTTTTGATGTGAGTTTCGGAGCGGAATTGTGTATAAAATCAACAATCGACTTTATTTCCAATAATAAAAGCAGATTGCTTATAAACTCATCATGCCCGACAGCAGTAAACTATATCCAGATATACCGTCCCGATCTGATTGAGTATCTCGCGCCAATACTTAGCCCTGTAGGCCATACGATGAAATTAGCCCGCAATTATTTCCCCGAATATAAAAAACATAAATTCGCGTTCCTTTCACCCTGCGTTGCGAAAAAAAATGAACTAATCGGTTACGGTATAGGTGATTATAACATAACTTTCTCATCTCTGGATAAATATTTTAAAGAAAATAATATTCGGCTTAAAGATTACCCCATGTTATCTTTTTACGGGCCGCAAGGGTTTGTTGGGAGCGGTTTTTCCACTCCCGGGATGATGGAGAGAATGCTTGGTGCGTATTCAGGAAACCTGAGGATACGAACCAGGGTTATTGATGGACAGGATAATCTTTACCGGTTTCTAAAGAATTTTGATGCGAAAATATATAACGATAACTCATTATTCGATTGTTATATCGTAGATTGTTTTAATTGCGCGGGCGGATGCAACAACGGGACGGCGTCGCGCCCAAACCATCTTTGTACCGATCAGATGGAGTTTATTCTTGAATCAAAAATTAACAGGTCAAAGCGCCCCGAATCCGAAAAAATGATAATGAACCGGATAAATTTGTTCTGGCAACCGGGTTTATATAACCATAAATTTGATGACCAGAGTTGTAAAAACAGCATCATAATCCCCGATGAGCAAACGAAAAAGTCCATTTTCGAGTCGATGAAAAAATGCGGGCCTGAAGATATATTTAATTGCGCCTCATGCGGATACAACACTTGTGCGGATATGGCGACGGCTATTTATAACAAACTTAACCGTCCGGAGAATTGCCATCATTACCTGCAAAAACTTTTAAAAGAAGATAATATACAAATAAACAAAGCAAAAAACAGACTGAAAAAACTTAAGGCGAATCTGGAACAGCTTGTAAATAAACGGACAGAACAGCTGAATAAAACCAACATTATATTGCGCAAAGAAATAACGGAACGCCTCAAAACCGAGCAGGCGCTTGAATATGAGCACAAACAACTTCTGTCTATTTTCGACAACACAAGAGACATTATAAATATTGTCGACCCGGAAACTTATGAGTTTTTATATGTAAACGCCGCTTTTATAAAAATGTTCGGCGACACTTCGGGGAAAAAATGTTACGAAATCGCCCGCGGGTTGACTGAACCATGCAAGCCATGCACAATCAAAAATATTATTGAAGATCCCAATAATCCTTATTCAAATGAGGTCTTCAATACTGTCGTAAAGAGGTTCTATAGGATTGTGGATCAGGCGATTCGATGGCCTAACGGCAAAACAGTAAAATACCAGATCGCAATAGATATCACCGACCATAAAAAAATGGAAGATGAACTGCTTAATTCACGCAAACTTGAATCCATAGGAATACTTGCCGGCGGTATCGCTCATGATTTTAATAATATCCTTACCACAATCATCGGGAACATCACGCTGGCGCTTATGAATCTCGATGAAAAAACAAAAGCGCATAAGGTAATCACAAATGCCGAAATCGCCTCGCAGAGAGCGAAAGAACTCGCTCAGCAACTTCTTACTTTCTCAAGAGGCGGTGCGCCGATAAAAAAAACCACTACATTAAAAAACCTTATAAGAGATACCGTGATTTTCGTGTTGAGCGGATCAAATGTGAAATATGAAATCGATATTCCCGAAACCCTGTGGCCAGTTGAGGTTGACGAATCACAAATCAGCCGGGTAATCAACAATATTGTCATTAACGCGCAACAGGCAATGCCCAAAGGAGGGTTTTTGTCCGTCAAATGCTCAAACATCCCTATCGGCGCGAAATCCATTTTGCCTATCGGAGAAGGAAATTATGTTCAAATCTCAATCAGGGATAACGGTTGCGGCATATCTCAAAAAAACCTTGAGAAAATATTTGACCCGTATTTTTCCACAAAAGAAACCGGGTCCGGGCTTGGGCTCGCCACATCGTATTCCATAATAAAGAAACATTCCGGCCATATTACCGCCGAATCAACCGCAGGCCAGGGCACTGTATTCACAATTTATCTGCCGGCATCAGAAAAAACAGTTATAAAAGACAAAAAAGATAATGATTCGGTTATACACGGCAAAGGCAAAATACTTATAATGGATGACGACGAAATGATACGCGAAACTCTCGTGCATATGCTGTCTCATCTCGGATACCAGATCGATACAGCATCCGATGGCGACGAAACCATAAAAAAATATCTCGAGGCGAAATCCAGCGGTTCGGATTATGATATTGTGATCATGGATCTCGTCATACCCGGTTCAAAAGGTGGTGTCGAGACTATTGCGGAACTTATCCGTCATGATCCTGATGTAAGAGCTATTGTATCATCCGGGTATTCCAATAACCCTGTAATGGCGGAATTCAAAAAATACGGGTTCACAGCCGTCGCGGCAAAACCCTACAGCATACAGGAATTGAGCCGGACAATCAATTCGCTTTTATCAACACCCAGTTGATGTGTTAAAAATTGGTTTTGAGATCGCTACACCGTTTTGATGAAGCAAATTAATCGTAATCAACCGATACTCTATATACGGCATTATTTTTCATCGCGATAAACTCAATTTTATCATTCGCGACAAATTCCGCGGGAGTCAGGATGGCATCGTACATTTCCATATCGGGTTTACCGTCGACAACCCTGAAGTATTTATTTCTGAATCGCGCGAAATAAACCAGATGCCTCATATCAGGCGAGAACTTTATCGAACCGTAAAGTATTCCATGACATTTCACATTTGCGTAAGGAGATTCGTTGACAATCAGGTTCCAGTTATCGTTTTTTCTGGCGGCATATAACAGTTTTTTGTTATCCGGAGAGAAGAGTATATTTATTTTGCCGATTTTATCGAACGTTCTCATTTCTCTGGCGTCACAGACGACGAATTCTTTCGAGTTATTTACGGCGGCAAACGCTAATCTTTTGCTGTCTGAACTGAAGGTGATTGTGCGGTTTATTATGTCGTCATAATATTTATGTTCGATATTATCCACGACTACGGTTTTTTTATCCCCATTTTTTATTTTATAGGCGATATGTTTTCCATCGGGGCTGAATATGAGAGTATGCGCGAAAATTTCAGGGTAAACCTTTTCTTCGCTAAAATCTCTGACGAATCGGAACTTGTCTTTCTCACAGGCAAGGTATACAAAATGTTTTGCGTCTGATGAGAACTGTAATGTGCCATCACCTATGGCGTCATATTTTTTGCCGTGTTTTCCGTTGGCGACAACATATGATTTGCCGTTATCTATAGCAATAAACGCAAGGTTTTTCCCGTCGCGTGTCAATACAAGGTTGCGGTTGCCGATGGCATAATGTGCCGATACGAGTTTGCCGTTTACAAACACACCGATTTTATCGCCCGATACGGCGACATAGGCGAATTTATCGCCATTTTCACTTAACTGAAGCGTATATTTCCCCATTCCGGTATGTTTGGACACTTCTTTGCTGTTTATCACAATTATCCTGTCGGTTCCGTCTATGGCGCCATAGGCGACCGTGTGGCCTTTTGAGCTGATAACCGGGGTTCCCTCTATGATTTTATCGTAATATTTATGTTCGGTTGAGTTTTCGACCACGAAAAATTTGTTTTTTATGGAAGCCACATATATTAATTTTGTGTTATCCGGAGAATACTTCAATGAGCGGTAGTCGACAAAATCGTATTTCTTGTGTTCTTTTCCGTTTTCAACAACAAACATTTTGTTGCCGTCGGTAACGGTGTAAGCGATTCGTGTTTTATCGGGGCTTACCTTAATTGAGTCTGTAATCCATAGCGGATGGTTTATTTCAAATAGTTCGGTCTGGCGGGCAATTGTTTTATTTTGCGCTGAAGTGATGCTTGCGAAAAAGAAAAGAATCGCGGCAAATGAAAGAAAGTTATGTCTCATATGGTCTCCATGATACTATTTATTCGGCAATAAGATACCGCTGTGTGAGATTTATTTTTCTATATGCGGGTCCCATTTTCCTTCAAGCCAGATTTTTACTTCAGGAGCGAACGGGCCTTGTTTGCCGTGAAACATAAGCTGGCAACGGGGATTTTCTTCCGATATAAAAAAGGAGTTATACCATCCGAGCAGACGCAATATATTTTCCGGCAACACAGCAAGTAAAACCACCTCGCTGTATCTTGTGCCGGATTCGTCTTCGCGAATTCCTTTTGATTTTAGCTGGAACCCGTGATGTTTTCCGCTCCAGTCGATTATATACAGGTTTTTGCTCTCATCCTTTTTAAGGATCCACCGGCTTAAACTTACATGTATCGCGTCGGGAACGGTATATGAAAACCCTTTTTTCTTTTTCAGTTCAAGAATACCGCTCGATTCGCCGGAGGTAATTAGTTTTACTTTATTTTCGTCAGTATTGAATTCCACGGTCTGAAACGTTTTTGAGTTTTTTTTGCGTTCCACTTTCGCGTATACAAGTTCATCGGTAACGGCATCGAATTTACACAACAGGAATTTCTCTTCACTACCGGTTTTTTTGTATCGTGTCATGATATAATTTGTATCGTTGCGGTAAACATCCTCGTATATATCCGGCATGGGTTCCCCTGAAGTTATATTTACGGTTCTGTACGTTCCGGAAAACACTTTATTCCCGTGAATTTCATCAACTTTAACATGTGAGTGCGCGAAACTGCGGGTCGCGAAAATCAGGAAAAATATAAAAACAGCTATTCTCATTTTACCTCTTTATCTTATTGTAATTTTGTACCTCAACTTTTTTGCCTGATATTATATTCTTTGATAAAATAGACATTAGAAATTTCAAAAACAAAGGCAAAAAACTTTTCTTTTTATTCAAAAATAAATAAACCTTATTATCAGATATCAAAATCCACAATTCCGGGATTCGGGTTGGCTTCTCTCCATTTGATCATGCCGTTATAATCGCGTATCCCGTATTTGAGCACAGCTTTATAAATTTCTATACCCTTAATTCTTTCACCTTCAGGTATGGAATTTTTTATCTCAAGAATGGTTTTTCTTGTCTCATCGGTTAACATTGACATGATCTGATCCGCTACCGCCTCGAATTTGCCGGCATACTGCGATTGTGTGAGAATATGGATCATGTCGATCTGCCATTGATTAGATTGGTCGTCAATATACCATGCATGCCACTCGATACACTTTTCGTCGGTCTCAAGCAGATTTGTGTAGCAGATATCTTTTATTCGTTTGTTTTCAGCTAATCTGGCAATTGCCGCGAAACTATCTTTGAGTGAAAATGGATTTGTGTATATATGAAAATCAATATCGCGTTTTTTTATCAGCAACCCCATTTTAACTGAACCGACAAGATTGATTTGCGCGCCGACAGATTTCCACGCGTCGATAACGGCGGTATCCTCGATTACCTTGTAAGCCTGTTGCTGATAACTATTGGCGATTGCCATAATATCCGGTTGGGAATCCATGATTTTACTCCACACGATAAAGGATTTTAATTATTTAATATTTTGCTAATAATAATATCCGAAACCGCTGATTTTGGAAAGAATCAAATAATTGTTTTACTCGTGTGTTATCAGAATCACAATAATATTATAACTTTGAGAAATTTTTTTAGTTATGCATATTGCGTAAATATTTCGGGCGTATATTGCAAAAGAGATATTTATGGTTTATATTGATTATAACACGATAAATTTCACATTATTTTATAACATTTTAAAAGGGAGAGAATTATGAAATTAAAGTCTATTGTTGTAAACATTGTATTAGCTGGCGCGTTATTTTACAATCTACCTGCTTTTTCCGTACCGGTTAAATGGGCAACAAACAATCATTATTACGAATATATTTATACTGCAACAGAGTGGGCAAACGCACGTTCAATCGCACAAGGGTTAACTTATAATGGAACGTGCGGGTATCTTGCCACAATAACAAGTGAAGCTGAAGATATCTGGATACGATCTAATTTCGGTGTGGGAGATTACTATATAGGCGGGTATCAGCCTGCGGGAAGCCATGAACCGAATGGAGGATACTGCTGGGTAACAGGCGAAGCTTTCAGTTTTGATAGAGTTTCTGCGGATAATTATGCTGGTCAGGACGTTCTTTATTACTATCACGATGGATATTGGGACGATGATAGCATGTATGGCGGCACTCCTCGATATTTTTTAGTTGAATACGGTACTTACATTGACGACAACATACATGGCAATGCGCCGGTATACTATACGTCTAATGTTCCTGAACCGGCTACATTGTCGCTTATTTGTTTAAGCGTTCTTGGGTTATGGCGCAGGCTAAAAAAATAATTCTTTGAATCGAGTATTGACACGGCGTCAAAAAACTTTTTCTATGGATGCTTCACATCCTGTAACTCAAGCCGTAATTCCAGCAAAAGCAGGAATTACGGCTTGTTGTATTTAAATACGATAATAACATTATGAAAAAAAAATAATATCTCATTTGCCGACTTCACAGCAATGATATGAATCAATATTTGTTATGCCGAAACCTTATTTTGGTATTGGTAATAAACCGCGTTAAATATTATAATGTAGGAATTGACAAAAAGTATTAACCCGATATGTAGTCATAAGGAGGTTTAAATGTTCAATTTCCAATATTATAACCCGGTAAAAATTGTGTTTGGCAAAGGAACCATATCTGAACTGAAAAACCTTGTTCCGGCCGGTTCAAAAGTGCTCATAACATATGGTGGCGGATCAATTATGCGAAACGGTGTATACGATCAGGTGAAATCGGCTCTCGCGGATTATACTGTATTTGAGTTTGGTGGTATCCAGCCCAACCCCGAATACGATACGCTGATGAAAGCGGTTGAACTGGCACGTTCGGAAAATATAGATTTCCTGCTGGCCGTAGGTGGAGGTTCGGTACTCGACGGAACAAAGTTTATCGCGGCGGCTATCTGTTACGATGGCGACGACCCGTGGGATATCTGCGCACAGGGCGCTGAGGTTAACCGCGCCATACCTCTGGCAAGCGTGTTGACTCTGCCCGCCACAGGCTCGGAAATGAACTCGTTCGCGGTGGTATCGAGATCATCAAGAATACAAAAACTCCATTTTTCAAGCCCGCATGTGTTCCCTAAATTTTCTATTCTTGATCCGGAATCAACTTTTTCTCTTCCGCACAGGCAGGTTAGCAACGGAATCGTCGATGCGTTTGTTCATACAACCGAACAATACTTAACTTACGACGTAAACGCCATCCTGCAGGACAGGCAGGCGGAATCTATATTGAAAACACTCATCGAGATAGGCCCATTAACACTAACTTACCCTACCGATTACGATTACAGAGCGAATTTTATGTGGTGTGCAACTCAAGCGCTCAACGGAATCATCGGATGCGGTGTACCTCAGGATTGGGCAACCCACATGATCGGCCATGAACTGACAGCCATGTTCGGTATAGATCACGGGCAGTCGCTGGCGGTTTTAGCCCCGGCTGTATGGCGCCATCAATGGGATAATAAACGGTCCAAACTGCTCAAATACGCATCCCGAGTTTGGCGAATTGAATCCGGTTACGATGACGAGAAAATCGAATCCGCCATAAATAAAACAATCGAGTTCTTCAAATCGCTTGGTGTGGCAACAACACTGAAAGAATACAACATTGTACCCGAAAATTTTGCCGAAATCGCCGACAGGCTCGACGATAGAGGCATGATACTCGGCGAACACCAGAATATCGGCAGAAAAGAAGTTATGGAAATTCTATCTATTTGTGCCGGGTGACGGTATTTTCGTAATTTTCGCGGTCATGATTTTTTAAGCCGAACCATAAATCTTGTGTTTTACAGTAAAAAGAAAAAATTTTTCTGGTTTACTGAAATCGTTTTTCTATACAAACAAACTCAAGTATAATGGTTTATTGCCGTATTATATTATTACGCGGATAATTATGTGAAAACCGGATTTTAATGATGAACCAGTTACACAAACCCGCATAAGCAGTTTACGCGAAAAAATCATTACAAAAGCATGTTTAGTAAGTCGAATTTGTGCTTAAAAAAACGGTATAGGACGCAAAATATCTATTAAGGTTTTTACTTATAATTCCGAAAAAAATAACATGAAAAGTAAACTGTTCGCGATTATATTAGTATTATTGAATCTCGTTTTTAATTTTGTTCTCCTGTCGGGAAACTGGTCATGGGCAACGATACGAAAATACACACCTAAAGTGGCTCTGCTCGATACTGGATGCAACATCGATTCTGTCCAGGGAGTAAGTTTCACCGGTTCATCACCGTTTGAGGATCATGCGGGCCACGGGACACTGATGACCAAAATCATACTGGAAACAAATCCGAATGTAGACCTTCATATGGTTAAAGTATCCGAAACAAAAGGCGATTTCGACGGCCACCTGATCAGCAGAGGCCTCAAATGGTGCAGGGAAAACGATATAGAGATAGTAAGCCTCTCTTTTACGATATCAGAAGATTATGAGGTCCGTAACGAGATCAACAGGTTGGCTGCCAACAATGTAACCGTGGTTGCGGCGGTTGGCAACGTCAACAGTTCATGGGGATTTGTTATCGGATCGGACAACTATGTTTATAACTCAAGTTCTTATAACGGTGGCAGAGGGTTCCCGGCGAATATGGGTAACGTGATTGCCGTCGGCGCTCTGAATTTCTGGGGAGATAAAGCGGATTTCGCCAGGGATACCGGCGAAGTATCGGCCGACGGTACCTGGTTTCGCGAAAAAGGGACATCGGTATCTACCGCACGGCTCGCAGGTATGATATCGCTTCTCAAAGGAAGGTATCCGGATTTATCCAGCAGTGAAATCAGGCAGGTGATTCATTCTATCGCTGCGAAAAAGAAAAAAAACCTGCTTTTGAGCAAATCCATCGTACAGGACGCCATCAAAAAAGACCTTGCGGGCTACTTCAACAGAAACTACGAATACGCAATGAAACGATAACCGCGAAAATCAAATCGCCGGTTGCCAATAACAGATTTTAATTTATATAAATAAAAGGTTTTTTCTTATTTCAAATAGAAATAAGCCTTATGGAACCTAATATTCGCGCCGGCCGTCGATGGCTTTCATAAGTGTCATCTCATCAGCGAAATCGAGACTGCTTCCTACGGGTACGCCATAAGCTATGCGAGATACTTTATTTACATGGGCGCGCAGGATCCGCCCTGCGTATATGGCTGTTGCTTCGCCCTCAACGTCCGAGCCGGTAGCGAGAATCGCCTCGACGACTTTGGCGGATGTAACATACTCGATGAGTTTATCGAAAGCAAGTTCATCGGGCCCGACTCCATTTATCGGTGACAGTTTTCCGCCGAGCACAAAATAAACTCCGCGGTATCCGCCGCCTCGTTCTATCGCAATCATGTCTTTGGATTGTTCCACAACGCAGACAATAGTCTTGTCACGCATCGGGTCGGCACATACTTCGCAAAGTTGGGTATCGGATATACCGTTACACTGTTGGCAGGCGCGGATTTTCTGTTTCATCTCTATCATTGATTGGGCGAACTGATCCACTTCCCGTTCAGGCATATCTATCAGTTTCAGTGCCATGCGTTCTGCGCTTTTATAACCCACTCCGGGCAGCTTGGAAAACCATTTTATAACTTGTTCTATGGATTGGGGATACTGTCGCATCTATTAAAAACCGAGTCCCGGTATTTTTAAACCACCGGTGATTTTCTCCATCTGATCCTGCATCATTTTCTGTGATTGTTCTATAGCCTGGTTAACCGCCGCGGTAATGAGGTCTTCGAGCATCTCAACATCATCCGGGTCAACAACTTTCGGGTCAATTTTAAGTTTAATTATATGCTGGTTGCCTGTTACACGAACTGTTACCATGCCGCCTCCGGCGGTAATTTCAGTTTCCTGTTTGGCGACTTCTTCCTGCACTTTTGTCATTTCATCGTGCATTTTTTTTGCCTGTTTGATCATTTTGCCTATGCCTGACATTATTGTTTCCTCCTTACGGTTATTATCTTGGCGTCAAACGCGTCCACAAGTTTCTGAATCGCGGGGTCGTTCAGGATCTGGTCTTCCCGGCGGGTCGTGCCTGCAGGTTTGGTTTGAGGCATATCCGAGGTATCTTCTTGTTTTTCTTCAAAAACAGGTTTGGGTTTCGCGTTATTGTTCGCTAATTTGAATTTCGCATTAATATTCTCACCGAAATATTTTCTCAGAAAAGAGGATATTTCCTGTTCCCTCTCCCTGAAAAGACTGAAATTGAACTCATCTATGCCGATGTATAATAGTCCGGACTCAAACCCTTCAAGTTTCGCGTTATTTTCCAGAATAAGGCTCAATAACTGATTCTCACAGGATTTGCAAAACGAATGCCATGATTTTTCGATAGTATTTAAACTTAATGCGGATTGCGGTTTGGTTTCATCCATGTTGTTTGCAGGTGATGGAGGTGATTGTTGAAAAAAAGTTTTCTCCTGTTGTGGTTCCTCTTCAAACTCAATTACCGCTACAGGGTTTGAAACCTGTTGAGGTTGCTGTTGAGTTAATGTTTGAGGTAGAGGATCTGAATCAAGCAAAAACGGTTCATCCGGCATACCGGAATTTACCGGTGGTTCGCTGTTATCTGTTTTGATTGGTTGGGGAGGATTGTTTACGGGTCCAGTCTTATCCTCAATATTCACAGGCGGAGTTGATTTCGCGCGTAAAGGTACCTGTGTTTGTGGTATTTTCATGCCTGATTTGCGAAACATCGCGTCGAGTTCCTCGAGTTTGTATAGCGCCTGGTCTACAGTCATCAGGGTTTTCAGCCTGCTCAGTTTCAAAAATAACAGTTCGATTACAATCTGCCTCGATAAGGCATACCTCAATTTGATTCCGGTTTCCGAAATCAGTTCTACGGCGAATTCCAGTTCGCCTGCGGTATACAGATCCGATTGGCGGGAGTATTTGTCCAGAAACTCCTGCGGGCAATCGAGTATACCTGATTTTTCTTCCAGTATTTTAACCATTAGCAGGTATCTGAAATGGTTTAATAACCCGTCGATAAAATGGTTCAGGTTTTTTCCGCTCGATATGATCGAACCGATAATTTTTATTCCTTCTGCGATATTTCCGTTGTATGCGAAATCGGTAATATCGAAAAAGGTGTCGCGTTCGTATAATCCGAGTACATTTGATAACTGGTTGAACGTGATTTTATTACCGCAAAACGATATTACCTGGTCAAACATGGATTGCGAATCGCGCATTGATCCGTCGCCTGCTTTGGCAACCGCTTCCAGCACTCCGGGTTCGGTTTCAATACCTTCGGATCGGGCGATTTTGCCAAGTTGAGCGGCGATATGGGCTGAGTTGATTCTGTGAAACTCAAATACCTGGCATCGCGATAAGATTGTCTGCGGAACCTCATGCGGCTCGGTTGTGGCGAAAATGAAAATCGCATGGGCGGGTGGTTCCTCAAGAGTTTTGAGCAGGGCGTTAAACGCTTCTTTGGTAAGCATATGTACTTCATCGACAATATATATTTTATATTTGGTATAATTTGGCACGAACTTGACGCTTTCGCGCAGTTCCCTGATCTGCTCGATACCCCTGTTTGAGGCGCCGTCGATTTCGATCACGTCAAGGCAGTTGCCCTGAATGATTTCAATACAAGCCGGGCATTGTCCGCAAGGGGTCAATGTCGGGCCGTTGACGCAGTTCAACGCGCGCGCAAATATGCGGGCGGTACTTGTCTTGCCGACTCCACGTGATCCGCAGAAAAGGTAACCGTGTGCGACTCGATTAAATAAGATGGCGTTTTTCAGTGTGGTTGTAATATGTTCCTGACCGATAACGTCATCGAAAAACTGAGGGCGCCATTTTCGGGCGATAACGAGAAAATCCTGCTGTACGGTTTCGGTATCCATAAAAAGTCCTGATATAGTTTCGAGTGATATTATAGATCGGGTTACCCGAGCACACAGCCATAACCGCTTGCCGCTGCTACCTTCCGGTCCTGACGGAGTTTCACGGTTTGTCTGCTGCACAGGACCCGATCGTAAATAAAATAATCATTGCTAAAATTTTTTGAGAAGTAATCTGATAATAATATCAGCAAAAAACCATAAAATCAAGACGCTTTTTTTGTTGAAAACCACCCGTACCTTGTATTTTTATAATATATATAACTGATTTAATGACATAAAAAGAAATCGAGAATGACAGATAGATTTATTAGACAATTCAAAAATAATAATCAATTCCAAAATGTGTGATTATTGAAAAAGTATTTTCGATTCTGCCATTGCGAGACTCCGGATTATCCGTGTAATCTAAACTCCGGTGTGCGCTTTTTTGATTAAGTAAAACTTTTCGTGTTTACTCGTAATTAGCTGATATTCAAAGATATTTACAGCACTCTCAAATTATCGGATAAAACTTCGTATCAGAAAGAGATTCTTTGTTGTATTGTGCCGAAAATAGATCTATATTTATATATGATCAAAAAATTAAGCTGTTGTTGTTTATTTATAAATTTTTTTGTAATCAATGTAAAAAACAGTGTTCAATCAGTATAAATTGTGCATCAAAAGGGGTTGATATGAAAAAATATATTTGTCTTGCGATGAGTTTTGTTATCGCTTTTCTGTTATGCGGATGTGTCGGGCTGGTTATTAAAGAGGACAAAGAATTTGAGAAGATCCGGATAGAGAATTCATTATATATCAATGATTATTTCCAGTTCAGCATGAAAATACCCGAAGGATGGACTGTTCTCGATAAGTATATCTCAAATAAACTTATGGAATGGGGAGCCGGACAAGCCGGTATAACACCATCCCATGATTTCGGCAGTTTACTGATGGTTATTGAAAAACCGCTCGGCACAAAAATAGACTTCAATTCATCAATCATTATAACCTGGGATGATTTAAGATCAAATCCGGATGTAAAAAACGGAAGCCATTGTCTGGAAGAGTTGAAAACAAGCCTTTTAAATGACCCTTCAACAACTATTGTGGAAGACATCCACCCTCAGTATATCGATTCAAGGGAATTCGGTGTTCTCGCCACAGCAGTAAAAATCAAGGATGAAACAATAAATCAGATTTATCATACAATAATGATAAACGGTTACGCGATATGTTTTCTGATCTCCTACAAGAACCCCGATCAAAAACAGAAACTCATGAATATGATTCAATCCATAAATTTTACATACAACGGTCTTACCGAGGTTTAATGATAACCACCGATAAAAAATAATTAACTCGATATCCAATAATGCCGTCTAATAAGTGAAAAAAATAACAATTTGATAAAATATATTGACTTTTTGCAGATATGTGATAATATTCACTTATTAGAAATTGTGAATAATATCACAAAATAAAAAACGAATAAATCATCGGGTGATAAAATATTATGCCAATGAACATAAAAATACCGGATGCCACAATAAAAAGGTTGAGCTTATACAGCAAGCAGTTGCGAATTCTGATCGATGACCGGAAGGATATAGTGTTATCCAAAGAACTCGCCAATATGCTTGGATTAAATCCGACACAGGTGAGGAAGGATTTATCGTATTTCGGCAAGTTTGGCAAACGTAAAAAAGGGTATGATGTGAAGGCGCTTTACGACAGTTTGCGCGAGATTCTGGGTCTTGCCACGGACAACAAAATCGGGTTGTTCGGTGTAGGTAATCTCGGGCGGGCTCTTTTGCGGTATCAGGGGTTTTTATCCAGAGGTTTTTATGTTTCGGCGATTTTTGATAACGACGTGGAGAAAATTGGAAAAACTTTTAACGGGAGAGTGTGTTATTCCATTTCCGACATCAGGGAGGTGGTCGAAAAGGAAGGGATAAAGATCGCTATTCTTGCCGTGCCCGATGATGCGGTTGATGCTGTGGTTGAGAAGATTATGGAAACAGGCATAAAGTCTATTTTAAATTTTACACAGCGTCATATTATGGCTGGAAGCGGTATAATGGTAAGGACAGTTGATTTTACCGACAAACTTGAACTGCTGTCTTATTTCAGCAGGTCGGTTAAAACGGATAACCAGAATTAAACTTTAAAATAAGGTGAATGCTAAAGTGAGTGAAAAAGGTATCTTGAACAATTATTTCAGAATCAAGAATGAATGTGTCGAGAAGCTCAAAAGCAACGGTTTTTTCGACCGCATCAGGATTCAGGTAGGTTCTGCTACCTGTGAGAACGCCTCAGGAGCGGAAGATGTTTATCGTGAATTTGAAAAAATGATCAAAGCGTCGGGGAGAAACGATATTCTACTGCATAAAACCGGTTGTACCGGGCACTGTAGCAGTGAACCTATCGTGGGAATATTCAAGCCGGGCAAAATCCCGGTAAAATATGGTTCTGTCAATACCCAGAAAGCTTTTGAGATTTTCACCAATCATGTGCAAAGTTCAAACGGACCGGTGGTGGAATATATTCTCGATAAAAAAACAGATCGTCTTTATGCCAATGAATTTATTTTCTGCGGGAAAGGTACGGCATGCGCGGCGCAAACCGAGAAACTGATAGATATATTCCGCAAAAAAGTAGCTGAACGGGGGCTTGAGGATCAGATAAAAGTCGCCGAAGGTGTATGTTTGGGAATTTGCGCGGAACAGGAAAAACCGATAGCTCCGGCATGTTATGTTTTCCCGGAAAGGGTTTGTTACGGCAACCTTAAAGAATCCGATCTTGATGAGCTTATAGACAAACACGTGCTCGACAAACAAATTATCGACAGGCTCGTATTCAATATAGATAAAATAGCTAACCATTTCTTCGACCATTACGGCGATGTGGAGTATTTCAATCATCAGTTGAGGCTGACTTTGAAAAACTGCGGTATTATCGATCCGGAAAGTATAGAGGAATATTTATATTACCGTGGGTTTGAGGCTATGGCGAAAGCTTTGGAGAATGAGACACAGCAGTCGATCATAGATAAGATTCTTGCGTCGGGGTTGCGTGGAAGAGGCGGCGGCGGCTACCCGACCGGCCTTAAATGGCAAAATACTGCAAAAGCAAAAGGTGATGAAAAGTTTATCATATGCAATGCCGACGAAGGTGATCCGGGCGCGTTTATGGATAGAAGCATGCTTGAGGGCGACCCGTTTTCTGTGATCGAGGGGATGATAATCGGCGGGTACGCTATAAAAGCCAAACGCGGGTTTGTTTATATTCGCGCGGAGTATCCACTTGCGATAAAAAGGCTTGAGAACGCCATAAAATTGGCAAGGCAAGCAGGGTTCCTGGGAAAAAATATTTTAGGTTCCGGGTATGATTTCGATATCGAGTTGCGTCTTGGTGCCGGAGCGTTTGTTTGCGGTGAAGAGACGGCGCTGATTCATTCTATTGAGGGGCAGAGAGGCATGCCTCGCCCGAGGCCGCCGTATCCATCGACAAAAGGATTGTGGGATAAACCGACCATGATCAACAATGTTGAGACATTAGCCAACGTACCTGTGGTTATGCTTGATGGCCCGCAGTGGTTCGCCAGCATCGGAACCGAAGGATCCAAAGGAACAAAAGTGTTCGCCCTTGCCGGTAAAGTTAATCAGACAGGGCTTGTGGAAGTTCCCATGGGAACAACGCTCAGAGACATAATTTTCAAAAACGGCGGCGGTATTATCGGCGGCAAAAAATTCAAAGCCGTGCAAACCGGAGGCCCTTCAGGCGGATGTCTGCCGGAAGAATACCTCGATACCATCGTCGATTACGATTCACTTAATAAAGCCGGTTCAATTATGGGATCGGGCGGTATGATTGTACTTGACGAAAGCGATTGTATGGTTGATATCGCCAAATTTTTCCTTGAGTTCACTCAGAATGAATCTTGCGGAAAATGTACTCCTTGCAGGGAAGGTACAAAGAGAATGCTTGAGATTCTCATAAAGATTACCGAAGGCAAAGGTACTATGGAAGACCTCAACAACCTTGAGCGGCTCGGTAATCTGATTAAACGCGCTTCACTCTGTGGATTAGGCCAGACGGCGCCGAATCCGGTTTTAAGCACGATGCGGCATTTCAAGGATGAATACATTGAGCATGTTATCAATAAAAGATGCCCTGCCAAAAGTTGCAGGAAACTTATCCGCTATGAAATAGACGCCGAAAAATGCGTCGGTTGCACAGCCTGTTCCAGAAGGTGCCCGGTTCAGTGTATATCAGGTTCACCGAAAAAACTGCATGTTATCGATCAGGAACAATGTATTAAATGCGGTGTATGTTTTGATACCTGTAAATTTGACGCTGTAAAAAAACAATAATCATAGAGTGGTGAATAAAATGACTGAAAATAAAATGGTGAAATTAATTATAGATGGTAAAAATGTAGAAGTGCCTGAAGGCACATCAATTATGCATGCCGCAGAAGTTATCGGAATAAAAGTGCCGAGACTCTGTTACCATCCTTATTTGAGCATTGAAGGGGCATGCAGGGTTTGTATAGTTGAAGTTAAAGGAGCAAGAAACTTTATTGCCTCATGCGCCACACCTGTGGCTGAAGGTATGGAAGTAACAACGACATCGCCATCTATCCGACAGGCGCGCAGGGATATAGTGGAACTCATCCTCGATAATCATCCCAAAGATTGCCAGACATGTGATAGAGACGGCAATTGCGAACTCCAGAGGCTCGCGTATGCTATGGGTGTGCGCAACAGATACTTCGAGGGTGAAAGGAAAAATTACGAAAAAGACCTGTCATCGCCTGCCGTAATACGTGATCCGAACAAATGTATTTTATGCCAGAGATGCGTCAGGGTTTGCGAGGAAGTACAAGGTGTAACAGCTCTTTGCCAGGCGCACAGAGGGTTCAATACGGTTGTTATGCCGGCATTTGACCTGCCCTTCAGCGAATCCGTGTGCGTAACCTGCGGACAATGCATAAATGTTTGCCCGACAGCCGCATTTTTGGAAAAAGAATCGACAAAAAAGGTTTGGGATGCCATATCTAATCCCGAAGTTACGGTAATCGCCCAGTTCGCTCCGTCAGTTAGAGCGGCAGTAGGCGAAGGGTTTGGACTGGAGCCGGGGCACAATATGGAAGGCCAGACAGTAACCGCTCTGCGCAGGCTCGGTGTCGATATAGTATTCGATACCCAGTTCGGAGCAGACCTGACAATTATGGAAGAAGCAAACGAATTCGTAAAAAGGTTTACACAAGGCGGTAAACTTCCGATGCTTACTTCGTGTTCAGCGGCATGGATGAAATATATAGAACAGTTCTACCCGGAACTTCTCGATAACCTGTCAACCTGCAAGTCTCCGATGGGCATGGTATCTGCTTTGACAAAAACATTTTATGCGAAAAAGAAAAATCTGGATCCGAAAAAGATATTCAACCTTGCGGTAATGTGTTGCACAGCGAAAAAATTCGAGGCGGCACGCCCGGAAATGGCTGATGAGAACGGAAAGGCATACACTGATGCGGTAGTAACTACCCGGGAATTCGTCTGGATGGTAAAATCGCAGGGTATAGATTTTGTTAACCTGGAAAAATCCGATTTCGATCCGGTTTTAGGGTTTTCAACAGGCGCCGGCGCGATATTCGGCGCGACAGGCGGAGTTATGGAAGCCGCTTTAAGAACAGCTTACGAAATAATCACCAATGAAACTCTTGTCGATATCGATTTTGTTCCTGTGAGAGGTATGAAAGGAATAAAAGAAGCGGAAATAGATATTAACGGTACAAAAGTGAAAGTTGCTGTTGCTCATGGTCTTGGGAATGCAAGAATACTTATGGACCAGGCGAAAAACGGAACGTCTCCATACCACTTTATTGAGGTCATGGGGTGTCCGGGCGGATGTATCGGCGGTGGCGGCCAGCCTTACGCGGGTACAGATGTAATACCTCTTGATCAGGAGATGCTTAAAGCCAGAGCAAAAGCACTCTACGATATCGATCATGGCAAAGTCCTGAGGAAATCTCATGAGAATCCATACATACAGAGACTTTACAAGGAATTTCTGGGAGAACCGTTATCCGAAGTGTCGCATCATCTTTTGCATACACATTACAAACAGAGATTTCCTAAAGGAATATAAACTTTTTATATAAAGAGGGTAAACACAATGACTGATTTTAAACTTACTCCTGAACTGGAAAATTATATTGATGAATGCAAGCAGAAAGAAGAATACAAAAGTTATCTTATAGCTGTTCTTCACAAAATTCAGGAAGTTTTCGGATACCTTCCGCAAAGCATGATGGAAGAAGTAGCCGAAAGGCTTGAAATACCTACATCTAAAATTTATGGTGTGGCGACTTTTTATCATATGTTCAAACTTAAACCGGAAGGGAAACACGCGATTAACATTTGTCTTGGTACAGCGTGTTATGTAAAAGGCGCGCAACAGGTTTTGAACGCTTTTGAGACCGCTCTTAAAATAAAACTTGGCGAGACAACCGAAGATGGATTATTCACTTTGAAATCAACAAGGTGTCTCGGTACCTGCGGGCTTGCTCCTGTGGTAATGATCGGCGAAAAGGTTTACAGCAATGTTACGCCGGATGACGTGGCGGTGATTATATCCAGTTACAAAAATCGTTGATTGTACTCATAACCGGTTTTAAATAAACCCAATATCAGATAAGGCGGCCTGACACTAAATAGAAGGCCGCTTTATCTGCTTAAAATCAATTTCAACACAGGTGGTGTGATATGAATGATTATGTAAACGACAGGGATCTCGAAATCATAGACGACAGCAGGATCAACTCGATTATTGAATCGGGCAGAAACGTTTCCGTGCAGGAAATAAGGGATATTCTTGCTGAGGCTATGGAACTAAAAGGCGTATCGATTGAGAAAACCGCGAAACTTCTTATGGTTGAGGATACTGAACTGCTTGATGAAATATTTAGTACCGCGAAAAAAATCAAGGAGGAAATTTACGGTAAACGCCTTGTTCTGTTCGCACCGTTATATATATCTAACCTGTGTTCAAACGAATGCCTTTACTGCGCATTCCGCGCGACCAATAAACATCTTAAACGCAAAGTGCTCAATCAGGATGAAATTACTCAGGAAATAACTACTCTTATCGATCAGGGACATAAAAGGGTTTTGCTTGTAGCCGGTGAAAGTTACCCTGCGGAAGGGCTTGATTATGTGATAAAATCTATAGATACGATATATTCCGTAAACCGCGGGCCGGGCAAAAATATACGGCGGGTAAACGTCAATATCGCTCCTCTGGAAATAGACGAGTTCAAACGGATAAAAGACGCGAAAATAGGCACATACCAGCTGTTTCAGGAAACTTATCATTACGATACCTACAAGAATATGCACAAAGGCGGGGTCAAACGGAACTTCAAATACAGGCTCCGTGCCATGGACCGCGCGTTTCAGGCCGGTATCGACGATGTCGGCATAGGTATCCTGTTCGGGCTTTATGATTACCGGTTTGAAGTGATTGCCATGCGGATGCATATCGCTCATATGGAAAAAAATTTCGGGCTCGGCCCGCATACAATATCAGTACCGCGCATTGAACCTGCGGATTCATCGGATGTGGCTTCGCATCCGCCGTATCAGGTATCGGATATAGATTTTAAAAAGATAATAGCGGTTTTAAGAATCAGCGTGCCGTATACAGGTATGATATTAAGTACCAGAGAAAACCCTGCTATTCGGGCGCAGGCGTTTGATATGGGGATATCTCAAATAAGCGCGGGGAGCAAAACCAATCCCGGCGGTTATCATGTATCGGCGGAAGATAAAGAACCGGCTATGGCAGAACAGTTCTCGCTCGGGGATACAAGGCCTCTGGATGTGGTTATCCGCGATGTCGTATCTCACGGGTATATACCGTCTTTCTGTACAAGCTGTTACCGTGCCGGACGAACAGGGTTGGATTTCATGGAACTTGCCAAACCGGGCCTGATAAAAAAATTCTGCGATCCGAACGCCGTTTTGACTTTCGGGGAATATCTCATGGATTACGCGTCGCCGGAAACAAAAAGTGCAGGAATGGAACTGATCAATAAGATGCTCGGCTCAATAAATATTCCGGCGGTCCATGAAAAATTTCAGAAAATTGTTGATGGGGAAAGAGATATTATCGTTTGAGGTTGTTTAACTAATGGCAATCGCTCAATCCATTGTAAATAAAATAGATAACAATATCGCGCTTGAAAAATCCGATATAATATTCATACTGGGTTCGTCCGACGATTCTTTCGTAAGAAAAATTCTTATGTGCGCTGACAGGATCCGGAAAAATAATGTCGGTGATGCCGTACACCTGCGCGGGTTACTGGAATTCTCCAATTACTGCAAACGGAGTTGTGCTTACTGCGGGATTCGAAAACATAACAAAAACGTTATCCGCTACCGCATTATGCCCGACGATATTGTGGAGATAGCCAAATCGATTGCATCGCAAAATATAAAAACCGTGGTTCTTCAATCCGGTGAAGATAACTTTTATAATATAGATGTGATGTGCGACATCATAAAAAGAATCAAACGGGATGCGGATATAGCCATTACCCTGTCTATCGGCGAGAAAACCAAAGACGAGTATATCGCCCTGAAACTCGCCGGAGCGGATAGGTATCTGCTCCGGCACGAAACCGCGTCGCCTGAACTTTACAACAAACTTCATCCTGATTCGGTATATGAGCAACGCATCCAGTGCATAAAAGATTTGTTCGGAGCGGGTTTTCAGGTTGGTATCGGTTCGATGGTAGGGTTGCCTTACCAGACGGAAGATGATCTTGCGCAGGATATTCTTCTTCTGCAGAAATTTCAGCCGGATATGATCGGGCTCGGCCCGTTTATACCTCATGGCGATACTCCGCTCGGCCAATTTACCGGTGGGACAATCGAGGCGACGTTGCGAATGGTCGCTCTTGCCCGGATCGTATGCCCAAAGGCGCATATACCCGCTACAACCGCCGCGGGGTCAATAGATCCATACGGGCGGGAAAAAGCCCTTCAGGCAGGTGCGAACGTCGTGATGCCGAATTTTACCCCGCTCGATTACCGGAAAAATTATTCCATATATCCAAATAAAAGATGTATTGACGAAGAAGGCAACAAATGCAACTATTGTATCCGCGCGATGATAAAAGGGTTGGGAAGAACTATCGCCACCGATTACGGGCATGCCTTAAGATTAATTCAAACATCTGAGAAAGTTGACTGATATGAATTACCGGGTGGAAAAAGATTTGATTGGAGAACGCAACGTACCCGCCGACGCTCTATACGGTATACACACGGTTCGCGCGATGGAAAATTTCTCTGTTTCCGGGTTGAGGCTCGACCCTGTTTTTATAAAATCAATGGGATTGGTTAAAAAAGCGTGTTTATTTGCAAACTCTGAACTCGGATATATCCGGGAACCGAAAAGTAGTTTTATTTTTCAGGCATTAGATGATCTGATCGCAAACAAACTCGATTCACATATTGTCGCCGATGCACTTCAGGGTGGAGCGGGTACATCAACCAACATGAATGTAAACGAGGTTATCGCCAACCGTGCGCTCGAAATAGCGGGCAGGCAAAAGGGCGATTACGAGTTCATTCATCCGTTGCGCGATATCAATATGCACCAGTCTACAAACGATGTATACCCTACGGCGATGAAAGTGGCGGCGATGATTCTGCTAAATGAGGCGGAATACGCCATAGCCGAACTGCAGAATCAGCTTCAGCTGAAAGAAAAAGAGTTTTCTCATGTGATAAAAGTATCTCGCACCGAACTGCAGGACGCTGTACCGACAACTCTCGGACGCCTGTTTTCCGCCTATTCCGATGCAGTCAGCAGAGACCGCTGGCGCATATTTAAGTGCAGGGAACGCCTGAGGGTGATTAACCTCGGAGGTACAATGATCGGTACGGGAATATCCGCTCCGAGGGACTATATTTTTATGGTCGCGGACAAACTGCGCGATATTACCGGATTGAATTTAAGCCGTGCGGAAAATTTAATCGACGCAACACAGAATCACGACGCGTTTGTGGAGGTGTCTGGGATTATGAAAGCATACGCCGCGACAATACGCAAAATTGCCACGGATTTGCGCATTCTTTCCTGCGGGCCGAAAACCGGTATGGGTGAAATTGTTCTGCAACCATTGCAGGCGGGATCGTCGATTATGCCGGGCAAAGTGAACCCTGTAATTCCTGAGATGATTGAACAATGCGCCGTTAAAATTTTCGCCAACGATTTTATTATCGCTGAAACCGCCTCGCGGGGTGAACTTGAGCTGAACGCTTTTTTGCCGCTTATGTGCCATGCGCTGATGGAATCGTTTAATTTAATTATAAAAACCGCGAAAATATTTAATGAGAAATGTATACAGACAATTCAGGCGAACGAGGATGTTTGCAGGCTCAATGTTATAAACAGTTTCGGTATGCTTACAGGGCTTGTGCCGAAATTAGGGTACGAAACCGTGCAGAATATTGCGTCGCACTGCGCGAAGACAGGGGAAGCGCCTGTTGATGTTATTGTGAAACGCGATATTATGACACGAGACGAAATACAACGGTATCTGACACCGGAAAATTTTAATAAACTCGGGTTTAACCCGGATGAGACAGGAGACGCCGGAAATGTTGACAACACCTAAAGGGTTGAGGCTTCATATAGCGATTTTCGGGCGAAGAAACGCGGGGAAATCCACGCTTATTAACGCTCTTTGCGAACAGCAGGTATCCATAGTATCCGATATACCCGGCACCACAACTGATCCGGTAGAAAAACCGCTTGAGCTTTTGCCGCTCGGCCCTGTGGTATTCATCGATACCGCTGGAATCGACGATACCGGTGCGCTCGGCGAACTGCGCATCGAGAAAACAAAAAAGGTTTTCGACCGTACCGACCTTGCCATAGTTGTATCTGAGTCGGACAAATTCGATAATTTCGAGAATGAAATAATCGCGGATCTCGCGAAAAAGAGTATTCCTTATATTCTTGTAATAAATAAAATAGATTTATCCGCGCCGGCGGATGCATTTCTTAATAAATTAAGGGAAAATAAAATTGATTTTGCTTTATGCAACGCGAAATCCGGTGACGGCATATTCGACCTGAAGAACCTGATTATCGCCAAGGCTCCGGATGATTGGATCAACCCGCCGACATTGATATCCGATCTGATATCGTCCGGCCAGACGGCTGTGATGGTGATTCCGATAGACCTTGAGGCGCCCAGAGGGCGGCTTATCCTGCCTCAGGTTCAGGTGATTCGGGAGGTGCTTGATTGTGACGCCTCTGCGATGGTTGTTAAGGAACGTGAACTCTATTATGCGCTTCAGAACCTTAAGGAACCGCCGGTTATTGTGGTTACCGATTCGCAGGCGGTACTGAAAGTTTGTGCTGATGTGCCTTCGCCGATACCTGTTACCACGTTTTCGATGTTGTTCGCGCGGTACAAAGGTGATTTAAAGACGCTGGTTGAGGGTGTATTCGCTATCGATTCGCTGGAAGATGGTGATAAGGTGCTTATTGGCGAGGCGTGTTCGCATCACGCGATAGCCGATGATATCGGATCGGTGAAAATTCCCCGATGGGTGAGGCAGTATACCGGTAAAGACATAATATTCGAGAAATATTCCGGTCATGATTATCCCGCAAATTTATCCGAGTACAGGCTGGTAATACATTGCGGCTCGTGCATGATTAACCGTCGCGCGATGTTGAGCCGTATTCTCTATGCGCGCAATCAGGGTGTACCGATTACGAATTATGGTGTGGCGATATCGTATTTGCAGGGAGTGTTAAAGCGTACGATAGAGCCGTTTGCGGCGGTATCGTATCTGGTGCGTGACCGCCTGCGCAAAAAATAATTTTTCATAAAGAGGATGCGAAGCATCCTTACAAAAAGTTTTTGTTTCTTTTTTCAAAAAGAAAAAAGTATTTTATAAAATTAAAATCTGTGAAGTCAGGTTATTTGAAAAGTAACATTATAATGTCAAACATCAATTTTATTCGGCTTGTGTTTTTTGATCGGAGAAATGGGTAACCTGGTTTTTGCCGTTGCGTTTTGATTTGAGTAAAGCGTCATCAGCGTCGCGCAGTAACGAATCGATGTTATGGTAATTGTTGTTTGTATAAGTTGCCACTCCAAAACTTGCTGTAACACTGACAAAAACATCTTTTTCTATTTCTACTTTATTCTGTTCAACAGCGATACGCAATCTCTCTGCCAATTGATGTATTCCATTCTGGTCCGTAAGCGGAGCAAGAACAACGAATTCTTCTCCGCCGAATCTGGCGACATAATCTTCCTTGCGGATAGTTTCTTTTAACAGGAAAGCAATACTTTTCAGGACAGTGTCGCCTACCTGATGCCCGAAATAGTCGTTAATTTTTTTAAAGTTATCGATATCGAGAATCAATAAGGATAACGGATAATTATGGCGTCTGGCGCAATTGAACTGTATGTTTGCGACTTCGATGAGGTGCCGTTTATTATATACATTTGTCAATACATCGGTTATGTTAAGCTGATTGAGTATTTCGTTTTTCTCGTTAAGATGTCTTTGTATTTCCTCATTAGCCATATTAAGCATATTCAGCTGATCGAACAGGATGTCAAGTTCATTTGATAGTATACCTATTTCATCTTTTTCAGTCTTCTCCATTTTTAGTGTCAGATCATTCGATTGTTTAATAGTCCGGATATGGTTAATAATTGCGCTCAGGCGCGTTATTATAATCTTATTAATCAGGAGATAAAGAATTGTAAAAAGTAAAATCGGGCATATCAGCAAAATAACCAGAACGACATTAAAAATAACGGTTGCCCTGCTAACAATTTCCTTTTTAAAATGTGCTTCCAGAACTATTTTATTATCGCCGTTTATATCTTTTAAAAAAGTGAATATGTTCATTATTTTATCAACAGAACTATCTATATATATATCGTTTTTATGACTTATTTTCTCTTTCGCGGCTAAAACATCCGGTGGAATTGATTTATCACAGGCAAGCCACATTTCGAAAGGAATTTTTGTTATTTGTTTTAAAACGTTCTTATATTTTTTGTTTAGTACACGTCCCATCACCATAGTTCCACGAATCGGCCCGCTTCCATCGGATTTTAAAATCGGACGTGAACTTATGAAAATAATATTTTTGCCGGAAACAATTATGCCTGTTAAGTTGCTGGTATCATTATTATTAAAAATAAGATTCCCGTAATCTGAATACCAGTTATCAGTCAGATATTTCGGATCATTCGCGGATAAACCGAATTGCCCGCTCCAAACAATGTTTCTATTGTTATCAAAATAAAAGACAATATCTATTTTATTTAAATAAAATGAACTGTTAATCAGATTTGATTCGGCATAATCTTTATTTTTATCCTGTATAAACTCATAAGTATCGTCCCAGCTTGCCCAGTCACGGCACAATACGTCAAGATGTGTTAATTCTCGATTCAATAGGTCTTTAAACTGGATTAGATTCCGTTTCGCCTCAACCTGTTCCAGTTTAATAAGGCACGGAATAAGGTAAAACCTGTTGATTACAGCAACTAACGCAGAAAAAATAACAGCGAATGCCAGAAATAGAGTCACTATTTTTATACGGATCATGTTTTCTCCAAATATAATTGTCCATAAATATAATCGGATAATTCAGAAAATGTTTTACTGTATTTTTTTTCTATGATGTGTATAATATTCAAAAGATGCGTATAAATAATAAAAAACGTTATTACATATAAAATATTATTTGGATATATGGGTTGGTTGAGTAACAGTCCGTAATCTTTTTAATAAAAAAGAGAATAAGAGTATTCGAAATAGCAGGAGATTAAATAAGAAATTAATATTATATCTATTACGGGTCAGCGTGAGTTTAGTTTGTTATAGATAATGTTTGCCAGTATAAACGCCATAAAAATAAAAGACGGTATTGTCGCGCCGATGATACATGATTTGATGATAAAATTTTGCGTGTTGATCATAAGCAGAATTATACCTGAAATTAACCCGCCGAAAGTACCACCAAGCATAACACATATAAACTGAAATTTATGTTTGTCCATGATCACTGTAAAAAAGCCCTTCCCTATTAAATCTTAATTTTTTAGATAATCATAATAATACACTTTAGATTCATCAGCCATAAGAGTCAAGAAAATTTAAACCCTTGTTTTTAAACGCGGCGAACCCTGAAGTTTTCAATTTATATTCATCATTACTGGAATCAATATTTTTTTGATTTATCTTCTTCAATCATGTTGATTCAGTTTACCTGATTATTAGATTTGTTTATTGGGACGGACAATAAATATTATGTTTTCTTCAAAAATCATTTTTATAGAAATATTATGCGCTTATTTGAATTATTTAGTTTTTGTTTGAATAAGATAAATAATCATGTCATATGTATGAATAATTTATACAGAAATGAGATAAAAAAATAAAAATATAGTTTACAAATAAAGATAAAAAAATGTTATATTTATAAATATTAGTGAATGTCGGGTATAAAATCGGATTGAAACTATATGTATTTAATAAAACATAAAATTTATATATTATTTATTTCATTAATCGTTTTTCCTTTTTTTTCAAACGATATCTTTGGACAAGAGGAAAAACAAATTCTCATTCTTAATTCATATCATAAAGATTATTACTGGTCAGATACCCTGATGGACGGAATAATATCTTATTTAAGGGATAAAAAGAACGATATCCGCTGTGAGTTCAGTTACGAGTATATGGATGCAAAAAATATTTCTAATAACATCCATATGGAAAATTTGTTCAATCTTTATAAGAACAAGTATGCCGGACGTAAATTTGATATTATTTTTTCATGCGACAATGACGCGATGAGTTTTCTGTGCAAATACCGTAGCGAATTGTTTGGCAATACGCCTGTAGTATACTGCGGTATAAATTCATATGATTCTTCGCGATTATCGGGGCAGACAAATTACACGCTTCTTTCCGAAGATTCAAATCTGAAGATAACCGTCGATATGGCTTTGAGCCTACATCCCGGCACAAAAAGTATATTTGTAATAAGTGATTCCACAACAACAGGAAAAGCTCGTACTGCCGAATTGTATAAAATAATCGATAATTACAGAAACAAAGTCACTTTCAAAGTAGTGGATGACATATCTATCGATGATTTACTTAGAAAAGTATCGTCTTTGCCCGAAAACACCATTGTACTTTTTTTAGTATTTGCCAAAGATAAATCAGGGCATATATTTGAACAACGCGAAGTTGTATCTCTGATTTCATCAAAATCGTCCGTTCCCGTATATGGGTTGCAGGATTTTCATGTAGGATATGGAATAATAGGCGGGCTTATGAAAAGCGGATTTGAACATGGCAAGCCTGCCGCTAAAATCGGGTATGATGTTCTTATGGGCAAAAATATAAATGAAATCCCCCCTGAGGTCGAGAAGTTCGATAAAATAATATTCGATTATAACGCGCTAAAAAAATGGAAAGTAAATTTTAAGAGGTTGCCTAAAGGGAGTATCATATTGAACCATCCTCAAGATTATATATTGGGGCACACAACAGCTATAATATGCATAATTGCTCAACTCGGTATCATATTGATTCTCTTTTATAATATTTCGATTCGCAAACAAGCAGAAAAAAAACTGCATAACGCATTGAAATTACTCGAAAACAAAAATGAGGATATGCAAAGCATTGTTTATGCTACCTCGCATGATTTGCGAGCGCCGATAGTCAGCATATTGGGATTTACGAAAATCATTGACGAATCATTCAAAAAATTAATTGATATGAGTCCGGAGTTCTCCGGTATTGAGAATAAAAACAAAAAATATATGGAAATGAATAAAAATATTTCTGATTCACTAAATTTTGTGTTTGTTAATATCCAAAAAATGGAAATACTTATTGAGGCAATATTGGAAGTATCGAGAATCGGTTCATCGCCTATATCAATGGAGCGTTTGGATATGAATTCAGTCATGTCGAATGTAATTAATGACCTGTCGTTTTTTCTTAAAGAGATCGACACATCCATAAGTATTGATAATTTGCCTCCCTGCAAAAGCGACTCAAAGAAAATCAACCAGATTTTCACCAACCTGATAATGAATAGCATAAAATACCGTGATCCAAAAAGAAAATTGGAAATCAGAATTTATGGACATGTTGACGGCGATTCATCCATCTATTGTGTTGAGGACAACGGAATAGGAATCGATAAAAATTTTCATAAAAAAATATTTGAGCTTTTTCAAAGGTTAAACCCGAACGAAACAGATGGAAAAGGTATAGGGCTGAGTATTATTAAACGTATTGTCAATAGTTTAAATGGAAAAATATGGCTTGAATCGGAAAAAGGAAAAGGCAGTAAATTTTTTATATCTATACCTGATTCCTGATTCTAAGGATTTATCATGGAAATAAAAAATGTGATTCTTTTAGCGGAAGATGACGAAAGCCATTTTATATTGGAAACAATAGCGTTGCGAAAAGCCGGGATCAATGATGATATAATTCGGTTTTCCGATGGGAATGAAGTGCTGAATTTTTTTATGAATTCAGATAATTTCTCAAAAGAAAACATAAAATATATTTTGCTTATGGATGTAAAATTGCCTAAATTTGATGGAATTGAAATCATGAAAAAACTCAAATCAAACATTGAATTTAAAAATACACCCTTTTTTTTAATTTCTGCATGCCAAACGGAAGAAAATATCAAATTATTCAACGAATACGGCTGTAGCGGATACATCACCAAACCTATGGACGATTCCAGCATAAAAATGATTCAGCATAAACTTGCTTTTGCTTGAATAACAATAAATAAAGATTAAAACTATCCGCTGGTCAAACGAATGATTTCGCTTTTTCCTGAAGAGGTTGGTATTCCCAGATATTGTCAAATGGATTCCGGTTGTTTTCGAGAGTAGTCAACACAGTGAGAATTTTTTTCTTCTCGATAGAAAAATCGCTGATAATCTTATTAAGAGATTGGATCATTTTATTCCGGTCAGGATTTTTGCGCATATCGAAAAAGTAATCGGACTGGCCGAACATCTCCATCAACTCCGGATACTTTGTTGCCCAGCCAATAACATACGATGGAACACCGTTCTTATACGCGTGGATTATGGAATGATACCTTGAGGCGATTATAAAATCGAACTGGGAGATAATTTTTTCAAGCTCGATACAATTGAAATCCTCGTTCAGATAAACTACTTTACGTGTATCTGAAAAAAGATTTTTCAGTTTTCTGCAAATAACGAGATCCTCAAAAGAATGGCGCAAAAGGTATACCTTCTTTTTTGCCTCAAGCAAATTCGATATTATATCTTTATACAAACCGTAAACGGTATTCTGATCGGATTGAGAAGTTATTCTCATACTTGGGATAACCGCGACAGAATCAGCCGGAGCGATAATCCCCTTGAATTGAGGCATTGTTTTATATATGTTTAAAACTAAATAGTTTGTGTTTAAAAGCACAATATCCGGCGATTTAACAATATTGCCTGATGTGTAATAGTATGCGTCTGATATAGACTCGTTCTCCCGCAGAAAAATTTTTTTTGGGTATTTGAGATAAATTTTAATAAGAATGGTGAGAAAAATTTTTCTTGAGCGCGAATAGTCGAACGGCCCCATCGATTGCGGCATTACATAATAAGGAACAGCCGAATTTTTTGCCGTTACAATATTCATCATATAAAAGAACGATTTCGTATCGCCGAATTGAGATGATAACCCGAATCCGCTTATATCTATAATACAGTAAGCGTTATCAATCACATTCCTTATTTGTGGTTCAAGATGGGCGTATTGGCGTTCCCTGAAAACGAATTTTGTCCACGGGGCGATTATCCTTGCCTGCAAAGAGATATCCCACGGCAGTATTTCGAAATTGTACATGTTCTTCTCAAAATCAGGGCGTTCGTAATCGAATTTTGAGAAAAAATAAATTTTCTTATCGGGAAATTTGCGCAGGATAGTATCTATGGTGGTAAACGACATTGCCTGAGCGCCTTTGTTAAACAATTCACCGCCGACAATGATGATATTTTCTCCGCTATGGGGATCTTTCGGTATTTTTTGCCTCAATTTGACTATCAAGCCCGTCAAAAAAAGAATCGCGAATTTAAAAGTATCTGTATGCCAGACAATACTGCTGTTTTCCGATAATTTCATCATTATTGATTTCAACCTGATTTTCAGGAACGATTTTTTTTCACCCCACGAGATATATTTCAGCTTTTTGGCTAATCTTTGTGCGAAAAAAGAATTATTGGCGAAACCTTTGAGATTTTGCGGGATTTCAATACCGGATTTTTCTGCGAAAATTACGGTGTTCCGAAGCCGCTCCTTTCGCTCATCAACAAAATTCTGCGGAACTTTTATTTCTTCCAGATCAATATGTTCACGGTAAAATATGTCCGAGTATTTATCGAAAATATGTTTACCTTTTTTTGTGCGGATAATGATATTCGATTTCCCTTTACTGTCGTGTTCGCCTTCAAGATATCCGTCGCCGAAAGATATATCCGCTCCGGAATTGAATTTATCAAGACAATACAGGCATCGTTTGAGCTGAAAAAATGTTTTGCATAACATACGCTCGTTTTCATGGACAAATTTTTCTCTACCCGAAGAAAACCTGAGCCTTGTGTATCCCGGCCATCCGAACTTTTCTTTTGTCCGGTAATCGATATGATCCAGTTTCTCACCGGGTTGCCGATATTTGTACTCAAAATATTTTACCGCGTTAAAATTGAGTGTTTTATGGCAGAATAACCCAAGGTATAGTATGTTGTCATCGTTAATATTATAAAATTTAAGCGCGTTTTTTACCGATTCCAGAAGGCATGGGGTTACTACCATGGCGTATTTTTTATCGGGATTTTTGCGAATAGCTTCAATCGCTTTTTCTGCCGAAACGGGAACATATTTTGAGCCGGCGGTGTGTAGTACATCGTCAACTGAGGATGTTTCTTCAAGAAAAACCTGATTCCCGTCGAAATTAGAAAAGTTAACGGTAAAAACCGAATCGCACTCGTTGTTTTCCAGCAGTTGAGTCAATAAAGTTGTAATTATCCCGCCGCTGGTGGAATTATTCCTGATATTCTCGTTTTTCGTATATGTGTTGTAAGATTCAATAAAGTTGTTTTGCTCAAAAATAATTTCAGACGGTGTTTTTGCCCGTAGTTTTTCAGGAAAAATAACATGTCCCGCGCAGACATTGAGGCATACCGCGCAATTAACACAGGTTTTCTTATCGATTTCAGGAACAAACTGCCCGTTTTCAAATACCATTGATATAGAGTTTTTCGGGCATACTGCCCTGCAGGCGCTGCATGAGGTGCATAACCCCGATTTTCTGGTAAACTCTACTGTATTCAAACAGAAACCTCCGCTATTATCTTAAAACTGAGTTCGGTTGATGTGTCAGCAACCCACAGCACCGGTAACACATCGGAAACATCTTTTTATCTTTGAGAAGCATTCTGAATTTTCTCGCCTCAGAGCTGTTCCAGATTTTGAGCAAATCCTCTTTTGTTACGTCGCCGAAACTGTATCCGGTATAATCCGGGCAGAAATTCATTTGCCCGTCGGGTAAAATTTCAGCGATAAACCATGGACGGAAACATGTTTTTCTACCCATTGTAAATTTCGGGTCGGTGTAATATCTTTTTATTTCAGACGCATACAATTGCGGATTGAACTGGACATGAAAGTCTTTCGTAAACCCGCCGTCATTCATTATATCCGTAAGTTTTTCGATATGAGGCAAATCATATTTGGATGTATCCGACACGAACGCCTCCAGCCCGGGAAACCGGGTGTTAAGTTTTTTTGACATAAGAGCGTTGGTGGCTTTATCCATTCCGGGAAAAACGAATGTCAGGTACGATATGAACATTTGCCGGGGAGAAAAATACCTCGCTGTTTCTATAAGCTGAGGTATATGGTACTGGTTTTCCGGCGTGAGCGTAGAGAAAATAAGGCTCACATTCATTTTCGGTTTGCCTAATCTGGCGCGTTCGTGCTGGAGCAGGTCGAATCCGGATTTGAGTTTATCGAAAACCCCTGTTTTGTTTCTGATTTTATCATGTATCTCCGGCGGGCCGTCTAAAGACAAACCGAGGTTGATGTTATCGTATTTTGCCAGTTCGCCGGATAGTTGTCCGATCATGGTACCGTTGGTTATTATTCCGATATTGAGGTTGTGTTTGTGCGCGGCGTTTATAATATCTATTACACCTTCGTAGATAAGAGGTTCCCCTCCCCATAGAGATATGAAGGGTTTTAAATGAGCTATTTTGTTTATAAAATCAACCCACTGGGCAGGTTTCAGCTCTTCGTCCTGCCACTGTGATTTGCGCAGTTTGGTTTGCCCGCACATAAGGCAACTCAAATTACAACGGTTGGTCAGTTTTATATTTACCGATTTAGGTTTTGGAGCGAAACCAAACGGCAAATGAAAATATAAAGGGTATTTAAAATCAGATAATTTATAAACCATGTTTTTATAAATCAGCGCAGGTATTTCAGAGGGAGAATGTTTCTTTAGTTTTTCCAAAATACCATAAATTTTTGAATTCATAAATTTTTATACCATAATATAAATTTTAAAATAAATGTAACCAGCATTATTATTAACCGGCATTGGATTATCACACTGGTAAATCATTTTTTTTTAGCCTGTAAAAATGTTCGTAAATACATCCGATATATTGAATCATTTCAGTTTCATAGAAGAAACTTTCGACAGGTTTGTTTTTTATCAGGTATTTTATCCACAACACCATATTTTTCAAGGCGGATTCAACAACATAAAGGGGCAGTCCGAACAGTTTCTTTTTCGCGTCGAAACTGTTTAACCTGTAACTTACTCGGCCTACACCAAAGAGTCTTCTGCGGAAATACGATTTATGCGCCTGGCATTGTTTCATTGAATGTTCAACCGACGCGTCAGCCACATAAATCCATGAATGTATCTGTTTGGAAAACCGTTTAAACAATTCGTAATCCGCTCCCGGCAGAAGTTTTTTTCCGCTCAATCCCAGATCGGTTTTAAAAAAACCGCATTTTTCAAAAGCCGATCTTTTTATAGCCATGTTTAACGATACGGGATAATCATTATCAAGCGGCTGGATCTTGTTTTCGCTCCCCTTGTCCAGATTTATAAGTATCATGGGGCGAAGGTATTTCCCTTCGGTAACAAGCCAATGTGGCAACGCAAAATTAGGTTTGGGCAATATTATTTTACCGCCGAATATCTCATAATCAGGGTAAGCGCGAAAAGCGTTTATATAATTGATAAAAAAATCTTTATTAAAAACAACGTCGTCATCGAGAAAAATTATGTAATCGCCTTTGCTGATGTGTAATCCGGTATTTCGCGCGTAATTGCACCCCTGATTTTTTTCGCAGACATAAATAAACTCAATATTAGTGAACAATTTCTGATAACTTATTACAGTTTGTTCAGTATTGTCAGTACATTTATTATCAACAACAATGTATTCGACAATCTCCGGCGGCAAATTGGAACCCGCGATACACTTGATCAGGTTCTCCAATAATGAGCTACGATTGTATGTGGGGGTAACTATAGATACTTTTATTTTCGGATCTCCTGTTTTTTAATTAATTACTATACTGAAATAAAATGTAATGTCAATAACTAAATATTATGCCGAATACATATTTTGAAATTTGCTTGGTGACATCTTTTATCTTGAAAGTTCTTTGCCATCGAATATAAAATATCTATCGGCATGATCAAATTATTATATAATTATCGTGTAAATTATTATATTGAAGGAGAAAGAAATGGGATTTTTTGACATACCTGATTTGGGCAGTCCTCTTTTCGATTCCCCATTACATTTGTCAAAGGTAAAAGGAGACAAATTATTCGACTATGTGCGCAACAGTGACCGGGTGAAATTTAATATATTTACCGCCAACGACCCATCTCAGGATGATTGTGTTGATCCGCAATATACTAATGAGGATCTCGAGATTGCGGGGCCCCGGGAAAAAATATTTTTTGATCCGGGAAAATGTACTTGTGCCATAGTAACATGCGGTGGATTATGCCCTGGGCTTAACAACGTTATCAGATCGATTGTATTTGAGTTGTTTTATCATTACAAAATCACAAATATCCTTGGTATCCGATATGGATTTGCGGGGCTCAATCCCGCAAAAGGGCACGAACCGGTACAGCTTACACCGGCATATGTCGACTATATACACGATTTGGGCGGAAGCGTTCTCGGTTCATCGCGCGGCGCGCCGGATGTGGCGGTTATGGTAGACGAACTGGAAAGGCTTGGTGTGGATATTCTTTTTTCTGTCGGAGGTGATGGAACACAGAGGGGTAATTATGATATCTATAAAGAGATTACCCGCCGGGGCAAAAAGATAGCCGTTGTGGGGATCCCTAAAACTATTGATAATGACATTCATCTTATTGAGAAAAGTTTTGGGTTTGAAACTGCTGTTACCAAAGCAACGGAGGCGATTCGTTGCGCGCATATGGAGGCGAGGGGCGCTTATAATGGTGTGGGGCTGGTAAAACTTATGGGAAGGGATTCAGGATATATCGCCGCTTACGCGTCTGTAGCCATAAACGAGGTCAATTTTGTGCTTATACCTGAAGTGCCGTTTGATTTGTATGGAGACAACGGTTTTCTTGAAACGCTCAGAAAACGGCTCGAGGCCCGCCATCATGCTGTTATTGTGGTATCTGAAGGAGCCGGACAGCAATATTTTAAAGATTATGTCGAATACGATTCATCAGGAAACAAACTCCATGGAGATATAGGGATCCTGCTCAATTCGGAAATAAAAAAGTATATGAAAGATAAAGGCGTCGAGGTTTCCGTGAAATATTTTGATCCGAGTTATATTATTCGGAGCGTACCTGCTACGGCGGGCGATTCGGTATTCTGCAACAGCCTTGCCCGAAACGCGGTACACGCCGGAATGGCGGGGAAAACAGGGTTGTTGATCGGTTGGAGAAAAACGGTGTTTGTCCATATACCGTTAGATAAAGTTGTAAATATACGCAAAATGATAAATCCTGAAGGCGGGTTCTGGTTTTCCGTACTGGAAGCTACCGGTCAGCCAAATAGTATGACCAATCAATGAGGCAAATAAATGAAATATCTATATTTTCTATTTTTATCAATGATTTTTATCTCGGGATGTAAAGAAAAAACTACTGAAGAAAAGATACATGAAAGAATTAATAGTATCGGGAAAGCTGTGGAAGATACTGCAAGGGATATAAAAAATACTGCCGGCAATATAGGGCGGGAAATAAGTAAATGATGAATTTATCATTAATATAAAAGTATAATGTGATTGTAAAAAACAAATTTTGATAGAATGCGCGAAAGATATAAATTGAAAAGTAACCTTTTTAATAAAAGATAGAGAATTATGAGCGAAAATAAAGAAAATTTAAGTTTAAGGATAAATCAGGTAAAAGAAAAATATTTTTTTTCCGCTAATGAAACGGTTACCTCTAAAATATCCGCGTTGTCCGATTTGTTTTTTCGGGATACAATGGTTGAAACCGATTTTGTTTTATTCCTTGCCAGTTCAGCAGACCGCAAACAAAAAGAAGTCATTATTACAGATAAAGATTATAATTTTATAAATAGATTCGATCTTAGCCGGCATTATCCATGGAATATGTTTTGTTTTCAGAAATATAACGGAGATTTTTTTGTTGGAGGCGCGGTGTCTGTTTCAGCGTCAAAGGTGATGCGTAACGTGAAGATATTTTCTGCTGATTTCAGCCTGATCTGCACGCTTGAAGAACGGTATCCATATTTCGCGGGCAAACCGATACTCTCTTTCGCCAAAGACGATATCGGCGGAATGTATTTTTGCGAAGATATGACAGGAATCACGCATTATCTTGATAAAAACGGCGTGGTTTCATCGTTTCAAGGCGAATTCACATCCCCTTATCAAATAGTGTATGCGAAAGGAAAACTGTATATCGCGGATCTGTTTAAAACGTTGAACCTGAAAACAGGACGCAATATATCCGTGTTTGCCGGCAACAAGTTTCAACAGACGGAATTAACGGGCGAATCCATCGGTTACAGCGCGCAAACAGACTCTTTTTATGTATCCTCAGGTTATATCGAGAAATGTATAAGGAAATACGACGCTCAGTGCAATCTTCTCTTTACCAAAGATTTCGAGTTTAACGACAACAAATACCGGCCCGTTATAATCGCCGTAAATAAGAATAACCTGCTCCTGTATGCCAGAAACCAGCGTTATCCAATAGTTTACGATATATATTGATGGTTGCTGGAAATATTAAATTTGCGGTTTTAAAGCAATATATTTGCCTATAATATTCTGAGAAAAACCAGTGTAAATATATTTACCGATTTACTCTTTCGCGGTAATCAGATGAGAATGATATTGCTTACGCGGGTATCTCTATTTTTATGTAACACAGACAATCCTAAATTATAATTCAGGCGGATCCTTGGTTTCAGATTACATATTTCAGCATTCTATGTTTTATAAAAAATGGCTAAATTTCTTTTAAGGTTGACATATAAGCTACATATATGGTATATAATATGCTTAATAAAAATAATTATATGTCGTTATTCTGTATATCAATTATAAAACCTTAATAAAAAATCGAGGCATTTATTGATTACGAGAGATCGAATAAAAGTTGTGAGTATGGTTTTACTGATAATCACAGCGTGTTTTTTGATTTATTATTTTCACGCTGTATTGAAAACGGATATGTTGTTTACTCACGTTTTTTATATCCCTATTATTCTGGCTGTATTGTGGTGGCGCGAAAAAGGAATTGCCGTATCGCTAATTTTCGCTTTTTTACTTATTTTGTCACATTTCCTGTTACCTTATTCCGAGAATTTAATAATTGATTGCATCCGCACAGTAATGTTTAATGTTATAGCGATAGTCGTATATTATCTTTCCGAGAAACTGAGAAACACGAATTTAAAACTTGAAACAAAGAAATTTCATCTTGAATCCCATATAAAACATATGAACTTTCTGTCCGACATTTCAAAAAATATTGATAATTTTAATTCAATTTCGCAAATAACAGGCAATATAGTGAATATTATGCCATCGGTTTACCCTTGTTTTCATGCCAGATTGTTATTAAATGAACATATTTATGAATCACCAAAATTTCTGGAGGACGATATAAAATATAAAAAGAAATTATGTATTGGTGATAATTTGACATTATCTATTGAGTTTTTTTATAGCGAAAAAACCCAATCTGTTTTCGCGAGGCCGTTCCAGGATATTTTAGAAGAAGTTGTTTCGCGCATAGAGGAAATAATAAGGTATAAGAAAGCTGAAATTATCTTAAAAGAGACAGAATCACAGCTAAAAGAGAGCAAAATCGCCCTTGAACAAAAAACTATTGTGTTTAACAATATAATAGAGGAAATCGAAACAGAAAAAATACGATTACATGAGAATATTAAAGCGAATATCTCAAAATCACTGTTGCCAGTAATAAAAAAGCTTCCATTAAAAGGAACCGATCAAAAAATAATAGATGTGCTGGAAGATAATATCAGGAACATAACGTCTTCTTACGGTGTTAAATTATCGCCTTCTTTAACTCACAGGGAAATAGAAGTATGTAATATGATAAAGTCAGGGATGTCGACCAAGGAAATATCCGGGTTGCTCAATATATCTTTCGGTACAATAGAGACATACCGAAACAGTATAAGGCGTAAACTCGGTCTGGTTAATTCCGATACGAATCTTTATACCTACCTGAACAGTTCAAATTAATATTATCCGAAATTAAATAACATGTAGATTTTCTATATGTTACTTAGATGAATTATACACATTAAGCAATTCCGCAGAATGACGTTTTTTACAACAGATCGTAAACAAAAATACAAATAATCATTTATATGATTTGTTGTTATCGCGATTGAATTGGCCATATTAATCAACTTAATTAAATTTTATAAAGGATGATATTATGAAATTGTCAAAAGTTATTGAAGTAGAAGCTCAAAAGTGTACCAACTGTCATCAATGCATATCTGTTTGTCCTGTCAAATACTGTAACGACGGTAGTGGCGATTATGTAAAACTGAATTCCGATTTGTGTATCGGATGCGGCAACTGTATTAAAGCCTGCACACATAACGCCAGGTTCATAAAAGATGATTTCGATAGTTTTATGGATGCGTTAAAGAGAAGAGAAAACATTGTGGCGATAGTGGCGCCGGCTGTGGCGTCGAATTTCCCGGAAAAATACCTGAATCTGAATGGTTGGCTGAAATCGCTGGGGGTTAAAGCCTGTTTCGATGTGAGTTTCGGCGCGGAGCTTACGGTTAAGTCGTATCTGGATCATGTGAAACAGAATAATCCGAAACTGGTTATCGCTCAACCCTGTCCGGCGATAGTATCTTTTATTCAGATATACAAACCGCAACTATTAAAATACCTTGCTCCGAAAGACAGCCCGATGGCGCACACAATGAAAATGGTGCGCAAATTCTATTCTTCGGAATACGGATCATGCAGGTTTGCGGTTATATCGCCTTGCGCGGCGAAAAAAAGGGAATTTGAGGAAATAGGAATAGGCGATTATAACGTGACAATGTCAGCGATCGATAAATATATAAATGATAAAAACATATCGTTATCAAGTTATCCTGCGGTGGATTACGATAACCCTCCGGCGGAGAGGGCGGTGTTGTTCTCAACTCCCGGCGGGTTGCTGGAGACAGCCGAACGGGAAGTGCCTGGTATTCGCAGTAAAACCAGAAAAATCGAGGGGTCTCATGTAATTTACGAGTATCTCGATAAGTTAGCCGAAACAATGGAAAAATCGCAAAAAATCAATACTTTGCTTGTCGACTGTCTCAACTGCGAACATGGATGCAACGGCGGAACCGCTACAATTAACCAGCACGCATCCCAGGAATATATCGAGTCGCTCATCGAACAACGGCGTCAGCAGATGGAAGAAAAATATAAGGAAAAAGGGTTGTTCGCGAAACAACGTGCGAGAAAACGTCTTGTTAAAACTATCGACAAATATTATGACAGCAACCTCTATAACCGTAGTTATGCCGATTTGAAATCAAACAACAATATAAAAATTCCATCCAAATCTGAACTTGAGAAAGTCTATGAACAAATGCTCAAGGAAAACGAATCGGATTTTCTCAATTGTGCATGTTGCGGTTATAATACGTGCGAGAAAATGGCTGTGGCTATTCACAATAAACTTAACAAACCGGAAAACTGTTATTATTACCAGAAGAAAATTGTTCTCAAGGATAACGAAAAACTGAGGTTAATCGAATCGGAACTGAGAGACAGCCGTGTTTCCCTTGAGCTGGAAAAAGAAAAACTCATCAGTGAGGTAGACACAACCAACCGCCAGATGAAAGAGGAAATACGGAACCGTGAAGATATGCTTGATGAAAAAAGAGAACATTTGACCCGGAGCAAATCGTCTCTGGAAAATCTGATAACATCTATCAAGGATATGTCCGATAAACTCACGAAAGCCAACGAGATAGCGTCTGAAGTCAACCAGAAGGCGGGCAAAAGCAACAGTGCGATCAAAGAAACTGTGCTGGCGATAAAAGATATATCCGCCAGTGCGGAGAAAATAAGAAACATAATCGATCTTATCACAAGCATATCGTCGCAGACAAACCTTCTTGCGCTCAATGCCGCTATTGAGGCGGCTCGTGCGGGAGAACTTGGCAAAGGATTCGCTGTTGTAGCCGATGAAGTGCGGAATCTCGCGGAACAATCATCCAGCGCGACTAAACAAATCACCGATATTATAAAAGACGTGAATAAGAAAATCGGCGCCGGAGTTGTCCTTGTTGAGGATGTTAACGGAGTTATGCTTGAACTGATCAATTCTGTGGAAAATGTGGCGGCCATTATAAATGACGTAGCTGAATCCACCTCAGAACAGAAAAGTGATGTGGCGAAAGTAACTCAATCTATATCAGATATTTAAAACAAAAAAAGGATATTTGATAATATCGAACCCATACTGATATAAAAAATTGTTCCGTGTTTTTTTTGGTTACTTTTTTATCATGAAAAAGTATCATATTCGGAAAATCGGTTTTTAAGGATAGAATATGGAATCCAAAGATAAACTCTGGAAACGTGAAGATCTTGGAAAACGGTATCTCGAAGGGATACGAAGCGCCATACCTCTGGCAGAGTATCAGATAAAGGTTATACTTTATTTGCTTAAACAACGTAACCGGCAAATAAACAATATACTCGATATCGGGTGTGGTGACGGTATTCTCGGCAGATCTGTGCTTGAAAAATACCCATCGGCATCCTGTGTTTTCCTTGATATATCCGATACAATGATAGATGCGGCAAAAAAAAATGTGTCTTCCGATAACGACAAACTTCATTTTGTCATTGAGGATTACGGCGGAATCGGCTGGACAAAATCAATCGTGGAATTCGGCAAATTCGATCTGATAATATCCGGGTTCTCGATACATCACCAGACCGATAAGCGGAAAAAGGAAATTTACAGGGAAATATTCGATCTTCTTTTGCCGGGCGGATTTTTTCTTAATCTCGAACATTGTTCATCACCGACTCCATGGCTGAAAACCGTTTTCGACGAATTTTTTATCGATTCATTATACAGTTACCACATTTCCACTGGTGTGGATAAAAAACGCGAAGAAATCGCAGGAGATTTTTACAGCGCGCCTGTTAGGGAAGCCAATATTCTTGCACCGGTAGATAAACAATGTTCCTGGCTCAAAAAAATCGGGTTTGTTGAGGTTGACTGTTACCTGAAAATATTTGAGCTCTGTTTATTCGGCGGAATCAAACCCGAATAAATCCCTGAATAAAATTTTCCGCGCGATAAGTTTCTTTTTCGGCTATTCCATAATATAAAAGAACCTGTTAAGTTGTGTTCCCATCGTTTATTCCGGTTCGTCAAATAAATGCATAATTACTTAATCAGCAAATAAATAATACAATTTGACATATGACGGTTCATAACGTATAATCTTATAAAGAGGGATATTAAATCGAGATTATTCATATCGTGAAGGGGAAAGAAATGAAAAACAGCGGTATCTTGTTTGGGTGTACCGGCTTATCGGTAGCGTGCATGATAATTCTATCAGCTATTGCCGCAGAAACAACAGCTTACACGGAAACACCTGATTTTAAGGTTAACGTAAATGATAGCGGAAGCAGTTCGTATCTGTTTAGCAGTAACCTGAGTCCATCTTTAGCTTCAAACGGCGATACGTCTTTTGCCGTATGGACATCCGCAAACCTGATCGGACCGCGTTATATATACGGGAAGTTCCTCGGCGAAGGGGAAAACGATATTTTTCGTATATCTACCGATGGATTCGGCGCTGCAGGCGGTAGTCCCATGGTTGCTTCAAATGGCGATAATTATCTGGTAACATGGATAGGCTCTAACCCTGACGATATTTTAATGGGCGATAATACTCAGGCGGTTTACGGGCAGTTTTATAACGCTGACGGATCGGTGGAAGGAACTTCATTCCGAATCGATACTGGCAGAAGTATGATGAATGATACCGCTAAAGTGTCCATCGCAACCGCCGGAACCGATTATTTCGTAACATTTGACAGGGCAACCTGCGGTGATCAATTTGAAGATTATCACTGGGATCTTACCGGCCGTATTATAAATGGATCAACAAAAAGTTTTAAAACCGATTATCTTGTTCTTGAAGGAGAAAACAACGAAGAAATAAACGGCGCGATAGCATCCAACGGACAAAACTATTTTCTTGTTTATCACGACATAGTATCAAGCAGTAACTGGGATCTTACAGGAAAATATCTCGATTTGAACGGTAATCCTGTTTATACACCCGGCGACCCAAATCAGGGTGAATTCAGGATAAATACGTATACGACAAATTTTCAGTGTAACCCAAGCATTGCTACTGACGGCGAAAACTATATTGTCGGATGGCACAGCTCGCATTATGAAACATCCTATACCACCCAGGATGGTAGCGGTTACGGGGTTATCGCCAGGCTGATAGACGCTAATGGAAACTTTGCGACCGGAGAATTGCTTATAAACACGTTCACAACCGGCAGTCAGCAATATGTACAAATAGCCTCATCCGGAGAAGATTATCTCTTGGTATGGTTTTCTGAAGGACAGGATGGACATTATTTCGGGGTTTACGGGCAACTGCTGTCTTTAACCGGCGAGAAAATCGGAGAAGAATTCAAGATTAACGATTATACAACCGGATACCAGAGATACCCAAATATTGCTTATAACGGTAAAGACTATGTGGTTATATGGTCGGATGGAAGGCCGATGACTCTTCCCGACAGCAACTACAGGTTCGATATCTACGGAACAATATACGAGGGCGAAAACCAAACACCAATCCCCGAACCTTTATCAGTAATAACACTGTTTGTGGGGCTTGCGGGGCTTCGTTTCATCAGAAAGAAAAAATGATCACGCCATAAAAATATAGAAATAATATGGGCGCCGGCAGAAAAACCGGCGCTTTTTTTTATATCTGGGTTTTTATATTTCAATATTTTTCCGAATATTATATAATTCGCAACGCTGAAAGTTTCTTAAGGTAACTTTCTGCTAACGTAAAGGGTAAAAAAGATTTTCCGTTAAATAAGTTTAAATTTCGCGATTTTTTTAAAAGGGTATTATGAATTTATCAGGTTTGATTGAGAAACTGAATTCTTTCGTATGGGGTACACCGCTGATTATCCTTCTTGTGGGAACAGGAATTTATCTAACTTTCCGCAATCGGTTTGTGCAGATTCGCGGGTTCAGGCACTCGTGGCAGATTCTAAGCGGGAGATTCGACAAGCAGGACGATCCCGGCGAAGTAACACATGGAAAAGCACTTGCCACAGCTCTTTCCGCGACTATTGGTACCGGAAACATAGTTGGTGTAGCCGCCGCGATACTCGCCGGCGGGCCCGGCGCTCTGTTTTGGATGTGGGTAACCGCGTTTGTAGGTATGGCAACGAAATTTACCTGCTGTACACTGGCTGTTCATCTGCGCAGAATCGACTCCAAAGGCGAGGTGCATGGTGGCCCAATGCATTATATTGAGCTTGGTCTCGGCAAAAATTTCAAATGGATGGCGGTGATGTTCGCGGTGTTTACGATGTTTGCCAGCCTCGGTATCGGCAACATGTTTCAGAGCAACAATGTCGCCACGGCGTTCAATTCGCTCATATTCGGTCTGGATCATGAGAAAAACGTTGTTGTAAACTATGTTGTTGGCATAATATCGGCTCTGATGGCGGGAGCGGTAATACTTGGTGGTATAAAAAGAATCGCCGGGTTTTCGTCTAAGATTGTGCCGTTGATGTGCTGGTCGTATATTATATGCGGGCTGATAATTCTCGCGAAAAATTATCAGTCGATATTGCCCAGTCTGGAACTTATTTTCAAATCGGCGTTTGTGGCGCCGGAATCGGTTGCAGGCGGATTGCTCGGCGGTGTTATCCGATCGGGTGTTGCGCGCGGGTTGTTCTCCAACGAAGCTGGGATGGGATCTGCTCCGATAGCTCACGGAGCGGCAAAAACAAAAGAACCCGTACGGGAAGGATTGATCGCTATGCTCGGGCCGTTCATCGATACTATAGTCGTATGTTCCATTACCGGGCTTGTTATCGTGTGCACAGGCGTATTTAATAACGGAGGGCACAGCGGCAAACTCACCCATATGGCGTTTGAAAAAGGGTTACCGGGTTGCGGATGGATGGTATCTGTCGGCATAATTCTATTCGCGTATTCCACAATTATTTCATGGTCATATTACGGCGACAGGGCTACAGATTACCTTTTCGGCAAAAAAGCTGTTTTCTATTATAGATTGATTTATGTTATATTTGTTTTTATCGGATCGATCTCGACGTTTCCGGCAATCATAAATTTTTGCGATTCGATGAACGGTCTTATGGCTATACCTAACCTGACGGCATTGATTTTGTTGTCGTCAATGGTATCCAGACTCAATAAAGATTATTTTAAAAATTTGAAAGATAAGGATAATACATAATACTGGAGGCATTTGGTATGAAAATAAATTTTGCTTTGGCTGCATTGTTGGTACTTTTATTTTCAATAAGCGCGCAAGCCACTTTACCGGAAGAAGAAAAAAATAACGAATCGCAAATCTCAAAAACCGTTAAGGCAATAAAACTCCCTAAACCGGAATATTCCGGTTTAACTGTTGAGGAGGCGATAAAAAAACGCCGGTCTGTACGAAGTTATTCTGACAAACCGTTAACTCAGGCGCAGTTGTCTCAATTACTCTTTGCCGCCCAGGGAATAACGTATTCAAAAAACGATATTGAAAAACGATCCGCTCCGTCATCGGGTGCGACGTATCCATATGAGATTTATTTTGTGGCAAACAGAGTCGATGGATTGGAAAAAGGGATATACCATTATCTGCCGGCACAACACGAGATCGAACTCGTGAAAAAAGGCGATTTTGTCCAGAAACTGGTGGTTATATGTGCTAACCAGGAATTTATCGCCGGAGCGGCATGCTGTTTTATACTATCTGCGGTACCCAAGCGGACAGTATCGGTTTACGGTGACCGCGGATACATTTATATTTTTATGGAAGCAGGGCATATAAGCCAGAACATTTATCTCGAGGCTACTTCAATGAATCTCGGTACGGTATCTGTCGGCGCATTCAATCAGGATTCAATGAAAGGTCTTTTAGGGCTCGAAGGCGAAGAATCACCGATTTATGTTCAACCGATAGGAGCTATAAAAGAATAACCCGTACGGCAATAATAAAAAAAGATTGTTTCATCTTTAAAATTATTGTATTGGCGCATGGTTTCCTGTTTTTTGATAACTCTTGGTAAAAAAATATTCTATGCTATCTCTATTGCCGAACATAAGCGAAAAAAATATTTTCAGGGAAATTTAAAACAGAGGAGATGAGTAATGGAAATAGAAAAAGTTATACATGAACTTGTTACCGAAACCGACTCAAAAATAGTTATGTTGGTGGCAGACGGTTTAGGCGGTATGCCGTTGTTGCCCGACGGCAAAACCGAGCTTGAATCAGCGAATATGCCGAATTTGCAAAAGATTGTGCCGCATTGTTCCGTCGGGTTGCTTGAACCGATATCGCCGGGGATAACTCCGGGTAGCGGGCCCGCTCATCTGGGGTTGTTCGGTTACGATCCGATTCAAGCGAATATCGGGCGGGGCGTGTTGTCGGCGCTGGGTGTGAACTTTGATTTGCGCCACGGCGATTTATGCGCGCGCATAAATTTCTGCACCATAGACAAATCCGGCAAAATCACTGACCGGAGAGCAGGAAGAATCGCCACCGATGAAAACAAACGGATCTGCAAAAAAATTCTCGACAATATAAAGTTGCCTCAGGGTGTTGAACTGTTTCTTGTTACTGAAAAAGAACATAGAGTCGCGCTTATATTGCGCGGAAGAAAATTCTATGAGGCTCTGGCGGATACCGATCCGCAGAAAGAAGGGCTCGAACCACTGCTTGTTACCGCTTGTGATCCGCAGGCAGGTAAAGAAACCGCCGGTATCCTAAACGATATAATCGCCCAGGTAAAAAATATACTGGCTGATGAACAAAAAGCTAACATGGTCCTGCTTCGCGGATTCGCCGAATTTAAGAAGTTCACAACCATGCACGACAAATTCAAACTGAGATGTCTGGCGCTTGCCACATACCCTATGTACCGCGGATTGGCAAAACTCATCGGTATGGACGTAAACTGGCAGATTACCAGCGCTGAAGAACAGATGAACGAACTTGAGAAACAATGGAATAACTACGATTTCTTCTTCATCCATATAAAAGGAACCGATTCTTCAGGCGAAGACGGCGATTTCCAGCGTAAAGTCAAAGTAATCGAATCGATAGACGAAATCATACCGAAAATATTGAAATTGAAACCGGAGGTGTTTATATTCACCTGCGACCACTCTACCCCGGCGAAAATGAAAGGGCACAGCTGGCATAAAATCCCGGCTCTTATTCTTGCATCCAACTGCAGGCCCGACAGGGTAGACCGTTTTGATGAATATACCTGCAGAAAAGGATGTCTCAATGGGTTGTATTCCAAAGACCTTATGCCGCTGGCATTAGCGCACTCCAACAAACTGATGAAGTTCGGCGCGTAAACTAACTTTGAGATAAATAAAGTTGATTTTACCCTGCTCCGGTTAAACGGGGCAGGGTTTTTTTTGCGGTATTTCGTGTTTATTTGAGACAGGCTTGTGATCAGGTAGAAAATATTTTTTAGAGAAAGAAAAAACTTTATTTTTCTTTGAGCTTGATTTCAATTTGTGAGCATAACCCGTGAACCATCTGTATGTCTCTGTTTTCGAGCCCGATTTTGTTGGCGATTTCCTTTATCTCATCTATAATTCTTCTGCGCAAATCTCTTGAACCGGAAAATCCGTATCCGAGAAGAAATAGGGCTTCTTTAATATGATCGTACATCCTGTCGAGTTCATCTTGAGATACAAGTTTTTTCGGCGGGTTATCTGATTTGTGGCGTGACAAAAACAGTTCGTAACATACAACCAGTACTGCTTGCGCGAGGTTTAATGTTGGAAAATCGGTTTTTGTGGGTATTGCCGCCTGAGCCTGGCATAGAGATAGTTCATCGTTGAATAAACCTTTTGCTTCCCTGCCGAAAACAACAGCGACTTTATTATCCTGCGAATAATTGATTATATCGGGTACGACATCGCTTATCCACTCGACTTTTCTGAATTTTCCGTGCCTGCGGGTTGTCCCCACGACGAAACCTAAATCCGCGACCGCGCTTTTTAAATCGGGGTACACTTCGGAATTGAGGATCAGGTCATCGGCGCCGTAACACAATCGGAATGTTTCCGGCACAAGATACGGTACAGGGTTGACAAGGCGGAGTTTTGTTATCCCCATATTTTTCATTGCCCTGCAACAAGAACCGATATTACCCGGTTCTTTCGGCTCCACTAAAATTATATGAACATTATTTAAATTGGCTTTCGATTCCATATTTTTCATTTAAATATAAACATTTATCCGATGTTTGTTAGTCTAATTTTTATATAACGACAGCCGGGAACTCTATATCAAATCGTCGATACGTATAACAAACAGAAATTCCGGCATATAGATCTTTTTAATAAATAAGCGATATAATAAGTTCTGTTAAAATACATTAAAACATCAAAAAAATCCACTTTTTTTTCCGTGCCGCTTTTAAAGAAGCTCTTTATATGTTATATTGATAATATAACTTGATTTTACGGATGGAACTAAAGATTAATATAACGGAAAAGAAGGCGCGATAATTTGAAAGGAGCTTAAAAATGGCAGATCCGGAAAAAAACGAAAATCATGAAAACCACAATGAAGAAGAGACTCCTAAAAAAAACATTCACGATTTCATCGATGGATTGAAAAAATCCGCTGATAAAATAAATGAGAGCGCGGAAAAAATGCGCAATATATCACGCATACAGAATGAAAACAAAGAAAAACTCAGGGAGATGAACGATAAACTTCTTGGCGCGCTAAAACGGCTTGAGGAAGTGAGAAAACGGCTTGCTGAATCGAGGTTGAATCAGCTTAACGACCAGATAAAAAAAGCCAAGGAAGAGAATAAAGAAAAACCGGAAAAACCACCGGAACACAAACAGACTATATTTATTTCCAAAAGCGAGATTCTATTGGGGAAAATCAACCGGAATTCATTTAAGGAATTTACCGATTTTTCCGAGTTCCTCAAATTCCATAAAATGGAATATATAACTGATGATGAGATGGATTACGATTTCAATGCGCTGATAAAAAAAATACTGGAATAAACTGTCCCTTCTATAGGTTTCAAAGATAAAAAATTACGCCGGCTGAATAATATCCGGCGTAATTTTTTTTATTAATAATTAAACCTTCATCTAAAATGTATTGTCTAATTTATGATTTCAATTTAATATTTATTAGAGAGGGTTGCATCATGGGACTTTTAAAAGACGAAGAGAAAATAATAAAAGAGTGTCAGCGTGGAAACGTTGACTCATTTGATTTACTGGTTGATAGATATAAGGAGAGGGTCTATTCTCTTGCTTATCAGATGATAGGCGATCACGCGAGCGCCGATGACGTGACTCAGGAAGTTTTCATAAGGGCTTATAGAGGATTACCCAAATTTCTCGGGAAATGCTCATTTTTTACATGGTTGTACAGGATAACAATAAACTGTTCATATCGATATTTGCGAAAAAACATGACGTTTCTCAAAAAAGTTACAAATGAAATAGACCCTATGGTTTACGCCGATGAAACTATAAGCCATCGGTTTGCTAACAAGTCGCCCTATAAGCTTCTTGAAATGAAAGAAACCATGGATTATCTGGCTAAATCGATCGATAAACTCCCTTTGAAACATAAAACGGCCTTAATAATGTTTGAGTTTCAGGGGCTCAGCATTCAGGATATAGCGGAGATAATGAAAACGTCTCCCGGAACTATAAAATCAAGGTTGCATCACGCAAGATTAAAAATAAGAAGCTCAATGAATGAGTTTTTGAAGACAAGCAAAGAAGATAAAGCTAAATTTAATCTATAAGAAACAATGTGTCGGGAGGATAATCCATGGAATGTTCGGAGTATAGTTACTACATTTCCGAGTATGTCGATAATCGGCTTAACCTTGTCATGAATCAGAAAATTGAAGAGCACCTTAAGAAATGTCCTCAATGCGGTAAACTGTACAAAGACCTGGTTGAGATGAGGGAACTTTTTAAAGTAAAAAGTTACGAAAAACCTCAATCTGAATATTTTGACCATTTAAAAAGGAATATCCGAAGACGTATAATATCACAGGATGTGATATCCTGGCATGAGGCGATATCGAGGTATTTTACACAGCCCTCATGGGTTCTTACAGCGGCAATATCTGTATTTCTGCTTGTTTCCGTATCACTGAATGTGATGTTTTTTGTTAAACAATCCGCCAACAATTCATTAAGTTCGAGTCAACTCAGCCTGGCATCGAATATCCAACAGGATGATCAAGATACCCAGGCTGAACCTGACCCGCAGATTTTCTATAATACTGCGCAAAACACTCCGTATTCGAATAACTGGGGCAGTATGGTTCATCCTGCTTCCATGCAGACCGGAAACAATCAGCGGAACTCATTTCTGCTCAGGCCGGTTTCAGTAAAAAATATATATCCTTCAAAACAAGTTAAAATTTATCAGTAAAAACTATTTTTTGATTAAATAAGAGGTTTTATTTAAGATGGGTTTCTTATTTTCGCTGTTATTGAGCTCAATATTGTTTTTTACCGGTATCAATTTCTGTTGCGCCATGGAAAATCATTCCGGTAATGAAGACAACAGCTCATGCATTGATCGCCTTGAGGACGTGTTAAGCTCAATATACTCGAAAAACTCACCTGCTGTTGTTCGAATAGAATCATGTTCCAAATCCACTGTGACCGATCTGGATGGCAAACGGTGCACAAGGCTTGGTTCAGGATTTATTGTGGATCCGAAAGGATATATTATTACTACAGCCGATGTGACTCAGGAAGCAGAAAAAATCAAAATTTTTCTATATGATGATACATGTTACACAGGAAAAATAAAAGGAATAGACGAGAAACTGAATATTTCCCTGATTAAAATCGATGCCGAAAACCTTCCTGTGGTTGAATTCGGGTCATCTATGGATATGTGTCCGGGTAAAACAGTGGTGTCTATAAATAACCCTTACGGGCTCACAAACTCAATGTCGATCGGGTTCATCAGCGGAAAATGCAGGGGAGGATTCAAAACAGGACAGGTGGAAAACTATATCCAGACAACAATCCCGCTCAATCCGGGTGATATCGGCTCGCCTCTGTTTAATCACGACGGCGAAGTTATCGGCATAATGACTGCTGTTTTAGTGGATGATAACTCCGATTTTAAACAGAAACACAACTTCTTTCAACCGCTGGGGATATCGTTCGCTATTCCAATCGATTTTATCCGCGACAATATACCCGATTTTATCCGGTCAGGCAGAATTAACCACGGATGGCTTGGCGTGGAAGTACAAAACATATCCACAGAAGAGGCATCGCGGATGAAATTAACTGATTTTAAAAACGGAATACTTGTGAACCATGTTTTTCCCAAAGGACCCGCGTATACAGCCGGAGTAACCGCCGGTGACATAATTACCCGATTCGGGCCTTATGAGATTTTTGATATTACAGATTTACAAATAGCTATTGCGCAAACAAATATTGACGAAGAAAAAAAATTGATTATTATTAGGAAAAATAAAGAGTACACTATTACCATAAAAATAGAAAAAATGCCCGAAACTATTGATGAAGAGAAAAATTGAGACGTATGATTACCTGTTTTTTTAAACGTATTATTTTCAACTTGTATGTACAACTTATTGTATTATTCATTTTAGGCGCGGCAAGTTTATTCGCGTCCAGTGAATTCAGCATCAGCTCATCGGTAAATACAACTATCGTCGCTCCGAAAGGCGAACTTGTTTTAACCATTGAGTTTTACTGGACAGGTTTATCCGATGCCATCGAGATCGAGCCTGCTAAAGCTCCCGACAGTTACCTGCTTGACCTTGTGAGCGCCAGCCAGAAAAATTTTTTCAGGATGTATCCGGATAAAAATATAAATAAAACTGTATTCGAATATAAATTCAAAGCATCCGAAACGGGTATGGGGCGTATAAGTTATTTTGCCCTTGAGTTTACTGATAAACAAACCGGTGTAAAACGGGTTGAGAAAACCAAACCGTATGACATAACAGTTTTGTCGGCAGGCAGGTACTGGTTGCGTCAGAGCGCGTTGTTTGTAACTTATGGTGTCGTAGCGTTAATTATAGCTGGTTTGATTATTGTTGTGGTGTTTGTTCTTCGAAAGCGAAAATTCAGGGCTGTTCATGAAAAGCTGATGGTTTCGCGCGCCGAAGCCGGGCTTGAACACCAGATTCTCGCGGAACTGAAAAACCTGAAGAGATATAAAGTCTCCGGCGAAGCCGACAAACTTCTTGATTCGATTGTCGAGATCCTGAACAAATATTTTGAACAACGATACGGCATATCGTTTTCCAAAGCGGTATCCGGAACCGACAAAACCGCGTTGTCCACGGCAAATATTCCTGAAAAAATGTTTATTGAACTGAAAGATATAACCGCGTTATCCAACCGAGTAAAATTTTCCGGCGAGAAACTGCCTCCCGAAGATATGGACAGGTGGCTCAGGCACGCCGAAAGAATAGTGCGGTATTTTATTGATAAATCGCAAAAAGAACAATTTGATAACCTTGATATTATTGATAAATAATTAAGGAGGATTTTTCATGGCAGGCGACATTATGGAAATCAATGAACTGGTTAAACGTGAAAGCGCGTTCGTGGAAAAAATATACGCGGAGATCGGCAAAGTTATTGTCGGGCAGAACTATCTTGTGGAACGCCTGCTTGTGGGGCTTCTCGCCGACGGGCACGTGTTGCTTGAAGGTGTGCCTGGTTTGGCGAAAACGTTATCGGTAAGCACACTGGCAAAAGTGATTTCCACAAAGTTCCAGCGTCTTCAGTTTACGCCGGATCTGCTTCCCGCAGATCTTATCGGCACGTTGATTTACAACCAGAAAACAATGGAGTTCGCGGTAAAAAAAGGCCCTGTATTTGCCAATATCATCCTGGCCGACGAAATTAACCGCGCTCCCGCCAAAGTACAGAGTGCGTTGCTCGAAGCTATGCAGGAACGACAGGTAACCATCGGGGAACAGACATTTAAACTCGAACAGCCGTTTCTGGTGCTCGCTACTCAAAATCCTATCGAACAGGAAGGAACCTATCCTCTGCCTGAAGCGCAGGTAGACAGGTTCATGCTTAAACTGAAAATTACGTATCCGAACAAGAAAGAAGAAAAAGAGATTCTTGAGAGAATGGCGAAAACCAATCCGCAGATCCCGCTGGATCCGGTTATTTCGCCAAAAGATATTTTCCGTGCCCGCGAAATTGTCAATCAGGTGTATATTGACGAGAAAGTTAAGGATTATATAATCGATATCGTGTTCGCTACCAGAGAACCTCACGCGTATAACATCGCGGTGAGCGATTATATATCATACGGGGCGTCGCCGAGAGCGTCGATTGCCCTAACTCTTGCGGCAAAAGCTTATGCGTTCATACATGGCAGAGGATACGTTACGCCTCAGGACGTCAAATCCATAGGTATGGATGTGCTACGCCACAGGATAATCATAACTTACGAAGCGGAAGCCGAAGAAATGACTTCCGAAGACGTGATCAGAAAAATATTCGACGAGGTTGAGGTACCGTGATCCCGAAAGAAATTCTGAAAAAAGTCCAGCGGATTCAGATATTCACCAGCCATATGGTAAACGATGTTATGGCAGGCGAATACCAGAGTACATTCAAAGGAAGCGGTATCGAGTTCGATGAAGTGCGCGAATACCAGTTCGGCGACGATATCCGCAACATCGACTGGAACGTAACCGCCCGGCACGGCAACCCGTTTGTAAAACGGTTTGTCGAGGAACGCGAACTTACCGTGATGCTTATGGTTGACGCAAGCTCATCGGGCGCTTTCGGAAGCATTGATAAACTGAAAAACGAGATCGCCGCAGAACTATCCGCGGTACTCGCGTTTTCCGCGATAAAAAATAACGATAAAGTCGGGCTCATTATTTTTACCGACAGGATAGAAAAGTTTATACCGCCGAAAAAAGGGAAACGGCATGTGCTCAGGGTAATCCGTGAACTGCTCCTGTTTAAACCAGAACGAAGCAGAACGGATATCAGCCTCGCGCTGAATTATTTGAATAAAGTGCAAACCAGAAGGGCAGTCGTGTTTATTGTATCGGATTTCCTGTCGGAAGGTTTTGAAAAAGGGTTGCGGATCGCCAACCAGAAACACGATGTCATCGCGGTAAATATCGTTGACCCGCGTGAAATGGAACTTCCGGCACTCGGGTTTATCGAGCTTATGGACGCGGAAACTGGCGAATCCATAATCGTGGATACTTACGACGCCAATGTAAGAAAAGGGTTTTCCCTTCTTTCTTCCGACGAAATACAAAAACGAAAATCAATGTTTCGTTCCATAAACGTTGATATGATTGAAGTCAGGACCGACAAAAATTATGTCGATCCGTTGTTGAAATTTTTTAAAATGAGAGAAAAACGTAAATAATAGTGTGGGAGTTTTACTTTTATGGAACCGGCAAAACCAAGAAAGAAAAAAATTTTCGATCAGAGATCAATATTTTTCAGCCTTATAGTCCTTTTGATGTTCAGTTTCGTTGTGTTCCAGTTGCACATGTTAACTAAATCGGCGACACCTGGCAAAGAAGACAAAAAATCGGATAAATATTTGTATCGTGAACTTGCTAACAAACTCAAATCGGAAAAAATGTACGATCAGGCGGTTGCCGCATACCAGAAATATCTGCAGACAGCGCAAATTGAGCCTGATACGAAAGCGAATATCTATTATACCATCGGCGAACTGTATTTCGAGAACCATAAATACGAAGACGCCTTGAGTGCGTATTATATGGCGGATTTGCTTGGAGCATCGCCTGTTATCAGAGACGATCTAAATATAAAGATTGTAAATTGTCTCGAGCGGTTAGGCAGGCAGTTTTCGGCGGAATACGCTTTGCAGTCAAAAACTTCGCTTGATAAAGACAATAAAACTACCACGGAAGGCGTTGTTATCGCTCAAATCGGCGACAGGAACATTACCATGCGCGATATCGATGAAAAACTCGAATTGATGGATGAGAAAACACGGTCCGAGTACAGGGATAACCCGCAAAAGAAATTTGAGTTCCTGCAACAATACGTATCTCGAGAAGTTTTGGCGAAAAAAGCCCGGAAAATGGGGTACGACAAAGACAAAAATGTCCTTGAACGGCTCGACGATCTGAAAAAAGGGCTAATGGTCGAACAACTTGTTCAGAACGAGTTCAAAACGAAAGTCAACGTTACTCCCGAAGACGTAAAACTATATTATGACGCGAACAAAGCGAAATACGTTGAGCCGGCGAAACTTAAAATCGCCCATATTCTTGTTTCCACTCAGGAGGAAGCCGACGAAACACTGAAAAAAATCAAAGACGGCGCCGATTTCGCTTCGGTTGCCAAAACAGATTCTTCCGACGAAAAGACGAAAAATAATGGCGGGTTGATCGATGAATGGTTAAGCTATAACCCTTCCAAACCGTCGGATAAAGATGAAATAGTGAAAGCCGCCCTCAATACCAACCCCGGCGAACTTACCCCTGTAATAAAAGACAATTCAGGTTACCATATCGTAAAGGTTCTCGATAAACAGCCGGAAACACAAAAGAGTTTTGAGGAAGTGGCTCAGGATGTGGCGCGCGATTACCAGATGTTCAAAGCGGAAAAAATTTATGGCGATATGGTAAGAGAAATCCTTCAGGTAGAAGGAGTAAAAATAAATCAGGAAGCGTTTTTCGGGCAGACAAGCCAGGGTAATAATACCGACAAGAAAGACGAAGGCGTACAAATTAAACCCATAGACAGGCCGTTTACGTTACCGCAAAAATGAAAAAGATATTATTAATCTCAATTTTACTTTTTATTGCCGGATTTGCCCTGGCGCAAAATCAACCTCCGGTTCTTCCTGCGCAACCGCAGGCGCAGGCGCAACCGCAGGCAAAACTCATCGCGCCCGATCAGGATACATCTGTGCCCGCTCAGGAACATACCGAAGAATCCGGCGCGCAGGCTGAAAAACAACTCAATGCCATGTTTGAAGCGAAAAATCCGCTTATATCCGTAATCACTGAATCGGATAAAGCCAGAATAACTATCGGCGAAAAAATTATATACCGCATAAAAATACTGGCGGAAAAAGATATAAAAATCGAGTTCCCGGATTTCGGCGAATCGCTCGGCGGGTTTGCCATAACCGATTTTAAGGTAACCGGTCCAGACAAACAGGGCGATTTGACAAGCTGGATGCGCGAATATACCCTTGATGTTTATCTATCGGGCAAATACGTTATTCCGCCGGCGAAAATCACATACAAACTCTCAAACGGCGAACCGCAGACTATCTTTACCGCGCCGGTATTTGTTGAAGTGAAAAGTATTCTCCCCGATGAGAACGCTAAATTGAGGGATATTAAACAACCGGTAGCGCCCGAATTGAAAATAAGCAAAAAAATCATCGTTTTAATTGTTGTCTGCGTGATTTTACTTATCGGAGCGGCGGTTGCTGTTTATTTATGGTGGATGAAGAGAAAGAACTATATTCCGCCTCCACGCCCTGCTCACCTGATAGCGCTTGAGGCGCTCAAAGATATAAAATCCAGAGGGCTTATTGAATCGGGACAGATAAAAGAATTCTATTTCCTTGTATCTAACGTGCTCAGGCATTATATCGAAAACCGATTTGGGCTGATGGCTCCGGAACGGACAACGGACGAGTTTCTCATTGAGCTGAACGATACAAATATACTCGAATTGAAACACAAAGATATTTTAAGAAAGTTTCTTACTCATTGCGATATGGTGAAATTCGCCAAATACGCACCCGTTTCGGATGAAATCGAGCAGGCATACGTAACCGCCGAGGATTTTGTAAACGAAACGAAACCCGTATTAACAGAAACGCAAGCTGAAGACGAAGATTATACAGAGGATGAAGAGGAAGAGTAAAATATGATCTTTTTAAATAAATGGTTCCTCATATTTCTTTTAGCTGTACCTGTGCTGATACATTTTTACCGTAAAAAAACGTTCACAACCAGCATAAAGTTTTCAGACATAAAGAATCTCAAACGCCTTAAACCGTCGGCGATGTTCAAATTGCGGTCTGTTTTGATTGTGCTAAGATCACTTGCGCTGGCGTTTCTTGTGCTTGCACTGGCAAGGCCGCAGAAAGGTATCGAGAACACAAAAGTATCGACAGAGGGAATAGATATCATGCTCGCCATAGACGTATCCAGCAGTATGCGCGGCATGGATTTCACAAAAGACGGCAAACGGGTTGACAGGCTTGAAGTAGTGAAAGATGTGGTTCATGATTTTGTCAATAAAAGAGTCAACGATCAGATCGGCCTTGTTGTTTTCGCGCGGTACGCTTATACTCAATGCCCGCTGACATTGGATTATGGTGTGCTTCTGCAAATGATTGGCCAGTCGAAAATCGTAACTGAGGAAACCGAGGACGGAACCGCAATCGGGTCTGCTATAGCCACAGCTGTGAAACGGATCAAGGATCTTAAGGCGAAAAGCAAAGTGATCATTCTATTAACCGACGGCAGAAACAATATATTCGATATCGATCCGATGACCGCGGCGGAAATAGCCAAAACTTTCGATATAAAAATATACACTATCGGAGCGGGAACTTACGGCGAAGTACCGTATCCGGTAACGGATTTGCTCGGCAGGCAGGTTTTCCGCCCTGTGCGAATCGATATAGATGAGGATACTCTAAGGGAAATCTCATCCATAACCGGAGGCAAATATTTCCGCGCTACAGATACGAAATCGCTCAAAGAAATTTATAATGAAATAGATAAACTCGAAAAAACCGAGATAAAGTCTAATGTTTATATGGAATACAACGAAATTTTTGTTTATTTCGTGTTGCCGGGACTGTTTTTCCTTTTAGCTGAAATTGTCCTTGCCAACACAAGGTTCAGAAAAATACCGTGAGGTGATTATGCAGTTTGGTAACCTTAATTTTTTATGGTTTTTGTTTCTTATACCTTTACTTGTTATATTTTACATATACGCGTTCGATAAAAAGAAGAAAGCGCTGGCGCAGTTTGCTCACAGCGAGGTGTTATCGCGTCTTCTTGTGTGGGTGAGTTTCCCGCGCCAGTATTTAAAAGCCGCGTTTTTGTGTGTATCCGTGCTGTTTATCGTTTTCAGCCTGACAGAACCGAAATGGGGATACCACTGGCAGGAAGTTAAACGAAAAGGCGTGGATATAATGCTTGTCCTTGATGTATCGCGAAGCATGCTTGCCGCGGATGTCAAACCGAGCAGGCTTGAACGGGCGAAACTCGAAATCAGTGATCTGGCGGACAAACTGCAAGGTGATAGAATCGGGTTGGTCGTGTTTGCCGGGTCGGCGTTTGCGCAGTGCCCGCTTACGCTCGATTACGGAGCGTTTAAAATGTTTCTTGACCAGGTCGATACCGATATCGTATCGCGAGGCGGTACGGATATCGGCGGAGCGATACGAAGAGCGCAATCGGCGTTTCTCGAAGGCGAAAACAAATATAAAATCATAATTCTCATTACCGACGGTGAAGATCTCGAAGGCGAAGGTTTAAAGGCGGCGGAAGAAGCGAAAAAGAAAGGTATCAAAATTTTCGCGGTCGGTATCGGTTCAAACGAGGGAGTGCCTATTCCTGTAACCGACGAACAGGGAAACAAAGTTTATGTCCGCGATAAAGAAGGAAAAATGGTTCTATCTAAACTTGATGAGACATCATTGCAGAAAATCGCCCTTTACACCGGCGGAGCTTATGTGCGGGGAAACGCGGCTGAAGGGCTTGGGCTCGAGAAAATATATAACGAAAAAATAATGGATCTTGAGAAAAAAGAACTGAAAAGCACTATGCAAAAGAGATATGAAAACAGGTATCAAATACCTCTTCTGTTTGCTATAATCCTGATTATAGGCGAATTTTTCGTAAGTGAGAAAAGGAAACAAAAAGTTAATGAAAACCAGGCTTAATCTATTATTGGTTATCTTAATATTGGTTGCCCAAAACTGCGTATACGCATCGTTTACGGGTAAAATAAAGGATGCTAACAAATTGTATCAGCAGAAAAAATACGACGAAGCGCAGAAAATGTATCTCGATCTTGAGGTTGAGCGTCCGGGTAACTCGATACTGAGTTACAATATAGGTAATACATATTATCATCAGAAAAAATACGACGAGGCTATAGAAAACTATAACAAAGCGATACTTAACGCCGATCCGGATCTTCAGTCCAGATCAAATTACAATATCGGTAACGCTCTTTACGGCAAAGGGATTCAGATTGAGCAGTCCGGTCAGCTCGATAAAGCTGTAGCGGAAATGAAAGACGCGATCGAACATTATAAATCCGCTCTGCAAAAAAAACCTGATGACCAGGACATAAAATATAATATCGAGTTTGTCCAGCGAGAAATAAAACGTATACTCGACAAAGCCAAAGAACAGGCTCAGAAACAACAGCAACAGGGACAACAGGGCCAACAAGGCGATCAGCAACAGGATCAACAGCAACAACAGGGTCAACAGGGTCAACAGGGCCAGCAAGGGCAACAGCAACAGGGACAACAAGGACAACAGGGTCAGCAGGGAGAGCAGCAGCAGGGAGAAAATAAAGAAAAAGAGAACGAAGGGCAGAAATCCGAGCAAAACAAAGAAGGGCAGGAGAAAGAAAACGAGGGCAAACAGCAATCCGCAGTTCAGGAGCAGGAAAACGAAGGCGACAATGAAGGCAAAGGCGGGTCGAAAGAAAAAGAGAACAAAAGCAAAGGCGAGTTATCTAAAAAAGAAGCTCAGCGACTTCTGAAAAGTTTTGCAGATAACGAAAAAAAGAGGCGACAACCCGTTGAACGAGGATATTTGGGGGAGGTTGAAAAGAACTGGTGAAAAACATCTTTTTTGTACCATTAATTTTTATGATAAGTGTTGTGTTGTCAGCGCAACCCATTTCCGCACAGCAGAATAAAAGGTTATACGCCTCGGTTCAGAGAAATAATGTAATTATAGGTGAACCTGTGATTTTAACTATAACGGCGATGGGGATTCAGCCTCCCGCACCTCCAGTTTTACCTCCGATGGACGCGTTTGAGGTGAATTTTCAGGGGCAGTCAGTCAGGGTTGAGGTAATAAATTTTGAGCGGACACAGAGTATATCGTACCAGTATGAGCTTATCCCGAAACGGGCGGGTATGTTTCAGATACCGCCTGTAACTGTTGTTGAAGGAGGGTATACATTTCGCACAAACCCTATTAGCGTAAGAGTATCGCAAACGTCCACCGCTGTTCAGGGTGATTCTACCGATGTCGCCCTTGAGGTAACTTTAAGCAGTACAAAATGTTATCTGGAACAACCTGTGGTGCTGGAGTTGAAATGGTATTTGAAAAGCGATATCAGCGGGTATTCGCTTAACATACCGTTTCTGCCGACTTTCAAGAATTTTCTGATAAAAAACATTGAGCCTGACCCATCGCAAAACAATTATGAGAAAGTGCAGTATAACAATCAGGTGATAGAGTATTTCGAGAAAACCACTGAGCTGTATAACGGTCAGAATTACATCACTCTGACTTTACGCAAGATTCTGATTCCGGCGTCGTCCGGTACTTTCACCATTGATCCGGTAACTTTGCGATGCGATGTTGTTAAGGGGTACCGTAAATCAAGAGACCCGTTTGACGATTTCGGGTTCGGCGGGTTTTTCTCGTCCAGTTCGCCCGTTGTGGAGCGAAGAGCGGTCAGCTCAAAACCGGTTACCCTGGTGGTGGAACCGTTGCCTCCCGCGCCGTCGGGGTTTTCGCAGAACATATCTGTGGGTGATTTCAGCATGACTGTCGCCGCTAACCCGAAGGAAGTAAAAACCGGCGATCCGATAACCCTTACAATTCTTGTTAAGGGAACAGGCAACATTGAAGGACTAAACGAACCGATATTGACAACCGATAAAGATTTCCGCGTGTTTCATGAAGATGCGAAAACCGATATAAAAATCACCTCTGATGGAATTTCCGGCGAAAAGGTGTTTCAGACTCTCCTGATTCCGACATCCGACCGGGTCCAGTTTATTCCACCTCTCAAACTGGATTTTTTCAACCCGGCAACCAATCAGTTTCGCAGTATTACTTCCGAACAGATACCAGTTAAGGTTATCCCGAAACCGGTATCTGAGGAACCTGTGGTTGTCGGAGCGGCATCTGAGGAACCTTCGGGGCAGAATATCCAGATCATATACCGTGACCTTCCCGGAACAATCAAGGTTACACCGGGAACAATAATCATCGATAATGGATATTATGTGAATTCTATCTGGTATAAAGCTATTTTTGTGTTCGCGCTGGTTTTCAATATACTGTTTGGCTTTTATATGCGAAGAGAACGCATGCTTAAATCCGATACGGTTCTCAGGCGAAAAACGTTTGCCTACAAATTTTCGTCAAAATACGTACGCCAGGCGGAATCGAGTTTGAGGAAAAACAATATAACCGATTTTTACACAAATCTGGTCAAAGCGTTAAACGAGTACGTGGCGGATAAACTCAATATACCGTCAGCGGGTTTAACTGAGGAAACGGTAAAAGCCAACCTGCAGACAAAAGGTGTTGATGTGGATATTATCGAGCGGATAATCAATTTTTATAGAAAAGCCGATATGGCGAGGTTCATGCCTTCAAAACAAAACATCGATTCCGCCAAGGATATAAACGAGGTAAAAGAGATCATATCGCTTCTGGAGAAAAGAAAATGGTAAGACTGGCAACTCTGCTTATTTTATTTTTATGTACCAATTTGTTCGCTGTCGGTAGCGACGAGATAAACCGCTCGTTTCAGCATGGCGTCGACCTTTATAAAGAAGGCAAATATATGCAGAGCGCTATTGAGTTTAAAAAACTTGTCGATAAAAATATCGTTTCCGGCAACATATACTTTAATCTCGGTAACGCATATTTCAAAACAGGAGATCTTGCCAAAGCACGGCTTTATTACGAACGCGCTCAAAAATTCAATCCGCGCGATACCGATTTGAAAGGCAACATAAATTACCTAAAACAAAAACTCGAGGATAAAACAGATGTGCCTGATATAAATATTTTTATGAAAATATATGGATTCGCGGGTTTTTTGTTTAACGAAAATGAGTTATCTGTTATTACGATATCCGTTTTCTTAATTGTAATGGTTTTCTGGTTTTTGCATATTCTTACGGGTTATTCTTATCGTTGGGTTAAATGGGTTTTGATCCTGTTCGCCGGCTGTTTTATATGGATCGCGTCTGTGTTTGTTCTCCATAAAACAGGTAACCTGGTACCCGACTATGCCATAATTATCCCCGATGAAGCGCCTGTCCGATGGGGCGATACCGATGAGGACAAAATAGCCTTCTATCTTCACAAAGGTACTAAAGTTATTGTCCGCCAGATAAGGGAAAACTGGTATCTTATTACCATAGGGCAGGGAAAATCCGGCTGGATAAAAACCGCTCAGGCGCAAATCATATAAAAATATAATTTATCGATTCGCATTAAATATTATAATTAATCGGATTATGAAACATTATAATAAAAAAAGGCTTTTTTCTTTTTAAAAAAAGAAACAAAAACTTTTTCTATGGATGCTTTGCATCCTTTTTTTACTCAATTATATATTTTTTATAGATTTGTTCCAGTTCATCCAGTAATGCCCAAAATCAGTCATCATTTTCGAAAACTTGTCATAATAAAATGGTTTTACAAGAAAACTGTTGGCATGATACTGATAGGCGAGAGCCATGTCGGTTTCCGCATCGGATGTTGTAAGGACAACAACGGGAATATCTACGAGTATTTCGTCGGTTTTTATTCTTTTGAGTACTTCCAGACCGCTATATCTGGGTAGTTTCAGGTCAAGGAGCACGAGATCAGGCCGCGGATTGGTTTGCGGATCGGCAAAATTGCCTTTATTGTATAAGAAATCAAGCGCTTGCTCACCATCGGATACGTGATAAATATTATTTTTAACCGGGTGGTTGCACAGATTGATAATGACAAGTTCCGCGTGAGCGGGATTATCTTCAACAAGTAAAATATTGAACAATTTGTTTTCAATCATTAACAATTCTCCCGATTGAACTTATTTTTTAGTTCCTGCGGTAAAGAAAAAAAGAATGTCGATCCTTTGCCCGGCCCTTTGGATTCTACCCATGTGTTGCCTCCGTGCATATCAATTATTTTCCATACTAAAGCCAACCCGATTCCCGATCCATCCGCTTTGTGATCGAGTTGTTCGAATAAACCGAAAATCTTTTCTGCATATTTTTGATCAATACCGATACCGTTATCTTTCACATAAACGATAATTTTTTCCTGTTCCATATAATGTCCGATCTCAATCAGCGGATTTAGTTGCGGCCCCATAAATTTAATCGCGTTATCCATTAAATTTTGAAATACTTCTATCATTCTCTGTTTATCTACATATACTACCGGCATATGTGGCGATATTTTTATTATCACATTCGTATTGATTATTTTCCCGCAAATCAGTTTTAGCGCTTCATCGGCTATATCCGCCAGTGATATTTTCTGGTAATCAACAGATCTCTGTCCTATTTTCAGGAAATCGAGGAGTTCCTCAAGGAGGCCGTACATCTTATCCGTCGCGTTATCGATAAACCCCAGATAATTTGCCAGATTGTTTATTTTACCGTTAGTCATCTCTTTATTGATAATTCCAACAAAACCTTTTATTGTAACAAGCGGGCTTTTCAAGTCGTGGGAAACGGTATATGTTAATTGTTCCAGGTCGCGGTTTTTTGATTCCAGGTCATGGTGTAATTTTTTTATAGCGATTTGTTTATCGATTCTCGCGAAAAGTTCTTCTTTAAGAAACGATTTGGAAATATAATCGTTTGCTCCGGCATTAAATCCCGCGATCATGTCTTCGACATTATTCTTCGCTGTCAGCATAATAACAGGTAATCTGTTCATATTGTAATCTTTTCGAATTATCCTGCATACTTCGTATCCTGATATTCTCGGCATCATGACATCGAGCAGGACAAGATCGAGGGAATGGTTATCTTTTTTATGTTTTTTAATAAGTTTCAGCGCGTCGAATCCATTATTTGCGGTATAAACTTTCCAGTTCCTTAATTTCAGGTGATTTGATAACACCTGGAGGTTAACCGGTTCATCATCTACAACAAGAATACTCTGGTAATCAGTAGGTTCAACCGATTTGTTTTCAAAAGAATGAGTTACGTAATCGTTTTCAATGCCGATATACTCGCGCAATGTGGATAATACCCTGGTTTCGTTTTTGATATCGATAACTTTATTCATTTGTGCTGTTGGATCAGCTTTTTTCAGGCTGAACGAAAAACATGTCCCTTTTCCGATATCGGATTCCACATAAATTTTACCGCCGTGAAGTTCAACGAGCTGTTTTGTTATGGATAAACCAAGCCCTGTACCACCGAATTGTCTCTCTATTGTTCCATCGACTTGTTCAAATGACTGGAATATTTTGTCGAAATATTTTTTGTCGATTCCTATACCGGTATCTTTAACTTTTATGGTTATATGATTGTTGTCGGATTGAGCAAAGATTTCTACAAATCCTTTATCCGTAAATTTTACCGCGTTTCCAATAAGGTTATGAAGAATCTGCTGTAACCGTTTCTCGTCAGCTTCAACTAAGGGTAGATTCTTTTCGACATTGTTTATTAGTTTTACTTTTTTGTTTTTAACCGATGGCTGGTAAATAGCCAGAGTGGAATCTACTACCGAATAAATATCAACTGACTTGATTTGCAGTGAGATATCGCTGTTTTTAAGTTTTGAGAAATCCAGAATATCGTTTACCAGTGAGGAAAGGCGTTTAGCGCATCCGGCTATCATAGAAAGATTTTCGGTTGTTTCTTCATTGAGGTTGCCTGTTGCCCCGTCGATCAGCGATTCGGCAAGCCCGATAATTCCGTTTAGCGGAGTGCGCAGTTCATGGGAAGTATTGGCGAGAAATTCGTCTTTGAGTTTGTCGAGCCGTTTTAGTTCGGCGTTCATATTCTCAAGATGTTTCTGATGATCCTGTCTTTCTTTATCGGCGAGTTTCAGCTGATATATAAGTTTGCTCTGCTGAATATTTTTGTAGGCTATTTCAGACATGAGGTTTGCAATGAGAAACATTGCTTTGCATATATGCTCAAACTGCTCGGCGGACATTTCAGTTACCTCAGACAGAGCCGTTTTAAATTCGTTTTCGTCCGCTCCGATTTCTTTTGCGTAATCAAGTATTTTTTTCTCGTCGATGGTTTCGTTTCTGACCTGCCCGACAAGCCAATTGGCGATATGTTTATCGCCCACACAGATACTTGCGCCTCCATCGATCAATCCGCCGCTCAAACAATTTTGAATATTAATCCCATTCGGGTTGTGCGTACCCAAAACCGAGTCTGAGTTATAACAGTTATGCAACCCTTTTTCTGTTTTGCGGATAATATCATTACACAACCTGCAAAAGTTACTTGGACTGGTTATTGGAGTACCGTCAGGAGCAGTTATAAGTGACGCCACACCAGTGGCGGTGGAAAAGGCATCCTGTATTTCCTGAAGCATATTCAGGTTGAAAAGGTCAAGCAGGCCCAGATTGTTTGTGTCCGAATCCTCAGACAAATTCGCGAATCCATCTTTTGATGGTTGAGCCTGACCATTAACCGCTTTAGCATTTTTCAGTTCCCGGATTTCTCTGCGGAGTTTACGAATTTCGGCACGCAACTCCTCGGGAGACTTTTTTGCGATGCCCATGAACTAATTATCCTCCACGTTCTGTAATTTTAATAATGTTCCTGCGTTATTCATTGTTTCAAGGCATGTTATTTTGCAAAAAGATACATATCTTTGAATTATGCAAATATTATTGTCAATAATACAATCACTATTAAAGGTTATCGTAATTTTGTTATATTATATAATATTTTTTCTTTCTGTAATTATTAATATAACAACATATTTCATTACAAACCGTGAAAATTAATTATTACGCAATAAAATCGTATGTTTGAAAGAAAATAAATGTTTGGATTTAATACCAGTATTTTATCGGAAATCGAAAGTGCTGATAAGTTCTGATAAAGGTTGTTATGAGAACAAAACTACGTGGAGATCGCAAAACAATTGGAATTTGCACGGTTTTTTTGAGTTTCTCGATAACAGAAAAAATACTTATCCGTATTATTTAACAAAAACTAAAATGGAATTAGCCGGAATTGTTATGTACGCGCTATACCACAGGTTATCTCTTCCGGTGTTAATTGTTTCTATGCCTCCTGAGTTGCCGGTTACGTTCGGATTAACCCAGTTATCATAAACATCGCTGTTGAAAACCTCTTTCCAGAACCCTTGTAACGGGAATCCGATCTGGTAATTATGTAAGGTCATATCGTTTAAACTCGCTACGATTACGGCGTTGTTCCATGAATTGTCGGTCCAGCGGTGAAAGGCGATTACCCTATCGTAATTATTGCAGTGAAAAACATTTGTATACTCGCCATTTAGCGCAGGGGTATACCTGCGGAGCCATGCGAGTTCCTGAGTAAACTTAAAATGGTCGGTCATCGCTTTATTGCCCGATTCGAATCCGGCCCAGTCGATGAGTGACCAGGGGTTGGCGTCGGTGTTGTCGTCCCATTGTTTATCCTGGAGAAATTCCTGTCCCATGAAGAGCATCGGAATACCGGAAGCGGTAAGAAGTATGCCTGTGGCTACTCTTGATCTGCTTCTGGCATACCATGAGCGTGTGTTGGATGAATCGGCAAGCGCCGGGATGCGGTTATCTCTTCCCGCGCGTACGATATCGTGGTTCTCAACGCAGTTTACAGTTTGCCAGGAAGCGAACCCATGATGGTATAACGATTCGGCGACCTTTCCCATATCGACGTTTGAATCTTTGCCCCACGACGATTGGTGAATGGCGTTTCGTACTATGTTTCTGAGCCCGTCGTGTTGGGTCATGTCGAATCCCGCTCCGCCGTGGCAAGTATTTTTTACTATATACGTGTTACAGGGCCAGTATTCGGCATTCTGGATAACGTCGGCTTTTGTGAACCGGAGTGTGTTTGTTAAATCCTGGCAGAAAGTCCATCCGTTGTTTGTGTTAAGGTGATCGATAACACTTACTTCATCGTAGCGAAACCCGTCGGCTTTGTATTCGTTCAGGTAAAACAGTGCATTGTCGATGAGGAACTGGCGGACTTCCTGTTTCCATAGAGCGAATCCCTGTCCGCCGGCCCATTCTTTATCGGTAAAATACAGGCTGTTGTTCGGGTTGCCTTCAGGCTGTTTATCGAAAAACCATATGCTTTCCGTACCGAAATCGCCTCCGGCGTGGTTATATACCACATCCAGTATCACTGCGATGCCGTACAGGTGGCACAGGTCAATGAGGGTTTTAAGCTGGTTCATGGATCCTGTTATATGTTCGATCTGAAGCGGCATACACCCTTTTTTGGCAAAAAGTGAATTTATCTGGTTAAGGTGGTTCTGGAGTTGATCCTGTTCGTAAATTCCGTAATCCATTTCAGGCGAATAGTAATCGGTACCGTTATAGCCGAGGCTGTATTGAGTGGGAAACTCAACCACTGGCAGAAACTGGATCGCGTTTATGCCCAGAGATTGCAAATATTCTATACGGTTTATGATATCGAGAAATTTTCCGTCGCCTTTGGTTCTGTCTTTACCGTAAAAAGTGCCGATATGGAGCTGGTATATAATAAGTTCATGGAATTTGGGCGTTTGAAAGTTTACGCACTGCCATGGAAACGAATTCGGGTCGCGGATGATACAGTTACACCACGGAAACGCAGGTATGGTGGTCAATTCGCGGGCATAAGGGTCACGTTTTCTGCTTTCCCCGCCTGTACCCGAGATATAATATATATACTCGTCGCCGTCACCCGCATCAGGATCAAACCCTTCCCAATAGCCGTCTGTATTTTTGGTGAGTTTTCGCGATTCTGCTTTTTGCGTATCCCAGCCTGCGGTATTATTTTTTTTTATGTTTACGTAAACCTCGAGTGCGCATGGAGCCCAAACTTTGAATGTTGTGCCTGTTTGCGGTATTATGGTTGCTCCCATAGGAGTAGATGGAGTTATGTTATCTAAAGAAAGAGCCATAAATTATCTCCTTATATTTAAATTAGAATATTATTCAATCATATATCAAACAGTAATTCGATATCAACTTATTAATGAATAAAGAAATGTTCGCATATGTAAATAAATGTATTCTAATTAATTGTGTTTATAATTTTTTTATAAACGCAATTAATAAAGGCGAAAAAAATCATTTTTTTATATAAAAAATCACATTAATAATATATAATGTATAATAAGCTGGTAATAATTAAATTATAATATGTGTATAAAATGAAATAAATAAATTCTTTATAATTTAATTCATATCGATTATATTTTTGGAGAAATCGCGCATAAATGATAATACGTAAAGGAGAGCGTTGCTCTATAATATTATAACAGCCGGTATATTATATGTTAACAGGGTCAAAATGATAAAAGTTGTCAGATTATTAATATATATATGTCTCGGATTATCAACACCACTTTACGGGTATGCCGAGAAAAAGGTATTGATTCTATGTTCATATCATCAGGGATATGTATGGACAGATGAATTGAACCGGGGTATTCTGACTGCGTTGAAGAAAAGCGGTTTAGACTTGGATATTCGAATTGAATATATGGACACAAAGCATTATTATAATGGACAATATTTCAGTATTCTGAATTCCATATATAAATATAAATACTCAACCGATAAATTCAATATTATAATATCATGTGATAACGACGCCTTGAAGTTTTTGTCTTTATACCGCGGCGATTTGTTTCCCGGCACACCGGTTATATATTGCGGTATAAATAATTATGAACCGTCACTTGTTTCCGGGCAGAGCAACTGCACGGTTGTAGCCGAAGAATACAATTTGAAAGAAATTTTCGATAATATCCTGCATCTGCATGAAAATGTGAGAAATATCTTTGTTGTCAGTGACAAGACAACAACCGGCACAAATATGGAAAAAGTTCTGGCTGATATTATTCCATCTTACGAAAACAGGCTCAGTTTTCATATTGAGAATGATCTCACTGAAGAAACCTTGTTAGAAAAAATAAAAGTTCTTCCGGATGATACGGCGATATTGCTTGTCTCGTTTTTAAAGGATAAAAACGGTAAATCTTTCGACCATATAAAAGTTACAAAACTAATATCTGATAACTCGCCTGTTCCTGTTTACGGATATATCTCATATTTGCTTGGTTACGGGATAGTGGGCGGATCGCTTAAATCGCCTTTCCGTCACGGTGAAATTACCTCCAATTTAGCGATAGACGTTCTGAAAGGGAAAAACATTAATTCCATACCAGTTATGTATGAAAAGTTCGATACAAATTTTTATGATTATAACCAGTTGAAAAGGTGGAATATAAACAAAAATATCCTGCCTGCCGGGAGTGTAATTATAAACGATCCTTTTAAGTTTTACTATGAGAATAAGAGGAAACTACTTTCGATATTCATTATAATATTAATTCAGACAGCGATAATAATACTTCTTATAAGCAATGTCGTAAAACGAAAAAAGGTTCAAAGACGGCTCACAAAAGCAAAATGTGAGCTTGAATCCAAAAACGAGGAGATTCAAAGCGTAGTTTACGCCGCTTCTCATGATTTGCGTACACCTCTTGTAAATATTCACGGGTTCTATAAACTCAATAAAGAATATTTTGATAAATTAAATCAATTTATTTCCGCAAATATAAATTTAAAAGAAATGAGCGAGGAAATATCGCACATAATAAATGAGAAAATACCATACGCGTTCAATATAGTTTTCTCCAATATACTAAGGATGGATACCCTGCTAAATGGATTGCTCAGTGTATCAAGAATAGGCGATATAAAAATCAGCCTCGAGTATCTGGATATGAATTGTCTTATCGCCAATATATTGAACCAGATGAGTTTTCAGATTAAAGAAAACAATATAAAAATTGATGTTGCGCCAAACCTGCCGCAATGTTATTCAGACAGGGACATGACAATCCAGATATTTACTAATCTTATAAGCAATTCAATAAAATACAGAAATAAGCAAACCGATAGTTTCATTAAAATATTCGGTTACAGAAAAGATGAATCCGTTTATTGTGTAGAAGATAACGGAATCGGGATTCCGCAGGAATATAAGGATAAGATATTTGAGCTGTACCACAGGCTAAATCCGAAAGATTCCAAAGACGGGGAAGGTTTGGGGCTGACCATAGTAAAAAGAATACTTTTTCGGCTTAATGGAAGAATCTGGGTGGAATCGGAAAAAGGTATGGGAAGCAAATTTTACGTAGCGTTACCGAAAGACAGGGTAAAATGAAACTGGATATCGACCGGAAAAAAATAATTATTATCGCCGACGACGATGACGACAGCTATATACTTGAGGAGATATATTTGCGCAAAACCGATATCAAAAACCAGATAATACGGTTTTGCGACGGCGAGGAAATGATTGATTTCCTGAAACAAGAAGAGATCAAAGGTGATCCGTTGTGGGAAAAATATATTATTCTTATGGATATACGTATGCCGAAAATCGATGGTATCAGTGTACTGGAATTTATGAAAAAAAATTCGTGTTTGCAAAAAACACCTGTTATAATGGTATCTGCCAGCAGTAACCCGAATTTTATCGCGCAGTGCAGAAATCTCGGTTGTAGCGACTATTTTGTCAAACCGTTTGATTTTGAGAAAGCGAAAGAGATCAAAAACAATTATCTATAATCATCTTTTTTCTGTTATCAAAAAAAAAATTATATCCGCGCAAATGCCTGGATAAAGGTGAAAAATGTTTAAGCTCAATCAGATAGTGCCATGGGGAAGGTCGTTTAATGAATATGTAAAAATGTTTGGTCTTGATGAGGCAGATTTGCGAAAAAAAATCATATGTTGTGCCGACGGGCCTGCAAGTTTTAACGCAAGTATGAAAAAAAGAGGGTTATCCGCTGTTTCGTGCGATCCGATCTATGTTTTTTCCGCTATTGAGATAAAAAAACGGATAAAAGATTGTTTTGAATCCGTAAAAGAACAAACCATGCTCAACAAAGATAAGTATTGCTGGACTGAAATCAAATCGGTAGATGAACTGGGCAAAATACGCATGAGAGCCATGGTTGAATTCCTCAAAGATTATGAACAGGGAAAAGAAGAAGGGCGGTATATCGCTCAATCGTTGCCTCGAATGTCGTTTCCGCAAGATAGTTTCGACATAGCTTTATGTTCGCATTTTTTGTTTCTTTACTCATCGCATTTGAGTTTAGATTTTCATATACAATCTGTTCTTGATATGATGAGAATCGCTGGTGAAGCGCGAATATTTCCTTTGCTTGATCTTAACGGCGATAAGTCTCCTTACATTGATCCTCTGGTTGATGCAATGATTCGATCCGGTTATAGAATCGAGACGAAAACAGTCGGTTATGAGTTTCAGTGCGGAGCCAATAAAATGATGCGTATTTTTCGCTAAGTATTTCTAAAACATGATGCGAAGCATCAT
>CAYVGJ010000016.1:0-82588 GCA_964451165.1 uncultured bacterium
AATGGTAACGGTAATCAGAATTGTGAACAGAACCAGAACCAGAATCAAAATCAGAACCAGGGTCAAAATGATGGCCCTGAACAGGAACAGGAAACCGAACAGGAATCCAATGGAAACGGCAACGGTAACGATAATGGCAATAACGGATTAGGAAATGGTGGAGAAGAATCTCAAGGTGAAGATACTCCAGCCGGTGAAGATCCATCAAATCCGGCGCACGGGGATGGCTCGAATTCCAACGGTAATGGAAATGGTAACGGCAACGGTAACGGCAATGGCAATCAGAATTGTGAGCAGAATCAAAACCAGAATCAGGGGCAAAATGATGGTCCTGAACAGGAACAGGAAACCGAACAGGAATCCAATGGAAACGGTAATGGCAACGATAATGGAAACAACGGATTAGGCAATGGCGGAGAAGAATGCCAGGGCGAAAATACACCAGCCGGTGAAGATCCATCAAACCCGGCGCACGGGGATGGTTCGAATTCCAACGGTAATGGTAACGGTAAGAACAAATAATTAAGTGTCCGCTGATCGGACATTAGACTGTGTCCTGATATCGAACAACAATTAGCACCAAATGTAATATCCTCCTTGAAAAACGGTTAAAACAGCCGGGTACAGTAAATGCTTATAAATTATATCAGTTAGAATATAGGGTATCTAAGGAGGGTAAGAAGATGATGGCTCGAAAGTATGAAAAAGGTTATACGTTTTTAGAGATTTTACTGGTATTTGTTTTGATTTCAATTTTAACTCTTATGCTGGTTCCTTCCGTCCATAATATGAAGGAAAAAGGAAGGCAAGCCACCTGTATTGGGAATCAGAGGCAACTTGCTGTCGCGTCTATTTTGTATGCTAATGAATCTATGAATACCCTTCCTCTGACGATCGCTTCTTTAAATTCATCCGATTATATGATACCCGCGACAAACAATGATTCAGATTATATGAGCATTTTCCAGGATACAGCATATGCTGGTGGACCTATGTCATTATTCTTCAATAAAGATTACCGGATAACAATGTGTCCTGAAGTAAATGGAAGTATACTTGATTCCAATCCGGTATATTCATATGGATTCAATGTATATATTACTGGAGTGAAACTTGAGTTTATAGAAAGCGCGGCGACTACTGTATTATTAACGGACAGTTCATACGGTGTAGTATCAAATGATCAGGAAGTATCTTTCAGACACGGAGATAACATAGCGATAGCGGCTTTTGTTGACGGCCATGTTGAATTGTTCAATGGAATTATACCTCCATCGAGGTTCACTCCTTCAGAAGATTCCGAAAATGACGATGAACAATCGGTAACTGAACCAGACCCTGAGCCGGAACCTGAACCTGAACCCGAGCCTCCGGCAAATGATCCGGAAATAGTTACATATCCTCCTATACTTGATGAGAATGGATTTTTACTTGAAGTTACAACTAACAATGATGGACAGGATACTACTATAACAATAAATCTTACATCGGGTGAGAACAATAAAGCCCTCAGTCACGTATCGTATACATTTGGGTTGCCGTTGCCGTTGGAAATTTTACAACAGGCAGCCGTTACTGCTTCATCCACAAATGGTTACCCGATAGAGATAGTAGATCCGGATCCTCAAACCGGTTATTTCGGTCTGAAATTCGATGAGACGGCTCTGGGTGAAGACGGGATAATCGAAAATTGTATTTTTACTTTTACAGTTCCAACTGAATCGCTAAATAATGTTGGCGACTTTATAATCTCTACTAAAGCCGGTACTAAAATAGCGAATTCATCAATAACGCTTGAATAATTAAAAAAATATATAATTTCCGCAATCAAAGCGCATTCGATTTAATCGGATGCGCTTTTTTTATTTTTCATTGAAGAAAATTTTATCGATTACGCATTTTATTTTTTCTTGTTTATGAAAAAATTATTTGTTAAATTGAAAAACTATTTTATGATAGAAAATAATTTTAAGTAAGGTGTCACAAATGTGTCATATTAAACCTCAATTAGGAGATTATTATGAAAGAGAAAGACATAACCAGACTCAGGAGTTTTGCAATTGTTGGGCATAGTCAATCCGGAAAAACAAGTTTGGTAGACACCATATTTTTCAACGCCGGTGAATCCGATAGGTGGGGTAAAGTCAGCGAAGGAACTTCTTTCGCGGATTATTTCGAGGAGGAAAAACAGCGGCAAACTACAATCCATAGCAAAGTATTTTGTTTCAATAAAGATGATTTTGAGATTTTTGTACTCGATACACCGGGATTCAACGATTTTTACGGTGAAACCGTCGGGGCAATGGAGGGCGCCGATTTCGGTGTGGTTGTTGTGGATGCCGTATCCGGTGTCCAGGTGCAGACAACCAAGGTTATGCGGTATCTTGAAGAACATTCCAAACCTGCGATTATTTACATTAACAGGCTGGATAAAGAACATGCCAATTTCGATAAACAAGTCGATTCCATAAAACAATCTTTCGGGAATATATGTGTACCGGTATTTATTCCTGTAGGAAAAGAAGCTTCTTTTAAAGCTGTAGTCAGCTTACTTGGCGAAACTTGCCAGAACTCTGAATTAAAAGATGATTTCGAGATTTCCCGCGAAGGCCTTATGGAAGTTATTGCCGAAAGTGATGATGCTTTGACAGAAAAGTATCTCGAAGGCGAAAAGTTCAGCCAGGATGAAATTGTGGCAGGTATACGCAAAGCGATTCTCAATAGAAAACTTATCCCGATTTTATGTGGTTCGGCAGGTTTAAATATCGGAGTAAAAGAATTGGTAGATTTTGTGTGTGATTATATGCCGTCTCCCGATTTGTTCCCTGCGATAAAATCCGCGGACGGTAAATCGGAACGCAAATATGCGATAAAAGCTCCATATAGCGGCAGGGTTTTTAAAATCGTATCCGATCCATATATCGGCCAGTTGACCTACATAAAAGTCATATCCGGTGTAATGACCTGTGATCACGAAGTTTATAATGTTTCAACACGCAATAAGGAAAAAGTGAATAACTTTATCACATTTAAAGGCAAAGAACAGAAATTAATCCATGAAGGATTTGCCGGCGAAATAATAGCTGTAGCGAAACTCAAAAATACCCATATAGGAAATACTTTTGCCGATCCTAACGATCCGATAGAGTTTGCAAACGTTGAGTTTCCCAAACCGAACACTTCCTTTGCGGTTCATGCTAAAAAAACAGGCGAAGACGAGAAGATTGCGGGTGGTTTGCACCAGATAGCTGCGGAAGATCCGACTCTTGAAGTACATAGAAATGTTGAAACAAAAGAATTGATTGTTTCCGGATTGGGCGATCTGCATATAAATGTCAAAATGGATGTACTCAGGAAAAAATACGGTGTCGACATGGATTTAACTGTACCGAAAGTAGCTTATCGCGAAACAGTACGGAAAAAATCCGAAGGGCACTGCAAACATAAAAAACAAAGTGGTGGCCGTGGTCAGTACGCGGAGGTATTTATTCGTATCGAACCGATGGACAGGGGAAATGGATTCGAGTTTGTTGATGAGATCGTTGGTGGCGTTATTCCAAGAAACTTTATCCCGGGTGTTGAAAAGGGAATTGTCGGAGCTTTGGATTCCGGTGTTGTCGCCGGGTTTCCGGTACAGGATGTCAGGGTAAGGTTATATTTCGGTTCATTCCATACAGTAGACTCATCTGAACTTGCGTTTAAACTTGCTGGATCAAAGGCGTTTAAAGACGCTATGGAAAAAGCGGACCCGTATTTGCTTGAACCATATATGAATGTCGAGATCATGGTAAATGATGAGTTTATGGGACAAGTTACTGGCGACCTTAATTCAAAACGCGGACGGGTAATGGGATTGGAAGCGGCTGGAGCAGGATTACAGTTGATCAAAGCTCAGGCTCCGCTGGCTGAGATGTACACATTCCCGACTGAACTTCGCTCAATTACAGGCGGAAGTGCCGGGTTTGCGATGGATTTTTCGCATTATGAGGAAGTTCCCGCAATGATAGCCAAAAAAGTACAGGAATTATATAAGAAGAAAGAAGTTGAAGAAGAGGAATAAAATAAATAAAGGAGATTAATCACGTGTCAGGTCATTCCAAATGGGCTAGTATAAAACATAAAAAAGCGGCGATAGACGCAAAACGAGGCAAACTGTTCTCAAGAATAAGCAAAGAAATTACTGTGGCTGCAAAAATAGGTGGTGGAGATCTTAATAGTAACCCCAGATTGCGTACCGCTGTTATGGCGGGCAAAGAAGCCAATATGCCCGGCGATAATATAGAAAGGGCAATTAAAAAAGGTACCGGTGAATTGCCGGGCGTAACCTATGAAGAATCTGTTTATGAAGGATACGGGCCGGGCGGAGTAGCTGTACTAATTGAGGTTCTAACCGACAATAAAAATAGGACAACATCAGAGATACGAAGCATTTTTACAAAACGAAACGGAAATATGGCTTCCGCTAATGCCGTAGCATGGATGTTTACTAAAAAAGGGTTTATTACTATCAAAAAGGAAACTGTCGATGAAGATACCCTTTTGGATATCACTCTGGATGCAGGCGCTGAAGACGTGAAAACCGAAGGAGATATTTACGAGGTAATAACCGGTTTGCAGGATTTTGAATCGGTTAAAGAAGCGCTGGCAAAAAATAAAATAGCTACTGAATCGGCGGAAATAACCGCTTTGCCAAGCAATACTGTTCAGGTTAACGAAAAAGAAGCGAAACAGGTGCTTGATCTGGTAGAGACGCTTGAAGATCATGACGATGTCCAGAATGTATATGCCAACTTCGATATTTCTGATGAGATCATGAAGAAGCTTGAAGCGGAATAAGGATTTATTTGCTGTTATATAAATATTATCGCTGAAATTTGTTTAACGATTGGGTTAGGGACGTGCGAATTATCGGGATTGATCCAGGGACATATCGAACCGGGTATGGAATTATTGATGAATCCGGCGGTAAAATGAAAACCGTTGCTTTTGGTTGTATTGAATGCACAGACAAGGTCGTATCACAAAGGTATCTGGAAATATACGATCAGATTATAGCCATAATAAAAGAGTTTCAACCGGATCAGTGCGCTATAGAAAGCGCGTTCTTTTTCAAAAATCCAAAGGTTTTGATGCGCCTCGGTGAAATCAGAGGCGCTCTGATTTTATCTGCTGCTCAAGGTGGTTTGGAAATATTCGAATATTCTCCGCTTGAAGTAAAAAAATCTGTCACCGGATACGGTAAGGCTGACAAATCTCAGGTACATAAAATGGTTAAAATGATACTTGCTATCGACAAAATTGACGGTGCGAACGATGTATCCGATGCTCTCGCGCTCGCAATATGCCATGTACATAACAAGAAATCATTTAAATTAAAAATAATTAAAACGATTTGATTTTATTATGGTCTAAAGGAGAGTTATTTTGATTTCTTTTTTGCGCGGGCAACTTATAGTATCGCAGCCTACAAGTATTGTCATAGATTGCCAATGGGGTGGGCTTGAGGTGTTTATTCCATTGAGCACGTTTGCGAAATTACCGAAAGTTGGCGAGCAGATTATGATTCATACACATTTTCATGTCCGGGAAGACGCAATGTCGCTGTTCGGATTTATAACAAAAGATGAAAAAGATCTGTTCAGGATGCTTATAGGTGTATCCAAAATCGGGCCGAAAGTCGCTTTGGGGATATTGTCGGGAATAAGCGTAAACGAGTTGACATCGGCTCTGGTGGCTGAAGATGTGAAAAGAATTTCTATGATACCCGGAGTCGGTAAAAAAACCGCTGAAAGATTGGTTCTGGAATTGAAAGAAAAGATTCCCGCTATTGATCAGGTAACTGTTGAGTTTAAAGCCGATCAGAAACAAAAGGAAATGATAACCGATACAATAAACGCGCTTGTATCTCTGGGGTATAATCAGGGTAAAGCACAACAGGCTGTACGGGAAATTATAAAGGAATATAAACTGGATTCCTTAAAAATAGAGGATTTGTTAAAATTAACACTGAAAATGATAAATAAATAGATATGAAAGACAGATTCATAGACGAGTTTTTAGAAAAAGATATATTGCTCGATCAATCGTTAAGGCCCGCGATATTCGATGATTTTATCGGGCAGGATAAAATCAAGGAACGGCTTCTTATTTTTATAAAGGCGGCTAAAGACCGTGGCGAGTGTCTTGATCATTGCCTGTTTTCGGGCCCTCCGGGGCTGGGCAAAACCACGCTCGCTCATCTTATCGCGAACGCTACAGGATCGAATATAAGAATAACTTCAGGACCGGTGATTGAACGGCCCGGAGATCTCGCGGGAATTCTCACCAATCTTGAGGAAGGTGATGTTTTGTTCATTGATGAGATTCACAGGCTGAACCATATCGTTGAGGAATATTTATATTCCGCTATGGAAGATTTTGTTCTGGATATTATTCTTGATAAAGGCCCAAGCGCGAGGAGCATCAGGTTAAATATACCGAAGTTTACATTGGTAGGAGCGACAACACGAAGCGGATTGCTTACATCACCTTTGCGTTCAAGGTTTGGATTGATCAACCGACTCAATTACTATGATCCGCAAGAGTTGCGCAAAATCGTTTTGCGGTCAGCGCGAATACTCAATGTTGAGATAAACGATGAAGGAGCTTTTGAAATCGCTCGCAGGTCAAGAGGCACACCGAGAATCGCTAACGGGCTTTTGCGCAGAGTGCGCGATTTCGCTCAGGTTAAAGCGGATAACAAAATCACTGCTCAGATTGCTGATTCGGCTATGATTATGCTTGACGTAGACGGCAAGGGGCTTGATGAAATGGATAAAATGATTCTGGAAACCATTATAAAAAAATTCGACGGTGGGCCGGTAGGGATAAATTCACTTGCCGTCGCTATAGGTGAAGAGCCTGATACCATTGAGGAAGTTTATGAACCATACCTTATACAACAGGGATATATGAAACGCACACCAAGCGGGAGAAAAGTAACCCGCCTTGCCTATGAACATCTCAATATCAAACATAATTCATTTTATCAGGATGTTCCCGGTGATGATTTTTTTCAGGAGAATCTTTTTTGAAAATGGATTTCATGTATAAAGAATTAGGAAGATTTATCCTTTTTTCTGGATTTATCCTTGTAATATTTGGTATATTACTGATATTAGTTGGAAAATTTAATTTTTTTATCGGTAAATTACCTGGTGATATAAACATAAAAGGGAAAAATTTCTCTTTTTATTTTCCAATTGTTAGTTGTTTGCTGATAAGCGCTATCTTGACATTAATTTTTTATTTTCTGAGACGCAGATGATGAGAAAAATAGTTTTTTTGATTATAATAGTCTTTGTTTTTTTTATCGGTACTTATCCACGTACCAGCGGTTTGGCATTGGGGAGGAGAGGATCCGGCCCGCGTATGGATATCCGGGTAGTTCTGGCAGTATCCAGATCGGTAAGGGTTGAGATCAACCGTTCCTATGAGATAATCGATCCGGTCAGAAACAGGTTTATTTCAAGGGGAAGAAATTTTTATGATAAGGTAACTACCGCTTCACCTGCTTTATGTTTCGGTAATAACCGTAGAATTAAATATCCACAGCGTTTGTATTTCAAGATCGATGATAAACAAAGGTTTCTTTTAAACGGGAATTCATATCGAGGCGAGCTCGAGCTTGTTGCCAAAAATGGGCTGGTGTATGCTATTAACCATATAGATATCGAGGAGTATTTAAAAAGTGTGGTAACTTCGGAAGTATCCGATTCATGGAGGCAGGAAGCGCTAAAGGCACAGGCTGTTGCTTCGAGATCATTTGCCTCATTTCATGTTTTAACAAACCAGAAAAATATTTTCGATATCGGATTGGATTCACAGGCCTATAACGGAACCCGGTCTGAAACACCTAAATCAGCATGGGCTGTTGAAGTTACAAGAGGACAGGTTTTGTATTTCGGTTCTAAATTAATGCCGGCGTATTTCCATGCTGTCTGCGGCGGCGCTACGGAATATGCTTCGGCGGTATGGCGAAGCACAATGAGTTTTCCTAAAATAGTCAGGTGCGATTATTGTAAAAGCAGTGAATATTATCTCTGGAGCCATATCTTGAGCAAAAAAGAAATTGTCAGGGAATTTAACAGAAATGGTTATCGATGGCATTCCATTTCAAGGCTTGATTATGGCGAGTCCGCTCCCGTTTACCCGAGGTTGCGCAGTGTGATCGTTTATGCTGATGGAAGTCCGAATACAATACCTATTAATCAGTTTAGAAAAATCCTGGGGTATAATAAATTGAGAAGTTCCATGTTCACCATTCATTCCGCGGGAAAATATTATATTTTTGTTGGCAAAGGATGGGGGCATGGTGTTGGAATGTGTCAGTATGGCGCTAAAAAATTGGCGGAATCGGGAATGAAATATCAGGATATCCTGCGCTACTATTATCCCGGCGCGCAGATTAGAAGGATGTATTGATGCATTTATCTGAATTTGAGTATTACCTTCCCCCTGAGCTGATTGCTCAATTTCCTTCTGAGAAACGTCATGATTCAAAACTGATGGTGATATACAAAAAAACAGGTAGAATAATTAATTCTACTTTCTGGGACCTTGATAATTTCATCAATCCGGATTACCTTATAACCGTAAATAATACGAAAGTGTTTCCCGCGAGATTAATCGGTTCAAAACCCGCAGGTGGAAAAGTAGAGATCCTGCTTTTAAGAAAAATTGAAGGCAATCTGTGGGAAGCTATGATTAAACCTTTTGCCAGAACTAAGAAAGGAATACCTGTTATAATCGATGGTTCGGATACTGTTGTTTATATTGGAGACGAGGTTTCAGATGGCAGAAAAATAGTTGATTTCCGCAATAATGATCCGCTTGAAATAGCTCACAGATTTGGTGTTATGCCGCTTCCTCCCTATATAAAAAGGAAAGAGCGTAATGATAACGATAAACTTTACGATAAAGAACGGTACCAAAGTTTATTTGCGGATTATGAAGGTTCGGTGGCGGCTCCAACAGCAAGCTTTCATTTTAGTTCCGAATTGATTGAAAAGTTGCGGAAAAAGAGTTTCATGTTTGCTGATGTTACCCTTCATGTCGGGCCCGGGACTTTCTTGCCTGTCAAAACTGATGATGTGAAGAATCACAAAATGGAATATGAGTATTTTTCTATAAATGAAGATACCGCAAAAAAAATAAACGAGCATATTAGTAACGGAAAGAAAATCTTACCTGTAGGCACAACGGTTGTGCGTACTCTGGAATCCGTCGCAGGGGATAATGGGTTAATTTCACCAATAACCGGGAAAACGGATCTTTTTATTTATCCCGGGCGTGAATTCAAGTTAATTGGCAGTATGATCACAAATTTTCATCTTCCAAAATCCACATTGCTTATGTTAGTATGTGCCCTTGCCGGTAGTGATTTAATATTGAAAGCGTATGAAATTGCCATAAAAGAAAAATACCGGTTTTATAGTTATGGTGACGCAATGTTGATTTTGGATGAATAAAATGAAATTTACTTTACTTAAAAAAGACAATCATTCCAATGCAAGGCGGGGTATACTTGAAACGCCTCACGGTACGATACAGACTCCCATTTTTATGCCCGTGGGTACACAGGCTACTGTAAAGGGGCTGATGCCTCGTGACCTGAATGAACTCAATGCCCAGATAATTCTCGGAAATACATATCATCTATATTTACGTCCCGGACTTGATATAATCTCTAAAGCCGGCGGATTACATAAATTTATGGGTTGGAGCAAACCTATTTTGACAGATTCGGGAGGATATCAGGTTTTCAGTTTATCCAAATTGCGGAAAATAACTAATGAAGGAGTTGAGTTTCAATCACATATCGATGGTTCTTATCATTTTTTGACGCCACAGGATGCTATGCGGATCCAGAAAATTCTTGGCAGTGATATACGAATGGTATTTGACGAATGTGTGCCATATCCGTCTGATTATAATTATACTTGCAATTCGCTTAAAATTACTTTAGAATGGGCGGAATTATGCAAAAACTATCGAACCTTGGATGATACAGATCATGCGATGTTTGGTATTGTGCAGGGCGGCATATATACTGATTTGCGTAAGAATTGCGCTGAAGCGCTATGCGAAATCGGATTTGATGGATACGCTGTCGGCGGATTGAGTGTTGGTGAACCCCAGAATCTTATGTATGAAGTGGCGGCTTATACTGCCGGTCTTTTGCCAGAAAACCAGCCACGTTATTTTATGGGGTGCGGGTTTCCTGAAGATATCCTTCATATGGTGGATTCAGGTTTAGATATGTTTGATTGTGTTATACCCACTCGATACGGCAGAAACGGTACCGGATTTACATCTTTTGGTAAATTGGTTGTCCGCAACGGTGAATATAAAGACGACATGAATCCTCTTGATTCGAATTGCGGATGTTATACTTGCCGGAATTTCAGCAGGGCGTATTTGAGGCATTTGTTTAATACAAATGAGATGTTGGGCCCGGTTCTTTTATCGTTGCATAATATTTATTTTTTTCTGAATCTAATGCAAAATATTAGAGACGCGATAGATGACGGCAGTTTTGTTGAGTTTAAGAAAGAATTTCTAAATAATATAATCCAAGGAGAAAAGTAATGAATTTTTTGATTTTAGCTCAAGCAAACGCACCTCAACCTCCAGGTGGATCTCTTGTTGGAATGTTGCCGATGTTTATATTGATACTGTTGATATTTTATTTTATAGTTTATCTTCCGCAGAAAAAAGAACAGAAAAGAAAACAAGAACTTATCAATTCGCTGAAAAAAGGCGATAAAGTTATAACAGCTGGCGGGATACATGGTATTGTCGTCGGGATCAAGGAAAATACTGTTCTTGTCAAAGTTGATGGGGAAGTTAAGCTTGAAGTCAGCAAATCAAGTGTGTCATTGTTAGAAAATTAAAAATATTTATAGTTTTTTTTTGGGAATATCCGTTATAAATTGAAAGAGATTTTTATATCTTTTAATATTCAAGATATTTTTTGAGATTAATAGATGTTTGTATGACTTGTGAAATTAATACTTTAATGTTTATATATAAAAAAATAAAAAAGTGAACTGGAGGGATTAATGAAAAGAAATCTTTTAATCAAGTTGATTATTATCCTTGTCGTGCTTGCGGGAGCGTTTTATTTCTCAAATCCTCCTTTCGATACGGTAACACAGAAAGGAAAACTTAATCTCGGGCTTGATTTGAAAGGCGGTGTGCATCTTGTTTGGGAAGTGGATAAAGAAAAACTCAACCAGATGGGATTATCCACATTGATGCGTCAGGAAAGTATTTACAGGGCCGCTGAAGTTATTCGCAATAGAATAGATGCTCTGGGGGTAAAGGAACCTTCAATTTATACCCAGGGTTCCGATAGGATTGTAGTGCAGTTACCGGGGCTTAACGATCCAAACGAAGCGATAAAAACTATCGGTGACGTGGCGTTTCTTGAGTTCAGGCTTGTTAATGATGATTCGCAGAAGTTAACCGAAGCAATTAACGGCAAAGTTCCGCTCGGTTGGGAATTGAAAAACGAAGTCAATACTAATGAACGCGGTGAAACGGAAGAAACACCAATGCTTGTAAAAGCAAAGCCAGCCTTGACAGGCGAACTTTTAAAGAGCGCATATGTTACATCCTCATCAGGTTTTGGTATGCCGGAAGTAGGGCTTGAGTTTACGCGAGAAGGCGCAAAACGGTTTGCCAAAGTTACCGGAGAGAATGTTGGCAAACGCTTGGCGATTTTGCTCGATGATAAAATCATATCCGCTCCTTCCATAAGGTCGGCAATATCAGGCGGGCGCGCTGTTATTCAGGGCAGGTTTACCAACGAAGAAGCGCAAAGGTTATCCCGTCAGTTGTCCGGCGGAGCGTTGCCTGTCCCGATGAAACTTATCGATAACCGGTCAATAAGCCCGAGTTTGGGTAGCGATTCGGTTAAACAGGGAATAAACTCTTCTATAATCGGGTTTGTGGCGGTGGTTGTATTTATGGCGATATATTATTTCATATCCGGTCTTGTGGCGGATTTCGCGTTATGTATGAATATATTGATTATTACGGGGGTAATGAGTTTATTCGGGTTTACGTTAACTTTACCTGGTATTGCGGGTATTATCCTTACCATGGGTATGGCGGTTGACGCGAATGTGCTTATCAATGAAAGAATACGCGAAGAACTTAAACTGGGAAAAACTATACATTCCGCTATGGAAGCAGGATTTAAACGCGCTTTTATAACCATTTTCGATTCCAATATTACAACACTGATTACCGCCGCTTTCTTATTCAAGTTTGGAACAGGGCCGATTAAGGGATTTGCGGTTACCCTAACCACGGGTATTCTGGCAAGTTTGTTCACAGCGGTTTTTGTGGTTCATGTGATAATGCAGATTCTGGTGGAAAAATTCCAGATCAAAGAAATAAAAATGCTTCAGGTTTTTGGAAACACCAATATTAATTTTGTCGGATTAATTAAAAAATGTTTAACGGTATCCGTGATTATAATAATTGTCGGGATGGGTTTTTTTCTAATGCGCGGCAATAAAAATTTCGGAATAGATTTTACCGGTGGGACACTGCTTCAGTTTTCGGTAAAAAAACCTCTTGAGCTGAACAGTGTCAGGTCAACATTAAAAGAGATGGGCGAAGGATCGGCTACGATACAGCATTATGGTGAATCGAAGAATATATTGATTAAGACCGAATCCGCAGCTACCGAGAAAATATATGAGACTTTGAAGAAAAAGTTTGCTGATTATGGTATTCAGCGGGAAAGAACAGAATATGTCGGCCCGACAATAGGTGCTGAATTGCGGCAAAAGGCGTTTCTCGCACTTTTGTTTTCGCTTGCCGGATTGCTGATTTACATATCATGGCGATTTGAATTCAGATTCGCTCTCGGAGCGGTGATAGCGTTAGTTCATGATGTTTTGATAACGATGGGTATTTTTGCTCTATCTGGCAGAGAAATATCGCTTACTTACGTAGCCGCTATGCTGACTATGGTAGGATATTCAATAAACGATACTATTGTGGTATATGACAGGATTCGAGAAAATATGGGATCCAATAAAAAACTTAATATGTCATCCATAGTAAACCTTAGCATAAACCAGACGATAAGCAGAACAGCACTTACGGGAGTAACCACATTGCTTGTATTGGTGGCGCTGTACTTTTTCGGCGGAGAGGTGTTAAACGATTTCGCGTTTATACTTATCGTTGGAATAACAACAGGTACATATTCATCGGTATTTGTAGCAAGCCCTATAGTATTGTTCATGGAAAAAAACAAAAAAGCTTGATGTAAATTATCAGGCTGAAAATTTGCGTGAACATAATGAAAAAAAGATGGATTTTGTACCCAAGTCTTGATGAGTTGCGTGATCAGATTTCACAGCATTTTGAAATCAGCAGAGTAACCGCCCAGATCCTTATAAACCGCGGGTTGAATACGGTTGAAAAAGCGGACAGGTTTCTGAATATAACCTTGAAAGATATATATGATCCGTTTCTTATGTATGGGATGGATAAAGCTATAAACCGGTTATTGCAGGCATTCGAAAAGCGTGAACCTGTGCTGATTCACGGCGATTATGATGTCGACGGCGTGACAAGCACTGCGATTTTGTATTCTATTCTGTCGCAGGTAGGTATACCTGTTTATTACTACATTCCAAACAGGCTAATGGAAGGTTATGGGTTGGGCGAAGAAGGCATACAATGCGCTCTTCGTGTTGGCGCGAAACTTATGATTACTGTAGATTGCGGGATAAACGCGATCAATGAAGTAGAAAAACTCAAACAGAACAATATAGATGTTATAATTACAGATCATCATATGCCTGGCGATATACTTCCTGACGCGGTAGCTATTGTCAATCCGAATCAGCTTCAATGTAATTATCCGTTTAAAGATCTCGCGGGTGTTGGAGTTTGTTTTAAGTTTCTTCATGCGTTGTTGAAAAAATCACGCGAACTTAAAATAACCGCCTTTGACAATATCGATCTGAAAGATCAGCTGGATATGGTCGCTCTCGGAACGATTGCGGATATGATGCCCCTGATAGATGAAAATAGAATTTTTGTTCAGTACGGACTGAAAAAGTTGTCCACATCAAAAAAAGTCGGTATAAGGAAATTAAAAGAAAAATCAGGGATCCAATTCGATCAAAATTTCAAAACATATCATGTAAGTTTTTTTATTGCTCCGCGTATAAACTCAATTGGGCGTCTTAAAGATGCTGCGCTTGGCGTTCAGCTTATGATATCCACTGATGAAGAAGAATCCGAAAGGCTTGCAGAGATAATCGAAATAAATAACAGGCATCGCCAGCAACTTGAGGAGACTGTTTTTAAACAGGCAAAAGACTATATCGAGAATAATCCGGACATAAAAAACAGAAAGATAATCATTGCCGCAAAAGAAGATTGGCCTGTTGGGATAGTGAGTATAGTTGCTTCAAGATTAACAAGAGAATATAACAAACCTGCAATAGTCCTGGCTATAGAAGATGGAATCGGGAGAGGTTCAGCGCGAAGCATAAATTCGATAAACCTTCTTGAATGGTTAAAACGATGCCAGAATATGCTTCTTGAGTTTGGCGGGCATAGTTATGCCGCAGGATTGTCTATAAGGGAGGATCAGCTTGGCAATTTTATCGAGAAAATAAATGCGATTGCCGATCAGGAAATAAATAAAGACGATCTTCTGCCGGAAATAAGTATTGATTTTAAACTGAGTTTATCCGATATCGGTGACGAACTGATGAAAGAAATAGAGATGCTTTCGCCGTATGGCCAAAAAAACTCAAGGCCTATATTTCTTACTCAAGGTTTAACTGTGCAGGGGTTCCCGAGATATTTCGGGAGAAACCATGTGAAATTTGTCGTTGAAGATGAATTCGGCATTATGCAGGAAGTTATAGGGTTCAATATGCAGTCACAGGTAAAAGATCTGACCAAAGGCGATAAAGTAGATATTGTTTATTCATTGAATATGGAAAATTATTCCGGTATACCCGCAATTCAACTTCAGCTTGTTGATGTGCGGGCATACAAATAAAATGAAAAAAATTCATATCATTTTCCTTCTTGCGGGGTTGGGGGTTCAGGCGATGTTCTGGAACTCGCTCGGTTCCGGTTTCTTAAACCCTCTTTTTAACGATACATCCCATCGTATCGGGGCGGGAAGCGATTTTTTCCAGTTTTATCAGGCTGGCAGTGATATTTTAAAGGGACATAGTATCTATCAGACCGAAGGAAAAAAACTTACTGTTCCTTACGCGGCGTTGTATAAATATCCTCCGTTTCTTGCCTATAGTGTGGGGATTGTATCACAATATCTCAATTTCTGGACCGCATATAAAATATGGATTGTGGCAATTGTCTTTTTTTTCGCACTTATGCTGGTATTGATATATAAAATTATTGATGATCCTGATGCATTTTTCTGGATATTGATTTTCTCCATGATGTATACACCCTTTTACATTGATCTGTATATGGGGCAGACAAATACGCTGATGGGGCTTTTTGTTGCCGGCATAATGTTCAGCTTCTTAAAAAATAGGAAGATAATGAACATAATTTTTTTATCATTGAGCTTGAATATAAAACTGAATACAGCTTTTCTCATACCAGCGTATTTTAATAAAACTCAAATTAAAAAAGTCTGGTTTGTTATACCGTTGTCGCTGATTTTGTTTATCCCATATTTTTTATTTTTCCCCAAGGATATCGGGTATTTCATAAATTATGTTTTTGGTTCGCCTCTTGATTATTTTTATCAGGCGGGAAATGTCGGTATTTACCCTTTGATAAGTGAAATTTCGTATGTATTTACATATAATATAAATTTCATAAACGCTGTTCAGATTTTATGGGGTTTAACGGTAATTTTATTCACTTTATGGGTTCAACTGAGGCTGAAGAACAGGCAACCGGATATGCTTGATTTGGTTTCATTATGGTTATGCGCGTTTTTCATATCTTATAAATTCATTTGGGAACATCATTTGGTTATGTTAATTCCTGTACTGGCAATGGAATTCAAAAAAAATAACAGAAAAGTTATCGGTTTTTTATGGTTTTTGCTTGGAATACCTACGGTTTTTTATTTTCTTAATATGAATCTCGGCAAAAGTTATACGGAAATACAACCTTTTTGGACTGAAGCGCAAAGCGTTTTATATCATAGTTGCAAAATAATTCCTCTGGTTACTTTATATATATGTGTATTGAGAAGGTTATTCGCCAAAAAAAACAATATAAAGGCAGTTCTTGTTTCATACTCGATTTTAATATGCGCAGTTTTTATTTTCTATAATATCAAGCCGATTTCCGCGCGAGATTACATTGCTGTAGCGAAAACAGCGTTTGTCAATAAAGATTATGAAAGAGCACACGCAAATTTTAAACGGGCGATAAATACTGATCCTTATTATATAAATACATGGATGGAATATATCAGTTTTTTGTCAAGTATTGGAGAAAGGGAAAAGATGAGAGAATGCGTTGTTAAGGCATATAAATTAAATCCGGATAACGAATTGTTTAAAAATTTATTTAAAAAATAAGGTTTGTTATTCGGGTATTTGATCCGGTTGGGAAATCCACATATCGAATATTTGCTTTAAGATATCTTGTTTTTTCCTTATCATATCTTGTTTTGAGTTACAGTAGATCCTGCCTCCTGCGGCGCCCGTGTGACCGTCTCCGAGCCCGAGAGTGTCCATGATCATGCCTATATCTTTTCCATGTTTTTTGTTATAATAATAAAACCCGAGCGACATTGATATAAACAGATTGTTCAGTTTGACGCCCCTGTTAAACTGGTTCTGAATGGAAATAACCGCTTTTGATTCGGGATATAAAAGGAAAACAAGCGCTCTGATAATATTCGGTTTGCGGTTGAATTTAGTTAGGTCGATAACCGCGATTTCTCTATTCCTGTCGTTAGAGATAAAAAAGGTTGATTCCTTAATGATATTGATCATAGCTGATTCTTCAGCATAATATTTTTCTACGCGAGGTTTTATCCAATCGAGAGCAGTAATTTCTTCAAGCGAGGCTGATTTTATTTGTGAAACAAGACTGCGCATAAAAGAAAATTCTTCCTGTGGTGAGGAGAAACCGGAGTTAATGGCACAATTGATAAGTTTGCCCGGTGTTTTTTTTATCCAGTCCTGAGAGCATGAATAGGCGAAAGAATCGATTATATCTGTTTCTATTACAGTTTGAGAAAAAAAATGGGGCCATTGGGCTTTATCTCCCAGGTAATCGTAAACAACTCTCGCGCAACTTGGTTTAACGTAAAAACAGCCGGGTATTTCATCGATGTTTATTTTTCGCTGGTTAAGCTCTTCTTTATTTCCAATATGGTGATCAAACCATAAGCCGCAGTTGGTACTGTAAGGAAGGTCGCATAATACACAATCGTTATTTACAATTATAGATTTATCAATTATATTGTTTGGAGATGCGAATATGATATCATCTATCTTGTAATAATGACTACATAGTGCGGCGCAAACTATACCATCGAAATCATTGTGGGTAATTATTTTTTTATACATAATACTGATTCCTTTTTTTAAGAAGGAACTTTATATAATATTATTTAAAAATAGAAAATAATTTTGTGATAAAAAAGTTTTTTTATGAATATTCTTGTTGCGGTACTGATTACTATTTTGTTTATACTGATAATTCTGGTGGGATACCTTATATATTCCGTGAGGAAATTAGGTTCTGCCGGTAAAAATGAGGATATTTTATATCTTCAAAATCAGCTGAACACTTTCTCTACAAATATAGACCAGCGTATTGGCGAATCGAACAAGATTTTACATGAGCATTTGCTTAAGGCATCGGATACAATTCGAGCTGTAACCGAAAAACTTGTCCGGCTTGATGAGACAAACAATAAAGTTGTTGATTTTGCGCGCCAGCTTCAGAAATTGGAGTATGTATTGAAAAATCCCAAACAACGTGGTATTTACGGTGAATATATTTTGGAAAACATATTGTCCGATACTTTGCCGTCAGCCAATTACAAAACCCAATACCGGTTTAAAGACGGTTCAATAGTTGACGCGGCAATATTTATCGACAATAAAATCATACCTGTTGACGCGAAATTTTCGTTGTCGAAATATTATTTATTTCTTGATGGAGAAGATAAGGAAATCAGGGAAAAACTCGCCCGCGAAATTGTAGCTGATGTAAAATTAAGGATAAATGAAACCGCCAAATATGTAAAACCTGAAGAAAATACCACGAATTTCGCCCTTATGTTTATTCCCGGAGAAGGATTGTTTCAGCAGGTTATCTCCGGATTCGATATTATAAAAACTACGGATAACAATGATATAATATCGTATGCCTATTCGAAATCGGTTGTTATTGTATCTCCGAGCAACCTGTTTGCGTATTTGCAGATTATTTTGCAGGCGCTCCATGAATTTAAAGTAAAGAATTCCATTGCTGATATATTGAATCAGGTGAGAAACCTGATTAAGCATGTTAAATTATATGATGAATTTTTAAGGAGGCTTGGAAAAAACCTTCATACGGTGGTTAACAGCTATAATTCATTATATCAACAGTTAAAACATATTAGTTCGGATATAAAAAAGCTCGTTCCCGGTGAGAACCTGGATATTGTGCCGGAATTGTTGGATAAATCGGATATCGAAGGCAGAGAATAATAATCACAACAATTGATTTTTAAAAAATATTTTGGTATTCTTTTTTTATTTTGAGGATAAAAAGATGACAAGTAACCAGATCAGCAGGCGTGAACATAAATTGAAGTATTATAATCGGGCTAAACAAATCGTTCAGAACAGGATGATTTTTTATTTCCATTTGTCTATTTATCTTACCGTAAACGTGATGTTGATTTTAGTAAACTATATTAATGAATCGAAAATCACATGGGCATTATGGCCGGTATGGTTCTGGGGGATATTTGTTGTAGGCCATATGACTTACGCGTACATATTTATTGATGTATTCAGTAAAAACCCCATGCAGAGCGAACGGTTTGAGAGAAAAGCCTCATTTTATGTACATCTGATAATTTATGTGCTGGCTAATATATCTTTTATATTGTGCAATATTATATTTACCCCCGGTCAGGTTTGGGCTATCTATCCGCTATTGGGATGGGGTATAGGGATATTTTATCATTTCTTTTTTACTTACGTTTTCAAAGGTTGGAAAATAAAGAAATGGAAACAATACAAAACAATTCAACTTATGAAAAAGTATTTCGCCATCGATCCATTTGAGGACATATCAGTTAACGTAACACAGGTTAGAAAAGGAAAAGAATAATTTCTATCTTAATTTCTGGTTAATCCTTTTTTTGAAGGGGCGGTATATCGGGTCGCCTACCAGAACCATCTGCCATGATAAATATGGAGTCGAAAGATAATAAGCTTCAGCCAAAGTATATCCGTCAAGAAGAGCGGCTATGAAAATTTTTGGGTTTGGGAAACTGCTTACATAAGGTTCGTCAATAGGGCCTATAGTAACTGTAGCGCCATGTAACAAAAACTGGGGGCACCAGAAATTACCTCTTTTGAGCGATTCGCATTCTCCTGAAGCGATGTGAACTGTTATCGCTCCGGGAACAAAAGTAAATGAATCCATATAATTCTGAAGCCGGTACCAACCCCAATAGATTGCCGTGTCAGGGCATTCCGATTTACCGAACAGTTTGCCTGTCTTTTCAACAACAGTCTTAATTCCCGCTTTTTCGGTTAGCTCGGAGCTCTGAAATATAAATTTGTCCATTGCGCAATATGCGTCGGTTCCATTATATATTCCTCGTGTATCGAAATAGGCTGTTCCTTTGAGTCCGTCTCTTTCTGCTTTGATTGTATCGTCCATAATTCTTCGTACTTCGTCAGGATTGTGCCCGTCGAGCCGGGCTACAAGATAAATTGGAAATTTTCGTGAAAACCTTTCATAAGATTTATTGTAGAAGAAATACGGGTTTCTTATCCATCCGGTTGTATCGTAATTATTGAAAAGCAGGGATAATTCTGAATCAAGAGACGCGTGAGACCGGCGAGCTTTGATATCGTTTGCTTTTTTATCGTTGGCGGCAATTTCGTTCTTCAATAAAGCTATTGATTTCTCGCTGTTTATAAATCGAGATTTATCGTTAATGATGCCAAGCAGTTCCTTGTTTTTCTCTTGCAGATCGCCCAATTCATTCTCGTAAATTCCCAAGGGAAGTCCATAAATAGTTGTTATGAAAAGGATTTTTTCTTTAATACTGTTTTTAATCAAGTGGTTTTCGATTTTTTTTCTTATTTTTTGATTATATTCGTCTCTGGATATCGTTTCCGAAGAGGTGCATATGACATAACACATATTTTTCTCGGGGATTTTGCGGATTGCCTGATATTCTTTGGCGAGTTTTACAGAATCAATGTTGTCACCGTTGTAGACAACCAGAACCTCTTCCGGTGAAATCGAATAACTTGGTTTTACAAAACCAAATAGAAAAAAGAGTGTTTGGCAAACCAAAATAAATCCGGTTATAAGTTTTGTATTCAAGATGTGATATCCTTTTTTAGTGGGTTTGAAAAAAAGTATATTTTAAACGTATTATAATAAAAAGTCTCTTTACTTACTTGATTGATGATTGTAACATTATAGGCTTTCAGAATCAATAAGGTTTAAATGAGGTGTGCAAATGTCGCGAAAACCAATTATTGTCGCAACCAATCTGACTAAGAAATTCGGTAATTTTGTTGCTGTTGATGATGTGAATTTTGCAATTAATTCAGGCGAATGTTTCGGTTTTCTCGGGCCAAACGGTGCCGGTAAAACCACAACAATGAGCATGATTTACTGTTTAAGCCCTGTTACTTGCGGTGAAATTGACATAATGGGAATGGCTCCGAATAAGGACTCGGCAAAAATAAAATCATTAATTGGAGTTGTGCCACAGACAGATAATCTTGATCTTGAGTTGACCGTAGAGGAGAATCTATTCATTTACTCAAGATATTTCTCTCTTCCGAAACGGGAATCCGCAAACCGTATTCGGAAACTTCTAGAGTTTATGGAATTGGGAGAGAAAAGTAAATCAAGGATAAAGGAATTATCCGGCGGCATGATGCGCAGACTGGTGTTGATTCGGGCATTGCTCAATAATCCGAAAATTCTTGTTCTTGATGAACCCACAACCGGATTAGACCCGCAGGTCCGGCATCTGATCTGGCAGAAACTCAGGGAGTTGAAATCTTCCGGTGTTACGATGCTTCTTACTACTCATTATATGGAAGAAGCCACGCGTCTATGTGATCGCCTTGTTATGATGGATAAAGGAAAAATATTGATGATCGGTAGTCCTCAGGATCTTGTGGAAAAACATATTCAAAAATTTGTGATGGAATTTAATCTTGCGGAAAACGGATTTGATATAAATTTATTTAAAAACACACCGGATTGTTCTGTTGAGGTTTATGATAACAGGTGTTACATGTATTGCGATTCTGATATAAAATTAAGGGGAATAAGTACAGATAAAAATATTAATTCTCTGGTAATCCGTACATCAACGCTTGAGGATTTATTCCTGAAACTGGCTAAAAGGGGGCTCAACGAATGAGTATTTATGTTCCGACATATATAAACAGGGTTATCAGTGTTTGGATGAGGCACCGGAAATGTTATTTTAAAAATCTATTGGCAAACGGATTCCCTCCTTTTCTTGAACCGCTATTTTTTCTTGCGGCAATCGGTATTGGTTTGGGAAAACATATTGATGATATAATGGGGATAAAATACAGTAAATATGTCGCTTCAGGTTTACTTGCTTCCACAGCCATGTTTACTGCTACATTTGAACTTACATACGGTACTTTTATCAGAATGCATTATGAGAAAATTTATTATGCCATGTTATGCACGCCCGTGGGAGTGGCTGAGGCGTTTCTTGGAGAAATATTATGGGCAGGGACCAAAGGGTTTATGTTTTCAAGTGCGGTTCTTATTACGATTACGATGTTCGGGCTTGTGGATTCATTTTGGGCATTGCTCACTCCGTTTGTAGGGTTTGTTGCGGGGTCTATTTACGGTGCCATGGCTCTCATTGTAACTTCTTATGTGAAGGATATAAACAATTTCAATTTTTATATTACCGGATGTTGTACGCCAATGTTTTTTTTATCCGGAATCGTATTGCCTGTAGACGAGTTGCCGGGAATACTTAAAAAAATAGCTGTATTTATACCTCTTACAAATTGTGTGAATTTAATGAGGGCTTTGATTATCGGCAAATTCGATCAGGGTTTGGTTTTCGATGTCGCGTGGATCGCGGTCTGTTTACCTGTTCTGGTAATCGTTTCAATTTGCTGTATACGCAAAAGATTGATTATTTGATTAATTTAAATGCGATAGCCAGAAATAACCGGCATGTTTTTGCTCGATTTAAATATTATGTGGCAAAATTATGATAAAAAATATGTATTTTTATATTTTCTTTATTATATAATCTTTGAAACTTATTAATTCATTTTACATTTTAATTTATAGCAGAGGTTTTAATAATGAAGTTGACTTTCTTTATAATTTACTGTTTTGTTATTAGCTTTCTTGTTATTTTCGGATTGTACCGTTCGTATATTCTTTGTCTTTATTTCCGGTGTAAGAATATGAAAATTAATCCGAAATCGAGTTTCGACGAATTACCTCCCGTAACTGTTCAGTTGCCGGTTTATAACGAATATTATGTGGTTGAACGGTTGATAGATTATGTTATCGCTCTCGATTATCCAAAAGATAAACTCGAAATTCAAGTCCTTGATGATTCCGATGACAATACAGTTGACCTGATACGCGAAGTTGTAGCTGATCGCCAGTCTAAAGGTTTTGATATAAAACAAATAAGAAGGCCAAACCGGGAAGGTTACAAAGCCGGGGCTCTTAAATACGGAATGGAACAAGCCAAAGGCGAGTTCATAGCGATATTCGACGCAGATTTCCTGCCGACACCGGATTTTCTTATGCGGACAATACATTATTTTACCGATCCTCAGATAGGGCTTGTTCAGTCGCGATGGGGACATTTGAATAAAGATTATTCCATGTTGACGCGCGTTCAGGCGTTGCTTCTTGATGATCATTTTGTCTTTTATCATACCGCCAGAAGCAGGTCCGGATTGTTTTTCAATTTTAACGGTACCGGCGGTATATGGAGGAAAAAAGCTATTGAGGAAGCCGGTAACTGGCAGGGCGATACCTTAACCGAAGATCTTGATCTGTCGTATCGTGCCCAGCTCAAAGGATGGAAATTCTGTTTTGTGCATGACTTGATAACACCTGCGGAATTGCCCGTTGAGATGCTTTCATTCAAATCACAACAGCATAGATGGGCTAAAGGAGCTATTCAAAACGCGAAGAAACTTCTTCCGCTTATCTGGAAAAGCAGTTATCCTCTTCGTATTAAACTTGACGCGAGTTTTCATCTGGTTATTAATTTCGCGTACTTTTTGACATTTATACTTCTTATAATTTTATATCCACTTTTAAGATTGCAGATCAATTTTTCCATGTTTCATATGCAGTTTTTTGAGTGGCCGGTATTTTTGATAGTTACCTGCAGTTTTTGGGTTCATTTTTTTATTCTTTATAGAGAAACAAAGCGGTCATTGAACCTGAAGGTGTTATACGATATATTCTTCATATCATCCATAATAATGGGGTTGACATTAAATAATGTTAAGGCTTGCATTGAGGCAATGGTGAAAAAAGCGGGTGTTTTCTATCGCACTCCTAAATTTAATGTAATTAACAAGAAAGATCAATGGAAACAAAAAAAATATTTCGGAGAAAAAAGTATTTTGCCTATACTTGAGATATCGTTCGGATTATATTTCGGTTTGATAGCAATATGGGCATTTCAGAATAATTATTATTTCTCAATATTTTTCTATTTAAATTTCCTTTTCGGATTCCTGTATGTCGGATTTTTATCGCTTTTCCAGAGAAAACTTAAGTTAGCTTAGGCTATAAATATTATGTTTAGATCCGGCGTTATATTTTCGCTTTTTATATTCTTCGTATTTATATTCCTGAATAATGTTTCTTACGCGACGAACAATATGGAACCTAAAAATATCCAGGTTGATTCGGTTTTGCTTATGGAACCCGCAACAGGCCGAATTTTATATTCGCTGAATCCAACTTTAAAAATTACGCCGGCTTCTCTTGTGAAGATAATGACATTGCTGGTTGTTTTTGATTATGTTAACGATAATAAACTCGATATATCCCAAAAAATTACTATACCTTTGCCTGATAAAAAGATAGCAGGCAAAACAATTAATCTGAGACCCGGTGAAAAGATTACTATAGAGGATTTAATAAAAGCATGTGCTATTTATTCCGCCAATGACGCCGCTTATGAACTTGCGCGGTTTGTCGCTGGAACTGAAGACAAGTTTGTTGATTTGATGAATAAGAAAGCCGATTCGATCGGACTGAAAAACACTAAATTTTATAATTCACATGGAATACCTTATCCGGGTAAAGGAGATCAATATTCGTGCGCGATAGATATAGCGAAATTGACCGGTTATTTTTGCGCCAGACATCCGGAAATATTACAGTATACTTCTCGAAAAAAAGATACCATCAGGAATGGGGCGACAGTTATTGAAAATACAAATAAATTATTGTCTATGAGATCGGATATTACCGGGTTTAAAACGGGTTATGTACGTTCTTCCGGTTATTGCGTTGTCGCAACAGCACTTAATAGAAATGTTCCAATTATTTGTGTGATTATTGGCGCGAAAGATGAGAACATAAGATTTATTATTGCCGATGAACTTTTGAAATATGGATATGATAAATCAGGTATTCAATAAAAAAAGATAATGAGATAAAGAAAATAAACTATTATTTCATAAATTGGAATATGGATTGTTGGTTTATAAAGATCTATATTTGTTTTGATGAAAAAAAACTTAAAGAATAATAAAAAATTAATAAAAAAAACTTGACTTGACCCAATAAATTTATGTATAAAAGCATCCATTATTTTTTTAGGTGAAACAAGATGCTGGCGTAGCTCAATCGGTAGAGCAGCTGATTTGTAATCAGCAGGTTGCGGGTTCGAGTCCCATCGCCAGCTTCAATGAAAGCAATCTGGAATTTTCGATGGTGAGATACCAAAGCGGCCAAATGGAGCAGACTGTAAATCTGCCGGCGTATGCCTTCGGTGGTTCGAATCCACCTCTCACCACCATTTTTTTATTTGGATTAGGCGCGAGCGTAGCTCAATGGTAGAGCCCTAGCCTTCCAAGCTAGCCATGTGGGTTCGATTCCCATCGCTCGCTCCAAAGATTATGAAAATACCCTTTTAACCGTTAGTTAATTGATATTACCTGACGGAAGGGTGATTTTTATTTTTTATTGACTTGAGAAGAATCTTGTCTTAAAATATTTTAACATTTTTTTGAATGTGGATTTTTTTTGTTTGCCCTCGTAGCTCAGTAGGTAGAGCACATGCATGGTAAGCATGAGGTCACCGGTTCAATTCCGGTCGAGGGCTTGAATTTGTCGATCTTGGTGTTAAAGAATGTATACTCTAAAGGAGGCTACCAATGGCCAAAGAGAAATTTGAGAGGACAAAACCGCACGTAAACATAGGAACAATTGGTCACGTGGATCATGGTAAGACGACATTGACAGCCGCAATAACAATGACACTGGCGAAAAAAGGATATGCATCGGTAAGATCATATGATTCGATAGATAACGCACCTGAAGAGAGGGAGAGAGGAATTACCATAGCGACAGCTCACGTAGAGTATCAGACAGACAATCGTCATTACGCTCATGTGGATTGTCCTGGCCATGCTGATTATATAAAGAACATGATTACCGGAGCGGCGCAGATGGATGGAGCGATACTGGTTGTAAGCGCGGCTGACGGTCCGATGCCTCAGACGAGAGAACACATTCTGCTTGCGCGTCAGGTGGGTGTGCCGTCGATGGTAGTGTTTATGAATAAAGTGGATATGGTTGACGATGAAGAATTGTTGGAGCTGGTTGAGCTTGAGATAAGAGAATTGTTGTCGAAATACGAGTTTCCCGGCGACGAGATACCGATAGTAAGGGGTTCAGCGCTGAAGGCGATGGAAGGCGAAGAAGGGGAAGTTGGCCAGGCTGCGATAATGAAGCTGATGGAAGCGGTGGATAGTTACATACCTACACCGAAACGCGATATAGACAAACCGTTTTTGATGCCGGTGGAAGATGTGTTCTCGATAACCGGTCGTGGAACGGTAGCGACTGGTAGAGTGGAGAGAGGTCAGATAAAGGTAGGCGAAGAGATAGAGATCGTTGGGTTGACAGATACGAAAAAGTCGGTAGTAACCGGAGTGGAGATGTTCAAGAAGTTGCTTGATTATGGTGAAGCCGGAGACAATATCGGTGTACTGCTCCGCGGAGTAGATAAGAGCGGAGTGGAGCGCGGTCAGGTATTGGCGAAACCGGGCAGTATAACACCGCATAAGAAGTTCAAGGGCGAAGTATACGTTTTGAGCAAAGATGAAGGTGGTCGTCACACGCCGTTTTTCAGTGGATACCGTCCGCAGTTTTATTTCCGGACAACCGATGTGACAGGGACATTGAATTTGCCGGAAGGAGTGGAGATGGTAATGCCTGGCGATAATATAAGCGTATATGTTGAGCTTATAATGCCGATAGCGATGGAGAAAGGGTTGAGGTTCGCTATCAGGGAAGGCGGAAGAACCATAGGCGCCGGCAGAGTAACCGAAATAGTTGAATAAAAATAAAAATAACAAACATGATATTTTGGAGATGTTATGAGAGAAATAGTAACATTGGCATGTACTGAATGCAAAAGAAGAAATTATACAACGACAAAAAACAAAAAGAAAACTCAGGGCAAACTGGAATTCAATAAATTCTGTAAGTTTGATAGAAAGCATACTTTGCATCGAGAAACTAAATAAAATATAGGCCAGTAGCTCTAATGGCTAGAGCACCGGTCTCCAAAACCGGGTGTTGGGGGTTCGAGTCCCTCCTGGCCTGTTTAGAATTCAAATTATAAAGATAAAGAGAGGATAAATTAACGTGGCTATCACAAATCCCACAAAACAAGCAAAAGCGAACAAAAAAAATATTTATATTACTTACATATGTGTAGGCGTTATAGCTTGGTTTCCTTTGAGTTCGTTGATGTATGGTACATTTGATCTATTTGGAGGGTGGTTGCAGAATCCGAGGATATTTGGTATGGTTGAGTTATCCAATCTTGTAGCGATGATTTTTTCAGGATTGATTGTATTCGGCCTTATTAAGAGTGAATCTGTGTATCAGTTTACTAACGAAGTGTTTATGGAATTATCAAAAGTATCATGGCCGATAAAGCAGGGAACAGGTGTTACACGCTGGGAAAAGTTTCGTGAATTGCGTGAATCCACAATTGTAGTTTTGGTGGGGCTTTTGGTTTTGGCTGTGATTGTTGGTGTGATCGATTTTGTATTTCAAACAATTATAAAACTAATATTTTAATATAACGGGATTTATATTATGTCATTCGAATGGTATGTAGTTCATACATTATCCGGACAGGAATCAAAAGTAAAAGAAAATCTGGAAAACAAAATTAAACTGGAGGAAATGGGAGATAAAATCAAAGAGGTTTTAATTCCTACAGAAAATGTATCCGAAGTTAAATCAGGAAAGAAAACAATAACTTCGCGGAAATTTTTCCCGGGTTATATATTAATCAACATGGATTTAGATGAGGATGCCTGGTATTTTGTAAAAAATACAAATGGGATTATTGGATTCGTCGGTGGAGGGAAACCGGTACCTCTCTTGGGTGAAGAGGTTGACAATATAAAAAGACAGATCGCTGACAGGCAAAAATCCGTAAAACCGAAAATAATGTTTGAAAAAGGCGAGAATGTTAAAATAAAAGAAGGTCCGTTTGTTAATTTCTCGGGAGTAATACAGGATATTGATCCGGATAAAGGGAAATTGAAGATAATGATAACAATTTTCGGGCGTACAACACCGCTTGAACTGGAATATTCTCAGGTAGAACGTACCTGAAATAAGATAGAAATATCTCATTAGGAGGGAGACAAAGTGGCAAAAAAAGTCGTAGGGAGTATAAAATTGCAATTACCTGCCGGTTCGGCAACTCCTGCACCTCCTGTTGGGCCTGCTTTAGGTCAACATGGAGTGAATATTATGGAGTTTGTGAAACAGTTTAACGCTGTTTCCCAGGACAGAGCAGGTCTGGTGTTACCTGTGGTAATTACTGTTTATCAGGATCGGTCGTTTACATTTATAATGAAATCACCGCCTGCGGCAGTATTGTTAAAAAAAGCCGCCGGTATAGCTTCTGGGTCCGGTGTTCCGAACAAGAACAAGGTAGGTAAAGTCACAAAAGATCAGGTAAGAGATATAGCAAAACAGAAAATCCAGGATTTGAACGCAGGGTCGGAAGAAGCCGCTATGAGAATTGTTGAAGGAACAGCAAAAAGTATGGGAATAGAGGTGGTGTAAGATGGCAAAACATAGTAAAAGATATGAGCAGGCCTCTAAAATGGTCGAGAAAAATAAAGCTTACACAATAAAAGAAGCCGTAAGCATATTGAAAAAATTCCCAAAAGCAAAATTTGATGAGACAGTTGAAGTTGCTTTCCGTTTGGGAGTTGATCCGCGGCATTCAGATCAGGCTGTAAGGAGTACTGTAGTTTTACCGCATGGTATAGGCAAAAAAGTACGAGTTCTGGTGTTTGCAAAAGGTGATAATGCGGAAAAAGCGAAAGAAGCCGGAGCGGATTATGTAGGTTATGATGATTTAATGGATAAGATAAAAAACGGCTGGTTGGATTTCGATTCAGCTGTAGCAACGCCAGATGCGATGCGTGATCTTGGTAAACTGGGTAAAATCTTGGGGCCAAGAGGATTAATGCCAACACCAAAAACAGGTACGGTAACAAACGATGTCGGATCGGTTGTGAAAGAGCTCAAAGCCGGAAAAATTGAGTTTAAGGTTGATAAAGCCGCCAATGTTCATGCTCCTATAGGTAAGGTTTCATTTGCGGAAGATAAAATTGTTGATAATGCGAGGGCGTTATACGAGGCTATAGTGAAGGCTAAACCATCGACAGCAAAAGGTATTTATATTCAGAACTGTTCGTTAACAAGTACAATGAACCCCGGTATGCAGATCGACATAAAATCTTTTTCTGAAACAGCTTAATTAATATATGGAGGATAAGTCGTCGTGAGACTAGAAAAGAAATATCTTGTTGAAGAAATATCGGAAAACCTGAAAGAGTCCAACGGGTTTTTCGTAACAAGTTATGTCGGTTTGACTGCTGAGGATATTTCGGCGATCCACAAGAGTTGCCGGAAAGAATCATCAAAATACATGGTTGTAAAAAACAGAGTATTTAAAATAGCGGTTAAAGAATCCGGATATGAAGTTAGCAAACAATTAGAAGATAGCTTAAAAGGGTCAACTGCGGTTGTATTCAGTAAAAGCGATTCTATTGCGATGGCTAAGATGCTTTTAGGTATCGAGAAAGAAAAAAATGGACTACTAAAGTTAAAAGGAGGGTTTGTAGAGGGCAGGTGGTTTAATGAAGAGCAGGTTGTTGAACTTTCCAAATTGCCGTCAAGAGAAGTTCTTCTTGCAAAATTGATGGGTACATTGAAAGCGCCGTTAAATGGGTTTGTGAGTGTTCTCTCGGCTCCTTTGAGAAATATGTTATATGTTTTAAATGGTATTGCTGAAAAAAAATCGGAATAATAAATAAATTTGATTATAGAAAATGTAACTTAAAATAAATAGGAGGAATTAGTCATGCCTGAAGTAGAAAAATTGTTGGATTCGATAAAAGGATTATCTGTAGAAGACAAAGTTAAACTTGGTGTTGAGATGGTTAAAGGTTTAACTATGGTTGAGATATCCCAGTGGGTAAAGATGATGGAAGAGGAATTCGGGGTATCTGCAGCGGCGCCAGTGGCTGTAGCTGCTGCACCAGGAGCAGCAGGAGCTGCACCAGCGGCAGTTGCTGAAGAACCTACTGAGTTTAATGTTGTGTTGGTAGGTTCCGGCGACAAAAAAATCCAGGTAATTAAAGTTGTAAGAGAAATTACAAATCTGGGATTGAAAGAAGCTAAAGATCTTGTTGATAATCCGCCAAAACCAGTAAAAGAAAATCTTCCGAAAGAAGAAGCGGAAGCTATTAAGAAAAAACTTGAAGAAGCTGGAGCCGTTGTTGAATTGAAAAGCTAATTACGGTTTACGGAAACGGATTTTTAAAAAAATACCTACCGATTAAACCGTGGGGTGGTCTATGAGTTTTGAAAAAGATATTTTATATACCGAACGTGTAGGGGTGGTGGAGCACGAAACGTCGATTGATATACCGGATTTGGTTGAAGTCCAGACTAAATCATACAAGGATTTTCTACAGCTTGATATTTTGCCTGAAAAAAGAAAAGACCAAGGGCTTCATGCTGTATTTAAAGAAATATTTCCTATAAAAAGTTATGATGAAAGTTGTAGTCTGGATTACGTAAGTTTTACTCTTGGTGTGCCAAAATATGATGTCGATGAATCAAGGAAGCGGGGGCTGACGTTTGCGGCGCCATTGAAGGTTCGTCTGCGCCTAACCGAACATGACAATGTAAAAGAAGAAGACGTCTATTTTGGGAGTATCCCATTGATGACTTCAAAAGGCACATTCATCATAAATGGAGCGGAAAGAGTAATTGTCAGCCAGTTGCATAGGTCGCCGGGAATTTGTTTCGAGCAGACAATACATCCACGCGGAACAGTGCTTTATTCGTTCAGGATTATACCTTATCGCGGGTCATGGCTTGAGGTTCAGTTTGATATAAATGGATACATATATATTTATATGGACAGACGCAGGCGCAGACGGAAAATTCTTGTTACGGAATTTTTACGGGCGTTAGGATATTCTGAAAATACGGAGATATTAGAACTTTTTCATACCGTAGAAGATATAGATCTTGCATCGACGCCTATGGGCGATGTGGTTGGTCAGATACTTGCGGCGGATGTGAAAGATGAAAAAGAAGATGTGATAATTTTACCTCAACTTCAAAAAATCTCAAAATCCGTGTTGCAGAAAATTAAAGAATTAGGTATCAGGAATATAAAAATTGTCAAAGATGTCGATGAAGAGTCTCCAATAATACGAATGCTTAAAAAGGACCCCACGAAAAACAGTGAAGACGCTCTTAAAGATATATACCGTAAACTGAGGCCGGGAGACCCTGCTACGGTGGCAAATGCAAAAGCGTTACTTCATAGATTGTTCTTTGATCAAAAAAGATACGATCTGAGCAGGGTAGGAAGATTCAAATTAAATAAAAAACTCGCTCTCGAAATCAACGATGAAGAATTAAAGAATACTGTTCTGGATAAAAGAGATATTGTTGAGGCTGTGAAATATCTGTTGAACTTACCTGAGGGTGAAGGATTGATTGATGATATTGATCATTTAGGTAATCGTCGTGTAAGATCGGTAGGTGAACTTTTACAAAATCAATGTCGTATTGGTTTGGCCAGAATGGAACGGCTGATAAAAGAGAGAATGAATCTATATGATATGAGTTCGGATGTGATGACTCCACATAAACTTGTAAATCCGAAGGGATTATCAAGTATAATAAAAGATTTTTTCGGACGGAGTCAGTTGTCTCAGTTTATGGATCAGACAAATCCATTGGCGGAACTAACTCATAAAAGAAGGTTAAGTGCTCTTGGACCGGGTGGTTTGAGCCGGGAACGCGCTGGTTTTGAAGTCCGCGATGTTCATTCAAGCCATTATGGAAGGATTTGTCCTATTGAGACACCAGAAGGGCCCAATATTGGTTTAATTTCTTCTCTTGGAACTTATGCGAGAATTAATGAATTCGGTTTCATAGAAACTCCTTACAAAATAGTGGATGAAGGGAAAGTTACTGACAATATCAAGTATTTATCAGCTGACGAAGAAGAAAATTATCTTATAGGACAGTCTGATATTGAACTTGATAAAGTACAGAAAATAGTTCCGAAAGAAGTTATTGCGCGTTATCGAAACGATTTCTTAAGGATAGAATCGGCAAAGCTAAATTATGCCGATGTATCGCCAAAACAGCTGGTCAGTGTTGCCGCCGGCTTAATACCGTTTTTGGAACACGACGATGCCAACAGAGCTTTGATGGGATCGAACATGCAACGTCAGGCTGTTCCATTGTTGACAACAGAAGCGCCTCTTGTCGCTACTGGTCTTGAACATAGAGCAGCAAAAGATTCCGGTGTAATGGTAGTAGCGGAAGAAGACGGTGTTGTTGAATATGTTGACGCGACAAAAATAATAATTAACGGTAATGTATATAATATAACCAAATTTCAAAGATCAAATGCAGGTACATCGTTTAACCAGAGGCCATTAGTTAAAAAAGGCCAGCAGGTTAAAAAAGGGCAGGTTCTTGCCGACGGGCCAAGCACAAGAAATGGCGAACTTGCATTGGGAAGAAACGTGCTGGTTGCTTTCATGCCTTGGGGCGGATACAATTTCGAGGACGCTATTCTGATCAGCGAAAAACTTGTGAAAGAGGATATATATACATCCGTTCATATAGAAGAATTTGAAATCGGCGCCAGAGATACGAAACTTGGGAAAGAAGAAATTACCCGCGATATACCAAATGTCGGGGAAGAGGCGCTGAAGGATCTTGATGAAGATGGTATTATCCGAATTGGCGCTGAAGTGAAACCCGGAGACATACTTGTCGGTAAAATTACTCCGAAAAGCGAAACGGAATTATCACCCGAAGAGAGGCTTTTGCGGGCGATATTCGGTGAGAAAGCCGCTGATGTGCGAGATGCATCGCTTACAGTTCCTTCAGGTACTGAAGGTATTGTTATTGATGTGAAGGTTTTTGCAAGAAAAGAAAAGGCGAGAACCGAACAGGAAAAGCAAGAAGAAAAAAGAGTCCTTAAAGAGATATCGGATTATTATAGAAAGATATTTGATGATCTGGAAGCTCTTAAGGACAATAAAATCCGTGAAGTTCTTCTTAATAAAAAAATGAAAGGGAATCTCATAAACCTGCGTAATCAGGAGATACTGATTCCTGCTGATAAAAATATTACCGAGGATATGCTCGAGAGGTTAAAAGAAACGAATTATGAGTATATTCATGTTGAAGATCCAGTTTTTGATGAGAATTTGAGCAAAGTTCTGTTCTGGTACAGGAAAATGCTTGAGGAAAATGAAGTAAAAGAAAACAGGGATATAGAAAACTATAAAAAAGGTGACGAACTTGATCCTGGTGTAATAAAACAGGTAAAAGTTTATATCGCAAGCAAAAGAAAATTAATGGTCGGTGATAAGATGGCAGGAAGGCATGGTAACAAAGGTGTTATTGCAAAGATTCTTCCAGAAGAAGATATGCCTTACATGCCCGATGGAACACCGGTTGAGATGGTTTTAAATCCGCTTGGCGTGCCTTCACGTATGAATGTGGGACAGCTTCTCGAAACACATTTGGGCTGGGCGGCAAAAGTTCTTGGATTGCATATGATGACACCTGTTTTTAAAGGTCTTTCTGAAGAACAAATAAAAGAGTACTTGAAAAAAGCCGGGGTGCCAGAATCGGGAAAAGTAAAACTTTGTGATGGGCGCACAGGAGATCCATTTGATCAGGAAGTTGTAGTTGGATATATATATATGCTTAAACTGAATCACCTTGTTGCGGATAAAATACATGCTCGTGCTATTGGACCTTATTCGCTTGTTACACAACAGCCTCTAGGCGGAAAAGCTCAATTCGGTGGACAGAGATTCGGGGAAATGGAAGTGTGGGCAATGGAAGCTTATGGTGCGGCATATGCCTTACAGGAACTGTTGACAGTCAAAAGTGATGATGTTCAGGGCAGAACGAGAATTTATGAATCAATTGTCAAAGGCGATAATTCGCTTGAGGCAGGTACTCCTGAATCTTTCAACGTATTGATCAAAGAGATGCAGAGTTTATGTCTTGATGTTCGTGTGGAGAAGGAAGAAGAGTAATTCATAAAAATTAATCAAAAGGAGATTTTGATTTGACTGAGAGAATTATTGATTCTTATACAGATTATAATTTGAGAGGTACGTTTGATAGAGTAACTATAAAAATTGCCTCGCCGGAAGTTATTCATGCATGGTCAAGGGGTGAAGTAAAGAATCCTGAAACAATAAATTACAGGACATTCAAACCGGAAAAAGGCGGGTTGTTTTGCGAAAGAATCTTCGGGCCGACTAAAGATTGGGAATGCAGTTGCGGAAAATATAAAAGAATAAAACATAAAGGCGCTATATGCGATCGGTGTGGCGTTGAAGTTACCCAGTCAAAAGTACGAAGAGAGAGAATGGGGCATATTGAAGTTGCGGTACCGGTATCGCATATATGGTTTTTTAAAACCACTCCAAGCAGAATAGGCAATATTTTGGAAATGTCGACGCGGGCTTTGGAAAGGGTTTTATATTACGAGGATTATGTTGTTATTGACCCGGGCAATACTCCATTGGAGAAAAAGCAACTTTTAAGCGAGATGGAATGCCGGGAAGCAAAATCAAAATATGGAGATAACAGTTTTAAATATTTAATAGGTGCTGAAGCCGTAAAAGAACTGTTAAAAATGGAAGACCTTGATCTTCTTGCTGAAGAACTAAGAAGCAAGATGCTGAAAACAAAATCAAAACAGACTTTAAAGAAAATAAGCAAACGGCTTAAAATTGTTGAAGGGTTTAGAAAATCAAAGAATGATCCGGCCTGGATGGTTATGAGCGCAATACCTGTTATTCCGCCGGATTTGAGACCGCTTGTACCACTGGAAGGCGGAAGGTTTGCTACGTCTGATTTGAATGATCTTTATCGCAGGGTTATAAATAGAAATAACAGATTAAAAAGTATCCTTGAACTAAAAACTCCGGAAGTAATTATAAGAAACGAAAAAAGAATGCTTCAGGAAGCAGTGGATGCTTTATATGATAACGGACGTCACGGACGGCCGGTTGTTGGATCAGGCAATAGGCCCTTGAAATCATTGAGTGACATGCTTAAAGGAAAACAAGGAAGGTTCAGGCAGAATCTATTGGGAAAACGTGTCGATTATTCGGGACGTTCGGTTATCGTTGTAGGGCCTGAACTGAAATTGAATCAGTGCGGGTTGCCGAAAGAAATGGCTTTAGAGCTTTTTGAGCCGTTTATCATAAGAAAGCTGAAAGAAAGAGGAAATATTCATACGATACGAAGCGCGAAAAAGATGATTGAACGCGGTGCTCCTGAGGTATGGGATATTCTGGAAGAGGTAACAAAAGGGCATCCGGTAATGCTTAACCGCGCTCCAACGCTTCACAGGCTTGGTATTCAGGCTTTTGAACCTATATTGATAGAAGGTAAAGCTATAAGGATACATCCTCTTGTTTGCGCGGCTTTCAACGCTGATTTTGATGGTGACCAGATGGCAGTGCATATACCTTTATCGACTGAGGCTCAGCTTGAAGCAAAAATGCTGATGCTTGCAACAAACAATATATTTTCTCCGTCATCAGGGAAGCCGATAACCACTCCTTCGCAAGATATTACGCTTGGATGTTATTATTTAACAAAAGAACTTCCCGCAACTGAAAATATTATCAGGTCCTACGGGAGTCCAGAAGAAGTTTTGCTTGCTCTTGACGGGAAAATAATAAATATCCATGAGAAAATTAAGGTCAAAATAGATAATAATCTAATTATAACTACTGCCGGTAGAATAATATTTAATGAAATAGTTCCAAAAGAAATCGGATATGTAAATTATGAGCTCAATAAGAAAAAATTGGGCGAATTAATTATGAAATGTTATAAATGTGTTGGGCATAAAAGAACGGTTCAAATACTTGATAGTTTAAAAAGACTTGGTTTTAATTCGGCGACAAAGGCGGGTATATCAATTTCAATTGATGATATGATAATACCTGATGAGAAAAAGGAAATGCTTGACAGCGCTCGCTCAGAGATCAATGAAGTTGAGAAGCAGTATCATACAGGAAGCATTACCGACGGTGAACGGTATAATAAGATAATAGATATCTGGACACACGCGACTGATACTATATCTGAAGCGATGTATAAGGGATTACAGGCTTCAGTAAGAATGGGATCAATAAATTCCGTGTTTATGATGGTTGATTCTGGCGCGAGAGGAAGTCGCCAGCAGATACGTCAGTTGGCAGGTATGAGGGGACTTATGGCAAAACCATCAGGCGAAATCATTGAGACGCCGATTTTGTCAAACTTCAGGGAAGGATTAACGGTTCTTGAATACTTTACATCAACACACGGTGCTAGAAAAGGTCTTGCGGATACAGCGTTGAAAACAGCCGATTCAGGTTATCTTACAAGGAGATTGGTAGATGTTGCGCAGGATATGATTATCACTGAAGATAATTGTCATACTTTAAATGGAATTATTGTGAAAGCGATATATGAAGGTGATGATGAAATAGTTTCACTAAAGGAACGTATTATAGGGCGAATAGTTTTGGAGGATGTGGTCAATCCTGCGACTGGAGAAATTATTTGTAAAGCTGACGATCTTATAAATGAAGAAAAAGCGGAAAAAATTAATCGGAGTGGAATAGAAAGTTTAAAAATAAGGTCGGTATTGACTTGCGAAAGTGATACGGGAACTTGCAGGATGTGCTACGGGTTGAATCTTGCCACAAACAAAATGGTTGATTTAGGCGAAGCGGTTGGAATTATAGCCGCTCAGTCAATCGGTGAGCCTGGAACTCAGTTGACCATGAGAACGTTTCATATAGGTGGTACAGCAAGCCAGGTATTTAAACAACCGCAAATTATCGCAAAAAACGATGGAATTATTCAATACCATGATATTAAATTTGTGCAAACAAAGGAAAATACTTTAATTGTATTGAATAAGAATGGATTGATCAGTATTAATACTCCTGAGGGCCGTGAACTTGAGAAATATAGTGTGGTAATTGGTTCGGTAATCAGTATCCCTGATGGCGGTTCTGTGGTTAAAGGAGAAGCGTTCGTTAAATGGGATCCATATAATATCCCGATTCTTTCAGAGCGCAAAGGTATAGTCCGTTTTAGCGATATCATCGAAGGCGTGACAATGAAAAAGGAGATCGATGAGTCTACTGGTCTTGTGGGAACAGTTATTATTGAACATAAAGAAGAACTTCATCCGCAGATTGTTCTTTATGATGTCAATGAAGAGATTCTTGCTCAGCATTCGATTCCCGCTGGCGCTCATATCGTAGTTGAAGACGGGCAGGATATAGATGCAGGTTATCTGATAGCAAAAACTCCGAGAAAAATTAGTAAAACGAAAGATATTACAGGCGGTTTGCCGCGAGTGGCAGAACTGTTTGAAGCCAGACGCCCAAAAGACGCGGCTGAAATAGCTAAAATTGACGGTATAGTGGAATTCAAAGGTACAGTAAAAGGTAAACGAAGAATTATTGTTCGCGATCCGGAAACCGGAGCCGAAGAAGAACATTTAACTTCACATGGTAAGCACCTGACTGTTTACAAAGGCGATAAAGTTAAAAAAGGACAGCAACTTACAGAAGGTCCTGTTGTTCCTCAGGAAATATTACAGGTTTGTGGACCGAAAGAGCTGCAGGAATACCTTGTAAACCAGATCCAGGAAGTATATCGTCTTCAGGGTGTGGAAATAAATGATAAGCATATAGAAATAATCATACGTCAAATGCTTAAAAAAGTAAGAATTACTGATCCGGGTGATACTTCTTTCTTATACGGAGAACAGGTAGAAAAAATAAAATTCAATAAAGAAAATCGGGACGTAATTAGAAAAGGCGGTAAACCGGCTGAAGCGACAACAATTTTGCTGGGTATAACAAAAGCTTCTTTGGGAACAAATAGCTTTATATCAGCCGCTTCGTTCCAGGAGACAACAAGAGTGTTAACTGATGCGGCGTCTTCAGGAAGAGTCGATTATCTGAATGGGTTCAAAGAAAACGTAATTATGGGGCATTTGATACCTGCGGGGCCGGGCTTTAAATGTTATTCCAATTTTGATATAGCCGCCGATATGCCTGATGTCTCATTTTCAGATAGTGAAAAAAAATCTTGACATTATGATTAAAAACGTATATATTTCGAAAACTTATTTTTAAATTGGGAATAAAAAGGAGATTTAAATGCCGACTATTAATCAGCTCATAAGAAAAGGTAGGCAAAAAGTAAGAAAAAAATGCAAAACGCCAGCGATGAAAGAATGTCCGCAAAAACGTGGTGTTTGTTTGCAGGTGAAAACTCAAACACCTAAAAAACCAAATTCGGCATTGCGTAAAATAGCAAGGGTGCGTTTATCTAATTCAATGGAAGTAACGGCTTATATACCAGGAATGGGGCATAATCTTCAGGAGCACTCAATAGTATTAATAAGAGGCGGCAGGGTAAAAGATTTACCTGGAGTCCGATATCATATAATTCGTGGAACACTTGATGCGATGGGTGTTGAAAAACGCCGTCAAGGAAGATCGAAATACGGTGCTAAAGCGCCTAAGAAATAAATGACAGGAGGTTTTCTGATTTATGTCCAGACGTAGAAGAGCAGTAAAAAGAGAAACAATGCCAGATTCAAGATATAACAGTACTGATGTTATGAAGTTTATAAATATGCTTATGTTGGAAGGTAAAAAAAGTACTGCTGAGAAAATATTTTATAATGCGGTAGATTTGGCTGCTCAAAGGGTAGGCGAGGCAGACGCGATTAAGGTTTTTCAGAAAGCGCTTGATAATGTTAAACCCATCTTGGAAGTCAAATCGAGGCGTGTTGGTGGCGCTACGTATCAGGTTCCTGTTGATGTTTCGGCGGAACGACAATTTACAATGGCAACTCGCTGGATAATACAGTTTGCTCGCCAGAGAAAAGGGCAACCTATGGTAGATTGTCTCGCTGCAGAAATTATAGATGCTTATAAGTCACAGGGGGCCGCAATAAAGAAAAGAGAGGATACGCATAAAATGGCGGAAGCTAATAAAGCGTTTGCCCACTATAGATGGTAAAAATTTAAAGTTAATATAATAAAAAAAGAAAACAAATTAAATAAAAAGGAGTAACCAATGGCCAAAGAGAAATTTGAGAGGACAAAACCGCACGTAAACATAGGAACAATTGGTCACGTGGATCATGGTAAGACGACATTGACAGCCGCAATAACAATGACACTGGCGAAAAAAGGATATGCATCGGTAAGATCATATGATTCGATAGATAACGCACCTGAAGAGAGGGAGAGAGGAATTACCATAGCGACAGCTCACGTAGAGTATCAGACAGACAATCGTCATTACGCTCATGTGGATTGTCCTGGCCATGCTGATTATATAAAGAACATGATTACCGGAGCGGCGCAGATGGATGGAGCGATACTGGTTGTAAGCGCGGCTGACGGTCCGATGCCTCAGACGAGAGAACACATTCTGCTTGCGCGTCAGGTGGGTGTGCCGTCGATGGTAGTGTTTATGAATAAAGTGGATATGGTTGACGATGAAGAATTGTTGGAGCTGGTTGAGCTTGAGATAAGAGAATTGTTGTCGAAATACGAGTTTCCCGGCGACGAGATACCGATAGTAAGGGGTTCAGCGCTGAAGGCGATGGAAGGCGAAGAAGGGGAAGTTGGCCAGGCTGCGATAATGAAGCTGATGGAAGCGGTGGATAGTTACATACCTACACCGAAACGCGATATAGACAAACCGTTTTTGATGCCGGTGGAAGATGTGTTCTCGATAACCGGTCGTGGAACGGTAGCGACTGGTAGAGTGGAGAGAGGTCAGATAAAGGTAGGCGAAGAGATAGAGATCGTTGGGTTGACAGATACGAAAAAGTCGGTAGTAACCGGAGTGGAGATGTTCAAGAAGTTGCTTGATTATGGTGAAGCCGGAGACAATATCGGTGTACTGCTCCGCGGAGTAGATAAGAGCGGAGTGGAGCGCGGTCAGGTATTGGCGAAACCGGGCAGTATAACACCGCATAAGAAGTTCAAGGGCGAAGTATACGTTTTGAGCAAAGATGAAGGTGGTCGTCACACGCCGTTTTTCAGTGGATACCGTCCGCAGTTTTATTTCCGGACAACCGATGTGACAGGGACATTGAATTTGCCGGAAGGAGTGGAGATGGTAATGCCTGGCGATAATATAAGCGTATATGTTGAGCTTATAATGCCGATAGCGATGGAGAAAGGGTTGAGGTTCGCTATCAGGGAAGGCGGAAGAACCATAGGCGCCGGCAGAGTAACCGAAATAGTTGAATAATACGGGGATATCCGATGGATAAGCAAAGAATTAGGATTAAATTAAAGGCGTATGATCACAGGGTATTGGATCAATCAACTCTTGAGATCGTAGAGACCGCGAAGAGGACCGGAGCCAAAATATTGGGGCCGATACCATTGCCGACAAAGATTGAGAGATATACAGTTTTACGGTCACCGCATGTGGATAAAAAATCACGTGAGCAATTTGAGATTAGAACACATAAAAGATTGCTTGATGTCGTTGATCCGACAGCAAAAACAATAGACGAACTGAGAAAACTCAATCTACCAGCTGGCGTTGATATAAAAATAAAAGTATAAAGCCTTTTGAAATGTTGGGATAAGGAGACAATAAAGTGAGTATTATCCTCTTGGGTAAGAAAAAAGGAATGGCGAGGCTGTTCAATGAAAAAGGCGAAATTATACCGGTTTCGGTAATAGAGTTGGAAAATGGAACAGTCGTTAATAAAAAAACTTCGGAAAAACACGGATATGAAGCTATACAGCTCGGTTTTCTTGATATAAAAGAAAATAAACTGAATAAGCCGGAATCAGGATATCTGAAGAAATCAGGGATATCGCCTAAAAAATATTTGAAAGAGAGCAGGATTGGTAAAGGCGAATTGGAAAAGTATAATATTGGGGATGAAATAAATATATCGTATTTTTCCAAAGGAGATTATATAGACGTATCCGGAAAATCGATCGGAAAAGGATTTGCGGGCGGTGTGAAAAGATGGGGATGGCATGGTGGAGACGATACACACGGTTCAATGTTTCATAGAGCGCCTGGTTCGGTGGGAGCATCGGCTTTTCCATCCAGAACGTATAAAGGACATAGGCTTCCGGGACGAATGGGAGGTAAACGGGTAACAGTGCAAAGTCTACTGATTGTAGATTTAAAAGAGGATTTAAATCTAATAATTGTAAAAGGTGCTTTGCCTGGACCAAAGGGATCATATATAGAAATAAGAAAAGCTAAAAAGAAAGCTTTTGTCAGCAAATAATGAGGTGAGCTGTAATGGGCGAATATAATGTATATAATACTAAAGGTGAAGTGGTAGGATCTTTAGCTATAGATCAGAAAATAGCTGGATATGAACCAAAACCACATGTTGTGCATGATGTAGTTGTAGCATATCTTGCAAATCAAAGGAGTGGAACGGCTTGTACAAAAACGAGAAATGAAATCAATGCGAGTACAAAAAAGCCGTGGCGACAAAAAGGTACAGGTAGAGCAAGAATAGGTACAAGAACATCGCCTTTATGGAAGGGTGGCGGTACAGTATTCGGCCCAAAACCAAGAGATTATTCGAAGAATGTGTCGAAAGAACTTAAAAGGATAGCATTGTTATCTGCTTTATCCGATAAGTTAAATTCGGATTCGATGGTAATCGTTGAAAAATTTGACTTTAATAAACCAAAAACAAAAGAATTTGTTGGTGTATTAAAGAATCTTGATCTGAATGAAAAAAAGGTATTGGTTATCAGTGCGGCATTAGATTTAAATTTAATCAGATCCGCAAGGAATATACCTGAAGTAAAAATTGTTAATTGCAATGATGTTAATACATATGAATTGTTAGATTGTGAAAAGATAATAATAGAAAAAGAAGCTATTGAAGTTATAAAAAGTAGATTAATAGAATAAATATTATATTGACATATTATATTTATTAATATATTATATCAGCATTTTAGTTTAAATTCACTCTTCAAAGCTAAAAAAACAATCGAAAATTCACTTTCGATTGTTTTTAATTAATGGAGAAAATATGAAAGAATTAACCCAAATTATTAAAGAGCCTGTAATTAGTGAGCAGAGCACAATAATGGCAGAGAATGGAAAGTATGCTTTTGTTGTTCGTCCTGACGTAAACAAAATTGAAATTAAGTATGCTGTTGAAAAGCTTTTTCATGTAAAGGTGGAAAAAGTAAATACGGTTAATGTGCTTGGCAAAACAAAAAGGATGCGTTATCACATTGGAAAGAAGCCTGATTGGAAAAAGGCTGTTGTTACGTTAAAAAAGGGTGAAAAGATAGAATTTATATAATAATTAAGGGAATTAAGGCATGGGAATAAAAAAATCAAAACCAACTCCATTATCGAGAAGATATGTAAGTTTCTCGACTTTTGAAGAAGTAACAAAAAGCGAGCCGTTGAAATCGCTGTGTGAATCAAATAGTAAAAAAAGCGGCAGGAATAACAATGGAAGAATAACTGTCCGTCGAAGAGGTGGTGGACATAAACGTTTGTACAGAATTATTGATTTCAAGCGCTGTAAAGATGATGTTGAGGCAAAAGTGGTATCTATTGAATATGATCCGAATCGTTCATCAAGGATAGCGCTTTTGCAATATATCGATGGCGAAAAAAGCTATATTATAGCGCCTGAAGGTTTAAAAGTTGATGATAAAATTATGTCCGGAAAAAGTGCTGAAATAGAGATCGGCAACTGTATGGAGCTGGAGAGAATGCCGCTCGGTAGTCAGGTACATAATATTGAATTAAAGATCGGAAAAGGTGCCCAGATTGCAAGAAGCGCAGGAAGTTATGCTATATTAATGGCTAAAGAAAGTGGTTTTGCCCTATTAAAGTTTCCGTCTGGAGAATTGAGAAAAGTTCATCTAAAATGCAGAGCGACACTCGGGCAGGTAAGCAATACAGATCATGAAAATGTGACGCTTGGTAAAGCAGGGCGTACACGATATTTGGGCAAGCGGCCGAAAGTCAGGGGTGTTGCTATGAACCCTGTGGATCATCCGATGGGTGGTGGCGAAGGTAAAACATCTGGAGGGCGACATCCATGTACACCTTGGGGTGTTAAGACAAAAGGAAAAAAGACCCGGACTTTGCATAAACTAAGTGATAAATATATAGTAAAGAGAAGAAATAAGTAGAGGTAAATTAAAATGGCAAGATCAATTAAAAAAGGTCCCTATGTTGAGCCTTCTCTGCAGGAAAAAATAGATAAGATGAATGATGTTAATGAGAAGAAAGTTGTAAAGACTTGGTCGAGAAGATCGATGATTACACCGGAATTTATAGGGCATACTTTAGCGGTTTATAATGGCAAGAAATTTTTGCCAGTATTTATCACGGAAAATATGGTGGGGCATAAATTAGGTGAATTCGCTCCTACTAGAACTTTTAAAGCACATCCGGGTGCAAAATAAGATAAGTAAAGAGGTGCGCAATAATGGAAGCTCAAGCAATTTGGAAATATGCCAGAATATCGCCGAGGAAAATGAGGCTGATTGCGGATGTTATACGCGGCAAGGAAGTAAATGCTGCAATGGATATAGTAAGATTTACAAATAAAAAAGCAGCTGAAATGATGGAGAAGATACTGAAATCCGCGCTAAGTAATGTACAAAATAAAAGCGAGGCCGGTGTGGATCTGGATGGAATGGTGGTAAAGGAAATTTTTGTAGATGGAGGTCCAATGTTAAAAAGGTTCCGTCCAAGAGCGATGGGTAGGGCTTTTAGAATCAGAAAAAGGACATCCCATATAACTATTGTGGTTGGAACAAAATAGGAGTTTAATAATGGGGCAGAAAGTTAATCCGACAGGTTTGAGAGTTACTGTAACAAAAAATTGGATGTCAAAATGGTACGCGCCAAAGCGTGATTTTGGAACTCTTGTCAATGAAGATATAAAAATAAGAAAATTCCTTAAACAAAGGTTGAATTTCGCCGGAATATCCAAAATTGTTATTGAGAGAGCAAGTAGTCGTGCAAAAATTACGATATATGCCGCAAGGCCTGGGATTATCATAGGCAGAAAAGGCGCGGAGATTGACAAGATTAAAGAAGAACTTGTAAAGTTCACCGATAAAGAACTTTTTATAGATATTGCAGAAGTCAAGAATCCGGATATAGATGCTCAATTGGTAGCGGAAAATGTAGCTTTACAGTTGGAGAGAAGGGTATCACATAGAAGAGCGATGAAAAAGGCTGTAACAACAGCGATACAGATAGGTGCCGCCGGTATAAAAATATTGTGTTCAGGCAGATTGGGCGGATCTGAAATGTCCAGAAGCGAAGGATATAAAGAAGGGAAAATACCGCTACAGACATTAAGAGCGGATATAGATTATGGTTTTACAGAAGCCAGAACAACGTATGGTGCAATTGGAGTAAAAGTCTGGATTTGCAAGGGTGAAAGAATCCCCGGCAAAGAGGAGAAGGAATAAGGAGATTTTAAAAAATGCCACTGATGCCTAAAAGAGTAAAATTCAGAAAAATGCAACGCGGGTCTCGTAAAGGTGATAGTACTGCAGGCCATACAATTGATTTCGGTGAATATGGGATGCAGGCGCTTGAGAGAGCATGGATATCCAATATACAGATCGAGGCGGCTCGTGTGGCATTAACTCGATTCATAAAAAGAAAAGGTAAAGTATGGATTAGAGTATTTCCTGATAAACCAATTACCAAAAAACCCGCCGAAACAAGGATGGGTAAAGGTAAAGGAGCTCCGGAAGGATGGGTAGCTGTAATTAAGCCCGGTAGAATAATGTTTGAACTCGAGGGTGTACCGGAAAATGTAGCAAGGGAAGCAATGAAGTTAGCCACAGCTAAATTTCCTATAAAAACAAAGTTTGTTGTAAGAAGTATGCATAGAGTATAAAAATAAAATTATCGGGAATAGAACAATGAAAGCAAATGAATTAAGAAAGAAATCTTCTGATGAATTAAATAAATTGTTAGCTGAGTTCAGATTGGAAATGTTTAATTTGAGAATACAGAAAAAAACTGGACAGATTGAGAAAGTCGGAAGAATCAGGGTAGTAAAAAAAGAGATAGCAAGAATAAATACCATATTAAATGAAGAGCAATAATTTTCAGGAGCAATAAAATGGCAGCTTTATCAAGGGGTTCAAGAAAAAAAAGGGTCGGTGTTGTCATAAGTGACAAGATGGACAAGACAATAGTTGTCCAGGTGGAAAGAAGCGTTATGCACTCGGTCTACAAAAAAGTTATGAGGGTATACACAAAACTCAAAGCGCACGATCAAAATGGCGAAGCAAAAATAGGGGATACTGTTGAGATAATCGAAACCAAACCGTTAAGCAAAACAAAAAGATGGCGGTTGTGTAAAATTGTAAAAACAGTTAGATGATGGTGAGAGGGAGATTGGCATAATGATTAAGATGAGGACAAGATTAGAAGTAGCTGACAATTCCGGCGCGAAGAAAGTCAGATGTATTATGGTTCTTGGTACTGGAAATAAACAGTTTGCAAGAGTTGGCGATATCATCATTGCATCGGTTCAGGAAGCCATACCTGAAGGAAACGTAAAAAAGGGTGAAGTCATAAAAGCTGTCGTTGTAAGAACCTCCAACGATATAAAAAGAAAAGACGGATCCATATTAAGATTTGATAAAAATGCTGTCGTAGTTATAGATAATCAGAAAAACCCGAAGGGAACTCGTATTTTTGGTCCTGTTGCCAGAGAATTAAGAGAAAAGAATTTTATGAAAATTGTATCATTAGCTCCTGAAGTAATATAATGGAAAAGGATTTTTAATAAAATGAAAACTGATAAAACTTCACCAAAACGAAAATTAAGAAAAAATGATGCGGTTTGTGTTATAACCGGAAAAGATAAAGGCAAACAGGGAAAAATTCTCGAAATTGATGTTGAAAAACAAAGAGTCCTTGTTGAAGGTGTTAATTATTTAACACATTATGAGCGACCGAGTCAGCAGAATCAAAAAGGTGGTATTTCAAAAAAAGAAGGATTTATAGCTTGTTCAAATGTACAGCTTTACTGTCCGAAATGTAATAAACCTGTTAGAACAAGATGTGGAAAAATAGAACAGGGAACAAAGAATAGAATATGTGTTAAATGTGGTGATATAATATAAGGGTGAAGTGAAAATGACACGTCTTTTGGAAAAATATAAAAAAGAAGTTATACCTGAAATGGTTAAGAAATTCAACTACTCGAATGTGTGGCAGGTACCCAAAATAGAAAAACTCGTTATTAATATGGGTATTGGAGAAGGTTCAAGAGATCAGAAAGTGATTGAAGACGCGGTTGCTGAATTAACTCAGATTGTGGGACAGCGGCCTGTAATAACAAAAGCAAGAAAAAGTATAGCGGGTTTTAAAATAAGGGAAGGTATGCCGATTGGGTGTAAAGTAACATTGCGTGGTAAAATGATGTATGAATTTCTGGATAGATTGATTCATGTTGCCGTACCCAGGATAAGGGATTTCAGGGGTATACCCACAGATTCATTTGATGGTTTTGGAAACTATAGTATGGGGCTGGATGATCAGACAATATTTCCGGAATTGAATTTAGATAAAGTGACACGTACCCAAGGTATGAACTTAACTTTTGTAACGACAAGCAAGACTGACGAAGAAGCTTTTGAAATGCTTAAAATTATCGGTCTTCCTTTTGCAAAAAAATAATCGATAGAGGAGGTTTTTTGCCCCGTGGCTAAAAAAGCACTTGTAGAAAAGAGTAAAAAAGAACCGAAATTTGAGGTTCGAAAATATTTCCGGTGCAATAATTGCGGAAGAAGGCGCAGTTATTACCGGAAATTTAAGTTATGTAGAATATGTTTAAGAAAATTGGCGGGTGAAGGTAAAATACCCGGTTTAATAAAGGCAAGTTGGTAGAAGGTTGGGAGGAAAAAAATATGTCCATGACTGATCCAATAGCTGACTTCTTGACTCGAATACGCAATGCAAACAGTGCCTTGCATAAAGAAGTTGAGATTCCAGCATCAAAAATAAAGCTTGAGATGGCTAGAGTACTGAAAGAAGAAGGTTATATTGATAATTACGAAATAGTTGATTCAGGAAAGTATCCAAGTATACGTGTAACATTGAAATATACGCCAGCTAATGAAAGAGTCATTATCGATTTATCAAGAATCAGTAAACCCGGTAGAAGATATTATACGAATTCGAAAAAATTACCTAAGGTAATGGGTGGTTTGGGGATTGCAATTTTATCAACTCCAAAAGGAATTTTAACTGATCGACAGGCCCAGAGAGAAAACGTTGGCGGCGAAGTGCTCTGCTATGTTTGGTGAAGTTAATGGAGGAATAATATAATGTCACGGATAGGAAAAAAACCAATAGATTTGCCGGCTGGAACGGATATATCGTTTCAAAGCGGTACAATTACAGTAAAAGGTCCAAAAGGATCGTTAAGTTATAACCCGCCGAAAGAAATAAATGTAGAGAAAGAAGAGAATAAAATTATCTGCAAACGTTCAACGGATTTACGGCAGGTTCGTGCATATCATGGTTTGGTAAGAAGCTTGCTGAACAATATGGTAACAGGGGTTAGTAAAGGGTTTACGAAATCGATGGAAATTATTGGTGTCGGTTATCGTGCGAAGATTGAAGGAAATGCACTGGTAATGAGTCTCGGGTTTTCGCATCCTGTTGTATATCCTATACCTCAAGGTATATCGATTAATGTACAGGGAAACACGATTGAAGTTTCCGGTATAGACAAACAGCAAGTCGGTGCCGTTGCTGCTAAGATCAGAGGATATTATCCGCCTGAGCCGTATAAAGGTAAAGGAATTAGATATGTTGGCGAGAAGGTCCGTAGAAAAGCAGGAAAAACAGTCAGTAAAAAATAAAAAGTAGGTTTGGTATGAGGAAAAAAGAATCTAAAAAAGAAATGCGGAAAGCCAAGCAATTACGTTTGCGTGATAAAGTCAAAGGAACAGATGAAAAACCAAGGTTGACAGTCTTTAAAAGCTTGAATCACTTATATGTCCAGTTGATCGATGATGTAGCGGGACACACTTTGGTTTCAACATCGACTTTATCAAAAGATTATAAAGGTAAATCAAAGAAAACCGGGGTTAACACAGAGACAGCAAAGGCTATCGGAAAAATATTGGCTGAAAAGGCGAAAGAGAAAAATATTGCTGCAATACGTTTTGACAGAAATGGTTATAAATACCATGGAAATATCAAAATGTTGGCAGATACTTTAAGAGAATCAGGTATAAAATTTTAATAGGCGGAGGTTTCACACTTGGAAGAGAAAACAATAGAACTCAGCGAAGTAGTCGTAAGTGTAAATCGTTGCGCTAAAGTAGTAAAAGGTGGACGAAGGTTCAGTTTTAGTGCTTTAGTAGTTGTCGGTGACAGGCAGGGTAAGGTAGGATTTGGATTAGGTAAAGCAAACGAAGTTTCGGAAGCTATAAGAAAAGGTGTGGATCAGGCTAAAAAAGATCTGATAGAGGTTCCTTTATTTGGATCGACAATTACTCATAATATAATTGGCGAGTTTGGTGCCGGGAGAGTTTTGATGAAACCTGCTGCACCAGGTACCGGAGTTATTGCAGGTGGTGCTGTTCGCTCAGTGATGGAATTATCCGGTATTCGAGACGTGCTTTGCAAATCTCTGGGTTCAACCAATCCTCTGAATATTGTTAGAGCCACAATGGATGGTTTACAAAAATTGAGAAGCAAAGAAAAAGTCTTCAAGATGCGGGGGTTATGGTCAGATGAAGCTGAATGAATTAAGAAGTAACGAGGGGGCAACAAAATCAAATAACCGCAGAGGACGTGGTATCGGAAGCGGTAATGGAAAAACAGCGGGTAGAGGCCACAAAGGTCAGAAAGCCAGGTCTGGTTATTCGAGAAAGATTGGTTTTGAAGGCGGTCAGATGCCACTGCAGAGAAGGTTGCCAAAAAGAGGGTTCAATAATAAGGATTTCAAGGTTTTTTATTCGATTATCAATATAGATGATTTGAATAAGTTTCAGGAAGGAATGGTTATAACTCCTGAATTGCTTGTAAGCGAAGGCATTGTTAAATCCTATACGGGAAAGCTGAAAGTTCTGGGCGATGGCGAATTGACTGCAAATAATATTGAAGTCCATGCGCATAAATTCAGTAAGACCGCTATGGAAAAAATTAAGGGAAAGAATATAAAAATTAAAGTTCTGGATTAATTACTAAAGGAATTAATCATGTTATCAGCATTCTCAAATATTTTAAAAATACCTGAATTAAGAACCAGAGTATTGCTTACTCTGGGTTTACTTGCTATTTGCAGGTTAGGCGCCCATATACCAACTCCTGGTATTGATGGAGCCGCTCTTGCGGAATTAATGAAAAGGATAGAAGCAAATCAAGGAGGATCAATATTTTCCCTTGTAAGTATGTTTTCTGGCGGAGCGTTGGCACAATGCACGTTGTTTGCCTTGGGGATCATGCCTTACATAAGTGCTTCCATTATTATGCAGTTGCTTCAGATTGTTTTTCCAAGATTGGAAAAGATAGCAAGAGAAGGGGAATCAGGACGTAAGAAAATAAATCAATATACAAGATATTTCACAGTATTTCTGGCGATGTTTCAGGCGTTTTTTATTGCGGCGGCACTGGAAAATCCAGAGCGTATCGCGAGAGTGTTTGAGGGAATGGTTATTGTGCCGCATCCTGGGATTTTGTTTAAGATATCTTCTGTTATAACTTTAACTTGCGGTACATTAGTATTGATGTGGTTAGGCGAGCAAATATCCCTGAAAGGTATTGGAAACGGAATCTCAATGATAATTACTGTAGGTATTATTTCGAGGTTTCCTTCTGCTGTTGGACTTGCGTGGCAGTTATATGCTCCTGGTAATGCACAGGGTAAAAGTCCTATGATACTACTGGTATTGTTTGCGCTAATGGTTGCTGTTGTCGTGGGGATAATAATGTTGACACAAGCACAAAGAAAAATACCCATTCAGCGAGCACAGCAGATTCGGGGAAGAAGAGTATATCAAGCGCAAAATACATATATGCCATTGCGAGTTAACTATGCAGGTGTTATACCGATAATTTTTGCTTCTTCATTATTGCTGTTCCCGGCGACTGTAGGTACAATGATAAGTGATGATTCGGTTTTCTCGTTTTTGAAGGCGTTGAGTAATATGTTGGCGCCGGGAGAAATGCTTTACGAATGTTTATATGTTGTATTGATTATATTTTTCTGCTATTTCTGGACGGCGACACAATTTAACCCTATCCAGATAGCGGATGATATGAAACGCGGGGGTGCTTTTGTGCCGGGAATAAGGCCTGGAAAAAATACCGCAGAATATTTTGAGTCGATAATGACAAGAATAACATTTGCAGGAGCGATTTTTCTTGCTGTAATTGCTATATTTCCCGCATTGATAAGCACCAAACTAAAAATACCGTATCTTGTGACACAATTTCTTGGTGGTACGGGGTTATTGATTATTGTCGGTGTAATGCTTGATACAATGCGACAGGTTGAATCACATTTGATAATGCGCCATTATGATGGTTTTATGAGTAAGACAAGATTAAAAGGCAGATTCTAATAAGAAAGGTTTGACATGAGAATTATTCTTCTTGGTCCTCCTGGAGTAGGTAAAGGGACCCAGGCTGAAAAAATAACAGCTGAATACGAAATACCACACATATCGACGGGAGACATATTAAGGGATGCGGTAAAAAGGGGTACGGATGTCGGGAAAGAAGCTGAATCATATATGAATAGAGGTGAGCTTGTTCCTGATGAAGTTGTGATAAGATTGGTTGAAATAAGGATAAAAGAATCTGATTGCAAAAATGGGTTTTTGCTGGATGGTTTTCCAAGAACGGTAAGCCAGGCTGTGGCATTGGACGAAAAGCTAAGAGAGTTAGGGATAAGTATGGATTCAGTTATCCAGTTGTTTGCTGATGAAGACGAAATAGTAATTCGTCTTACCGGCAGAAGAACATGCCCTGTTTGTGGAAAGAATTATCATATAAAATATCTGCCGCCAAAAAGTGCTGAGACATGTGATCTTGATGGGGCTAAACTGATACAAAGAGAAGATGATAAGGAAAGCACTGTAAGGAATAGATTACAGGTATATGACAGTAAAACAAAAGATCTGATAAGTTATTATGATAAAAAAGGTTTATTGGTTTCGGTAGATGCAGGTCAGCAGATAGAGCGTATTACGGAAGATATATTGAAAAAATTAAAAAAATCGGCTTCGTAAATAAAAATGATATTTATAAAATCTGCAAGAGAACTTGATGCGATGCGCGAAAGCGCCAGTGTTACAGCTGAAATACTGGATGAAGTTAAAAAATTAATAAAACCTGGTGTTCTGACAATAGAGCTTGATAAATATTGCGAAGATCTGATAAAACAACGAAAAGCGATACCGGCTTTTAAGGGATATAGAGGTTATCCAAGTTGTTTATGCATATCTGTTAATGAAGAGGTTGTACACGGTATTCCCGGAAAACGCAGATTAAGCGAAGGCGATATTGTATCACTAGATTTTGGTGTGATAAAAAATAATTTTTATGGTGATATGGCAGTAACTGTTGGCGTTGGCAAAATCAGCCCGATGAATGAAAAACTGCTGAAAATCACGGAAGAATCGTTAATTGCAGGAATAAGTAATGCTTTACCCGGCAACAGGTTGGGTGATATATCTTTTGCCATAGAAGAAGTTGTGGAAAGAAATGGATTTTCAGTTGTAAGGGATTATGTAGGACATGGTATTGGAAGACAAATGCATGAAGAACCTCAGATCCCGAATTTCGGTCAGAAAAACACAGGTCCGATATTAAAAGAAGGTATGGTTTTCGCAATAGAACCGATGGTAAACATGGGAACCTATAAAGTAAAAACATTAGCTGATGGATGGACGGTAGTTACTGTCGATGGAAAACCATCTGCTCATTTTGAACATACAGTAGCGATAACAAAGGATGGACCAGAGGTATTTACATGCCTAAAGAAGATTTAATTAAAGCGGAGGGAGTTGTATCAGAACTTCTTCCAAACACGATGTTCAGGGTAGAATTAAAAAACGGTCACATGATTTTGGCTCATATCTCAGGAAAGATGAGGATGAATTTTATAAGAATACTTCCTGGTGATAAGGTAATGGTTGAAATGTCACCATATGACCTTACAAAAGGAAGAATAATATATAGACAAAAATAATCAGATAATAATGATAATATAAATAAGAAAGGCAGGCTTGTTGTGAAAGTAAGAGCTTCAGTAAAGAGAATTTGCGCAAAATGTAAGATTATTCGCAGAAAGGGAATAATACGAATAATATGTGACAATCCGCGACATAAGCAAAGACAAGGTTGATAAAATATATTATAGGAGGATAAAAGCGGTGCCGAGAATTTTTGGAGTCGATATCCCTAAAGAAAAAAGGGTTGAAGTTGCGCTTAGATATATCTATGGTATCGGGCCGACCACGTCAAAGTCGTTATTGGAAAGAGCTGGAATCAATCCGGATACAAGAGCAAAAGATTTAACTGATGATGAGATTGGTAGAATAAGCGCTATCATTAGCCAGGAATACAAAGTGGAAGGTGATTTGCGTAGAGAGATCGCCGCTAATATAAAGAGATTAATGAACATAGGTTGTTACAGAGGAATGCGTCATAAACGCGGTCTTCCTGTTCGCGGCCAGAGAACCCGGACGAATGCAAGAACCCGCAAAGGGCCTCGTAAAACTATGGTTGGTAAAAAGAAGTAAGGAGGATAGACTGTGGCAAAAGGTGCTACTAAAAAAGGAACGAAAAAAGCCAGAAGAAAAGAACTTAAGAATATACCTAAGGGTGTCGCTCATATAAAGGCTACATTTAATAATACCATAGTCAGTATTACGGATATGCAGGGCAACGTGGTTTCCTGGGCTAGCGCCGGCCGTGTAAAATTCTCTGGTGCCAGAAAGAGTACTGCCTTTGCGGCTCAAGTAGTTGCTACTGAAGCGGCTAATCTGGCAAAAGAACATGGAATGCACGAACTTGAAGTTAATGTAAAAGGTCCCGGAGCGGGAAGAGAATCAGCTATAAGAGCTCTTCAGGCCGCCGGTTTGAATATAACTGTGATTAGAGATGTAACACCTATCCCGCATAACGGTTGTAGGCCGCCGAAAAGACGAAGAGTATAATTGGCGGATACATTATTAAGATATTATATGAAAGGAGAATAAGAAAAGATGGCGCGGTATCGTGGCCCAGTTTGTAAATTATGCCGAAGAGAAAATACTAAACTTTTCTTAAAAGGATATAAATGTTATACGGCAAAATGTATTTTTGAGAGAAGAAGTTTTGCTCCTGGTATGCATGGCAAGAAAAGAGCCAAGTTATCACCTTATGCAGAACAGCTCAGGGAAAAACAGAAACTCAGAAGAATATATGGTGTGCTTGAAAAACAGTTCAGGCTTACTTTTGATAAAGCCGCAAGGAAAAAAGGTATTACTGGTGAGAACCTGTTAAAGTTCCTCGAGTTAAGGCTCGATAACATTGTTTTTCGCGCAGGATTCTGTTCAGCAAGATCGGTTGGGAGAATGTTTGTAACTCACGGGCATGTGAAAGTTAATGGGAGAAACGTAAATATCCCGTCTTACCAGGTAAAAACCGGTGATATAATTGAAATAAAGGATAACGAGAAAAGCAGAAAATTTGCGGCTAATAGCATAAAACTCACTGAGTCAAGGATTGTGCCGGAATGGATGTCAGTTGATCGTGACAATATGAAAATACAAATTCTTGAAGCACCTACTCGGGAAAAGATGGATGTTCAGATTAATGAGCATTTGATTGTAGAGTTATATTCTAAATAATTTATAAAATTCTATAACAACTACTGATAGTAAGTAGGGGGAGATAAAAACTATGGCTTTTATTATAGGTAAATTCGAGTGGCCAAAGAGACTCGTTAAAGACGAATCGCTATCTTCAGGTAATTACGGCGTATTTGTCGCAGATCCTTTTGAGTCGGGGTTTGGATATACTGTCGGTAATTCTTTGCGGAGAGTACTTTTATCATCTCTGGAAGGAGCAGCTATAACTTCCATAAAAATAGATAATGTGTTGCACGAATTTGCCAATTTACCTGGGGTTGTTGAAGACGTATCCGAAATTATTCTGAATTTAAAAGGTGTGTTGATAAAAGTTCAGTCAAGAGAATCAAGAATGTTAAGACTCGATGTTAAAGGAGAAGGTGAAGTAACGGCTAAAGATATTGCTATCGATCATACCATGGAAATAATAAACCCTGATCATCATATCGCTACTCTTGCCAAAGATGGTGAATTGCATATGGAATTGGGATTAAGCATAGGAAGAGGATATTGGCCTTCTGAAAGAAACAAAGATACAAATCAGCCGATCGGAACTATACCGATAGACTCAATATTTACACCTGTTATTAAGGTGAAATATGAAGTAGAGAATACTCGTGTTGGACAGATGACGGATTACGATAAACTTATTCTGCATATTTGGACTGACGGCAGGTTATCTCCAGATGACGCTCTTTCACAGTCTGCGACTATTTTAAAGGAGCACCTGAATATTTTTGCGGATTATACTGAGCAGGTTTTTGAAATTGAGAAAGAAGTGGAAGAAGAAAAGAAAGGGCGCAACGAAAAGGAAGAATTAGAAAGAATGCTTCTTATGAGTATAACGGAAGTGGAATTATCTGTAAGGTCCGCAAACTGCATAACAAGCGCTAATATCTCAACTATTGGTGAGCTTGTGCAGAAATCCGAAGCCGAAATGCTGAAATATAGAAATTTCGGGAAAAAATCTCTCAACGAAATAAAAGCTATTCTCGACGGGATGGGGCTACGTTTAGGAATGTCTATTTCTGAGGATTTAAAAAGGAAAGTTGAAGAACGCAGAAAATCACTGCAACCTGAAACGGAAGAGCAGTCAATATAATCTTGGTTAAGGAAACGTTTTTTATAATTAAGGAGAACCTTATTTATGCGCCATAAGAATTTGAGTACAAAATTAAGCCGTACTAAAAGTCATAGAAAGGCTACCATTATGAATATAATGCGTGGTCTATTCAATAGTGAGAGAGTAATTACAACTTTGACAAAAGCTAAAGTTACATCAAAATGGGCGGATAAAGTAGTTACGCTTGCGAAAAAAAATAATTTGTCTGCGATACGTCAGGTTGAGGCGATATTTCAGGATAAAACAATGGTAAGCAAAATATTCAAAGAGATCGGCCCGAAATTTGAGAACAGGCAAGGCGGTTATACAAGGGTTGTGAAAGTATCAAGACGCCGTGGCGACGGTTCGATAATGGCGATTCTGGAATTGACTTATAAAGAAGCCCCTGAAATGAAAGCCGCACCGGCAAAAGCCGAGGCAAAAGTATCCGCGCCTGAAGCAGATAAAACTGTAGCGGAAGCGGAGAAAAAAGCCGCTGAAATATCGCAACCCGAAGATACGGTTTTGGATGAATCGACTGAAGAAGAAAAAGAGTAATAGTTAATAAAAATAATATAAATATATGAATAAGGGGTTGCAAAACCCCTTATTTTTTTTGTTATACCTGATAAAAAAATAATTTGCGATATGATGACAAAAATGAAAATATATTGTAATTTTATCGGGGCGAAATTAAACAAAATAAAAATGATACAATGAAGGTGGCAATTATGGAAAAAGAAGTTCTCACGAGAGAGATTCTTGATATTCTTGAATTCGATTCAAGGCGAACTCCGGCAGACATAGCTGTTATGTTGGATCAACCTGAGGATTTAATAAAGTCTATGATAGAGGAGATGGAAAAAGACGGTACGATTCTCACTTATAAAGCTGTAGTTAACCGTCAGCGCGTAGAGTCAAAAAAAACACAATGTATAATTGAGGTGCAATGTAGTCCTCAAAGAGGAGTAGGCTTCGATTCGATTGCGCAAAGAATTTACAAATTTCCCGAAGTGAAATCATTGTCTTTGATGTCGGGCGGATTCGATTTGCTTTTGCTTGTTGAAGGGGATAGCATGAAGGAAATAGCTTTTTTTGTCGCTGAGAAACTGGCGACTTTGGATCATGTGAAAAGTACATCAACTCATTTTCTTTTAAAAAGATATAAAGAAGGCGGATATATTCTTGAAAGCGAAGAGAAACCGCCGCGTCTTGCTGTAACTCCCTGAAAAATAAAAGGTGATTATAATGAGAGATTTCAGATCGGAACTAATTAAAGGTATTCCACCATCAGGAATAAGAGCGTTTTTTGAACTGGTAATAGGTATGGACGATGTAATATCGTTGGGTGTTGGTGAACCGGATTTTGTAACGCCATGGCATATTTGCGAAGCGGCGATATATTCTATAGAAAAAGGAGCCACATCATATACTTCTAACATGGGTCTATTGGAATTGCGAGAAAGGATATCCGATTATCTTTACCAGAACAATTCAGTAACTTATGATCCGAAAAAGGAGATTATTATTACTGTTGGCGCAAGTGAGGCAATGGATTTGGTTTTCAGGGCGATATTAAATCCAGGTGAGGAAGTGATATTGTTTGAACCGTCATATGTGGCATATTCGCCGCTTGTTACATTAGCAGGCGGTATCCCTGTGAAAATATCGATTATCCATGATGAAAAATTTGTATTGGACATAGATAAAGTACGTTCGATGATTACACCAAAGACAAAAGCGATATTCATAAATTATCCTAACAATCCGACAGGTAAAAGTTTTGATAAAGAAGAACTTCTCCAGATAGCCAAAATCGCCGCAGAGTTTGATCTGCTTGTTGTATCGGATGAGATATATGGCGAACTGACATATGATTACGATCATATAAGTTTTCCGTCTTTACCCGATATGCAAAAGAGAACAATATTGCTATCCGGTTTTTCAAAAGCTTTTGCGATGACAGGCTGGCGCATAGGGTATGCCGCTGGACCACATGAAGTAATAGAGGCAATGATGAAGATTCACCAGTATTCAATGTTATGTGCCCCGATATCCGGACAATACGCTGCTATTGAAGCTTTAAAACGAGGTAACCGGGACGTGAATTACATGAAAAATGAATATAATCGTCGCAGACATATGATTGTGGAAGGATTTAACGACCTTGGTCTGCCATGCAATATGCCTGAAGGTGCGTTTTACGCGTTTCCATCTATAAAAAGGCTTCCGTTTACTTCAGAACAGTTTTGCAGGAAATTACTTCAGGAAGAAACTGTAGCTTTAGTGCCGGGAACGGCATTCGGTGAAACAGGTGAAGGTTATATAAGATGCGCGTACGCCGCCAGTGTTGACGATATAAAAGAAGCGCTCATAAGAGTAAAAAATTTTCTTGGAAGACATAATCTGGATATAAAAGAGAAAATCGGCTGATATTTAGGATAAGTTTTCAATAAGTTTTTTTATGACCGGATTTTTTTCCTGCGCGAGATATTTTTTTAGGAATCTGGCAATATCCTTTTTTTCTTTGCTCATTTCCAATAAAGCTGATACGCAATAATACCTCTCCGGTATGGAGCCTGTTTGCAGGATGTATTTGAGCTCATCGGTTATTAAATTATATTTACAGAAACTGCCTGCAAAGGTGATGGCGGCTAACCTGAACCTGGTTGATTCGGATCTCAATAAATTATAGTATTCGAATAAGACATCTTCATCGCCTGAAAGAGATTTGAATAAAACGTATTTCTCATGATTGAACGGTTTGTCAAGCGCTTTTAAAACGGTATCCGCGCTGATAGTTGATTCATCAATCATTTGTTTGAGCATTTTTGCAAGATAAATAAACTCCAGAGGCGATGATTCCGGTAATCGGCCGATGAGGTTTGCGACAGCTTTTTCACCACCGATTGTTTTAAGCGAATTGATAGCGGCGATCCTGTTTATCGGATCGTCGTTGTTAAGTAGCTCCGTTAAAACTTCTACCGATGATTCATCGCCGATATTGCCGAGCTGAGCCGCCACTATTGCAGGATGATCGGATGATGACAATTCTCTCAATATTTCATCGAATGTATAAATAGAGCAGATTCTTTCAATTGATGTGTAAATAAGTTGGTCTGTATTATCAGAAAAATTGTTGGTTATGTATTTAAGTAGAATTGGCACATCATTTAGTTTGCAGAAAAAAGATGTTGCGAAAATAGCGGAATTTCTAATTATCTGATTATTTGATTTCAAAGAATTTTGTATTTGTTTGTAAAAATTCACAAATTCAAGTTCACCGGCGGTCTGGATTGCGTGTGGATAAAAAATATCATCTTTGTTTGCTAAAATGTTTATTAAAAAATTCTCGATTGTTTTATTTTCTCGAAAATACGACATGGTTTGTATAATACCAATTTTTTCCCAGTCGCTAGCGTCGGTAAATAAATCGACAAGTATTTTCGCCGAATGTTCGGTTCGTGTTTTACCAAGTGAGCCAAGCACTAATGTTGTTGTAGTTACATTGTCTGGGTTATAAAAAGAAGATATAAAGTCTGAAGCTTTTTCCGATTTAAAGTTAGAATAAGCGGAAATCAGGCATAAGAGAACCGATTCGTTTTCCGGATACTGTTTGTAAACATTGTATAATGCAGTTTCATAAAAAGGGTTTCTACGGTTTCCCACAGCAATTATGGTTTCGAGCACAACTGTTTGATCTTTATCATGTAGTAGTGGAATTATGTATGAATCAAATTCGCTATCGGATAAAAACGGCGATACTTTTATTAAAGCTTTTTTTATAACCGGATAATGGCTTTTCGCGTATTTTGCGGCAAAATCAGGAGAATGCGGCAGATAAAATTTTTTCGATAAATGTTTTGATATATGCACAACCATATCATAATCCGGTTTGGATATCTCAAGAATGATATTCTCAATTTCGGTTAAGTTATGTTTATTTATGGTATTGTTTGATAGTAAAATAGACAGAACAATAGATTTAATCAGGATAAAAAGAAAAGTTTTCATAAAATATATATAAAATAACAATTCCGGTCTGTCAAATTATGAAATAAAAAATTTCATTTGAAATAGTATAAAATTGACATGTAAATCGGTATCTGATAATATTTAAGCGTTTTTTGCGAAAAATTTAGAATGTTAATTATTAATTAAAAGGCATTTATAGATATGAATAAACGTAATGTGAACAGGCCAGTATACCTTGCCCGCCGTGATAAATTCTATATAAAAGGAATTGGTGAGTTGAAACAGGATTTTCTGGAAATTCCAATTGAAAAAAGAGAAAATGAGATAAGGTATGCGATAGATTTATTTGAGCAGATAAGGGAAAATACGATCAATGCCATGCGATGTGAAAACAATGATCCTAATGAGGAAAGCTTTTTGAGGTGCATTGAATTGGTTATCGATTCACTGTATGCTGTAAGGATTCTAATTGGATATGAGAATCTGCTTCAGTATGATAAAAGTTTTCTCAATCAATTTTTGGGCGAGAAAATAAATAATGTTGATCAACACGAACATTCCGCAAAAGAAGTAGCCAGATATATAATGTCATGGACCCAATCGCTTGTATCTAAAATCACAAAAAGATTTGAGAAACTCAAAAAAGATAATTTCAATTCCCTGAGTGATGATGATAAGATAAGATATCAGTTAATGCTCAATAGAGAAGAATGAACTAATGGAACAGAAAAAAAGTCTATTTGAGATACTTGATGAAATAGTAAAGCACGATAACCGCTATGAAATGGAAGGTTATAATTTTGTGCTACTTGCGTTTAATTATACCTCAAACAAACTTAAGCTATCAGGACATATATCCGGCAAAGAGCTACTCGGCGGAATAAAAGATTACGCGTTGGAGCAATATGGCCCTATGGCTCGGATTGTACTTGAGCATTGGGGAATAACAAAAAGTTCTGATTTCGGCGATATAGTGTTTAATCTTGTTGAATTCGGTCTTCTTGGTAAAAGTGAAAACGACAGCAAAGATGATTTTAAAGGCGGGTTAGATTTTGAGGAAGCTTTTGACAAACCTTTTAAATTATAATTTTTTTAATATATGGTTCAGGAGGGATCTATGACGCAATCGGGAAAAAATACTGAATACCAGTTTATGGCGTTGGTTTCTTTATTAGCCAATTCAGCTCTGCAACATCTTGGCAAAGTTATGAATCCGGTAACGGGCAAAGTTGAAAAAAATCTCGAAGCCGCCGGAATGACAATTGATTGGTTGACTATGCTGAAAACAAAAACACAAGGTAACCTTACACAGGAAGAAGACCGTATATTATCCAGTTATATATCCAATCTGCAACTTAATTATGTCGATGAGATGAACGCGGAGAAAAAAGAACAGATCCAAAAATCGGATGAAAACAAAGAAGAAAACCAGAACGAAAATAAATAAAATAGGTGTGAATTCAATAAATGTATAAAGAATTTTTTGGTTTAAAAGAAAACCCGTTTGATTTGACTCCGGATTCTCATTTTTTGTTTCCGAGCAAGAAACATCAGGAAGCTTTGGCTCATCTTGCTTATGGAATCGAGGCGCGCAAAGGATTTATTTTGATAACAGGCGAAGTGGGTGCCGGTAAAACCACTTTATGCAGGGCGCTCTTAAGCAGAATGGACGAGAATACGGAGGTTGCGTTTGTACTTAATTCGTATTTAAACGCTTTTGAGATACTTCAGACGATTAACCAGGATCTTGGTATCAGGACAAAAGTTCAATCGAAAAAAGAATTGATTGACGAGCTAAATGAGTTTCTATTAAGCCAGAAACAGAAAAATAAAAATGTTGTTGTACTTATCGACGAATGCCAAAACCTTCCATTTGAGACACTTGAACAGTTGCGAATGTTATCGAACCTGGAAACGGAAAAAGAGAAATTGCTTCAGATAATAATGGTCGGACAACCGGAACTTCTCGATATATTGAAAACACCGGAATTACGTCAGCTCAACCAGAGAATAACTGTGCGCTACCATTTGTATCCGCTTGATTATCAGGAGATGACCGATTATATATATCACAGGTTGAAAATAGCCGGTTCGGAAGAAGGTGTAATCCAGTTTACCGATAAGGCACTGAAGCGGATTTACGCCAAATCCAAGGGAATACCCCGTATAATAAATGTAATTTGCGATAATTCATTACTTGCCGCGTATGTGGTTGAAACTAAAAAAATTACTCTTCCGCTGGTTAAAAAAGCCATCAAAGAGATCGATGGGAAAAAACCGCTCAAAGATATGAGAAATAAATTCTTTTCATGGGGATTTTCTTTTAAGCGTGTACTAAAATACTCTTTTGTCGGTTCCATTGTCCTCATGTTCGCAGGATTATATATATTTTATAAAGATTTCAATACATCAATAGGTTCTTATTCCGATACACTGGCCAATGCGCGCAGGCTTTTTGAAACTGCTTTCAACAGAATAGAGACCGAGAAAATCAAGAACGAAACCAGGCCAGTACAATTAGTAGTTAACGATCAGGGAAAAGTAAATATTTCCCCGTCTGTTGAAAAGAAGTTTGTTAACCCCTCTATCAAGGCGGTATTAAGTTTATTAAATTTGTGGGATGTTGACAGGAATCTGGTTGAAGCGATAGATAAAAAATATGGTTCTGGAGAAAAACTTGATTTTGAGAAAATCGCTCTTGAATCTGGTTTATCAAGTGTGGAATCATGGGTGGACCTGGAAACAATTATCAAATTGAATTTACCTGCTCTTTTGCAGGTTTCAGATCCGAAATATATTCGTAAATATATGCTTATCAGGCGAGTATCAGCTGATGAAGCGTTAATTATCGGCGACGAGTCGAGCGAAAAACTTAAACTAAGTGAACTGGAAAAAATATTTGTAGGAAACGCGATTATATTCGTCAGAGGTGTCGTTAATACAGATGAGATATTTTATAGGACCAACACCGGCAAAATTGTTGAGCAAATCCAGCAGATGCTCCAGGAACTTGGATATTATGCCGGAGAACTTGATGGAATATATAATGATGGTATAGTTTCGGCAGTTAAGAATTTTCAAAAAAACGTGGGCCTTAACCCGGATGGAATAGTAGATATAAATACACGGCTTGCGCTTTTGGGAAACGTAAAAAATGAACGGATACCTCATTTAAATTTTAAGTGAGATTACATGAGTATCATAATTAACGCTTTAAAAAAAGCCGGTCCGGATCGTAATAACAAAGGGCTTGATGTAAAAAGCTTTTTTATAACAATCCGTGACAAAAATAACAGTTTTATTGTAGGGCTTATCGCTGGATTTGTGCTGATGTTCACGGTGAGCTCAGTTCTATTTGTTTACCTTTTGTTATCCGCTAATTCAAAAAAGGTCGAAAATCAGCCTGAACAAATTAGTACTCCAGTCATAGAACAAAAATTACAATCAGTTAATAAAAAGATGGATCAGCTTGATACTATACCTGACCTTGATGTATTGCCGGAACAATCAGCTGAAACTTTAGGGCCGGATGTGGAAGATGATATTCTTGAAGACGAATTGATTTTGCCGCAGAGGGCTGAATCAAAACCAAAAATAAAACCGGACGAATTGGAGTTTAATCAAAATATTCCTGTTGTTGAATACGAAATTAATCCGGCGGATGTTATGTTGCCTGATTTTGTTATCAGCGGAGTTGTGTCTGATATGGAAGGAAAATATGTGTATATTGATGGTGTGCCTTATTCAGAAGGAGAATCGAATGGAATTTTCTCTATAAAAAAAATCAGTTTCTTAAGTATTGTTGTGATATATAAGAGTAATGAAATAGAAATTGCGTTGAAATAAAGGAGAATTATGAAAAAATCAATAGAATTGTTAATTTTTTTTCTGGTTTTAATTTTGTTTGCAGGATGTGCCGGAAAAAAAGAAGCGAAAAAAACTCAGGCGATGGTAGATAAAGAATTATATCTTTCCATGTCAAATCCCATTGAAATGGGGAGGTATTATCTCGAAAATATCTGTAAACCTGAAAAAGCGGATATTTTATATGGTTTATTATCAAACAATATTAAAGGTAAAACCAATTTAAATGATTTTACAAAAACCGTGAAAGGCATGTCGTCAAACTTTAAGAGAGAAAAAGATTTTATTAATGTTGTTACTTTAGATTCATTTGTTTTTGATGATAAGAACATAGTAGCCTATTACCTGATGGTTTATGAAAGTGACTTTAAGGGAGTGTATTTTGTGGCGGAGTTGAACCTTATTAACGAGTTTGACAATTGGAAGATAGATCTTGGTCAAAAAGATAACGAACTTTCTATTGTACCGACTATTACTCAGGGTGATGTTTCGCAGCTGACGCGAAGAAACCTGGGTGTTATCAAAGAGATGGTAGCGAAAAAAATAGAGGGTTATCAAAAAAACATGATTCAGGAAAAAGAACTGCCGCCGGAGGAACCACAGTTGATCCGAAATGAGCAGGAAGAACTGAGAAAATTAGTAAAAAAAGAAATGGTTGTGGGTAAAGTTTATTTTGATGTAGGTAATTTTGAAGGTGCGCGTGAATCTTTTGAGAAAGTAATTTCTTATGATCCGGATAATCAGGAAGCTAAAGATTATCTATCGAGGGTTCTAATTAAGCTTGAAGAACAGGAAAAAGAGAGATTGAAATCCGAGGAAATGGAACGTAAAAAGTTCGAGGAATCGCAAATGCCGGTGGCGCCTGTTGAATCGGTTGAACCTGAGCCTGTAATCGAAGAGAAACCCAAACCCGTAGAAAAATCGGTTGAAGACGAGTTATTTGATAAATGTTTTGAGACCGGGAAAAAATTATATGATGATGGCGAATATAGAAAAGCTATTGTTCAGTTTCAGAAATCTGCTGGTTTTAAACCTGATAATGAAGAAGTGAAAAATTATATAAAGAAATGTGAAAAAGCTATTCAGATTACACCTTCAAAGTAACCGTGGCAAAGATCGCAAAACCGGAAATTCATATTGTCGTAATAATATAATGCAAAGTTTATTTATTAAGAAAGGTTATTATGGACAAGAAGTTTACGCGCGGTTCATGGAAATCTCAGGTTGGGTTTCTTCTCGCGGCAATAGGTTCATCGATCGGTCTTGGTAATATATGGAGGTTTCCATATGTTACTTATAAATATGGTGGCGGAGCTTTTTTGATTCCATATTTTGTTGCTTTGATAGTAGCAGGTATACCTCTATTAATTCTGGAATATGGGTTGGGACATCGAGAACTTGGTGCAAGTCCATTAAGTTTTGCGCGTATCAGCTCAAAATGGGAGTGGGTTGGCTGGTGGATGCCGATAACGGCATTATTCGGTATTATGCTTTATTATTCTGTTGTTATTGGATATTGCCTGATTTATTTATTCTTAAGTTTTAATTTAAATTGGGGTAACGATACAGAATCATTTTTTTTTAATTCTGTTTTAAATATTACAAAAAGTCCGTTTATTCTGGGAGGGTTGAATTTACCTATTGTAAGCGCGACATTGCTGGTTTGGGCTGCTTGTTGGGTTATTTCTTACAAGGAAATACATCATGGTATCGAAAAAGCATGCGGGTATTTTATTCCGATGCTATTTGTGCTTCTTTTTGTTCTTCTTGGATGGAGTGTTACACTACCCGGTGCCGGCGAAGGGATAAAGGCTTATCTTCATCCTCAATGGGATACTTTAAAAGATGTAAAAGTCTGGATTGCCGCTTTCGGCCAGATATTTTTTTCAATCTCTCTGGGGTTCGGGATTATGATAACTTATGCAAGTTATCTGCCTCGTAAAGCGAATATAACAAGAAACGCGGTTATTAATGCCTGTGCTAATTCCTTTTTTGAGGTAATAGCCGGGTTCGCTGTTTTCGGCTTGATAGGTTTTATGGCTTTAAAAAAAGGGCTTCCAATCAACTCTGTCATAAAACAAGGCCCTCAGCTTGCGTTTGTGGTTTATCCTGAAGCTATAAATAATCTTCCTTTTTTCAGAAGTTTATTTGGTGTATTCTTTTTCTCCACTCTTGTTATTGCTGGATTAACATCGGCAATATCTCTTGTTGAGGCATTTACTTGTTCTCTTAGGGATAAGTTTGGCTGGAACAGAAAAAAAGTTGTGTCGTATCTATGTTTGATCGGATTTTTTGGAAGTTTGATTTTTACTACCGGCGCGGGATTGCTGATACTTGATATTACAGATCATTTTGTGACAAATTACGGACTTATCATTGGCGGGATATTTGAATGCATTATTGTCGGATGGATTCTGAAATCGGATAGGTTGAGAGCTCATATTAACGCGTCTGTAGAAACAAAAAGTTTTAGATTGGGTAAATGGTGGGATGTCAGTATCAGGTATATTACTCCTGCTTTTCTTATTATTATGCTGATAATCTCTTTATCTGATGAACTGGAAAAACCGTATGGTGATTACCCGGTCGATTCGGTTGTGCTGTATGGAATCGATTGGCTTATCATTGTCGGTATAATTTCCGTAGTTTTCACGTTTTATCCATGGAAACCGGAATTTATTGAGAGAAAACATAAACCCGCGGATGAACATATTTTAACTTGAATAAATCATAAAAAATTCCAAAGAAAAGAATGTCGGCTGAACGGTCACAAAAATGTCTCTTATGATTAATGATTATTTGAATAAATTATCGGATTATTTTGTTGGTAAAAATATATTCCGGTCATCGGATACGATTTTGCTTGGTTTGTCTGGCGGTCCGGATTCGGTTTTTCTATACTACCTTCTCATATCAATTAAAAATAAAACCGGTCTGAATTTGAATCTCATACACATAAACCACAAGTTGCGTTCACAGGATAGTGATCTCGATGAGGATTTTGTGCGCAAACTTGCCGATGAATATGGCAATCCGCTATCTGTTTATTGCGCCGATATAAAAAGTATTTCGGAGCAGACAAAAGTTTCTATAGAGATGTGCGCGAGGAAAGTCCGTTACGATTATTTTAAAAAAGAAGCGGAAAAAATAAACGCCTCATATATTGCCACTGCCCATACCGCCGATGACAAAATCGAAACCGCGCTTTTAAGGATAATATACGGATGTGGAATAGAGGGGTTAACCTGTTTAAAGTTTAAACGCAAAATGGATGACAAAATACTTATCAGACCGATTATAAACTGCTGGAAAAAAGATATACTTGCATATCTTGAAAATAAGAATATACCGTTCCGGATAGATAAGTCAAATTTCTCAAACGAATTCATTAGAAATAGAATACGTAATTTTCTTATTCCTGAAATAGAAAAAAGTTTTAATAGTTCATTTAAAAATACTTTTTTAAATTCATTAAAATTAATTTCACAACAATCTAAAATTATAAAAAAATCTTTGAATGTGTTAAAAGACAACATATTGATCAGAAATGATTTTATTCATGTTTATCTTAAGAAAGATGTCCAGATCCTGAATAAATACGAGATAACACAACTCCTGATTGACTCAATGTATGAGTTGTCAAAATCTCCTATCCGTTTTTCTTTAAATCAGTTTAACTCTTTTGTCGGTAATTTTTCAACCGTTGAGACAGTTCAATTTAAGTTTCCGCAAAAAATATCTGTGTATAGTGATTCAAACTATATTTTTGTATCTGAAGATAAGGTGTTTGAACGTTTTTTTGAACCTGATTCGTTTGTCGAAGAATTAAAAATTGATAGTAAACTTAAAATTGACAGCGCAATAAAAATAGAGATCCAAACCCAATCAGTAAAACACTCTCAATGTTTGTCTGTTAACCAATCTGATTTATGGAAAGATTTAATTTCCGGCAAAGATGTCTTTTTCAATATCATATTTCTTATAAATCCTGTTGAAACAAGGTTGTTTGTCCGAAACAGGCGTGACGGGGATAGAATAAAACTGCAATCAGGTACAAAGAAAATAAAAAAATTGTTTATTGATGAACATATACCCTCGATACTCAGGAACACATTGCCTCTTATTTGCAATCAGGACGGGAAAGTTCTGTGGGTGCCCGGTGTAAAACAGGCAATAATCGATTGTGGTGGGGAGGATGAGTTAAAAGTTACTGTACATTTGAAAATTTAAGTATTGTTTTAAAGGATTAAATCTATTATATTTTTCATGAGATAAACGCATGGTAAAATCAGGATAATCAAATGAATCGAAAAATCAATAATAGCTTCAATAAAAGAAACGACAATTTCCAGGTACGAAAAACTATTATAATCTGGATTGTCATAATAGTATTCAGTATTATAGTGATGAAACTTTTTCACAATCAGCAGAATCAGACAGAGAACCCGACATATTCCGAGTTCTGTAGGGATGTTGAGGAAAAGAAAATTGATCTGGCGATATTGCGTGGCAATAAGCTGAAAGGGAAATATAATCCGGATTACAAAAGTGGGAAAAAGTTTAGCCTGATTATTCCGCGGGAAGACATCAATCTTTACAGTATAATGCGTGAAAACATTAAGAATTTCCGTATAAAACACGCGAACAATATATTCCCAAACATATTACTTTCAATCATACCTATTTTGGTAATAGTAAGTTTAGTCTGGTTTTTGTTAAGCATTCAGTTGCGGGGTGTAGGCAGGGGAGCTATGCGGTTTGGCAAAAGCCGGGCACGGATGTTTAATAAAGAACGTGAATTCATAACATTTGCCGATGTTGAGGGAGTAAACGAAGCGAAAGAAGAATTGCAGGAAGTTGTGGAATTCCTGAAAGATCCGAAGAAGTTTCAGAAACTCGGTGGCAGAATGCCCAAAGGTATGTTGTTAATGGGGCCTCCCGGAACAGGGAAAACATTGCTGGCTAAAGCAATAGCGGGTGAAGCGCAAGTACCTTTTTTAAGTATCAGCGGATCGGATTTTGTGGAGATGTTTGCCGGAGTCGGTGCGTCAAGGGTTAGAGACCTTTTTAAGAAAGCGAAAAGAAATGCCCCTTGTATAATTTTTTTGGATGAGCTGGATGCGATAGGGCGATATCGAAGCAAATGGGTCGAAGGCGGGCATGATGAAAGGGAACATACTTTAAATGCTCTTTTGGTAGAGATGGATGGTTTTAATACTCAGGAAGGAATAATTATAATCGCGGCTACAAACAGACCGGATATTCTTGATCCCGCTTTGCTCAGGCCGGGCCGGTTTGACAGGCAGATTGTTATAGATCTTCCGGATCTTCACGGGAGAATAGGTATTTTGAAAGTTCATTGCGGCAAAATATCTTTGGCAACGGGAGTTGATTTGGAGAGAGTAGCAAGAGGTACACCTGGTTTCTCAGGCGCAGACCTGGCTAATCTGGTTAATGAATCAGCTCTTCGGGCAGCGAGGTTGGGGAAATCATGTGTTGAGTTATCTGATTTTGAGGAATCTCGTGATAAGGTTAAATGGGGTAAAGAACGCCGCAGTATCATAGTGGATGAGGAAGATAGAAAAATCAGCGCGTTTCATGAAGCCGGTCACGCTTTGGTTTTGCATCTCATTCCCGAAGTTGAGCCTCTCCATAAAGTAACCGTAATTCCACGGGGAATAGCATATTTGGGGGCGACAATGCAGTTGCCAAAAAAAGATAAATATACCGAAACCAGGACACAGCTTCTGGGTGAAATAACCGGATTAATGGGTGGCAGGGTAGCCGAGGAAATTGTATTTAACGATATATCAAATGGTTCCAGCAATGATATAGAACGGGCTACAAAAATCGCGAAAATGATGGTTTGTGAATGGGGGATGAGTGATAAAATCGGCCTGATAAAGTTGGGTGATCATGACGAACAGGTTTTTTTAAAAAAAGATGGTCATATCCGGGGTGATTATAGCGAGTCTACCGCGATAGAAATAGATAATGAGATAAAAGTGATCATTGAAACTTGTTATAAAAGAGCTAAGGAAATAATAAAGGTTAATGAGGGCGCGCTGTTGAAAATAGCCGAGAACCTGTTACAAAAAGAAGTGCTTGACGGTTCTGAAATAGAAGAAATTGTCAACCAATCGAAATCAAAGAAGTTTAGCGGTAAAGCTTCAGTAAAAGATATGACAAATGTATGATATTGCCGGATTATTAAAGAGAAATAATAAACTTATCATGGGGATTTTGAACGTAACCCCGGATTCTTTTTATGACGGCGGTAAATATTTTGATGCTAATTCCGCAGTAGACCATTCTATTGAAATGATAAATTCAGGAGCGGATATAATCGATATCGGCGGTGAATCCACAAGGCCTGGATCTGAACCCGTGCCGGCACAGGAACAGATAAACCGTATTATTCCCGTGCTTAAAAAGATCAGGGAATTATCCGATGTGTGTATCTCTATTGATACAACCAGCTCAAAAGTGGCTGAATCGGCTTTGAATGAAGGTGCGGATATTATTAATGATGTTTCCGGGCTCAGATTTGATGCCCGAATGCCTGAAGTTGTGTTGAAATATAATTCGGGCATAATTATAATGCATATGCTGGGTGAGCCTGCTACTATGCAGGTAAATCCTTATTATGAAAGAGGGGTTGTAGAAGAAATATCCGATTTTTTTCAGGAACGGTTAACTTTTTGTAAAAGATTTGGTATCCCTCATGATAGAATGATCATCGATCCTGGAATAGGGTTTGGAAAAACAACGGAACATAATCTTGATATTATCTCTAATTGCGCTGATTTTAAAAAGTTTAACTCACCTTTATTGATAGGAACATCAAATAAACGGTTTATATCCGCGATAATGGGTGATTCCATGGAGGATAGATTATTTGGCACTGTTGCTACAGTAGCGTATGCAATGTTGAATGGGGCTGATATTTTTAGAGTACATAATGTGGGCCAGATAAAGAAAATTATGGTTATGCTCAATGAAATAATGAAACGGAATAAAGAAGATGATGACAGCTAATTTTTTCATGCGGGGGTTTGAGTATATCAATCAGTTTTTGCTCGATAATTGGAAACCGGTTATCGAAATCCTGATTTTGACCTTTATGATCTATTATATTCTTTTGCTCATTAAAGGTACAAGAACCGTTCAGGTACTTAAAGGGCTTTTGCTCCTTATAATAACGTTTCTCATTTCACAGAAACTTGATTTATCGGTAATTAACTGGTTGTTGACTATGTTTACTCCGATAGCCATTACCGCGCTTATAATCATTTTCCAGCCGGAATTGCGCAGGGGGCTTGCCCGTCTTGGCAGAAATCCTTTTTTTATGTCTCTGGCTACAGATAGAAAAATTCCGGATATAATTACTGATGCTGTTTTAACGTTGTCGACAAAAAAGATAGGTGCTATTCTTGCTTTTGAACGTGAAATCGGGCTGAAAAATTATATTAATACTGGTATATTAATGGATAGTCTTATTAGTAAAGAACTTATATATTCTATATTTATGCCGATAAGCCCTCTGCATGACGGTGCGGTTATAATTGAGCGTGACCGAATAGCGGCGTCATCGTGTTTGTTGCCTTTATCGCAGTATCATCAGCTAAGTAAATCTCTGGGGACACGCCACAGAGCGGCAGTAGGTTTGAGCGAAGAAACCGACGCGCTGATACTTGTTATATCCGAAGAAACCGGCACCATATCTCTTGTGGAAAACGGGAATCTTATTCATGATGTCGCTCAGGATAAGATAAAAGAAGCTCTCAAAAGTATATACGATAACATATCGAAAGCGAGATAGAATCGAATATGGAATTGTTTGATTTAAGAAAAATTATCATGAATAACATATGGCTTAAACTTATTTCACTTGTGCTTGCGATAGGTTCCTGGATTTATATAACTGATCTTGTCAGTAAAGAAGTGACTTTCAGAGTTCCTGTAAAAATTGATTTATCGGAAAAGATGATACCTATAACAAACAATGTCGAGTATATAAACCTTACTGTAAAAGGCCCTGCGGGTATCCTGGATACATTGACACCCAAATCGTTTCGCATATACAAGGATTTAACCGATGTTTTTCAGACTGGAAATATTATTGTACCTGTTCAGGATATGAATATTTCCGTACCCAATCACGTATCTGTTGAAAAATTTTTTCCGAAACGCATAACGATTAATCTGGATAGAATTATAGAAAAAGATTTTAAGGTTAATGTCATAACACGCGGTAAACCCGCTCCCGGTTATGTTGAGTTAAAAAATCACATTGTGAATCCGCCAACCATAGTATTGCGTGCTCCTGCCCAGTTAGCGGAGAATATAGATACCGTGAATACCGATCCTATAGATATTTCTGGATTGATAAGCACACGAAGGTTTCCCAATGTGCGGCTTCAGGAACTTTTGCCCCGTCATCCTTTGAATGAGGATAAGACTGTGGAAATAACTATTATGATCGGTGAAGAACAAGCACGCAGGACATTCGCAAAAATCCCCATAAGGATTATGGAACTGGTAAAAACTCCATATGCCATGAAAATGTCTGTCCGTGAAGCAGAAGTAACTCTGAATGGAAAACGGGAAGTGCTTGATGTAAGTGATGCCACAGATATAAAAGTATTTATAGATGTCGCAAACCTTGAACCGGGTGTATATGATCTTCCTATTGAGGGAAGAATCTCAGATCAACTTTTGCTCAAAGGAGTGACTGTAGCTGAAATAAAGCCTTCCTCCGTGGAAGTTACCGTAGAGGTTAAACCGTAATATTGCAACAGGAGAATCATCAGATGATTAAGTTGGGAGTTAACATAGATCATGTCGCGACAATACGTCAGGCAAGACGGGAGTGTGAACCTGATCCTGTGTGGGCGGCTGTGGTTACCGAGCTTGCCGGTGCGGATGCGATAACTGTTCATTTAAGAGAAGACAGGCGTCACATTCAGGACAGGGATGTGGAAATTTTAAGAAAAACTATTCAGACGAAATTAAACCTTGAGATGGCTAATGAAAAATCAATAATAGAAATCGCCGCCAAAATTAAGCCCGATCAGGTAACTCTCGTACCGGAAAAACGTGAGGAAATCACTACTGAAGGCGGGCTTGATGTAACAAGAAACTTGAGTTCTCTGACTGAAACAGTCAGGTTTTTTCAGTCTATTGGGATAATCACAAGTTTATTTATTGATCCCGATCCCGATCAGATAAATTCTGCCGCGAAAACAAAGACTAATTTTATTGAGTTTCATACAGGAAAATACGCGAATTCCCTCTCTGAAAAAGAAATTGAAATGGAACTGAATTCATTGATTCAGGCGGCTAATATCGCCAAAAAATTCGGATTAAGAGTAAACGCCGGGCATGGTTTAAATTATATCAATGTGCGAAGAATCTGCGATATTCCTCATCTTGAAGAACTTAACATCGGACATAGCATTATAAGCAGAGCGGTATTTGTGGGGTTAACGCAAGCAGTAAAGGAAATGAAGGAACTATTGCGGTAATGAAAATTGTAACAGCCGACCAGATGGTGATGATAGATAAACACGCCATTGATAAAATGGGAATTCCCGCTCTGTTGTTGATGGAGAACGCCGGCTGTCAAATAGCTAAAGAAGCTTTCAGAATAACAAAAAAATCTCGCAGAAATAAAAGTATAGCTGTTTTTGGCTATAAAGGAAATAATGGCGGCGACGCTTTTGTGGCGGTGAGGTATCTCAAGAATGAACACCCGCATATTGATACGAGACTGATATTGCTTTGTCAGCCCGATGAACTGAAAAATGAAGCGCTTGAGAACTATAAAAAAATCGCTGAATTTTATCCCGATTCAATTATACACGCCGATACTCTCGATAAACTATTGGAAACCAAAGGATTCGCCATCAGATGCGGTTTAATCGTTGACGGTATATTCGGAACAGGGTTTAGCGGTGTTCCAAAAGGGCATGTGGCGGAAGCGATTTTTTTTATCCTTGGTTTGAACAAACCTGTTTTATCCATAGATATTCCTTCCGGTGTAAACGGAAATACGGGGGAAGCGGGCAATCTGGCTGTAAAGGCTGATATTACCGTAACATTAGGTTTGCCTAAACTCGGCTTGATTAGAGGTCTGGGAGTGGAACTGGCGGGAAAAATTAAAGTTGCGGATATAGGTTTTCCTGATGAATCTATCAATTCGGTTGTATCCGATATAGAGTGTTTGGAACATGAGAAAATGGTGTCTTTGCTTCCGATTCGCTCTGAGAATTCGCATAAAATGACTTTCGGCCATTTATTTGTGCTTGCCGGCTCAACAGGATTTACCGGAGCGGCGGTTCTGGCTTGCGAATCGGCCTTGCGCGCCGGGTGTGGTATGGTAACATTGGGATGCCCAAAGAGTTTGCATGATATTTTCGAAATCAAGCTTACTGAAGTGATCACCAAACCGCTTTGCGAAACTGAAGATAAAACTCTCCATTTGGATTGTCTTCAAACCGTTTTTTCTACTATGGCGGATAGGAAATGCAATTCGATCCTTGTTGGTCCCGGAATAGGAAAACATCTGTCAACGGCAGAATTGATTTTAAGCTTGATAAAAGAGTCACCGTATCCAATAGTGGCTGATGCCGATGCTCTTAACGCTGTGGCATCGGTAAGCGCCGAGGCATTTCTGGATAGGAAATCGGAGGTTGTTATTACTCCACATCCGGGTGAATTATCGAGGCTTTTATCTGTGCCTGTAGCTGAAATTCAGTCGGATAGAATTAAGTATACAAGAGATTTTGCGATGAAATACGGTGTAATAACTATCCTTAAAGGTAAAAATACCGTTATTGCCGATACCAATGGTGATATTTATGTTAATTTAACCGGAAACAGCGGGTTGGCTAAAGCCGGTTCGGGCGATGTGTTGGCGGGGATGGTTGGATCGTTTATCGCACAGGGGATGAAACCTGTTAACGCGGCATGTGGTGCTGTATATTTTCATGGTTTAATTGCGGATACTGCTATAAAAACATTGGGTAAGCGAGGACTGGTAGCGTCCGATCTGATCAAATATATGCCGAAAATACTCAAATGAAATTTAAGGTGTATTCTTGCGATCTATTTTCTACAAATTATTGAGGCATGTTGATGCGGTCTTCCTGATCATTTCATTATTTCTGATTATTTACAATCTTTTGCTTGTCTGGGGATTTACATTTATTCCATTTCAGGATCATCCATCGCATTTATTGAGAGAAAACGTACTTCTGAATTACAATAATCCGAAATACGACTATAACCGTAATTTTGATATAAATATCAACCCTGTGCCGAATGTTCTTTCTGATATTGCGGTATATTTGCTGGGTTTGCTATTTCCCTTGAAACTAGCTTCAAAACTTTTTTATTCGATTTATATTATCTTTTTCCCACTAAGTTTTTTTTATTTTATTACAAGAATTTTCCGGCAAAGCCGTGTATATGTTCTTTTCGCTATTTTATATACATATTCATTTTTTGCTTGCATGGGAAACGAGAATTTTCTGATGAGCCTCATACTATTTTTTTGCCTGTGGGGACTGGTATTGGATGAAAACAGGATTCCGATAAGAAAAATACTTGTATTTATTCTGATTCAGCTTTTGTATTTATCGCATATGTTTACTTTTTATATCGCGTTTATCTCGATTTCGTCATATCTGATATTTAACAAAAAAATCAGGGAAATTTTTTATAATATATTATTTTTTTTACCCGGCATTGTTCTTTTTGGGTGGTGGCAGTTATCGGAAAGAGGAACGCTTGTTGTGAAAAAGAACGTGGCGGAGATGATACTGTTTTCATTCAACAAAATTAAGACACTGCTTATATCGCTTGCGCCATACACGTTCTATGATGGTTACACGGCAGTCGGTTTGATTTTTTTCTGTGTTATTGTGCTGGTAATATATGGAGTGAAGGTATCTGCTAATGAAAAATTGCGGAAAATGTTTTATGTTTTTATTGTGATATTGCTTAATATATTTTTGCCGACAACGTTGTTTTTTTATGGGCCAGACCAGAGGTCTTTTTTTATCGCTAATTTATTTGCGGTGATTTTGTTTCCATTAAAGAATAAAATAAGGTATAGTGTTTGTTTTATTCTTCTGATAGTTAATATATATTCAGCAGTAGCTAATTATGATTATTTCAAGTGGTCTAATATTGAGCTTAAAGGAATTGTAAAAGATTTTAAAAAAATTCCCCGGGGATTAAAGATTCTGCCGGTTGTTTGTGAACCATATATATGGAGTTGTGCCAGCCACAGGGTATTTGAGTACTATCATTTGCTCAAAGGCGGGATTAATCCGTACCATTTTTTTACCGGCAACAATATTGTATGCTATAAAAATCCGCCTCCAGTGCTGGATATCTACGCGAAAACAACGGATCAGTATACTCAATCGCTGCTTGATTGCTTTGACGCTGTGATGGTTATAGGAAATAGATTTGATCCGCAGGCGGCTGAATTAATTTATTTCTTTAAAAGTCGTGGATTTAGTAATACAATAATTAAGTCTTCATCTGTGTTTGTGCTTAAAAAAGAGTAAAATCACTATTCTTTTACAAATTTGATTAGTAAAAGAATAATTATGGTTTTTTATCTTGACAGGGTGGTTTTTAAAAAACTATAAATTAATAATGTCCTTTTATGATAAATTCCTTAATTTAAAAATAAACCTCAATAAATATAAATCATCAAAAATTTATAAGGTAATGGTGGAAATATGAGTAATATTTTAAGAAGATTGAGCGCGTCTTCACCGGAAAGTGAAGAAACAAAACCATCGTATTCAAACGTATACGAACCGTATTCGAATACGGTTCCAAAAGAGGAAAAAATATCGAGTGTGCTCACTAAAGATGTAAAATTTGAAGGCGAGATAGAGTTTAAAGATGAATTGAAGGTTTTTGGCGCGGTAACAGGTACAATATCTTCAAACGGTTCTTTATATTTGGAAGACGGATCAACAACAAATGCGAATGTTAAAGCGAAAGATTTAACCGTCAAAGGAAATTTTAAAGGTAAAATTGAAGTTGACGGTAAGGTTAAGTTATCTTCTAACGCTAAAATATATGGAGATATAAAAGCTTCTGCTATAAGTGTTGAAGAAGGGGTGATTTTTGTAGGTGAAGCAAGGGTAAGTAAGTCAAAACAACAATAGAAAAGATAGGCATATGCTAAAAGAATTTCTTTTTAAAGAAAAAAGTAAAAGAGCGGGCGATATGATAGAAGTTAATTGCCCGTATTGCGATATCCCGCAGATGGTGGCTCAGCATTCGGTATCTGCTTTCTGTAAGAATTGTAAACGTATATTTAATGTTAAAAAAGTAATAGAATCTCAGATAGAATATCAGGATGAGATAGATCTTAATCCCAAATCTTATGCAGTTCAGAAACCTGAGAGGAATTACAGCACAGATTCCAAGATAATCATATGTTCTTCATGTAAAACCAAGCAGGACGTACCGACTGTAGCAATATCTACATTCTGCAAGAAATGCGGGCAGAGGATAAATCTTCAGGATTATAAAAAGAATGATTTTTTTAGAGGCGATATAGAGACAAAAGGCGTGTTGTATATTACAGCTTCAGGACAGGTGAATGGGAATGTTTGTGTAGGCGAAGCGATCATAGACGGAAAATTCAAAGGAAAACTTGTGTCCGACGGTTTGGTAAAACTTCAGCCGGGCTCGTTTTTCTCTGGCGAACTTTACGCACCTAAACTTGAAGTTTCTGAAGGAGCTACATTTATAGGTTCTTCTGTTGTTAAATTGGATTCAGATGTCATTGTAGAATAACATATAACCATATAATTTAAGGAGATTTTTTATGTTCGATAGAGATAGACAGTCCGATTATCCTTCCGGGAATATGGAAAAAGAAACAATACTCAGCGATGATACTAAGTTTAAAGGTTCTCTTGAATTTTCCAACAAATTAATTGTAAGCGGTTATTTTGAAGGTAATCTTACCAGCAAAGGAATTTTGCTTGTGGGGAAAACCGGACAGGTGAAAGCTGAAATCAAGGTTGGAAGCATTATTATTGAAGGAAAAGTGTGGGGCAATATTCTCGCGGACGATAAAATAGAACTTCGCTCAAGCGCGGAATTATACGGCGATATCAAGGCAAATAGGCTTACGATAAACGAAGGCGCCACATTTATTGGAAAATGCGATGTTAATCCAAATAGAAAAGAATCTGCTCAAGCCGCATCAGCAAACGCGAATGTGGAAAAGAAACCTCAACCGGAAATCAAAAAAGAAACAACTCCTGAAAGACAGCAGGAAAAATCTAAAGAACCTTTGTTCGGAGGAAGCATTAAGTATTAATATTCCCTATAAATATAATAATTAATTGGTTGGAGGGAAAGATTCTATATCGACTGAATCATGTTTCCTTTAGGCAATAAAAATAATCTTTTAAAACAGGAATGATGTATTCAAATATGTCATTCCTGTTTTTCGTCTCATCGTTTTTTGTCAATCAAATACCAAAAAGTAATAAAATCTACAGAAGAATATGATAAATCTTTACAGACGCATAAAATAATTAACAAACATTATATAATTTTAAGACATCTTTCCAATATAGAAACAATACTCAAAGATACCATATACTACTGCATATAGTTATCAATAAAGGAATAAAAATGATTTATTTTGGTTGAGGACTATAAATTAATATGCAAATAAAAGTAAATAAATATACAGGCAAACCGATAAATTAGTTAAAGAGTTATTAATGTCCTTCATACAACAATATCAGAAAAGGAGATATTAAAGATGAAAGTGAATTTCAAAAACTGGTCAATTAAAACAAAATTAATTTCGTTCTGCCTGTCTATTTTAATTCTTGCTCTTGTGTCCACAGGATATTTTGTATATACATCTACAGAAAAAGGATTATATCAGGAAGTCCGTGGGAAAATGGAAGAGCAGGTTGCGGATTACGTCAATTTTGTTAAAAATCAGTCTGAGCAGGTAGAATTTTTTGTAGGTTATTACAAAGGTATATTGTTTAATGCCCGCAGGCAAGCTGTTAATGCCATAGCATACAAAGGTTATCTTTCTGATGATAAAATAAATGGTTTCTATGATGAAATGGAAAAAAATTTCTCTCAAATTGAGAATTTATATGAGTATGCGCACACAAAAAATATAGAAACAAAAGATATTGAGAGCACAGTCAAAAGTTATAAGGAAATTGTAAACGCTTTGCGTACAACGGCAATCAATCAGGAATTAATGAACAAATTTCTATCTGTGGGTAATGAGCTGGTAGAACATGGAGAGGCATTTGCAGAAATAGTAGCGGAAAAGAAAGTTCATGATGCCATAAGAAGTCAGATTCTGGCTAAAAAAGTAGGTAAAACCGGTTATATGTATGTGATGAATTCAAAAGGCGATATCGTAATTCATCCTACGAATGAGGGGAATAATATTGCCGGTGAGGATTTCGCTAAGCAAATAATCGATACTAAAAAAGGGTTTGTAGAATATTTATGGGAAGGGAAAAAGAAGATAGCATCGTACGGTTATTATCCTGAAAAAGATTGGATTGTGGTATCCGGGAGTTACCTTAGCGATTTTATGGATACATTGTATAATATCAGGAATTTAGTAGTAATAGCGGTTGTGGTATCGTCTATTATTGGTGCACTAATGATTTTATGGTTGGCGAAAAGTATCTCAGATCCGCTGGCAAAAGTTGTTAAGAACGCCAATGAGATCAGTGCGGGTAACCTTACTATAGACAAACTTGTTTTAGATAGTGAAGATGAAATCGGTCAGTTGGCAAAAGCCTTTAATGGATTAACCGATAGTTTAAGAAATATAGTTGGCAGGCTTAAAAATGTGGCTACTTCAATAGTATCGAGTTCAGAAGAACTAAGCGCAACGGCTCGCCAGATGTCAAAAAGCGCTGAAGAACTTGCCAGTTCTGCTCAGGAAACCAAAAGCGCTGTTGACCAGATCGCCAAAAACGGTAATGAGGTTGTAAAAAGCATAGAAGTGCAGACTTCATCGGTTACCGAAACAACAACAGCAGTTGAGCAGATGAGCAGGAACGTCCAGCAGGTATATAAGAATGTTGAGTCGCAGGCGGCGGCAATAAACGAATCTACGGCATCCGCGGAACAGCTTTCGACATCGATAAAACACGTAGCTGATAATTCACAGGGTATGTTGACAATATCCAAAGATATGAGCGAGAAAGCGGAAGCGGCGAACAAGGCTGTAAAAGAGAGCGTAAAAGCGATGAAAGATATAGCCGTAAGTTCCGAGAAGATAAATAATATTATCGGAGTTATTACCGGTATAGCTTCACAGACAAACCTGCTTGCGTTAAACGCCGCGATCGAGGCCGCACGCGCAGGTGAGGCAGGCAAAGGGTTTGCGGTAGTAGCCGATGAAGTACGCAATCTCGCAGAACAGTCAGCGCAGGCATCCAAAGAGATAACGGAACTGATAAAAGATTCCAATCATAAAGCTGAAAGAGGTGTTCAGCTTATAGAAGAAGTAGACAAAGTAATCGGGGATACGACTAAATCGGCGTATGAAGTAACAAGGCTCGCTACTGATGTTGGCAATGAAACTAACGATCAGCAGAAAGGATCCAGAGAGATTACCAACGCGATGGAAGAAATAAACAAACTTACGCAGGAAATCCTAAACGCCATGGATGAACAGTCTAAAGGATCCAGCGAGATATCGCTTGCGATGCAGAATCTGGCAAAAATATCCGATGAAGTAAGTGCGGCAATGCAGGAACAGACAAACAGCACATCCGAAGTGACAAATGCCGTCGGAATGGTTAGCAATATAGCTGAAGAAAGCGACAAAGGCGCTCAGCATACAGTAACCGCGGCAAGCGATATGGAAAGAGAAGCTCAGGTTTTGTCGGAAATAGTATCCATGTACAAATTGTAATTTCACATAGACTATTTAAACGAAGTATTAATTTTTACTATAAAACAAAACACTATTAATCAGGAACAAATTTAAAATTTGTTCCTGATTTTTTTTTGGAGATGCTTTATATGTAAATATTCTTATTATCATCATGTCTTTTTAGAACTAACCAATTTATCGATTACTGGTGATTTTAATTTTAAAATGCATATCTTTCACCACCGGTTAGCATTATGAACATTGAAGAACTTATGGACGCAATAATTTTAGCTGAAGGTTAGAAAGATATAAAAAGCTATAGAATAAGCAGAATAAACGATAAATGATTCCGTTATGAATTAATATGTCTAAATTGTTATTAGAATAATCAGATCATAGTATAAATGTAATATATTGAATAACAAATAAATATATAGTGTATCATATAAATAAGAAATTACTCTTCAACAAAAAATATAAAATAAGAAATATGTAAAAATAAAAAAATAATAAAGATATATATAAGAAAACCGATAATGACCATAAAGAATAAAAAAATATTTCACGTAACAAAATTTTCAAAGGAGATACCAAAGATGAAAGTGAATTTTAAAAACTGGTCAATAAAATCAAAATTGATTTCGTTCTGCCTGTCCATATTAATTATTGCTCTTGCGGCAACAGGAATTTTTGTGTATTCATTTACAAAAGACGGTATATATCAGGAAGTCCGTGGGAAAATGGAAGAGCAGGTTGCTGATTATGTAAACTTTGTTAAAAATCAGTCTGAGCAAGTAGATTTTTTTGTAGGTTATTACAAAGGTATATTGTTTAACGCCCGCAGGCAAGCTGTTAATGCCATAGCATACAAAGGTTATCTTCCCGAAGAAAAAATAAAAGGTTTCCATGATGAAATGGATAAGGAATTCAATAAATTGGAAAATTTATTTGAATATGCGCAGGCAAACAAAATTGATACTAAAAATGTGGAAAGTGCTATAAGTCATTATAAAGAAATAATGGCAAGTTTGGATACTGCTATAATTAATCAGGAATTTATGAATAAATTTCTATCTGTCGGCAACGAGCTGGTAGAGCATGGAGAAGCGTTTGCCGAGGCGGTAGCCAAAAAGAAGGTTGATGAAGCGATAAGAAGCCAGGTTATGGCGAAAAAAGTTGGTAAAACAGGTTATATGTTCGTGTTAAATTCAAAAGGCGATGCTATAATTCATCCTACAAATGAAGGAAAAAACCTTGCGAGTTTTGATTTCATAAAACAGATCATAGATACCAAAAAGGGATTTATAGAATATACATGGGAAGGAAAGAAAAAGATTGTTTCATACGCGTATTATCCTGAAAATGATTGGATTATAGCATCCGGAAGTTATCTTAGCGATTTTATGGATACATTATATAATATCAGGAATTTGATAGTACTTGCGATTGTTGTATCGTCAATTATAGGTTCGCTGTTGATCTTATGGTTGGCGAAAAGCATATCTGATCCTTTGGCAAAAGTAGTTAAAAACGCAAATGAAATTAGCGCTGGTAACCTTGCTATAGAGAAACTTAATGTAGATAGCGAAGATGAAATCGGTCAGTTGGCAAAAGCGTTTAACGGATTAACCGATAGTTTAAGAAACATAATCGGCAGGCTTAAAAACGTGGCTACTTCGATAGTGTCAAGTTCGGAAGAGTTGAGCGCAACGGCTCGTCAAATGTCAAAGAGCGCAGAAGAACTCGCCAGTTCCGCTCAGGAAACCAAAAGCGCTGTTGACCAGATAGCTAAAAACGGTAATGAGGTTATAAAAAGCATAGAAATTCAGACTTCATCGGTTACCGAAACAACAACAGCAGTTGAGCAGATGAGCAGGAACGTCCAGCAGGTATATAAGAATGTTGAGTCGCAGGCGGCGGCAATAAACGAATCTACGGCATCCGCGGAACAGCTTTCGACATCGATAAAACACGTAGCTGATAATTCACAGGGTATGTTGACAATATCCAAAGATATGAGCGAGAAAGCGGAAGCGGCGAACAAGGCTGTAAAAGAGAGCGTAAAAGCGATGAAAGATATAGCCGTAAGTTCCGAGAAGATAAATAATATTATCGGAGTTATTACCGGTATAGCTTCACAGACAAACCTGCTTGCGTTAAACGCCGCGATCGAGGCCGCACGCGCAGGTGAGGCAGGCAAAGGGTTTGCGGTAGTAGCCGATGAAGTACGCAATCTCGCAGAACAGTCAGCGCAGGCATCCAAAGAGATAACGGAACTGATAAAAGATTCCAATCATAAAGCTGAAAGAGGTGTTCAGCTTATAGAAGAAGTAGACAAAGTAATCGGGGATACGACTAAATCGGCGTATGAAGTAACAAGGCTCGCTACTGATGTTGGCAATGAAACTAACGATCAGCAGAAAGGATCCAGAGAGATTACCAACGCGATGGAAGAAATAAACAAACTTACGCAGGAAATCCTAAACGCCATGGATGAACAGTCTAAAGGATCCAGCGAGATATCGCTTGCGATGCAGAATCTGGCAAAAATATCCGATGAAGTAAGTGCGGCAATGCAGGAACAGACAAACAGCACATCCGAAGTGACAAATGCCGTCGGAATGGTTAGCAATATAGCTGAAGAAAGCGACAAAGGCGCTCAGCATACAGTAACCGCGGCAAGCGATATGGAAA